>NZ_JAJOYY010000005.1:0-360113 GCF_022565895.1 Nesterenkonia sp. YGD6 | reverse complement strand
ACCACCGAAGGCGACACCTCACCGGACTCCGGCCTCGCGGTCGAGCGGTTCCCCGGGGGCAGCAGCTACACCTACGAGCGCAGCCTGGAGATCCCCGATGACGTGCTGGCCTCCATCGTCGATGGCACCGGCGTCGTCGTGGTCCACGGCGTGGACCCAGCCGTGCTGACCGAGGAAGCCGCGAACAAGCAGAGCGAGCTCGATGAGTCCCTGCCCAACGCTGCGACTCTTCCCGCTGCCTGTGGCACCCTGACCGCCTCGCAGATGGACGGGATGCCTGAAGGCGGCGCCGACACCGGCGTCTCCGGCGGCTCACAGGGCGCCAGTGTGGCCATGGCCGCCGGCGGCGGCGCACTCGCCCTCGGCGCCATCGGTGCCGGTGCCTTCTTCATGCGCCAGCGCACCGTCGAGTCCTGATCCTTCGCGCCTAACCAGCAGGGTGATCGACCTCCCTCGCGGGTCGTGACCCATATTGCTTCAGCGGCGCAGATCATGGTGAAGACAGAGTGGTGGCCCTACAGATCCCTCCAGGTTCTGTGGGGCCACCGTCATAACGGGCCATCAAATACCGCCCCCTTTCCGGCACCCGCTGCAGAACACCCCTTCCTCAGACGAAATCAAGCGGTACTCAGCTATTCCACGGATGCCCCGCTCAATTGCTCTCCCCGGCGGGGATCCCCACCCGAGGCTCCGAACTCCCTGCGCGAGTCCCAGACCAGAACAGAATGTGAGCTGTAGATCCCATGTTCTCCTCCCCAGCTCTTCTCCGCGCGGCTCGGTGCCTGGCCCTGGCTAATTTCGTCGCCCTAGGCCTTCTTTTTGCTGCGGCAGGTCTCTACGTCCAAGACTTTCGCGGACTCGATGTCCATGGCGTGGCAGCCGTCGGACTCCACATCACCTCTGGTGCGCTGGCGCTGGCCCTCGTTCTCCGTGCGTGGGGGACCAAGACCGGGCTGATTCCTGCGGTCACCGCGGTGTTGCTGTTCGTTCTGACATTCCTCCAGGCTCTCGTCGGCAGCGCCATGACACTGACTCTCCACTTCAGCGGAGCCTTGGTGATCGCTGCGATGGCCACGTGGCTCATCGCTTGGGCCTTCTCCCGCGAACGTAGCGGCGACGCCCGACGTTCGCCCGAACTTCGTAATCACTATCCAGAAGGAGCACACTCATGAACACCCTCGCGCGAAAGACCAACTGGAGACGATCTCTCCTGGCCCCCGTCGCAGCCGGAAGCTTGCTGCTCCTCTCCGCATGCGGGCAAGGCGCAGACCAAGATCAAGAAGCCCCCGAGACTGAATCGGCAGAGGAGGCCGAGAGCACTCAGGAGACCGACACCGATCAGGCAGAGAACGAGAACACCGACACAGATGAGGACCCAACTGAGGACAGCGAAGCGGAAGAGCAGCCGGAACCTTCTGACGATGTCCTGACCATGGATCAAGTAGAGCAGAATGATTCCCCCGACTCGTGCTGGGCAGTCATGGACGGGACCGTCTACGACCTCACAGACTGGATCGAAAATCATCCAGGAGGAGCCGACCGGATCGAAGGACTGTGCGGCACCGACGCAGCAGAAGCCTTCGAAGCTCAGCACGGCGGCGCCGAGCGCCCCGAAGGACAACTCGCGGAGTTCGAGATCGGCACCCTTGAGGGCTGATCACCAGACGCGGAAACCAGAAGCGCCACCGCCTTGATCCAGAAGATGGACAGTGATCCAGCCACTGCGACGACGTTGTGGAAAGTCCGGGCATGACGGTGCTCAGAGAATGCGCAGCTCATAGGGCCCTGCGATGGATACCCACTCAGGTGCCCGCGGGTCGATCGGACTGGTCTTAGTCTCGCGGAACTCGGCATCACAGAAGACTGCCCAGCATTCAAACCGGGTGTCCGCGCGGCGGGCCCCGCTTCGGCGCCGTATCGGGGGCTCAACGCTGTTCTCCCGCCCTATGAGGGGAAACTTTCGCCATTCGCCTCTTCCGACGTTTGATCTCCAGCGGTAACCTCAACGAATGAGGGGCCAATTCCGCGCCCCACGGAAAGGAATTACCTCGTGATTATTCTGGGCATCATCCTATTGATCGTGGGAGCCGTCATTGACATCTCCATCCTCTGGACGATCGGCATCATCCTGGTTGTGGCCGGTGCCATCCTCTGGATCTTGGGCTCTCTCGGCCGCGCTGTCGGAGGACGGCGTCACTACTGGTGACCAATGGGCGGGATCGCCCTCGTCGTGTCACAACAGGACCCGGAACGGGTGCTTGCACCTGACCAGTCTCCGGTCCCCGACTGCTCGGACCCGCCCAAGTCTGGCTTCTAGACTCATTTGGTCCCGCTGCTGAGTTCGCCGCTGTTGACCAGGTCTTCGGCAAGAACCTGCAGCTTCTTGTTGGTGTGCTGACTGGCCTTGGCCAGCAGCAGAAAGGCCTGATGGTCGGTGATCCTATAGCGCTCCATCAAGATTCCCTTGGCCTGTCCGATCACGTCCCGGCTCTGCACCGCCTCGTGGAGCTGGCTGACCTGCTGGGCGTCGGCGAGGGCAACCGCGGCATGTGAGGCGACGATCAGCCCGACATGCTCAGAGTCATCGTCGAACGCGTCGACCTGACTGGAGTAGAGGTTCAGCGCACCCAGGTTGTCTCCGACCACATAGAGCTGGAAGGCCAACATGCTGTCCACTCCGGCTTCGGTCGCCTTTTCAGCGAAGACGGGCCACCGAGCCTCGGTCGCCATCTCCCGCACGCGGATGGTTTGTTCCGAATAGATCGCCTCGAGGCAGGGACCTTCGGTCAATTCCACCTGCAGATCGTCCAACCTTCTGAGCAGCTCGCTGGAGGGAGCCACAGTTTCGACTTCCTCTCGCCCGGTGACGACGCTCAGGGAGGCCTCTTCGGCACCGGGAATCAGCTCGATGGCGGCGGCCACCACGAGCTCCAGGATCGCCTCCGGGCTCTCCTGGTTGAGAGAACGGACCAGATCACCGAGCTGTGAGGCCAGCTGATGCTCACCAGCGGCACTCCCCTGGTCGGGCCCGGATGGTTGTCCCTGTTTTGCCTCGTTCGGAGTCGGGGTTCCTTCTCCGTTATGCATGGTTCCTACCTCTGGATTTCTGCGTTTGACGCCCAGTCGTGATCCGCTTCATCGCTGTACGACGCTCGGGGAGGCGAGGGGAGCATATCGATCATCTCGTTGGCGGCCTGGGCCAGAATGTCCTGCTGGAACTCGGGCAACGAGTACAAGCTGTGGATGTAGGCATTGAGCTCGTACTCACCGGCAGTGCCGCCCATACTGAAATAATGCAGCCACAGCCTCTTCAGCGGTAGGGCGGAATGGCGCACCGCTCTGCCCAGGTTTTGTCGCTGCGACTCATCCCTCCCAGCCGAGGACGGATCACCGTCAGGCCGTGACGGCTTTGGTGAATTGGAATCCTTCACGACCGATTGCCGCCTTGCCGCCAACCGGCGGCGATGATGCGTTGCGCAGTCTCCCCCATCGTCACGCATTCGGCTCGGGCCACCTGGATCAGATGACGGGTGGCGGCGTTTCTGTCGAACCCATGCTGGTCCATCACGACGCCTTTGGCGATGTTGATCATGTCGCGCTGGCCCATGGCATTGCTTATGGATTCGCTGAGCTTCACCGGGAGGTCTTTCGCCTGCACATGCGCAAGCAGCGCGGCAGCCGGCCCGGCGAACATCGTCAACAGCCGTGCGCTCTCCAGTGTGAAAGCATGTTCCGCGGCGGAATAGACCTTCATCGCACCCACAATGGTCTCCTTGTGCTGCAGCGGCGTGCTCAGCACCGACCGGACCGGCAGCCCGACGACGGCGGCAGACCAATTCGGCCAGCGGCGATCGGACTCGACGTCATTGACGTTGACGATCATGCGCGACGCCCAAGCACTCAGGCACGGGCCCTCGCCGGTCGCGTACTGGAGATCATCGGCCTCGCGCACCACCCGGTCAGTGCTTCCGGCACTCACCCTGCTGCCGGCGCTGCTGATCAATGACACGCCGGCTCCGATGGCCCTCGGAACAGTTCTCTTGGCTGCCTGGGCGAGGAGTTCAACCGCGTGTTCAACGGTTTCCTCGCTGAGCAGCATGCCATCGACGCGGGCGAACACTAGAAACAGTTCATCACGCGGTAGTTCAGTCGGCATCAAGATCTCCTTCTGGCGGCACCGATGGAGCCCACAACAGGCAGCACCGATAAGAAGTGACGCAATCCTCAGTTCAGCAGGATCCCCACAGGTCAGCGTGGGGTCTTGCTCGCGGGTAGGTCATGGGAACGGGAACTTCTTGTTCTTTCAGACGGGATGGAGATTCTTCTCTCTGCTCGGGGCCGCACCCGTCAGCGAACTTCAGCGAAGGAACGGGCGCCGTTCGTAGGTGTTGTCCGACCGCGGTTCCGAGCGCGAGCCGGAGTCCCACTGCGGGTCCCGAGTTCTCATGGCGGCAGACTCATCCACCACGCACGGCCGCGGAAAGTGCGGTGTCGCCAGTGCGATCTCTGGAAGACCCTTGGGAACACGGTGTCCAGCGAAATACATCTCCAAGGCCGCCAACCCTACGATGATCGGTCCAGACGCCCCGGAGGTGCTGATGACTACTCGGGAAATGTGCTCCATGGGGCACCCTTGTCTGAAGTAACAAGAGCCCGGCTGCTTGAGCTATGGCCGAAGCGTATCCAATGGATCCATCGCCGCCTAGGGCCCAAAGTCCCCCCCTGCTCCATCTGTCCGCTGAGCTGGCATCACGCGTGCGCTGGTTGCACCCGACCACCGAACTGCTTCCCGGTCCCCTGCCCATCGATCATGATGGCTGCCTGACCCAGGACCGCATCCACCTTCCTCCCTCAGGCGACGCGCGACGTTGTTTGCGCGCAGCTGGCGTTTCTCAGATCCAGATCTCAGTCGGGAGCAGCCGCGCGTTCGTATGCGCCGAAGATACTGTGGGTCACAAGCGGCATTCTGGGCTACGGAGGAACTATGGATTTCGACGCGATCATTGATTCCATCGGCAAAGCCGTAGATGCCGCTGGAGTGGTTGTGATGGTGGTCGGAATCAGCATCGCCTCTGGACTCGCTGGCTGGAGATACCTTCGCCGGAAGAGCCTCGTCTTCGAGGAGTACCGCCGCTGGGTCGGACGATCTATTCTCCTGGGACTGGAGATCCTCATCGCTGCGGACATCATCCGGACAGTAGCTATCGGGTTCTCCGTGGACGCAATACTCGCGCTCGGTCTCATAGTCCTTATTCGTACGTTCCTGAGTTTCACCCTCCAGCTCGAAATGACCGGACGCTGGCCGTGGCAGACTTCTCACGGGGGCGTGCGAGGAGATGTATGGGGCAACCCCGTCGCTCGGTGTACGTGTGGCGGCGAAAGCAGCAACCCTGGCGCCCGCCCTCAAGATCCCCGCGAGAGTTAGCGGAAGGGCAGGGCCCAGCCGCAGGGTCCTGCACCACCTCGTGGTCTAGTCTGGGCCCATGCCCGGGACACTGCGCAACTCTCAGACATGCACGTGATGAGTTTCAGAGCGCACGACTTCGATGATGCGCACGACATTGCTCTGCGACAGCGGTGCCGGCCCTGGAAGACCAGTTCTCTCATGTGGAAGAACGCGAGGAGTCGCCCCCGATGAGCGCCCCAGCACAACCCGATATCTCACTGGATCGCCGCTTCGCGGAGGAGTTTCCGGAGCTGTCGATCCCGTGGTCGGCCGAGGTGGCCACCGCCCCGCGGCTGATTGTGCTCAACAGACCCCTGGCTGATCACCTGGGGCTCGATCCCGCAGACTTAGAGAGCCCCGATGGCGTCCGTCTGCTGATCGGCAACCGAGTGCCCCGCGGCGCTGCGCCAGTAGCTCAGGGGTACTCTGGCCACCAGTTCGGGTCATACTCGCCGCGCCTGGGTGACGGCCGCGCGCTGCTGTTGGGCGAGCTCACCGACGTCGGAGGCCAGCTGTGCGATATACATCTCAAAGGATCAGGACGGACTCCCTTCGCCCGCGGCGGTGCCGATGGTCGAGCTGCGCTGGGCCCGATGCTGCGCGAATACGTCATCAGCGAGGCCATGCACGCCCTCGGCATTCCTACCTCACGTTCTCTGGCGGTCCTCGCCACCGGTGACGTCGTGCGGCGCGAGAAGCCGCTGCCGGGAGCGGTGCTCACCCGCGTGGCCAGCAGCCACCTGCGCGTAGGCAGTTTCCAATACGCCAGTGCCATCGGTGGCAGCGAGTTGGTCCGCCGTCTGGCCGATCATGCCATTGCCCGGCATGCCCCTGTCGCCGCGGACGCTGAGAATCCTCATCTCGCACTGTTCACAGCGGCGGTCTCTGCTCAAGCCCAGCTGGTGGCTCAATGGATGCTGGTCGGCTTTGTCCACGGCGTGATGAACACCGACAATATGGCCATCTCTGGGGAGACCATCGACTACGGCCCCTGCGCATTCGTCGACGCCTACGATCCCGCTGCGGTCTTCAGCTCCATCGATCAGAGCGGCCGCTACGCGTACCGAAATCAGCCCGCGATCGCCGAATGGAACCTCGCCCGATTTGCTGAGACCCTGCTCCCCCTGTTCAACGACGACGACGAGCAGGCCATCGCCCTGGCGCAGGAGGCCCTGGGCGCATTCCGCCGCGAGTACAGCGCTGCCTGGTTTCTTGGCATGAAGACCAAGCTCGGGTTGTCTCAAGACCTGGACGACGAGGTATGCACCCCGGTGGTCGACGACGTGATGACTCTGCTGCAGGAGCAATCGCTCGACTACACCTCGTTCTTCCGAGCACTCAACCACGCTGCCCGCGGCGACGTGAGGCCTGTTCGACAGAAGGCTCGGGATCTGGGGGCACTCGACGCTTGGCTAGATGGTTGGCGCGGCCTCAACCCGAACGCAGAGCAGATGGACAGGGTCAACCCTGTCTACATTCCGCGAAACCACCTGGTAGAGGAAGCCCTTGAAGCGGCAACCGACGGTGACTTGGCACCGTTCCACCAACTCCTGGAGGCCGTGACCGATCCTTACCACGAGCGTGAAAGGTTCGTTCGATACGCCTCTGAAGCGCCCGCGAGCTTTGGCCCCTACCGCACCTTCTGTGGGACCTGAATTCCCTTCCCGCCACGAACGAACCCTCGAGGCCCGGCATGCATGTGAACCTCTCGTTCAGTTCCCGCCTCTGCGCGACGGGAAGACCGCGTGCAGCAGCGGGATGAGGGATGCCGCGATGAGGGCGGAGCCGACGAGGCTGTCGTCGCTTCGCAGCAATGTCCCTGTGACCAGCAGCCCGGTGAACAGAACTGCTGAGATGATCCGCCGACCTACGCGTTCCAGAGCTGTGATCCGCCGATCAAGATCCGGGGTGCGCACCGCGATGCGCCCGGCCTCGATGCCGTCGACTGCTTCCGAGAGCCGTCCCGGCAGCCGGAGCGCCGTAGCCACCGTCGCCACTGCCTGTTGGGCGGCGTCCTGGACCGCAGGTCTGCGTTGATCGCGGATCAGCTGCTCGGCATAGGGCTCGATGGCGTCCCAGAGGTTGAATCTGGAATCCAGTGTGCTGCAGACTCCCGAGATGAGAGACACCGTCCGCAGCATCAGCAGAAAATTCTCTGGCAGTTGGAATGGCAGGGAGCGAACCAGGTCACCGAACTCTTTGGCGAAGTCCCGAAATTCGCGCGGGTCGACCTCCTTCAGCTCTGCGAACCCCATGCCGCCGAATCGGGCGAAGAGCTGTGTCATCGCTCGTTCAAGCTCGGCAGTGTCGGCCGAGGGAAGCAGCACACCCACCTCTTGAATGGCGTCGACCAGCCCTTTGCCGTCACGCGAGGCTGCGGCGATGAACACCCGGCGCAGCCCGTCCCGCAGAGTCTCCGGAATCTCGCCCATCATGCCGAAGTCGATGAAGGTCAAGTGCCAGTGAGGTGCCTGTCCCCCCTCTGCGAGGGGATTCCCCTCCGAGGGGGTCGGCGTGACGAAGATGTTCCCGGGATGCGGGTCGGCATGGAAGAACCCGTGGACGAAGATCTGGTCGAACATCACGTTCGCGAATTGTGTGGCGACCTCTGCTGGGTCGATTCCCGCGGCCTTGAGCCTCTCCACATCATTGATCTTGATCGCGGTCACGTCCTGCAGGGTGAGGACCCGTCGCGTGGTGCGTTCCCACATGACGTCAGGAACGGAGACGCGCGGATCCTCGGCGAAGTTCGCGGCGAACCGTTCAGCGTTGGCAGCCTCGTGGAGGTAGTCGATCTCCTCCATGCTGGTCGCGGCGAACTCCTCGACCAGTGCAGGCGCATCCACCCGGTTGCTCACCAGCCGGATCCGGGACAGCCATCGGCTCACCCGTCGCAGTGCGGCCAGATCGACGTCGACGATCTCACCGATGCCGGGACGTTGGATCTTCACGACCGCGGCTGCGAAACCGGCCAACTCGGCGTCCTGCGCCGAAGGTGCGGCGCGATGCGCCTGGCCCAACGAGGCAGCGGCAAGCGGGGTCGGGTCGACGTAGGCGAACGCCTGCTCCAGCGGGACGCCGAGTTCCTTCTCGGCGGCGGTCTGAATGGCAGAGAAGGCGACCGGACTCACCTCGTCCTGCAGCCCCTCCAGCTCTTTGGTGATCTCGGGAGGCAGCACGTCTAGTCGCGAGGAGAGGAACTGGCCGACCTTGATCATCAGCCCGCCGAGGTCCACAGCCAAGACATGGAACCGCTGCGCGAGACGCCGCATTCGTCGAGATCGCCCGACTGCTGCGAGTCGGGCAAGACCGATTCGCGGCAGGAACAGCTCGAACCACCACACCTGGATCAGATGAAGTGCGGCAAACCGGAGAATCCGACGGTACCGGGCGCGCAGCGTCCTGGTCGTTGGGTTCACTCGATTCCCTGGAAGCCGCGGCCCCAGGCGTCACGTGCTGCAGTCACGCCGTTCAGTCCTGAGCAAGGATGGCGTAGAGCTTCCGGCGCACCTGGTCCAGTTCCTGCTCCGCCTGGTAGATCTGTTCGGGGGTTCCGGAACGGCCGACCTGCGCGGCTGCCTGAGCAAGCTCCATGCCGGCCTTGGACAGGGTGCGAACTGCGTGGCCGCGGTGCCCAGGGCCCTGCCACTGCGCAGGCCACTGATCAGCGGCCTCTGCGGCCTCACGGCCTTCTTCGGTCAGTGAGTAGGTCTTGCGTCCACCCTCTGTCTCGGCGTGGATCAGTCCTTCATCCGCCAAGAGCTGCAGGGTGGGATAGACCGAGCCTGGGCTGGGCTTCCAGGCGCCGCCGCTGCGCTGTTCGATCTCGTGGATGATCTGGTAGCCGTGCATGGAGCGCTCGGCCAGCAGAGCAAGGACCGCCGCTCGGACATCGCCGCGGTTCGCTCGCGGAGCCGATTTGTCCTTGAATGCACCACGCAGCTGGTCCATCGCGTCCCAAAGGTCAGCTGGTGGCCCTCCCACCGGTGGCCGACGGTCTCCGAAGATGCCCCGGCCATGTGAGTCGCCTGAAAATGATCCAGTCATAACAGCCTCCTAAGCGCCGCGCCCATTGTGGGCCCGATCAGACTTAACGATATATCGGCGAGAAACCTGGCGTGAGGATGTGACGAAACGGGGTCAAGGTCATTTCATCAGCCCAGAGCAGAGTCACCGTACTGACCTGCTGGCATGAAACCTTCCGCTTCGTCGGTGTCCAGTCCAGTTCTGGAATCGTGAACTTGCGACTGAGCCACTCGACCCTCACCTCGCTACAGGTCTACGAAGGCTCCTCCGGTGTTCGGCCCCGGCCTTGCGGCAACACCGCGTCGTCGAGCAGCTCAAGAATATGTCTGTATGGCTCACCGGTCGCGCGGGTCATCCCGATCTCACACGTGCGATTCGTGGACGCGTGCACCGCGGCACGCACGCTGCGCACCTCCGCAGCCTGCGCCTCGACCGCTGAGGCCGTGAGCTCGGGGTGCAGCATGCCTCGGTCTCCGGCGAATGCGCAGCATCCCCAGTCCTGCGGGGTATACACCTGACCCGCCACAGCGGCTGCCAGTACATCGAGATCAGAGTTCAGTCCGAGCCGTGTAGACGAGCAGGTGGGGTGCAGCATCACAGAGGGCGTCATCGGCGCGGGCAGCAGCTTCCGGGCCTGCAGCGCGGGCAGAAGCCGTTGTGCGGCGAAGGTGACCACGTCCACGACCTCGATGTCTGCGACCGGCTCACCAGACGCCAGCAGGAGCGCCTCGAGACCCTCGGTGCAAGAGCTCGCGTCACTGACGACCGGCAGCCTTCCAGCGTCAGAGGCCTCCCACACCGCGGCGGCGACCTTGCTGCGCATGAGCTCGTACCCCTCAGACAGGCCTTTGGACTTCCACGGTGTCCCGCAGCACAGCGACGGCATCGATTCGGGTGTGCGCACCCGCACTCCGGCCACATCACAGAGCCGCTGAAACGCCTCGCCCACACCGCTGCGTCGCCCATCCGGGTCAGCACCTTCAGCCGCACCGAACAACGTCTGCGTGCAGCTGGGAAACCAGAGCACCTCCGCCTGGGCGTCCTGCCGCACAGGACGAGCCCGCCCTCCGCGCGGCAGGTCATCGGTCCACTGTGGAAACGCCTCCTCGCCGAGGACACGTCGCGCGAGATCAGACGCCGCACGCGGCAGAACCGACGGCATGTGGTCAGCCGCCGTCAGAGCCCAAGACCCTGCCCGACTCACGCTCGTCCACTGCCTCGCCGCCGCCTTCCAGACCTTCTGGTCGGGCGCAGACCGGGTCTCAGCGCGCAGGCGCCGCACCAGGTCTCCGGTGTTGATGAATACCGGGCAGGCCGTCTCACACATGCCATCGACGGCGCAGGACTGGACGGCCTCGTACTCATACTCCCGGCGGAGAGTCTGCGCCAGCGCTGCGTCTCCGGCTGCCTCGGCCCTTGCGATCTCCCGACGAAGCACAATCCGTTCACGCGGTGTGGTGGTCAGCCGGCGGCTGGGACAGACGGGTTCGCAGTACCCACATTCGACGCACCGATCGACCTCTTCTTCGACCCTCGGCGAGGTCTTGAGATGTTTCAGGTGGGTTCGAGGATCCTGCGTCAGGAGCACTCCAGGGTTGAGCATCTGGTGCGGATCCACGAGGGCCTTGAGCTTCTCCATCACGGCATACAGGTCGTCTCCGACCTGACGCCGCACGAAGGGGGCCATGATCCGGCCCGTTCCGTGCTCGGCCTTCAGTGTTCCACCGCGCGCCAAGACACACTCGACCATGTCCTCGGTGAACGCCTCGTATCGGTCCAGTTCCTCTGGTGATTCCCCGTCGAAGGTCTCGGTCACCATGAAGTGGATGTTGCCGTCCTTGGCGTGACCGAAGATCACGGCGTCGGCGTAGCCGTATGTGTCGAAGAGTTCGGTCAAAGCCGTACAGGTCTCCCCGAGCCGAGCGACTGGAACCGCGATGTCCTCCAGAAGCGCCGTGGTGCCCGAGGGCCGGTTGCCCGCGACAGCAGCGAACAGACCTTTTCGGGTGTGCCAGAAGGCGGCCCGTCGACCGGCGTCGGTGGTCAGCTGGGCGGGGCGACTCAGGGGAAGCCGTTCCCAGAGCAGCGCCGCAGCCTCGAGCCGGTCTTGAAGCGCCTGCTCATCGGGCTCTTGGAACTCCACCAGCAGCGCACAGTGATCTTCGACCATGAGGCCCCGGATCTCCTCCGGCGACTTCGGATCACGCTGGGAGACTCGCAGACTGGTCGCATCCAGGAGTTCCACCGTGGCAAGCTGCGCCGCCACCAAATCGGGCAGGCTGGCGGTCGCGGCGGCAAGGTCGGGGTAGATGAGCAGCCCCGTGGCCACGTGCGGTCTGATCTCCACCGTGCGGAAGGTCGCCTGCGCAAGGAACGCCAGCGTGCCCTCGCTGCCGACGATCAGATGCTCGAGGATTCGGACCGGGTCGGTGTGGTCCAGGAAGGAGTTCAGACCGTAGCCCATGGTGTTCTTGATCGCATGCAGCGTCCGGATCCGCTCGACGGCGAGCGGGTCGGCTCGCAGCTGGTCGCGCAGCGCACCCAGGCCCTCATGCAGCTCAGGCTCAGCGCGGGCGAGCTGCAGATCAGCGTCGGCAATCGAAGTGTCGACCACGGTGCCGCTGGGCAGCACGAGCACACAGGAGTCGAGGGTCCGGTAGGTGTTGGATTCGGTCCCGCACGCCATGCCGGAGGAGTTGTTCGCCACCACTCCCCCGATCGTGCACGCGATCTCGCTGGCGGGGTCCGGGCCCAGTTTGCGCCCATATCGCCGCAGTCGAGCGTTGACCTGGCTCAGCACAGCCCCGGGGCCGCAGCGCACCTTGGCGCCGCCGTCGAGCACCTCTATGGAGCCGAAGTGCCTTCGCACATCCACCAGCAGGTTCTCCGTGACGGCCTGTCCGGACAGGCTGGTTCCCCCCGAGCGGAAGGTCACCCCGAGACCCAGGTGTCGAGCTGTCTGGAACAGTCCGGCGACCTCCTCGATGGAGTTCGGCCGCACCACGGCTTGGGGAGTGAGCAGGTAGTGCGAGGCATCATGGGCGGCCCCCAGGCGGTCTGTCGCACGCACCCCGACCTCGCCCACGACGCTTCGCAGCGCGTCGACGAGATCGGCGGGGACCTCCGTCAACGTGGAGCTGCCTCCCCGATGGTCAGCGGACTTGCTCCTGCTGGGGCTCAAATCCGCTGCGCTTTGAGCTCTTCGGCGATGTAGTCGGCCTGACGAATGGCGAGCGCAACGATCGTGAGGGTGGGATTCGCGGCCGCTCCACTGGTGAAGACGGAACCGTCCGAGACGAACAGGTTCTTCACGTCGTGGGAACGTCCCCAACGGTCCACCACCCCGTCCTCGGGACGCTCACTCATCCGTGCGGTCCCGAGATTGTGCGTGGAGGGGTACGGCGGTGTCCGGTGCGTAGAGCGTGCCCCTACTGCTGCATAGACCTTCTCGCCCGCGGCGTAGGCATGCTCGCGCATCGCCACGTCGTTCACATGATCGTCGTAGTGGACATTGGGGACCGGGAGGCCGTTCTTGTCCTTGAGAGTGGTGTTCAACGTGATCCGGTTGGTCTCCTGTGGCATGTCCTCCCCGACGATCCACATGCCGGCAGAGTTCGTGTAGGCGTCCAAAAGCTTCGCGAAGTCTGGACCCCAGGTGCCGGGCTCGACGAACGCGGCCATGAAGGCCGGGCCCAGCGAGATGGTTTCGAGATAGTAGCCCCCGGCGAAGCCTCGATCAGGGTCGTGCAGCGACTCGTCTCCGATCATGCCCGCCATCGTCTCTCCGCGGTACATGCGCACCGGTTCCTCGAAATGGCCCCAGACCGTGCCTGTCAGATGCCGCATGTAGTTGCGACCCAGCTGCCCGGACGAGTTGCCGAGCCCGTCTGGGAAACTCGGCGTCGCGGAGAGCAGCAGCAGGCGAGGGGTCTCGATGGAGTTGCCCGCCACGCAGACGATCTTCGCCGCCTGGCGATGCAGGCTTCCCTCCTCGTCGAGGTACAGCACGGCGTCAGCTCGGCCTTCGGCGTCATGGGTGATCTGCACGGCTTGGGAGTTGGGGCGCAGGTCCAGAAGCCCGGTTGCTTCGGCGCGCGGTATCTCACGGACCAGGGTGGACCACTTGGACCGGTTCTTGTCTCCCTGGAAGTTGAAGCCGTCCTGGATCGACGCCGGACGCCCGTCGTACTCCTCGGCGTTGGTGGCGTAGGGGCCTGTGGCGTAGAACTTATAGCCCACACGCTCGGCACCGTTGGCGAAGACCTTGTAGTTGTTGTTCGCCGGCAGCGGCGGACGGCCATGGACGTGTGTGGAACCCATCGCTTTCTCTGCGCGGTCATAGAAAGGAGCCAGATCTGAGAGCCCGATCGGCCAGTCCAACAGATTGGCGCCATCGACCCGGCCGTACACGCTGCGGGCTTTGAACTCGTGATCCTTGAAGCGTGGAGTCGCGCCAGACCAGTGGGTGGTGGTCCCGCCCACCGCTTTGACGATCCATGCCGGGAGATTGGGGAAGTCACGAGCAACTCGCCAGGACCCTGAGGTGGTCCTGGGATCCAACCATGCCATCTGGTTGAAGGATTCCCACTCGTTGTTCATATAGTCGTCATGAGTGAGGTAGGGCCCCGCCTCGAGCACGACCACAGGTATCCCCTTCGAGGTGAGTTCATAGGCAAGGGTGCCTCCGCCGGCACCGGACCCGACGATGACGACTGCTTCCTCGTCATGGGCGACGCTGTAGCCGGTGACGCTTTCTCCGGGTGTGTGATTCTCGGGAACGGATGACATCACTTCTTCACCTCTTCCATATCCGAGCTGGTCGCGCCCGGCTGATTGGTGCTGTCGGTCTTCTGTCCCCCGGCCGCCGGACGCGGAGCCCCGGTCGCACCGGGGGCGATCTCCGGCATGGTCTCCCCCTCGGGAAACTCGACGCGCGGATCTGGCAGCCAGCCGAGATCGTTGAATCCTCGATTGATATATCCGCCCTGGTCGAACGATGCCCCCTCATAGCCGAGGGCTGTCCAGACCTCCGCATCGTCATAGAGGTTCAGCACTGCGGTGCGACGGACGAAGCCGAAGAACTCCGTGCCGTCTACGCGGCGCAGGACCCGCAGCGCAGCGGCATCGTCCAGGCTGCGGAAGTCCCCATCGGACAGCTGATTCAACGAGAGCAGCCCTTGAGTCAGCGCCACGCGGAACCAGGTCTCGTTCTGCGCCTCTGTCAGGATGGTGTCGGCAGTGCGCTCATAGGGTCCGTCCGGCACGCACTGGTGAGGAAAAGCGACGCGCAGCACGCGGATAAGGGTCTGGCGGGCCTCCTCCGTCATCTCGGTCGCGTTGAGCGAGGGGTACTTCGCGGGGAAAACCATCGGATGCTCCTTTGTAGATCAGCCTCGCCGACAGGTCCGCCCGGGGCCCCGTCACGATGGGGTTTCTGTGGAGACCTGCACGCGATCGTCTCGTGATTGTTCTCTAACGGTATGTGATCTGGGACACTGTTCGACAGGTAGGTTCTCACCGGGCGAGAACACCCCGAGCAAGCCCTTCGAGCCCACGATTCCTGAGTCCTGACGAGACGAGGTCCCATGCCAGCCATTGCCGTGATCCACCGAACCTTCGCTGTCCTGGAGGCCGTCGCGGCGTCTGGGAGCGCCACAGCCAAGGAAGTCGCCCAGCGCTTGGAGATCCCGCTCCCCAGCGTCTATCGCCTCCTCAGTGAGCTCGTGGCGACTCAATACCTCGTGCACCTCAAAGAGGACGGACGTTTCGAGCTGGGGCCCAAGTGCTTCGACCTCGGGCTGTCCTTCCGCCAGCGCCTGGTGGCACCCTCCCCCATCCGACAGGCTACGGATGAGCTTCACCGCACCATGGAGACGGCTGCCTACTTCGCGGTCTACCGCGGCTCGGACATAGTGCTCACACACCTCTCCGACTGCGAGAAGCATCCACGGCTGCGCCCTCTGCGATTCGGATTCCATGAGGCCGCGCATGCAACGGCCTTCGGCAAGATCCTCCTCGCTTCGATGCCGCAGGAGGAGAGGAGGTCCTATCTCGATGCACGAGGAATGCCGATCCTGACTCCTCACACGATCGCCCGCCCTGACCTGCTCGATGAACACCTCGACACCGTCTCGATCCGGGGGATCGCGTGGGAGCACGAGGAGTTTCTGCCTAGGACAACCTGCGCAGCCGTACCCGTTCGCGGTGCCAGCGGAGTCAACGTCGGCGCGATCGCTGTCAGCATGTCCGCACGCCGAGCCGCTGGACTGGAACCACAGATCGAAGCTGCTCTGCGCGAATATGCCGGCCGATGCAGTCGGTATATGCGCGCCGGATCGAAGACCGTTCTCACCGGATGAGAGAGCTTCTGGCTCGTCTCGTCTGACGCACCACAGACTGTGCTGACCATCACACCTGAGGAGAACAGCGCATGAGTGCACAACTGAGGGTCGCCGTCGTCACGGGAGCCGGACGCGGAATCGGGCGTGGCATTGCGGAGAGGCTCGGCCAGGACGGTCTGCACGTGGTCGTCGCGGATCTGCCAGGCATGCAGGAAGAAGCAGCCGAGACCGTGGAGACGATCACCGGCGCAGGCGGACATGCGAGCGCCGCCGAGGTGGACGTGACCGTGGAGTCCTCGGTCGATGCGCTGGTCCGCACGGCAGTGGAGACCGGGGGATCCCTGGATGTCTTCGTGGCCAATGCAGGCATCGCCCAGGTCCAGTCGCTGTTGGACTACAAGACTGAGGACTTCCAGAAGGTGATGGACGTCAACGTCACGGGGGTCTTTCACTCCTACCGCGCAGCCGCCCGGCAGATGATGGGGCAGAACACCGGTGGAAAGATCATCGGCGCCGCCTCCATCGTGGCATTCCGTCCCTTCGCCCTCCTGTCGCCCTACTCAGCGAGCAAGTGGGCGGTGCGAGGGTTGACCCAGGCCGCGGCCATGGAGTGGGCCCAGTACGGAATCACGGTCAACGCCTACGGTCCAGGGATCGTGGGAACAGCCATGTGGGACCTCATCGATGAAAAGCTCGCCGCCGAAGAGGGCCTCCAGAAGGGCGAGGCGATCAAGAAGTACGCGGGCGACATTCTGCTTGGTCGCGTCTCAGTACCCAGCGATGTCGCCAGCCTCGTGTCCTTCCTGTCCTCGGAGGACTCCGATTACATCACCGGCCAGACGATGCTGGTCGACGGAGGGATGCAGTTCTCCTGAGACTGGACCCCGCACCAACGGCAGCGGGTGACGCCGACCAAAAACCCAAGAAGGAGCGAGAAGACATGATCCTGATCGTCGTGAAATTCCAAGTCAAGCCGGAGCTCGCTGAGCAGTGGCCGGAGATCACCCGCGCGTTCACCGAAGCCACGCGCGCAGAGCCGAGGAACAAGTGGTTCGAATGGTCCAGAAGCCTCGACGACACCAACCAGTACGTGCTGGTAGAGGCCTTCGAGGACGACGGCGCGGAACCTCACGTGGAGTCTGAGCACTTCAGGACTGCCACTGCCCCGGGCAGCCCGATGCACGAGGCTCTGGTCGCGACGCCGGAGATCATCTCTCGCCAGGTCGAAGGCTCAGGCTGGGATGAGATGGGGGAGATGAAGGTCAGCTGAAGACCGCAACCCGCACTGCAGGTTCGGGGTCGAGGTGCGTCTGAGCGGAACAGCGATCGTGTTCCCCGTCGACGACGCCCGGCTCAGGCTTCTCATCGGGAACGATGCCCCCGAAGAGGTCCGTGCGGCCCTGACGCTCCGCGTGCACGACCACGGAGAAGACCCACGGTTCGACGTCGAGGAGCTCCGGCACTCAGCAGACTCACCAAGCCAGTCCTGCGGTTCCGTGAACGCGTCTGCTGGTTCACGAGCCGGTGGCCTCTGGCTGCAGGCGTTCCTGCGGTCCCGCCTGCGGCGGTGATGATCCGGGCCACCGCCCAGCCGAGGGCAGTCACGAGCGGCGCGCTCACGATCACCGTGGCAACCGGGTTGGGCTGAAACTTCGGCCCGTGGGGACCATCGACATACGCACCGATCGGCAAGACGCAGCCGCCGCCCCCGCCACCGCTGCCTTCGCCTTCTCTTTCCGGGTCCTCCCCGCTCGGCGGGACTCTGCCCGAACCCCCGCCACCGCCGAAGCCGAAGATGACCAGGGCCGCAGGAACCAGCTCGCGACCGCCGATCGTGATGCTCTCGCCGAACGCCATCTTCGCACCCCATGACGGCACAGAGTTGGTCAGGTTCTCGATCGGTCCTTCCATCAGCTGCACGCCTCCGCTCCCGGTAGACAGCTCTCATCTGAAACACGCCCCCATGCGCACGGGACGCATTGCACCCACGATAGAACTGACCCCGAGGGACCGCTAGAGGCGATGCGACACTGCCTCCGGCGGCGACGCTGGGACTACGAACTCAAGACACCGCCGTGGCTATCAGGCCTGCGGCAGCGGTGCCTTGGCTGAGATCAGGCCTTCCTGGACCAGCTCATCCCAGAAGTCGCCGGGGATCGTCGCGGACAGCGCGGCGATGTCCTCAGAGATCCGGCCCGGCCGGCTTGAACCGGGGATCACTGCGACGGTCGCGGGGTGGGCGGTGGAGAACTGCAGCGCGGCCGCCTTGAGGTCGACGTCGTGGCGGGCGGCCACGGCTGACAGCGAGGCCACCTGATCCTTCACCGACTGCGGCGCCTCGGTGTAGTCGAAGTGGTCCCCGCCCAGCAGCGCTCCGGAGTTGTACGGTCCGCCGACGATGATCCCGACACCCTGCGCCTTGGCGCGAGGCATCATCCGCTGCAGCGCCTTCTCGTGCTGGAGGATCGTGTACTGGGTGGCCGAGAGGCTCAGATCGGGAGGAGTCTCCTCCAGCTGCATGGCCAGCTCGATGGGTTCCGTGGTGTTGACGCCCAGTCCCCAGCCCTTGATCAGACCCTGCTCGCGCATCTCGGTGAGGACGCGGAACGCGCCGGTGCGGGCCTCTTCGAACTTCGCGATCCATTCGTCGCCGTGGAAGTCCCGGGAGATGTCGTGGACGAACACGAAGTCGAGCCGGTCGGTGCCCAGGCGCTCCATGGACTGCTCCAGCGACTTCCGCGTGGCCTCGGCGGTGTAGTCGGTGATGACCTTGTTGCTGCGCCCGTCGGCGAAGAGTCCCTCCTTCTCCTCGGTCTCATCGGACATGTAGCGCCCGACCTTGGTGCTGAGCAGGAACTCATCGCGCGGCTTCTTTCCGAGGGTGGCGCCGAGGCGCTTCTCGGCAAGACCGGCGCCATAGAACGGGGCGGTGTCGAAGTAGCGGATGCCGGCGTCCCAGGCAGCCTCGATTGTGCTCAGCGCCTCGTCCTCGGGGATCTCCCGGAACATGTTGCCCAGGGGTGCCGTGCCGAAGCCGATGGTGTTGTTCAGCAGGTGGTGGATGTCGCCCATACGATCAGAAATCCTCAAGCTTGTGGGTGGTCTTGTCCGGGAGAACACCACCTAGGTCGAGGTTTATTTCTCGGCACGTTCTCGGAGGGGCACTCACATTCACCGCCGCTGCGACGCGGGCCGGATCGTTCTCAGCCAAGTCAGCCCCGACTCAAGCCATTGACATCTGAGTTGGTCGTGCCAAACTGCGTTGAGGAGCCGCAGAACCAGTGTTGCTGCTCAGCGTTCACCGAAGCGGGCCGTCCCCCGCCGAACCAAGGATCCTCGATGCACCCCAGGTCCACTCAGCGAGTCGGTTTCCTCCCCGCCAGAGGGGCGGCGACCCTAGCTGTCACCGTCCTCGCCCTGCTGGGCTGCGCCAGCGAGAATACCCACGCCGACGAGGGCTCAACGTCCAGCAATGACGAGTCGGCAGCGGCGTCCTTCGGGCATGAGACCGGGCCACGCGTGCGCGTCAACCAGCTCGGCTACCTGCCCGACGGCCCGAAGCGCGCCACCCTGGTGACCGAGCAGCAGGAAGCGGTGAGCTGGCAGCTGCTCGACGACGACGGCGGGCTCGCCGCGCAAGGAGAGTCGACCCCGCAAGGGTTCGACCCGTCGGCGGGACTCGACGTCCACACCATCGACTTCAGCGATCACGGCGACTCCGGGGCGGGTTACACGCTGACCGCCGAGGGCGAGCAGAGCTACCCCTTCGACATCACCGAGGACTTATACACCTCACTGCGCCATGATGCCCTGAACGTCTACTACACGCATCGATCCGGCATCGCGATTGAACCGATCGAGGTCGACGGGAGCCTCGAGAGGCAGGAGTATGAGCGCCCTGCCGGGCACGTCACGGAATTCGTGCCCCCATGGGAAGACCTGCCCGACTCCGACGTCCCCAACCGGGGGGATCTGCAGGTGCCCTGCCTGCCCGCGGAGCGCTTCGTGTGGAACGGGGCGGAGCAGCACGCCAGCGCGGACGTCTACGGCGACCCCGAGGCGTGGCGCTGTCCGGAGGGCTACGCCCTGGATGCTGCAGGTGGTTGGTATGACGCGGGCGACCATGGCAAATACGTGGTCAACTCGGGCATCTCGGTGTGGCAGCTGCTGGCCACCTATGAGCGCAGCCAGAACGCCGAGGTAGCCGTGGACGAGGCCTTGGGTGACGAGACCCTGCTGATCCCCGAGCGGGGCAACGGGGTGCCGGACATCCTTGACGAGGCTCGCTGGAACCTTGAATGGATGCTCTCCATGCAGGTGCCCGCCGACACCTGGATGACGATCGACGGGGTCGAGATCGATGCCGGCGGGATGGCGCACCACAAGCTGCACGACATCGCCTGGACCGGAATGGACACCCTCCCGCACGAGGACCCGATGCCGCGGTATCTGCACCGGCCCTCCACCGCCGCGACGCTGAACCTGGCAGCCGCCGCAGCCCACGGCGCCCGCCTCTATGACCAGTTCGACGAAGAGTTCGCCGATGAGCTGCTCGACGCTGCGGAATCTGCCTGGGCTGCCGCCGCCGAGCACTCCAGCATCTTCCGGGGCCCCGACGGTGTTGACCCGAATCCCGGCGGTGGTCCCTATAACGATCACGAGTTCAGCGACGAGTTCTATTGGGCGGCCGCGCAGCTGTACCTGACCACGGGGTCAGCCAGCTATGAGGACGCGGTGCGCACCAACGTGCATCATGTGGGCGGCGCCGAGGATCAGGTCTTCGGCACCCCGGCCTTCGACTGGAAGAACACCGCCGCTGCCGCCCGCCTGGATCTAGCGACCGTGGACAGCGACCTGGAGGACCGTGAGGCGGTGATCGATTCCGTGGTCGACGCCGCCGACGCCTATCTGGCGGTCCAGCAGGATCAGCCCTTCGGCCACCCCTATGCCCCGGAGGAATACGACTGGGGGTCGAACCATATGGTGCTCAACAACGCCGCGGTGATCGCCACCGCCTTCGACCTCACCGGCGAGACCCGGTACCGCGAAGCCGGGATCGAGGCCATCGACTATGTCCTGGGCCGCAACGCGATCAACAACTCCTACGTCTCCGGCTACGGCACGTACTTCTCTGAAAACATGCACAGCCGCTGGTACGCGGCCGATCACGAGCGGCTGCCGCCGTTCCCCGCCGGCAAGCTTGCCGGCGGGGCCAACTCCGTCCTCGGCGATCCCACGGCACAGGGCGATCTCTCCGGCTGCGCGCCGCAGTTCTGCTACATCGACGCGTCTGACTCCTGGTCCACCAATGAGACGACGATCAACTGGAACGCCGCCCTGGCCTGGCACGCCAGCTGGCTCGACGACATGGGTCGCGCAGGCTGATCTAGTATCGGGACCATGTCAGCTGTCGGGGAAGGTCCCATGAAGATCCTGGTGGTGGACGACGAGGCGCCACTGGTCCACCTGATCGAGCAATACCTCATCCGCGATGGGTTCCGCGTCGTGGCGACCGGAGATGGATCCCACGCCGTGGATATCGTTCGCGAACAGAGCCCCGCCGTCGTCATCCTTGACCTCGGCCTGCCTGGCCTGGACGGCGTGGAAGCCTGCCGACAGATCCGTACGTTCTCGGACTGCTACATCATCATGCTCACGGCCCGCGCCGAGGAGGTGGACCGTCTGATCGGACTGTCCGTCGGCGCCGATGACTATGTGACCAAGCCCTTCAGCCCACGAGAACTGGTGCTGCGCGTGAAGGCGATGCTGCGCAGGCCACGAAACGCCTCCGGCTCGGATCTCGTCACCTACCAGCTGGGGGACCTCCGCGTCGATCTGGCGGGACGTGAAGTTCAACTGCGGGGTCAGCTCGTGGATCTCACCTTGACCGAGTTCGAGCTCCTGGCGACGCTTCTCGCGGAACCCGGAGTGGCACAGAGTCGGAGCGCACTGATCACCAAGGTGTGGGGTGATGAGTGGTTCGGAGACAAACACCTGGTCGATGTCCATATCGGGCACCTCCGCCGAAAGCTGGGGGATGATTCCGCGAACCCCCGGTTCATCCACACGGTCCGTGGCATCGGGTACAAGACGGGACCGCCACGTTGATCGGGCAGAGGCGATTCACCGGGCTGGGCACCCGGATCCTGGCGGCGCTCATCCTTGTGCTGGGTGTGGCGGTGGTGACTGCCTGGGTCGTTGCTCTCATCGTGGGACCGGCAATCTTCGATGACCATATGGAGATGGTCGAAACCTCCAACCCCGATCCAGGCATCGTCGCCCACGCCGAGGAAGCATTCGATGCGGCATGGAGACTGTCCCTCCTGCTGGCCCTCCTGACAGCCTTCGGGACTTCCGTCGTCGTCACCGTGATCCTCGTGCGCCGGCTGGTCAGGCCGATCCGCAAGATCCGCTCTGCGGTCGTCGAGATCACGGACGGCGACTACTCCGCGAGGGTCCCGGAGAGCAGCATCGGAGCAGAGTTCACTGAGCTGATGGTCGCGTTCAACAGCATGGCCGCAGAGCTGGACCGCACTGAGCTCACTCGCAAGCGCCTGCTCTCAGATCTGGCCCACGAGATGCGCACACCGGTGTCCACGGTTGACGGATATCTCGAAGCGATGCAGGACGGGATCGCCCACGCCGACGACGAAACCCTGGTCATGCTCAGAGAACAGACCGAGCGCCTCACACGCCTTGCTGAGGACATCTCTCTGGTCAGCGCCGCAGAAGAGGGGTGCCTGGACCTGCGGCTCGCCCCGGTCCAGCTCGGTGAGCTCCTGGATGCCGCGTCTGCCCAGATCCGCGCTCGCTATCAGGCCGCCGGGGTGAACCTCGAGATCAAGATCGGCAACCGCGCAAGAGCCGTGACGATCACCGCGGATCGCGACCGCATCGGTCAGGTCCTGACCAATCTGCTGGACAACGCACTGCACCACACCGAGCGCGGCGACGAGGTGACCCTCAGTGCACGGGCATCCAGATCCCATGTGACCGTCGACGTCGTCGACACCGGCCACGGAATCGACCCGGCACACCTTGCCCACCTCTTTGAGCGCTTCTACCGCGTGGACAGCGCACGCGACCGCACCCACGGTGGATCTGGGATCGGACTCGCGATCGTGCGTTCCATAGTCACCGCTCATGGAGGATCCGTCTGGGCGTTCAGCGAGGGGACCGGAAAGGGAGCCGTCTTCACGGTCGAGCTGCCTCAGGGCACCCAAGACTTGATGAAGGTTCCATAAAGGATCTGATTATCTGCCGCCCCATCGCAGGCGACTCGATATAGTCAAGAGTTGCGTGGTCACCGTCACGGGACTCACCAGCAGATCAGACAGGGAGCCGGAGTGTCGTCTCAGCGAAAGACCTCCACGAAGAGGCCGCCTCGCTCGGGCGCACAGCGGATGCTCGCGCTGGACGCTGCACGCGGGCTGGCGATCATCGGCATGATTGCTGTCAACACTGGTCCCCGCGGCGACGACGAGCTTCTGGAGATGATCTACCGAGTTCCGTATGGTCGGGCGTCCCTGCTCTTCGTCCTGCTCGGCGGAATCGGCGTCTCCTTGATGACGCGCCGCTCTCGCGAACAACACGCTCCGCTCCCCTGGGTGTCGCTGCTCTGGCGCTGTGTACTGCTGCTCCTGGGCGGCCTGGCGCTCCAGGAACTCGCCCACGACGTCTCGGTGATTCTGCAGATCTATGCGCTGCTGATCCTCTTCTCTCTCCCACTTCTCCGGGTCTCCGGTGGCCTCCTGCTCCTGACCACGGGGATCAGCGCCCTCCTCGGCCCGGTGATCTGGATTGCGGTTCAGGCTCAGACCGACGGACGCTTCGATCGAGACCCCGTCTCAGCTTCAGGCCCGCCCTGGGAGATCTTCACCGGCATCGTGCTCACGGGCCCATACCCGTTGATCGTCTGGGCGGCGCCCTTCGTCCTCGGCCTCTGGCTGGGTCGACTGGAGCTCACAGACTCAAGAATCAGCACTCGACTGATCATCTGGGGCGCAGCTGCTGCAGTGGCGGCTCGCCTGCTCTCTGCGCTTCTGGTGGCCGCATTCGGCGAGCCGACGACCCATATGGCATGGGAGCGACTCTTCAGCGCGGTGGCCCATTCACAGATGCCGCTGTGGCTGATCGGCGGCACCGGGTCCGCAGTCTTCGTCCTCGGCCTGTGCCTGAAGATCCACGCGTGGTCCCACCCCATGGTGTCTCCGCTGATCTTCCTGGGTCAGTTGGCCCTGACTGCCTACGTCGGGCACCTGCTGATCCTCGCATTCGTCGTCCGCCCGGGACCGGACACGCTGGTCCAGGGGATGATCGCGAGCACCTGGACCGTGGCCGCGCTGATGGCGTTCGCCTGGCTCTGGCGGAAGCGCTTCAGCCGAGGGCCCCTCGAGGTTCTGCTGCGGGCGCCGAGACTGTCCCGGCGTCCTCGCTGAGAATGCCGGCGAGGTGGAAGGCAGAACATCCGGTCAAGAACGGGTCTGCACTTGATGAAGGTTTCTTCAAGATCACGCTTTCGGGCAATGCCGGGTCCAGCCATGCGGTTGACTCCTCAGCAAGCCACTGGTGATCTCAACATAGGAGGAACCCATGAAGACCACGACATCCGCAGCATTCATCGGCGCGTTCGCACTCACGGTCGCGCTGACCGGCTGCGCCACCGCCGAGGATCAGTCCGACGAGACCCCATCCGATCAGGGAGAGGCTGCAGAGGAGACCGCAGCGGAGTACAACGAGGCCGATGTCGACTACATCTCCGGAATGATCCCGCACCACCGACAGGCAGTCCACATGTCGGAGATGCTGCTGGACAAGGACGATGTGGAGCCGGAGGTGGAGGCCCTCGCCGAAGACATCCGCGAGGCCCAAGGTCCCGAGATCGAGCAGATGGAGTCTTGGCTGGACGCCTGGGGTCAGGAGGAAGCGGGCCCGGACCAGGGGGACATGGGGGACATGGACCACGGCGACATGGGCGACGGCATGGACGGGGGCACTATGCAGCACGAGGGCATGATGAGCGAGGAAGACCTCGACCAGCTCCAAGAATCGACCGGCTCGGCCGCTTCTGAGATGTTCTTGGAGCAGATGATCGTCCACCATGAGGGCGCCGTCTCCTCGGCGGAGCAGCATCTCCAGGACGGGGCGAACCCCGAAGCCCTGGAGCTGTCAGAGGACATCATCGACTCTCAGCAGGCCGAGATCGAGCAGATGGAAGAGCTCCTGGAAGACCTCTGAACCGGGTCCTAGGAGTCCAGCTCAGAGAAGACGTTCGGTGGTCTCCCCGCCGTCGAGGGTGCGAAGCACTGACTCGCCCACGACCAGCAGCACCTCGACGGCGCCGTCGGCAGTCGAACTCGCCCCCAGGGCAGAGACCTCACCGAGGGATTGCTGGCTGACGGTCCAGCTGTCTCCCACGTCGTGGCTGATCAGCAGGTGTCCCTCGACGCTTGCACCCACGATCGTGGTGTCATCGACCCAGGTCAGAAGCCGGATGAGCTGCGGTGTGTCCAGCAGATCCCATGCGGCGCCGTCATCTGATCGCAGGACGCCCGCTTCGGTGGCAGCCAACATCGCTCCTGAGCCCTCGGCGATCGCGACCGATGCGGGCATGGAATCGATAGGCAGGGTCTCCCATGTCCGACCATCCGCGCTGAGTCGCAGTTCGCCGTCGAAGCCGAGCACACGGTCAGAACTGGCCGCCAGTGCGTGGAAGTCAGATTCACCTCCCCGGGAGAGCACCTTCCAAGTCTCGCCCCGGTCGGTGGACTCGATGAGTCCGAGCGGCTCCGGGAGATCCACCCCCGGCCCCGGGTGGCCAGACGCCAGGTAGCGGCCGTCGGGGGTCACGGTGAAGCCCATCAGATCGATCTCGGGGCCGACTGCAATCGACTCCTGCTCCCGGAGCCGAAACAGGCCTTCGTGAGCGGCTAGCAGCACCACTGCCGAATCGGCCGGATCGCGGACGATCGCGTGGATGTGGGAGATGGGGGAGGTTGTGTTCTGGTCTGGGGCTGCCGGCGGAGCCTCCCGCGAGCAGGCCGCCAGGGCTCCCGCCCCGAGCACTCCCAGACCTCCGCCGATGAGGCGTCTGCGGTTCACGAGCTTCATCCGTACATCTCCTTCCCTCGTGGAATGACCAGCCCTCAACCCTATCTGCGCCGCATCGGCGGAGCGCGCTGGATCTCATGAAGATTCCATGAAGCTCGAGCCAGGCGTGGTCCACGCGTCAGGTGGGGTCACGCGCGCCCCGTGGACTCGTTCTACCCGACAGCCACACCTTGACTCATATACCCCCCAGGGGTATAAATGCAGACATGGACAATTCGTCGCGAGCACCCGAGCAGGCTGGACCTGGTCCCGCCGCGGACACCCCGCACCATGGCCATGATCATGGTCATCATCCGAGTCATGACGGCCATGAGGCTCCGTCGAGTCACACCGGACACGAAGGTCACAGCCACGACCATGGGGATCATGTCGGTCAGTTCCGCCGGCTGTTCCTGATCATGGTGGTGGTGGCCGTGCCGGTGGTGGGCTTCAACGAGATGTTCGCGCACCTTCTCGGCTATACGCTCCCAGACGCCCCCTGGGTGTGGTGGGTGTCTCCTGTGCTGGGCACCATCGTCTACCTCTGGGGCGGTCGCCCATTCCTGACCGGAGCAGCCTCGGAGGTCCGCGCCAGGCAGCCCGGGATGATGCTGCTCATCGGGCTCGCCATCACCGTGGCCTTCATCGCGTCCTGGGGTGCGACGCTGGGGATCCTGGACCATGAGCTGAACTTCTGGTGGGAGCTGGCCCTGCTGGTGGTCATCATGCTGCTCGGCCATTGGATCGAGATGCGCTCACTGGCTCAGACCACCTCTGCCTTGGACTCCCTGGCAGCGCTGCTGCCCGATGAGGCTGAGAAGGTCCAGGGCGACGACGTCGTGAAGGTCGCTCCGGCCGCTCTGGCCGTCGGCGATGTGGTGATCGTCAGGCCTGGCTCTTCGGTCCCGGCCGACGGGAGGATCATCGACGGAAGCGCCTCGATGGATGAATCCATGGTCACCGGTGAATCGAAGCCGGTCCGCCGCGGGACCGGCGAGCACGTCGTCGCCGGCACCGTGGCGACAGACTCCGGGCTGCGCGTCGAAGTCGCGGCTATCGGGGAAGACACCGCTCTGGCCGGGATCCAGAAGCTCGTGGCGGATGCTCAGGCTTCCTCCTCCCGGGCTCAGCGCATCGCGGACCGGGCCGCAGGCTGGCTGTTCTGGTTCGCTCTGGGGGCTGCGGTCCTGACTGCACTCAGCTGGGCCGCGCTGGGCATGCCCGAGGCTGCGGTTGTCCGCACGATCACCGTGCTGGTGATCGCCTGTCCCCACGCGCTGGGTCTTGCGATCCCGCTGGTGGTCTCGATCGCCACCGAGAGGGCCGCCCGGGGCGGCGTTCTCGTGAAGGACCGGCTGGCCCTGGAGTCCATGCGCACGGTCAACGCGGTGCTCTTCGACAAGACCGGCACGCTCACCAAGGGGGAGCCCACCGTCACAGGGGTCCACCCCGTGGGGAATCACCAGGACGACGACGTCCTTGCCCTCGCCGCCGCCGCAGAGTCAGACAGCGAACACCCGTTGGCCCGGGCGATCATCGGCGCCGCACGGGGCCGGGACCTGAATGTGCCGCGGGCCAGAGACTTCTCCTCATCTCCCGCCGTGGGGGTCAGCGCCACCGTTGACGGCAGCGTCGTGGAGGTCGGGGGTCCGCATCTTCTGGACCAGCGCAGACAGGACGCGCTCACGGTCACCGAGCAGTGGCGCGAAGAAGGCGCGATCATCCTCCACGTGCTGATGGACGGTGAGGTGATCGGAGCGCTGCGGCTCGCTGATGAGGTCCGACCCGAGTCCCACGCTGCCATCGAGGCGCTCCATGCCCGACGCGTCGAGGTTGTGATGATCACCGGGGACGCCCAGGCAGTTGCCGACACCGTCGCCCGAGATCTGGGCATCGACAGAGTCTTCGCCGGGGTCCGACCCGAGGACAAGGCGGCGAAGGTCGCCGAGCTCCAGGCAGAGGGAAAGAAGGTGGCCATGGTGGGTGACGGCGTCAACGACGCTCCTGCCCTGGCGCAGGCCGATGTCGGCATCGCCATCGGCGCGGGCACCGACGTGGCCATCGGATCCGCCGGGGTGATCCTGGCGAGCTCCGATCCTCGCTCCGTGCTCTCCGTCTTCAGGCTCTCCGAGGCCAGCTACAGAAAGATGAAGCAGAACCTGTGGTGGGCCGCCGGATACAACATCGCTGCGGTGCCGCTCGCCGCGGGCGTGCTGGCGCCCCTCGGATTTGTGCTCCCGATGAGCATCGGCGCGATCCTGATGTCTGCCTCCACCGTGGTGGTTGCTCTCAACGCCCAGCTGCTCCGCCGCCTTGACCTCTCCCCTGGGGCGAGCACTCCGGAGGTCACCGACCACGGCGCATAGGGCGGCGAGGGGAGAATCTGGGAGGACCCCCACCGGGACATACAGCCAGCCTCGATACCATGGTCGATCTGAGGCGGGCCACGCAGCGCTCGCCCCAGGTTCATACGACGGATCGAGAAGGGGCCCATGTTCTGGAGGACCGTATCCGCAGCCGGGTCCCGCACGAGGCGCCTGCAGGTCGGCGACCACGCCGTGGATGTTCACGGGACCTTCGCTCCGCAGCGACCCCAGGTCCTGTTGGTGCATGGACTCGGCATGTCCGGCGAGTACTTCCAGCCCCTGACCGACGTGCTCGCGGCCACCCACGATGTCTACGCGCTGGATCTGCCGGGGTACGGCAAGACGCCCAATCCGGAGCGGGCGCTGAGCATCTCGAAGCTGAGCGAGGTGGTGGCCGGGGTGGTCACCACGCTGGAGCTGGACTCCCCCGTCGTCGTCGGTCACTCGATGGGATGCCAGATCGTCGCCGACGCCGTCGCCACCCACCCGGAGATGTTCGCCGGCTACGTGCTGATCGGGCCGACAGTGGACCCGTCCGCGCGCAGCTTTCTCGCCCAGAGCTCACGGCTGATGCGCGACACCCTGCGCGAACCCCCACGGAACAACTTCATAGTGTTCCGCAACTATGTGCGGATGGGCCCGCTGCGCTACCTGCACACGGTCCGACACATGCTTGCCGATCGGACTGAGGAGTCCATCCAGCGCTGCACGATTCCGGGCCTGGTGGTCCGCGGTGAGAATGATCCGATCGCCTCGGCCGAGTGGGCGCGGCAGCTGGTGGACCTCGCCCCCGACGCGAGCCTGGTGGAGATCCCCGACGCTCCGCATGCGCTCCAGATCCACCGGCCGAAGGAGCTCGCCTCCGCGTGTGCCCCGTTTCTGGCAGCCGTCGACGGCGAGCGCCCGGGCCCGCAGACGACGGCGCCCCGCGCGTGACCAGCCTCCCGGCTTCGGCCACTCCTTCCTCCGGCGCGCGGGAGCGTCTGCGAGGGGCATCCGAGCTTGGCCGCAACCTCGGCGCCTGGGTCCACGACTACGCCTACGCGCTGCGCCGGCAGGCGTCCGGACTGCTGCGTGGGCCTGATCCGAAGGCCTACCGCCGGCCCGAGTCAGGGAAGCCCGCCGTGCTGCTGCTGCCGGGGATCTATGAGACCTGGGCCTTCATGCTCCCGGTGGCCAACGTGCTGCGGGAGCAGGGCTATGACGTGCACGCCGTCGTGGACCTGGGGTACAACGGCGGCACCATCGAGGACATGGCAGACCTGGTGGATGACTACATCCGCCGTGAGGGCGTTCAACGGTGTGTGCTGGTGGCCCACAGCAAGGGCGGGCTGATCGGCAAGCTGCTGCTCACCCGGCAGAGTGACGCTGACCCGGTCTTGGGGCTGGTCACGCTGAACACCCCGTTCGAAGGGTCACAGCTGGCCCGACTGCTGCCGCTGCCCGCGCTGCGGCTGTTCCTGCCACGCTCCCCGGAGCTGGCCGAACTGGGCGCCAGCCGGGACGTGGATGCGGACATCATCTCGATCTATGGTCGCTTCGACCCCCACATCCCCGGCGGGAGCCGCCTCGAAGGTGCACACAATGTGCAGCTGGAGACGCGGGGACATTTCCTGCCGCTGAGCGATGCTCGGGCGCACAAGGCGATCCTCGACGGGGTCCGGCGCATCACGGGTTGATGAGAAGGTACGTGCCAGCGCCGCTCAAGACCTGACCGGCACCGGCACATCGCAGAGCAACGGGCTCGGACACGTCACTGCCTGGGTCGGACCGTGAGCGCCTGGGTCGCTGAGCCGACGGGTCCCTTGAGGTCATGAATGATGGACTGTGTCAGTCCGCGCCCATCGGGTCCGAAGGAGACCGTCGTGTCATAGCCCACCCACTCCCCTTCTGGAGCACGGAAGATCTGGGTGGAGAGCTCCACGTTGGGGAAGAGCACGTCACCTGGGTCTGAGCGGACGGCGACCCCGTTCGCGACGTCGAACAGTCCGACGAAGCGAGACAGATCGCTCACCCGTTCGTCCGCGACGAGGGAGTGGGGGGTGCGGATCCAGGCCTGGGAGCGCCCTTCGCCCAGGACGCGGCGCTTGGATTCGATCGAGCGGATGAGCCCTCCGGGCCAGACTGTGCTCGCATCCCACGGTTCAAAGGTCGCCGGTCCGGGAATCTCCGCCAACGCGGTTCCCTCCAGCCGGGCGGTGTCGAACTGAGCCAGCAGCCAGCCGCGCAGGAGCACCGCCGGACGCGAGTCATGCCTCAGCTCGACCTCCACCAGCTCAATGGTCTTGCCGGGACGCAGCACGCGGGCGACGACGTCGACCTCACCCACCGGCAACGGTCCCAGGATGTCGTAGTGCAGCCCCGTGATGCGCAGCGAGTCCTCACGGCGTTGATCTCTGTCTCGCTCCATGACATGTGCCATCAGCCCCAGCGCAGGCGCGATGTGCTGCATGTCTTCATCCCAGGCTCCACTCGCATGTTCGGTGGCCTGAAACCGTGTCTCGTCGATCCGTTCGAAGTACGCCATAGAAGTCTCCTCGTGTGTTCAGTTCTGGGCGTCCTGGATCAGCAGGGCCTCGCCCTGGCCGACGCCAGACCGACTGCGGCGAAGGCGTCGTTGATCTCGAAGAGATCCAGCTCAGTCGGGTCGAGGGAGCCCTTTCGCTGCTGGAGGGTCACCGGGACGACTTACTCGTCATAGCACCCTTCCGTGATCTACGATCATCACACATGCTAGTGACATATAACGTACGTTATTTATATGTACAACGATATGTCGGTTAACTCTGACTAGAATGACATGATGAGCACCGCCCAGCAGGTCCCAGCGCGCACGCGGCTGCTCCAGGCTGCTGACCACATACTCTTCGAAGACGGCATCCGCGCCACGCCCGTGGACGAGATCCTCCGTCGGGCGCGCGCGTCTCCAGCCACCTTGTACTCACACTTCGGCAGCAAGGACGCGTTGACCGCGGAGGCCCTGCGTATCCGTTTCGCTGACTGGCGGAGCAGCTGGGACGAGCAGGTGATCTCCGCGAACAATGACACCGAGCGGCTGCTGGCCGTCTTCGACGCCTTGGCCGCCTACAGGGAGGACCGGCAGCACCCATCACGCTGGTGCGCGTTCCTCGCAGCCGCCACTGAGCTGATGCCGGAAGCCGGAGAGATCAGGGACGTCCTGGACGCGGACACAGCCTTGTTGCGCACACGGCTGGTTCACCTCTCCCGCCCCCTGGCAGCTGATCGAGCCCAGGATCTTGCCGAAGGAGTGCTCCTGGCCTACGACGGGACCTTGACCGCGTTCCTGCGCGGCCACCCTCGGTCGCCGATCGAGGCGGGTCGTCGTCTGGCCCTCGCAGCGGTTCAGGCCTACACCCAGGGCTGAGCGGGCCGTCGCGCCTGCACCGGTGATGACAGGGCGGGGACGCGGACCAAGCCGGGTGGCCACCACTGTCGGTGACCTTTCATCCGGCTGACTGAGACCCCGTGCTTTGTCCCGGTGCCAGGAGTAGTCTGCGAACGTCTCTACCTGCTCGAACCAGCTACCAGGAGATTGCCATCATGCGCGCAGCTCGTTACTACGATCGCAAAGACATCCGCATCGAAGAGATCGACGAACCTCAGCTGAAGCCGGGACACGTGGCCATCGACGTCGCCTGGTGCGGCATCTGCGGCACCGACCTCCACGAATACCTCGAAGGCCCGATCTTCGTCCCGGCCCACGGACACCCGCACCCCATCTCCGGTGAGTCCGCACCGGTCACTCTCGGACACGAGTTCTCCGGGACCGTCACGGCAGTCGCCGACGACGTCAGCGACCTCACGTCCGGCCAGAAAGTGGTGGTCGAGCCCTACATCATCCGCGAGGACGTGGAGGTCAAGCCCGGGGTCGATTATCAGCTCTCCCCGGACATGAACTTCATCGGCCTCGGCGGTCGCGGGGGCGGGCTCAGCGAGAAGATCGTGGTCGAACGCCGCTGGGTCCACCCGATCGCGGATCACGTCCCCCTCGATCACGCCGCACTGATCGAACCTCTCGCGGTAGGCCACCACGCCTTCGTCCGATCCGGCGGCAAGGCCGGTGGCGTCGCGGTGGTCGGCGGCGCAGGCCCGATCGGTCTGCTCACCGCCGCGGTACTGAAGGCGGAAGGCCTCACCGTCTTCATCTCCGAGCTCTCCGAGGCCCGCAAGGCCAAGGCCCGGGAGACCGGCGTCGCCGACGAGGTCTTCGATCCCCGCGAAGTCGACGTGGCAGCGGAGGTGCGCCGCCGCACCGACGGCCGTGGAGCCGACGTCGGCTTCGAATGCTCCTCGGTCCCGGTGGTCCTGGACATGCTCCTCGATGCGGTGCGTCCCGCCGGAGTCATCGTCAACGTCTCCATCTGGGGGCACAAGCCCGCCGTCGACATGCCGAAGCTGGTGCTCAAGGAGATCGCCCTGCTGGGCACCATCGGCTACGCCAACGATCACCGACGCGTGATCGAACTCGTCGAGGACGGCAAGATCGACCTCGGTCCGTTCATCACCGGCAGGATCGGCCTCGACGGGCTGGTCTCCGAGGGGTTTGAGCAGCTGATCAACAACAACGAGCAGCACGTCAAGATCATCGTCGACCCGCGGGCTTGACCCCCACGCGGACCTGCAGGTGGCCGCCGCGCGCCGAAGCGGACCGGAGGTCTGCGCAGTCACGTTCCACCGCGGCCCACGGGTGCGCCTCGATATCCGCCCCGCCCAGTCGGCACGCAGCCCTGGCCAGCGGGCTCAGCAGCGCGCTGACTCCGCTGGGCCGCTGCATGTCCAGCACCCCCAGCTCCGCCTCGGGCTCCGTCAGCTGCCACATGTTTCCCCAGGCTCGCACCCACGGGTCCATCAGAGACAGCGAGTACGTGGCCAGCCCGACGCGTGAGAGCCCGCTCCCACCAGCCTGCGTCATCTCCTCTGAGACCTCGGCGGCGACCATGGTGGTGGCGTCGGCCTGGATCAGGATCACGTTGTCCCAGCCGTGACGCTGCGCCCGCTTCCTGGCCTGGACGAGCATCTGGGCGCTGCGATCGATGCCCACGATGACCCCGCGCAGGCCCACCCGGTTCTGCAGCGGCCCGAAGTTCAGGCCGGTGCCGCACCCGAGGTCGAGAACCTGGTCTCCCTCGCGCAGTGCGAGTGACTCGATGAGCCGTCGTCGTCCGGCGCCGTAGACGGGTTGCTCGGCGGAGAGCAGATCGTAGAACGGGGCGAAGGCCGTGTACTTCTCGCGGGTGTATCTCTCGGCGCTGTCCTTCTGCAAGGCCCGGCTCCTCTCCCGCGTACGCTATGCACAGCACCTCCCAGGGTATGCGCTGACGCTGACGCCGACCCCTCTCGCCGCCGTTGAAGGAGTTCACCGTGGATGGTCTGATCGATCTGCTGGTCATCGGCGGGGGCACGGCGGGGATCGTGGGGGCTAAGACGGCAGCGCGCCTGGGTGCACGCACCGTCCTGGTCGAGCAGCACCGCACCGGCGGCGACTGTCTCTGGACCGGATGCGTGCCTTCGAAGACCATCCTCTCGGCGGCCGCCCACGCCTCCCTGGTCCGCGAGGCCGCCGACACCGAGCCCGATTTCACCCAGGTCAGGAAGCGGATCCGCGCGACCATCAGCACGATCGAACCCGACGATTCGGCGGAGACCCTGGAAGCCGCTGGGGTGACGGTGCTGCATGGAATCGCCCGGTTCACCGCCCCCGGGGTTGCCCAGATCTCTGGGGTGTCCGGGGGCGCGGGCGAGCGGATCCGCTTCCGTCAGGCCCTCATCGTCACCGGCAGCTTCCCTTCGGTGCCCGAGATCCCAGGTTTGAAGGACGCCGGGCACGTCACCTCCGACACGATCTGGGAGCTGACGCAGCTGCCGCCGCGTCTGGTGGTGATCGGCGGCGGCCCGATCGCCTGTGAGCTGGGCCAGGCCTTCGCGCGGCTCGGCTCAGACGTGACGGTGCTGGCCCGTTCGGGACTGCTCCCCAAGGAGGACCCCGACGCCGCCGCCCTGGTGCAGGCGAGCCTGGAACGCGATGGCGCCACCGTGCTTGTCAATGAGGAGCCCGCCCGCGTCCACCGTCGATCTGACGAAGCCGAAGGGGCCGACGGTGCGGACGGTGCGGACGGACACATGGTCACCACCTCGGCAGGCCGGCGGCTGGAGGCCGACGTCGTCCTGGTCGCCACCGGGCGGACCCCGCGGAGCGCAGGCCTGGGTCTGGAGCAGCTCGGGGTGGAATGTGACGAGGCCGGACACGTGCTCGTGGACGACACGATGCGCACCTCGAACCGCTCCATCTGGGCCGCCGGGGATGTCACCCCGCACCCGAAGTTCACCCACCTGGCAGCGGTCCACGCCAGCACCGCCGCCTCCAATGCGGTCCTCGGCCTGCGGCGCCGAGTCAGCCGCACGGTCCCGCGGATCACCTACACCTCCCCGGAGGTCGCCGCCGTGGGCCTCACCGCTGTCTCCGGCCCGGGCATGACCACCTCGACGGTCTCACCGGAGCACACCGACCGGGCGCTGACCGAGGACTCACCAGAAGGATTCGCCCGACTGGTGATCGGCCGGCGCGGCCGAATCCTCGGCGGCACCCTCGTGGGTCCCCGGGCAGGTGAGTCACTGGGAGAGCTGACCCTCGCGGTCGCACAGAAGCTGAGCACCCGGCAGCTCGCGGGAATCACCCACGCCTACCCGACCTACAACGATGCGCTCTGGGACGCCGCGATCGCCCATGCCCGCGACGGACTGGACTCCCCCGTGGTCAACACGGCGACCAGCGCGCTGGCTGCCCTGGTCCGACGACGACGCCGCGGCCCTGAGTCTCAGCCCAGCGCCCGGTAGCCCACGACCACGCGGTGCGCCGCGCTCAGGCCGACCAGCAGCGCCCACACAGCCGCGATCGGGGCGGCCGCGAAGGGGAAGATCAGCCACAGGCTGTGCACCAGCACGGTCTCGGCCCCCTCCGCCAGGCCACCGATGAAGGAGAGCGACCGGCCGTCGTCAAGCTGCCTGCCGTCCTTCTCCGCGATGGAGGAGAACGCGAGGAAGGCGCCCCCGTTGACGTAGTAGGCGAAGAGCACCAGCAGGAACGGCAGCCACGGGGCGTCGAAGGCCGCGCTCGCACCGATGGCCACGCCCACCACCGTCGCGCCATAGACGATGAAGTCTGCGCAGATGTCCCAGAAGCCGCCCTGCCCGGAAGCCGGGGAGGACCCGCCGGCCCTGCGCCGGGCCAGCGGGCCGTCCAGCCCGTCGGCGACTCGGCAGAGCAGCCACAGGATCAGCGCCGGGATCCATTGCTGCGTCGCCGCGAGCACTGCGCTGATGAGGCCGGCGGCAAGGTTGAGGCCGGTGAGCCGGTTCGGGGTCACCCAGGGCACGTCCAGCACGCGGGCAGCAGCGTCTGTAGTCGGGGCGAGCGCGGACCGGAGCAGCGCATCAAACATCGGCTCTGCCGCTGCTCCCGCGGAGCCGCACCGCGTAGGCGATCCCGGCCAGGGTCAGGACGCCGAGCACCGCGAATGCCAGCTCGGCCTGGAAGCCCGATTCAAAGCCGAAGGCGCCCAGCGCCAGGTAGCTGGCTGTGCCGGGGACGATCCCGATCAGGGTGCCCAGAAGGTAGGGCCACCAGCCCAAGGAGGTCAATCCGGCCGAGTAGTTGATCGCGGTGAAGGGCAGCACCGGGACCAGCCGGACCCCCACGACGGCGGCGAACCCGTGCCGGTCCAGGACGGCTTCGAACCTTGCGACCCGGGTCCCGGTGAACCGCTCGACCGCGTCGCGGCCCAGCCGGCGGCCCAGCCAGAACGCAGCGGAGGCTCCGGCCATCGCGGCGGTGTAGACGATCAACAGACCCGGGCCGAACCCGAAGAGCACCCCGGCACCGATGGAGAGCACGTTCTTCGGCACTGGGGCCAGGGTCAGTGCGGCGTAGGCGATTCCGAATCCGATCGGACCCCACCAGCCCGTGCCGGCGACCAGGTTTCGGATCTCCTCCACCGACGGGAGCGGAAGCAGGAGAGCCGCGGCGGTGAAGACTCCCAGCGCCAGCACCAACAGCGCGGCTTTGGCCACGGCTGCTCGGCGCCCAGACTGCGCCGCCGCGGAGGGTTCCTCCGGGGCCGCAGACCTGAGGCGAGCCGGCTCCTGGTCAGTCACTCTTGAGAGCGTACTGGAGCCGGGAGCCCGAGTGTTCAGGGATGGATCATCCGGCGCTGACTTCCCGCGTGGACAGCGCGGCCCGTGGTAGGAAGGGTCCCATGACTACCCCGCCGCCCGTGGTGCTCTTCGACGTCAACGAGACGCTGTCCGATATGCGTCCCCTGGCGAGCGCATTCGAGGAATCAGGGATGCCTGCTGCTGGGGCCCCGCTGTGGTTCGCGGAGGTGCTCCGCGATGGGTTCGCGCTGACCACCACCGGCGAGAATCCCGACTTCGTGGCGATCGCCCGGGACAATCTGCGCCGCCACCTGGCTGCGGCATCTGGAGCTCGAGACCACGCTGAGGACGTCGATCGCATTCTGGAGGTCTTCACGCACTTCGACCTGCACCCCGACGTCACTCCTGGTGTCACCGCGCTGAGCCGGACCGCGGAGCTGGTCACGCTGAGCAACGGCTCGGCGGCGATCGCGGAGACTCTGCTTGCACGCGGCGGCGTGCGGGAGCTCTTCTCGCAGTGCCTCAGCGTCACCGACGCACCGTTGTGGAAGCCCGCGCGGGACGCCTACGCGTATGCCGCGCAGCAGACCGGACGACCCCTGGATGAACTGATGCTCGTCGCGGTGCACCCCTGGGACATCCACGGGGCTGCCGCCGCGGGACTCCGCACCGCCTGGATCAACCGCACCGGGGCTGCGTACCCGAGCTGTTTCCGGGCGCCGGAGATCGAGGCCGAGCACCTGGTGGCGCTCGCGGAGATCCTTGCGGGAGCGCGGGGCTGACCGTCGACGCCGGTCCGTTCACCGAGCTGGGCCGCGGGCCCAGGAACCTCGATCACACGGCACGCGTCAGCTGGTCTGCTCCTAACATTCTGCGCCGGACCATCGCGCTGAGCTGTTCGGCGAACAGCACCACCACGAGGATCATCAGGATGATTGCCAGTGCCGTATCGAATTGGCGCAGGCTGAACGCCGTGGTGAGTTCGCCGCCGATGCCCCCGGCGCCGACCATGCCCAGCACGGTTGCGCCGCGGATGGATTTCTCCAGGCAGTAGAGGCTGGTCGCGGTGAACGAGGCGAACGAGGCTGGCAGCACTGCACCGACCACGATCGAGATCTCGTTGGCGCCGGTGGAGCGCAGTGCATCGATGGGTCCACGCTCGACCTCTTCGATCCGCTCGGCGAAGAATCGTCCAGCGAAGCCGAGGACGTCCACGGCGATCGCGAGGATTCCCGCCAGGGGTCCGAGGCCGACGGCCATGACGAAGATCAGAGCCCAGACGAGATCGGGCACCGCCCGAAGCGAGGTGAGCACGAATCGCATCGCGTGCGACAACGGCCGCCAGGGGCTGGTGTTCTGCGCGGCCAGCAGTGCGGCGGGCACGCTGAGAACAACACCGATGATGGTGCCGATCAGAGCGATCTCGATGGTCTCGAGCATCGCCTCGGCGAAGTTGGGAAATCGCTGCGCATTCGGTGGGAACGCCCCGGAGAGGAATCTCCACACGTTCTCCGGCGCTCGGAACAGGCGCTCTATCGAGATGTCCATGCGTACCAGTCCATTGCCGGCCAGCGCCACGAGGAGCACCACGATCAGGCTTGTCGACCAGCGCGGGGGCTTTGTTCGTGGGGGCGCCGCCGGGGGTCCCTGGTGGATCGACGTGCGAGGCTTCCGCAAGGTCGAATCGGGGCTGCTGCGGATCATCAGGCAGCCCCCTCGAAGATCCCGCGGGACGGGAACTCCTCCCGCTCTTCGGTGGTGTAGAGGCCCTGAAGCTGTTCATCGGCCACCTCGGACATGACCGTGTCCATCTCCACGGCCCCGTCGCGAAGCGCGATCACGCGGTGACCATAGGCGCGAGCAAGCTCCAGCTGGTGCAAGGTGCAGAGCAGGGTCAGGCCTCGTTCTTCGGTGATCTCCCAGAGGAGATCCATCACTGATCGCCCAGCCCGGGGGTCCAGCGCCGCGACCGGCTCATCTGCGAGAACCACCTGGGGCTGCTGCATCAACATCCGGGCGATGGCGACACGCTGCTGCTGACCCCCGGACAGCTCCTCGGCTCGGCGCTGAGCCACATCGGCCAGCCCCACCCGATCCAGTGACTCCATGGCTTCATCACGTTGGTCTTTCCGGGCACTCATCGCGAACCAGTTCCGCATGCCGCCCACGCGCCCCAGCGATCCGTGGATGACGTTGGTGAGCACCGAGAGTTCGCGCACCAGGTTGATCCGCTGGAACACGACGCCCACCTCGCGGCGCAGTGCGGTGATCTCACGGGTGCCCGCGGTGGTGATCTCGGTGTCGAGAACCCTGACCGAACCATCACTGGGCTCGACCAGCTTCGTCAGGCACTTCTGCAGGGTGGACTTGCCTGAACCATTGGCACCCAGCAGAACTACCGTCTCACCTGTGTTGACCCGGAGGTTGATGTCGGTGAGGGCCTGTGTGCCGTTGGGAAAGCGCTTCGAGAGTCTGGAGACTTCAATGACAGGGGTTCGAGCAGCGGCATCTCGCACGGGCATCAGTTCTCACCGTCGTCTTCGTCGGCGTCACCTGGTTCGTTCTCATCGGGCAGCTGCGAGTAGTCAGAGAAGCCGGCCGCCTCGAAGGACCGGCGAACAGGGTCATAGTCACCGTCTTGGGCGTCGACGAACTCTGAGCCGATGTATTTGTCGTTCTCCCCGGTCCCCACGACGGCCTCCAGGAGCACATCCTGGTTCTCCAACAGGGATGCCTTGAGATAGTCGGCGCACTCTTCGCCGAGACCCGTCCGTGCAACGAAGAGGTCGTTGGGCAGATCCGGGCCTTCCTCAAGCATCCGGACCTCGTCCTCGCCCATCATGTCCTGAAGCTCTTCAAAGTCAGAGATGCCGCTGCCCAGCGCATCGCCGTCGCCGCCTGCGAAGGCCTCCAGCTGGGTGTCTGAGAGGGGAACGATATCGACATCACCGACCGTGGGGTCGAGACCGGCGGAGTCGAGCATCTCCAGCGGGCCGAGGTGACCCGAGGTGGACCCGACTTCCTTGGTGATGATCTGGGCGCCGGCGAGGTCCTCGACCGATTCGACGTCGGAGTCCGCGCGGGTGAAGATCGCCGCCTGGTAGTTCTCCCGGGTGACACCCACGATGGGAAGAGCATCGGCGTCGTGCTTGAGCACCACGTACTCGGCGGGCCCAGTCAGCAGCACGTCGAGGTCATCGAATTCCAGTGCGGTGGCGGCGGCGGTGCGGGAGGACATCGGTTGAAACTCGATGTCCAGCTCTGTCGCTTCCTCCAACGCGGCCCGGAAGTCCTCGAACTCCACCTGGAGAACCTCCAGTCCCTCCACTCCCGTGTCGGAGAAGCGCAGCGGCTCGGTCCCGCAGGCCTCCTGACCCTCCCCTGATGGCTCTGACGCGGCGGCGTCGGAGTCGCCGCTGCAGGCAGTGAGGGTCAGGGCGGCAAGCGCGAGGAGTGAGACGGCTGAGTTCATTCGGGGCGCGGAGAGGTGATGCACGGGGTTCCCTTCGGTGTTTGTAAGGTCTGCCCCGACCCTCACGCACCGATGTGGCCGGAACGTCACCTGGCGGTGAACGAGGATCAAATGGCCGGCCACATCCCCGAGGCAGGACGACTCAGATCACGCGACCGGCGGAATCGTGATCCTGCCAGCATCTACGTCATTCCAGGCGGCCTATCGACCTGAGCTGTTCGACGAACTCGGTGAGAGCCGCGGCCGGCTGAACCTTCCGCTTCACGGCGTCTGTTCCTAGCATCGATCCCATGGCCACTCCCCTGCTCTTCCTCTCCGGCGCCGGACTCCCCTCTTGGATCTGGGACGATGTGCGATCCCGCGTGGAAGCACCGTCCCGCGTCGCCCCGCGCCCGACGACCGGTGAGACTGTGAGCGATTATGCCCGGGCAGCCCTGGAGGCGGCTCCGGCGGAGAGGTTCACGCTGATCGTGCATTCCTCGGGCGGCGTGGTCGCCGCCGAGCTCGCCCGCTCCGCGGAACCTGGACGCATCACCGGGGTGCTTGGCCTCGCAGCCGTCATCCCGCGGGCGGGAGCGTCCTTCGTCTCCTCGCTGCCGTTCCCGCAGCGATTCATCCTGCCGGCGGTGATGCGGGTGGCCGGGACCCGGCCACCTGAGTCCTCGATCCGGAAGGGCCTCGGCGCGGGCCTCGATGAGACCACCACGCGGCGCCTCGTTGCGGACCTCTCACCCGAGCCGCGCGAGTACTTCACCAGTCGCGCCGCGGACCCGGCCGCCCTGTTCGCCATTCCTTCACGGGGATACGTCGTGACCACCGACGACGCCGAGATCCCGAGTGCTCTGCAGCGCCGCTTCGCCGCTCGGCTCCACCCGACCGAGACCTTCGAGGTGCGTGCGGGCCATCTGCCGATGCTCACCCACCCAAAGGTCATCGCGACCGCCATCAACTCACTGGGCGACCGGCCCGGAACATGAGCGAGCACGAACACCGGCAGGAGACGTCCGGCCAGGGCGCCGGGAAGCGATCGCGTCCCGGCGCGGCTGACCCGCAGGCAGGCACCACCCGGGCGCCGAGAGGTTCAGGAGAACCATGAGCAGCATCGAGATCCTCAAAGACATCGCGCGTCGCCCGCTCGAAGAGGTCCACGCGCTGCGCCCAGCGCTGACATCAGAGCTGCTCAATGCACACCCGCATCATCACAACTCCATCGCCTGGCTGCTCTGGCATTCAGCCCGAGAGATCGACGAGCAGCTTGCCAGCCTCTCCGGGCAGGAACCGGTCTGGACGGTGCAGGGCTTCGCTGAGCGGTTCGCCCTGGATCTCGGTGCCCACGACATGGGGTTCGGCCATACCGGCACCCACGCGCGGCGGATCCGGGTCAGCGACCCGGACCTGCTGCTGGAGCATCTGCGCGCCGTCGTCGAGGCACAGCTGTCCTATCTGGACTCGCTGGGCGAGGCCGATCTCGAGGAGATCATCGACACCCAGTGGCATCCGCCCGTGACGCGGGGGGCACGGCTGATCAGCCTCTCGCTGGACGCGGTGGCGCATATCGCCCAGGCCGCCTACGTCACCGGGATGGGTCCTGCCGCGTTTGAGGAACCTCAGGTCGCGGAGCAGCACGGTGAGGAGCATCAGGGCGGGCAGCGTCAGGCGTAGGTCCGCCGAGCTCGGGAGCGCCGGGCCGGCCAGCCTCTGAACGGGCGGCCTCTGAACGGGCGGCACCCGCGCTGCGGCTCGGCACGGCCCCGGTGAGCTGGCGCAGCCACTCCGGGGCTTCGAACAGCCAGTCCTGCCCCAGCCGCTGCGCCACCGCGTAGATCATCAACGGTCCGATCACCCCGCCCAGGGTCGGCAGGGCCACGTGCACCGCGAGGGCCTCCACGCCGAGCATGCCGAGCACGATGCGTGTACTGGCGGTGAAGAAGATGTGCGCCACGAAGATCACCAACGACAGCTCCCCGATGCGGGCGAGCCACCGGGCCCGGTGGCCCATCCGTGCCAACAGCCGCGCCACTGCCAGGATGGCGAGCACGCCGGCGCTCGAACCGATGAACCCGAGTGCCACGCTGGGCGCCGTGCGGATGTCGCCATAGGCGGTGGGCGGGGTGGCCAGCAGCGTGTAGCCGAGGACCACCCACACTGCCCCGGTGACGATCACGACGCCGCCCGCCCAGCCGACACCGAACCGCTGCACCCAGCTGAGCAGGCGCTTCCCGGTGAGCACCACGCCGAGGAAGAAGAAGACCGTCAGCGCCAGCCCCTCGCCGCCGAGGATCCTCCAGTTCAGGCCCCACACCGCGGCAGAACCGAGCGCTGCCAGGCCCAGGGTCACGACGGCCGCCCGCTGGCTGCGCCAGGGCTTCGCGACCGCGGCGAGCAGCATCATCACCGTGATCCAGCCGAAGAACCAGAACTGCTCCTTCGGCTCCCAGATCCGGAGCAGCTCGACCGGATGCACCGGGTCGTTCACCGCCGAGCCCATGCCGATCTTCAGCAGCAGCTGCAGCGTGGACCAGAGCATATAGAGCCAGAGGAAGGTCACCGAGCGTGCTCGGGCGTAGTGCCAGGCGCCATCCCGGCGCATCCCCGAGGCGACGAAGAGTCCCGCCAGGAACGCGAAGACCGACAGGTGAGACATGTAGATGACGGAATCGACCTGTGTCAGAAGGGGGTCCTCCACCAGCTCCGCCGGCTCCAGGGCTCGCCATACATGGCCCAGGACAATCAGGATTATCGCCAGCGCCTTAGCGATGTCGATCGTGGCGTCCCGCGCGGGTTGCACCGAGTCTCGTGTCACGGGTTTATCAAATACCAGGCATCTCTCTTCGGCAAGCCCTTTCTTGCTTTCATGGCGTTCGGCGCGACCTCGGCGGCGGAGAGGCTCGTCGTCATGGTTTAGTGGTGACATGCCCGCGCGCATCATCTCCATCGGCACGGCACTGCCGGCGACCTCTGTGCCCCAGGGAGACCTGCGCGCCTTCTTCGCTGATCAGCCCGACGCCAGCCGGCTGACCCGCCGGCTCATCGGGGCAGCCTTCGACGCCGCCGGCATCGAGACCCGCCACTCGGTGCTCACCGGGCTGGGCGGCACCCCGGACGGGGTCTTCGTCGGCGAGGATTCCAGACTGCTCTCCCCCACCACAGGGATTCGCAATGAGCTCTACCGACGGACCGCCCCAGACCTGGCCGCCGACGCCGCGCGCTCCGCACTGTCCGAGGCGGCGCTCACCCCCAGCCAGATCACTCACGTCGTCACCGTCTCCTGCACCGGATTCTTCGCTCCGGGCCTGGATTTCCGGCTGATCCGCGACCTCGGCCTGCCCGAGACCGTGGAACGCAGTCACCTGGGATTCATGGGCTGCGCCGCCGCCCTTCCGGCGCTGCGCACGGCGTCTCAGATCACCGCCGCGCGGCCCGAGGCCGCGGTGCTGGTCGTCTGCGTGGAGCTGTGCTCGCTGCACATCCGCGACACCGCGGACTCCGAGCAGATCGTCGCGGCCTCGGTCTTCGCCGACGGCGCCGCTGCCGCAGTGGTCACCGCCGACGAACGCCTCGGCACCCCCGGCGGAATCGTACTGGAACGGTTCGCCACCGCGCTGACCAGCGAGGGCGAGTCCGACATGGTCTGGACGATCGGGGATCACGGGTTCAACATGCGACTCTCCGCCGAGGTCCCGAGGATCATCGGCCGTGAGATCCGCGCCGCCGTCGACCGTTTCCTCGGTGAGGAGGGGGCCCCCGCCCGCTGGGCCGTCCACCCGGGAGGCCGCAGCGTCCTGGACCGGGTGGAGGCCGGGTTGGAGCTTGAGGCCACAGCCCTCGATGCCTCCCGCGCGGTGCTGCGCGACCACGGCAACATGTCCAGTGCGACCATCCTGTTCATCCTGCGCCAGCTCCTCGCCGACCCCACGGTCAGCGGCCGCATCGCCGCACTGGCCTTCGGGCCCGGGCTCACCGTGGAATCCGCCCTGCTGCGCAAGACCCGGTGACCCGATGAGCCGGGTCAACCTCTCCGTCCGCGACGCGCAGCTGCGCGAGCTCATGGATGATCCCGACTGTGACCCTGTCCGCCTCGACGCGACCCTGCGACGATTCCACCTGATCAACCGGCTGATCTCGGGCTGGAACCAGGTCTACCGCACCCGGCTGCGCCCGACGCTGCTCAGCCTGGACAGACCGGCACGGGTGCTCGACCTGGGCTCCGGCGGCGGAGACGTCGTCACCCGGCTCGCGCAGCTGGCAGCCCGAGACGGCCTGGAGGTGCAGTGGACCGGGGCGGATCCTGATCCGCGCGCCCATGAGGCGGCGCAGAACACCCAGGAACAGCGGATCCAGAACCAGCGCACGGAGAAGCTCGGTTCCGACACCCCGCCGCAGCCGCCCCGGGTGAGATTCCTGTGCGCCGACGCCGACGCGCTGCTGGACCAGGGCGAGAGCTTCGACGTCGTCCTGTCCAACCATGTGCTCCACCACCTTGACTCGCCTGGCCTGCTCGACTTCACCGGCGCCTCGCGGCGGCTCTCCACCGGCACCGTGCTGCATGGCGACATCGCCCGCGGCCGGCTCGCCTACAGCCTCTACGCCGTCGGGATCACCCCGCTCGCGCCTGGCACCTTTCTGCGCACCGATGGGCTGCGCTCGATCCGGCGCAGCTACCGGCACGAGGAGCTCTCCGCCGCCCTGGGCTTCGGTTGGACCGTGAGCTCTCCGTCGCCGTTCCGGCTGATCGCGGAAGCGCCCGGCCTTGGCTGAGGTGATCGTGATCGGCGCCGGCCCGGTGGGGCTGCTGATGGGTGGCCTGCTGCGCCGAGCCGGGATCGACGTGGAGATCCTGGAACAGCGCGGTCACGGCAGCGGTGACAGCCGCGCCATCGGAGTCCACGCCCCGGTGCTCGCCGCTCTGGAGGGCTCCGGGCTGACCGCAGGGCTGCTTGATCAGGCAGTCCGGGTGACCCGCGGGGAGGCCCGCGCGCAGGGGCGGGTGCTCGGCGAAGTGCGCTTTGATCGACTCCCCACCCGGTTCCCCTTCGTCGCCACCCTCCCCCAGTCCGGCACCGAGGCGGTGTTCTCCGAGGCTGCCCCGGTCCCGCAGCGCGGGGTCAGCGTCGGCGCGCTGCACCCAGGGCCTGAACACGTGGAGGTCGACACCGGCGCCGGGCCCCGTCAGGCACCGCTGGTGGTTCTCGCCGGGGGTCCGCGCTCCCGGGAGCTGGTCTACCGGTCTACGCTCGCGCACACCTACCCGGACCGGTACCTGATGACCGACGCTGACGTGTCTGATGAGCAGGCGTTCGAGCAGCAGGACGCGCGCACCGCCGTCGTCCACCTCGAGCCCGCCGGAGTGCTGGAGTCCTTCCCGCTGCCGCAGGGACGACGCCGGTTCGTCGCCTGGGACTCCCTCGGCACCTCCCAGGACCCCAGCTCTGCGGACCCCACATCTCGTGACCCGGCTGCGCAGCGTGACCGGATGGAACGCACGCTGGCCGCCCACGGTCAGCCGCTCACCGGGCAGGTCAGCGGCTTCGGGGTGCGTCGATTCGTCGCGCCGGCGCTGCGCGATCACCGGCTTCTGGTCATCGGCGACGCCGCCCATGAGGTCAGCCCGATCGGTGGCCAGGGGATGAACCTGGGCCTGCTCGATGCCGCCACCCTGGCCCCGCTGCTCACCGCCTGGGTCCGCACCGGCACCGCGCCGGAGTCGGAGCTGCGGCGCTGGGAACGCGCCCGGCTGCGCTCGGCCCGCCGGGCGGCCCAGCTGGCGGCGCTGAACACCCGGCTCGGCCGGCCGCTCACACCGACGGCGGACTCCGCGCGCCGGGGCGGCGTGCGGCTGATGCTGGGCCCAGGCGCCGGCCGGGCCTTCGCGCACGCCTATGCCATGGGATTCGACGCCGAGGCCTGAGCCTCAGCCGGCCGCCTTCAGTGCGCCGCAAGCCGAGTGCCAGCGGCATCTCAGCCGGCCAGGGATCCTCCCGCCACCACCAGCTGGGCCGCGAGCAGCAACGCTGCCAGCATCACCAGCCGGAAGAGCACCCGACCGGAGCGGGCCCGCGCCGCCAGGCCCAGCGCCAGCAGCGCCACCGCGCTGACCAGGAGGAGGAACACCCAGGAGATCACCGGGACCTGGTCCAGCTGCCACCCGGCGGAGCCTGCGGTCACGGCGACCCCGCCGGCGAGCACCGCCGCCGCGGCCAACCCCGCCGAGGGCCGAGCACCGAGCCGGTGCGGGAGGCCGGTGATGCCGGTGCGGGCGTCGTCGTCGAGGTCTGGGAGCACATTGGTCAGATGGATGGCGGCACCCAGTGCGGCGCCGGCGAACCAGGCCCAGGGTGCGGCGAACGCCGAGGCCGGGGACGCGAGGGTCGAGAAGGAGGGGAACAGCCCGAAGGCGAGCAGGAACGGGGCCAGTGAGAACACGGTGGCCTTCAGCCCGGCGTTATAGGCCCAGGAGGCCGCGAGGAAGACCAGGTGGGCGCCGAGCAGCCCGAGCCCCAGCGGCGCGGAGAGCAGCAGCGCCAGCGTCAGGCAGCTGATCGCACCCGCCCAGGCGGCGCGGACGCTGAGGTCTCCGCGCGCGATGGGCTTGTCGCTGCGCCCGACGGCGCGATCCCGTTCGGCGTCGAAGGCGTCATTGGAGATGCCCACCGAGAGCTGGCCGAGGAAGACCGCGAGCGCGAGCAACAGGATGCGCTCGACACCGAGTCCGGCCGAGACCGCGAGGGCAGCAGTCAGGGTCGTCACCACGACGGTCGGTCCGGGATGAGAGGATCCCCACAGACCTCGAGTCACTTTCAGGATCGCCATCAGGTCAGTCTCTCACCCCGACATCCCACCCCTCGGAGGACCCATGAACAGCACGCAGCGCGCAGCATCGATGGCCGGGCTCCTCGGCGTCGCCGGGGTCATGCACTTCCTGCGGCCGGAACCCTTCGACGCCATCGTGCCGCCGCAGCTGGGGAATCGCCGCCGCATCACCTACGCCAGCGGTGTCGCCGAGCTCGGCTGCGCGGCCCTGCTGGCCGTCCCGGCGACCCGCCGGGTGGGCGGAGTCTGCACCGCGGCACTGATGCTCGCCGTCTACCCCGCGAACATCTATTCGGTGCGGAGGTACTGGCACCGGCCGAGCGCGCGGAACATCGCCCTGGCGCGGCTTCCGCTGCAGGTGCCTCTGGTCCGTGCCGCCTGGCGCATCGCGCGGGGCGAGTAGGCCGCTGCGTCCGCGTCGAGACGTGGATCATCTGGGCGGCGCCATGGATGAGTCACAGGTGTGACCACGGCTGAGACCTGTGGTTCGACAGAGCCCGGGGTCCCATGTTTACCGTGGAGGCACCGGTCAGTCGGGCCCGCCTGCGCAAATGTGAACCCTGCAGGCACGTGAGAGCGGACGTTGTCGTTTCCGCGCAAGGCCCGCTGGCCCCAGCACGTGAAGGAGCAACATATGCGCCACGACGAATTTCTGAAGACCGTCGCCGAGAAGGGCGGCCCCTCGGATCGCGATCAGGCCAGCCAGCTGGTGAACGTGGTGCTGGAGGACCTCGGCAAGCGGCTCAAGGGCGGCGAAGCGAGCAACCTTGCCGCGCAGCTGCCGGAGGAGCTCAAGGCTCCGCTGACCGACAACGCCGGCACAGACACGCTCGATGATGTCGATGAGTTCCTGCGTCGGGTGGCCGGCAAGCTCGAGCAGGGCCTCGGCACCGAGGAAGCTCTTCCCCAGGTCAAAGCAGTGTTCTCCACGCTCTCGGACTCCGTCTCCGAGGGTGAGATCAAGGACCTGCGCTCGCAGCTGCCGACAGGCTTCGCACCGCTCTTCGCCTAGCAGGTGTTCGCCCGCCCGCTCCATGGGCATGTCCCGCTGGGCCACCGGCCCAGCGGGAGGGTGACCTCATCACGATGAGGCCCCTTCACCAACAGCGAAGGAGCACCTGAGGCTGTGTCTGAACCCGCGAAACCGTTCCACATCAGGCTCCTCGCCGATCCCGGTCTGCCCACCCGGCGCGTGAACTCCATCCAGGAAGGCTTCACCGAGGAGGCACGCAAGCTCCTCGACGGGGAGGTCACGGTCTCCTGTGCGACCCGGATGCTGCGCATCCGCCCCGACGCCACCTTGGACATCGACGCGGTGCGCGAGATGGAGGCGGATCATGCCGAGGCTGATGCCGTCATCATGCTCACCGAGATCCCCCGCCACACCAAGGGGCACCCGCTGATCTCGGAGATCTTCCCCGAGCACAACGTCGCGATCGTGTCCTGCCCGACCCTGGGCGCCTGGGCCACCAAGAGCCGCATCCAGAAGGTCTTCACCGGCTCGCTGCTGCGCCTGCTGCCCCCCGGCTCCGGCCCGGATCCGCAGAAGTATGACCAGCGCTGGAGCCAGTGGGAGCCCACCGAACGCGGAGAGGGCCTGGGCCTCTTCGCCCACACCCTCACCGGCGGTCCGCGCACCGTGCTGGGCATGGCGCTGGGCAATGATCCCCTGCGCACCGTCCCGAAGCTCTCCAGCGCGCTGGCCGCAGGTGCGGCCACCGGCGCCTTCGGCATCTTCTACAGCTCCATCTGGCAGATGGCCGATGCGCTGAGCCCCACCCGGCTGATGCTGGTCGGGCTCGCCGCGGTGGTCACCATGATCATCTGGCTGATCATCCGCGACGGACTCTGGGACCGCCCGAAGAACCGCAGCCTCGCCACCGTCGTCACCCTCTACAACGGGTCCACCGCGATCACCCTGCTGGCCTGCATCCTGATGCTCTACCTCCTCCTGGTGGCGGTCATCTTCCTCGCCGGGCTGGTGATCATCGACGCCGAATACCTGGCGACGATCATCGGCGGCGAGGCCAGCCTGCTCAACTATCTGAACATCGCCTGGTTCAGCGCCGGGATGGGCGTCTTCGCCGGCGCCATCGGATCAAGCTTCGACTCCGGCGTGGACCTGCGCCGACTGACCCACGGACAGCGCGAACGCCAGCGCGAATACACGGAGAGCGCATGAACGACCAGCAGACCCTGCAGCAGACCCTGACCGCGATCGACGGCCGGGGGTACGCGTCCTATAGGCAGCTGAGCGGCCGCTACGCCCTGGGCCGCTTCACCCTGAGCGTGGACAAGGTGCAGGTGGACCCGTTCGCGCCGCCCTCGCTGATGCGGATCAGCCTCCGCCGCGACGACGCCGGACTGCCGGCAGAGCTGCTCGATGATCGGCTCGGACGGATCGCCGCCAGCGACTTCCTCACCCGCGCCTTCGCCGACGCCGTCGCCGCCAGTCCCGCTGAAGGGATCAGCATCGGCCGGCCCGGGCAGCAGGTGCTCGAGCGCACCAGCGTGGTCATCACAGAGGAGCTGATCACAGCACGTCTCTTCGTGGCGCTGCCCGCGGCAGGACGCAAGGCGCTGGGCCGCAAAGCCGCCCGGCTGCTCACCGAGACCCTGCCCGGCCTCGCCGAGTCCTCGCTGCTGCACGCCAGCCTGGACCAGGACGCGCTGCGCTCCCACGTCACGCTGCTGCGTGATCAGGAGGACCTGCGCACGCAGCTCACCGCGGCCAAGCTGATCTCCTTCGCCGCCGACGGCTCCGTGCTGCCCCGACAGGCCGGGGATTCCGACCTGCCGCTCGGCGACGGCGCGGTCGAGTTCACCAGCCCCGAGGCGCTTCGCCGCAGCTTCACCCTGCCCAGCGGCCGAGAGGTCGCCGGAATGGGCGTGCCCGAGGGTGTCACCGTCATCGTCGGCGGCGGCTATCACGGCAAGTCGACCCTGCTGCGCGCCATCGAGCGCGGGGTCTATCCGCATATCGCCGGGGACGGCCGCGAATGGGTCATCACCGGCGCCTCCGCGGTCTCGATCCGGGCCGAGGACGGCCGCAGTGCCGCCGGCGTCGACATCTCCCCCTTCATCTCCGGGCTGCCCTCCGGTGCGGACACCCGCAGCTTCTCCAGCACCAACGCCTCGGGTTCGACATCCCAGGCCACCAACCTGGTCGAGGCCGTGGAAGCCGGAGCCCGGGCCCTGCTCATCGATGAGGACACCTCGGCGACGAACTTCATGATCCGCGACGACCGGATGCGCCAGCTGATCCCGGCCGAGCGCGAGCCGATCACTCCGTTCGTGGACCGGGTCCGCCCGCTCTTCACCGAGCGCGGAGTCTCCACCGTGCTGGTGGCCGGCGGCTCCGGCGCCTTCTTCCAGGTCGCCGACCAGGTGATCGCCCTGCAGGACTACACGCTGCGCGAGGTCACCGCCGAGGCGCACCGCATCGCCGAAGACCACCAGACGACGACGGCGCGCCCGGCAGCCTCGAGCACCTCCGCGGCGGCCACAGACCCCCCTGCCGCGGAGCTCCCGGTCGAGACGGTCTTCACCGACGTCCCGTCCCGAGTTCCGCGCCGCGCCTCGCTGCATCCGGCGAAGAAGACCAAGCCCGCCCGCAGCCGCGGGCACCGGATGATCCAGTACGGCCGCGAAGATGTCGACCTCACCGCTGTGGCCCAGCTGGTGGACCCGGCGCAGACCGAGGCGCTGGCCAAGGCGCTGGACCGCCTCGCCGAGCAGGCCGACGGTGAACGCGACATGCCCACGCTGGTCACCGAACTGGTGGACCGCATCGACGCTGAAGGTCTGGATGCCCTCTCCCCGCGCCGCGGGCATCCCGGCCATCTCGCCCGCCCACGGCCGCACGAGATCCACGCCGCGATCAATCGGTACCGCGGCCTGATTCTGCACTGAGCAGTGCCCGCTGGGCTACCCTGAGATCCAGTCCGGCATCAGGGCAGGTCCTGATCGTGCCGGGATCACAGGGGGTGCAATGGCCATCACCATGCGGCGGTTCACCGCCGACGGGGCGAGCTCCGAGGTGCAGTCCCCGACCGGGGCGCCCGATACCAGCCCTGCGACGGTGCTGCTCTGGGTAGACCTCAGCGGGGAGGACATTCCCGATTTCGAGGACACCGCCGCCGCGCTGGGGCTGCGCGAACCACAGCTCGAGTTCCTCTGCGGGAATCGCAGCCGTCTGCCCATTCCTGCCGCCTCGGCGGAATCAGTGGCCGCCGTGCTGCACCGGGTCTCCACCACCATCGATGAGCCGAACCAGGTCACAAGGTTCCGCTTCTCGGAGCTGCGCGTCCTCGCCGCAGAAGGACTCGTGGTGACAGTCCAGGCCGACGAGCCAGGTCAGGCGCCGCTCGGCATGCAGGCGCTGCGGGAGAGCACCCGCTTGGCCCATCCGAGCGTCTCTGTGACCTCCTCCCATGCCATCGCAGGCCTGATCGGTGCGGTGCTGAGGGAGTACCCGGTGGCGCTGGATGAACTCGAGAATGCCATCGAGGCGATGGAGGGCGTCCTGTTCCAGGAGGCCCGGCTTGATGCGGCGCTCTCGCATCGGATCTATCAGCTGCTGCAGAAGGTGCATCGCTTCGACTGGGCGATGCGGCCGCTGGAATCGGTGGCCACCGAACGCGGCGCAGAGGCCGCCGAGTCCAGTGCACCCGGGGAGGAGTCCTCTACCTGGACCGATCTGATCATGCGGACCCGGCGGATGCGGGACCGGGTGGAGCTGCTCCGCTCGCATCTGGAGAACGCCGTCGCGCTGCATTCGACGCTGCTGACCATCGAGCAGAACGATGCCACCCGCCGCCTGGCTGACGCCTCCTACGCCCAGGGAGAGCAGAGCAAGAAGATCTCCGGCTGGGCGGCGATCCTGTTCGCGCCGACGCTGATCGCCTCGATCTACGGGATGAACTTCCGGCACATGCCGGAGCTGTCCTGGGCCTGGGGCTACCCCGTGGCGGTGGCGCTGATGGTCGGGCTCAGCCTGACGCTGTGGACGGTCTTCAAGCGGCGACACTGGCTCTGAGCCGACGCAGCCCTGCGGCGAGCACCAGCCCCCAGACCAGCAGCATCGGATACCAGAGCAGGGCCTGACCCAGCCGCGCCGTCGGGTCCTGCAGATCCAGCCCGGGCCATAGCAGCAGTCCGGCATTGATCCCCAGTCCGGCGGCGCCATAGAGGATCAGCCCGGCGCCGATCAGCCGGGAGAGGTTCCACCACAGCGCCGGGCGTGGCCGGCGACTGCGAGAGGTCAGCCGTTGGGACGGCAGCGGGCTGGACGTCAGCAGGCGCGCCGCCACGAGCGGGATCACCACCGCGAGCGTCTTGCCGAGGCCGATCCCGAGCAGCGCGAGGCTGGTCAGCACCGGCATATCGGTCCGCAGGGTGATCAGCCACTGCCCGATGGTCTCCAGCAGCGCATCACCACCGAAGGCCCAGTAGTAGCTCGGCGCCGCGTTGAGCAGGCCGAGCAGACCTGCGCACCAGATCAGCGCCGTCGGCTTCTTCATCACACCGGCTGGGTCTGGACGGGTTCTTCGACGCTGAGCAGCGCTTCGGCGGCGCGGCGGGCCTTGAGCGCCATCGAGGAGTCTCCGGTGATCGCGGCAGTGGTCTGTGCGCCCTCGGCGAGCAGCATCAGCTGATCTCCGAGCTCCTCGGAGAACCCCGCCTCGACCGCGAGCCGCTCCATATAGCGCCGGAAGTCGCGCTTGTGTTCCGCCGCCTTGGTGGCCACGGCGGGGGATTCTGTGGCCAGCTCGCCGAAGGCATTGACGAACACGCAGCCGCGGAAGGAGTCTGAGCGGAACCACCCGGCGAGGTAGTCGTAGATCGCCAGCAGCCGGCCGCGCGGCGTGGCCTCCTGCGCCACCGCGGCGGCGATCTCATCGGCCCACATCCGGTGGCGGTAGTCCAGGACTGCGAGCACGATCGACTCCTTGGACGGGAACACCGTGTAGAGGCGCTTCAGCGAGACACCGGCGCGCTGGCTCAGCGCGTCCATGCCCACGGCGCGGAAACCCTGGGCGTAGTAGAGCTCGTCCGCCGCCTCGACGATTCTCCGGCGGAGCGGATCAGCAGACTTCTGCAGGTGTGCGTCCCCCTGACGGGTCATCGCAGCCCTTCCCATAGAGTTTCGGTGACGCAGAGTTCCGTGGTCGCAGCGCTGCGGTTGTCTCAGCGCTGCGGTGTCCCAGCGTTCTGCGCACCCGCACGTTTGCGTGCTCTTCATGGTGCTTTCATCCCAGTGTACTTGCCAGAGAACGGTGGTTCTCCTAGGCTGAGGCGAAGGGAGAACGAACGTTCTCCGAACCTCAAGGAGGAACTGACATGTCACGCGTCACCGTCGGAACCGAGAACAGCACAGACATCTCGCTCTACTACGAGGATCACGGCGCGGGTCAGCCCGTCGTGCTCATCCACGGCTACCCCTTGGACGGCTCCTCATGGGAGAAGCAGACCGCCGCGCTGCTCGACGCCGGCTACCGCGTCATCACCTATGACCGTCGCGGGTTCGGGAAGTCCTCCCGCCCGACCACCGGACACGACTACACCACCTACGCCGCCGACCTCAACACCCTGATGGAGTCACTGGACCTGCGCGACGCCGTGCTGGTCGGCTTCTCCATGGGCACCGGCGAGGTCGCCCGCTACCTGTCCGACCACGGCTCGGACCGAGTGAGCAAGGCGGTCTTCCTGGGTTCGCTCCAGCCCTTCCTGCTGCAGACCGAGGACAACCCCACCGGCGTGCCGCAGGAGGTCTTCGACGGCCTCCTCGACGCCGTCAGCACCGATCGCTACGCCTTCTTCACAGCGTTCTTCGACGACTTCTTCAACACCAAGGACACCCTCGGCAGCCGACTCAGCGAGGAGGCCCTGGCGGCGCACAAGAACCTCGCCTACGCCGCCTCCCCGCACGCCTCGGTCTGGGCCCAGCCGACCTGGCTCACCGACTTCCGCGAGGACGTCGCCGCCGTCGGCCGCTCCGGCGTCTCCACGTTGATCGTCCACGGCACCGCAGACAACATCCTGCCGATCGACTCCACCGGCCGGGTCTTTCACAAGGCGCTGCCCAGCGCGGAGTATCACGAGATCGACGACGCCCCCCATGCCATGCTCTGGACCCACGCCCAGGAGGTCAACGAGCACCTGCTGACCTTCCTGCGGTCCTGATCACCTCCACCAGAGCAGAACCCCGTCAGTGCCGGCCACGGCTGACATGTCCAGGAACCATCCGGACACAGCCGCGAGACTGACGCTGAACCCATCAGCCCTGCGCAGACCAACTCAGCGGACACGCACCCTGCGCACCCACACTCAAGGAGACTCACTATGCCTACACGCACAGCACGCACCGCCTGGAACGGATCACTCGAAGAGGGCTCCGGCCAGGTCGAGCTCAGCAGCTCCAAGCTCGGCACCTACGACGTGTCCTTCCCCAAGCGCTCGGCCGACGAGGCCAACGGCAGCACCAGCCCGGAGGAGCTGATCGCCGCAGCCCACACCTCCTGCTACGCGATGCAGCTCTCAGCCGTCCTCTCCGGCGCCGGTGGCACCGTGGAGGCCCTCGACGTCCGTGCCGACGTCTCCCTGGGCGCCGATCCTGCGGGCGGCTTCAAGCTGACCGGGATCAAGCTCACCGTCAACGGCGAGGTCAGCGGCATCGACGAGGACACCTTCCTGAAGTCCGCCGAAGAAGCCAAGACCGGCTGCCCGGTCAGCAAGGCGCTCACCGGAGTCGAGATCACCCTGGACGCCACCTTCCAGAGCTGAACCCGGCAGGACCTCCTGGGGTCCAGCACACTGCTGCAGGGTCGCGGCGCGCATCCATTGCCCGCCGCGGCCCTGCGCCGTGTCCACCTCTCTTTCCACCAGCTTTAAGGAATCACCCTTCATGACCACGACGATCACTGCACTTCAGGCCGACAGCGCCGAGTCCAGCTTCACCACACGCACCCTCGAGCGCCGCAGCCTGGCCGCCGATGACGTTCGGATCGCCATCCGTTACGCCGGAATCTGCCACTCCGACATCCACCAGGTCCGCGACGAATGGGGCGGCACCACCTTCCCGATCACCCCGGGCCACGAGATCGTCGGCGACGTCGTCGAGGTCGGATCGTCGGTCTCGAAGTTCAGCGTCGGCGACACCGTGGGCGTGGGCTGCTTCGTCGACTCCTGCATGGAGTGCGAGGCCTGCAAGGACGGCGAGGAGCAGTTCTGCAGCCAGGGCGTGGTCGGCACCTATAACGGCCAGGACAAGTTCGGTGAGAACACCCACGGCGGCTACAGCCAGCAGATCGTGGTGCGCGACCACTTCGTGCTCACCATCCCCGAAGGCATGGACCCCGCATCCACCACCCCGCTGCTCTGTGCGGGCATCACCACCTACGCACCGCTCAAGCGCTACGGCGCCGGCCCCGGCGTCAACGTGGGCGTCATCGGCATGGGCGGGCTCGGCCACGTGGCAGTGAAGATCGCCGCCGCCATGGGCGCCGAGGTCACCGTACTCAGCCGCACCGACAGCAAGAAGGAAGACGGCCTGGCCTTCGGCGCCACCGCCTACCGCGCCACCGCAGACGGCTCGGCGTTCAAAGATCTCGCCGGCAGCTTCGACCTGATCATCAACACCGTCGGCGCCTCGGTCAGCCTTGACTCCTTCCTCGGCCTGCTCGGCCGCGGCGGCACCATGGTCAACGTCGGTGCACCGAGCGAGGAGCAGTCCTTCCAGATGTTCTCGCTGCTCGCCATGCGCCGCAACTACGCCGGCTCGATGGTCGGCGGACTTCCCGAGACCCAGGAGATGCTGGACTTCTGCGCCGAGCACGGCATCACCTCGACGATCGAGCTGATCAGCGCCGACCAGGTCGATGAGTACTACGAGAAGGTCGTCTCCGGTGACGTGCGCTACCGCGCCGTCATCGACATCGCATCACTGGAGCAGGCCGACGCCGCCTGAGCACACTGAACGACCCGGGTGCCACCGCAGCCGGGTCACACCGAACGCCCCGCCGCGCAAGGAGCTCACAGAGCGCTCCCTGCGCGGCGGGGCGTTCGTCATGGCGGTGAACGGCTGCCTGGGTGATCGCTCCAAGCAGCTCGCAGACAGCACCCGTAGGCTGGGGAGCACCCGATGACCCCGGGAACGAAGGAACAGTTGTGAGCTCACCCGCCCAGACCCCGTCCACGCTTGATGCCTCCGCGGACACAGCCCCAGCCCCAACCGCAGCCGCAGCCGCGGAGGATGTCGCCTCGGCCTACGCGCTTGGGCACCAGGACGTGCTGCGCCGTCTGGAGGTCGAGTCCGAACAGGGCCTCAGCGCCGAGGCGGCCGCGGCCAGCCTGGAGAAGCACGGCCCGAACCGGCTCCCGGACCCGGATCAGGACAACGCGTTCATCCGGTTCATCAGGCACTTCCACGACGTGCTGATCTACGTGCTCATCGGCGCCGCCGGACTCACCGCACTGCTTCAGCACTGGGCCGACACCATCGTGATCCTGATGGTCGTCGTGATCAACGCAGTCGTGGGCTTCCTGCAGGAGGGCCGCGCCGAACGCGCCCTGGAGGGCATCCGCAACATGCTCTCACCAAGCGCCGATGTCCGTCGGGAGGGTTCCTGGACCACGGTGGACGCCGAGCTGGTCGTCCCCGGCGACATCGTGCGGCTGCGCACCGGGGACAAGGTCCCCGCCGATGTCCGGCTGATCGACACCGCCGACCTCGCGATCGAGGAATCGGCCCTCACCGGCGAATCCGTCCCGTCCGAGAAGACCACCGAGCCCAGTGAGGAGGGCGCACCGCTGGGGGATCGCACCTCCATGGCGTTCTCCGGCACCCTGCTCACCTCCGGCACCGCGACCGGCGTCGTCGTCGGCACCGGGGAGGACACCGAGATCGGACGCATCAACACGATGATGTCCGAGGTCGAGACCCTTCAGACCCCGCTGACCCGACAGATCGCCCGCTTCGGCAAGGTGCTCTCCCTGGGCGTGCTGGTGCTGACGCTGCTGCTGGTCGGGCTGGGCTGGGGCCTGCACGGCACCCCGATCACCGAGCTGCTCCAGGCCGCCGCCGGATTCGCCGTCGCCGCGATCCCCGAGGGACTCCCGGCGCTGATCACCATCACCCTGGCGCTGGGCGTGCAGACCATGGCCAAGCGCAACGCGATCACCCGCAAGCTCTCCGCGGTGCAGACCTTGGGCAGCGTGACCACCATCTGTTCGGACAAGACCGGCACGCTGACCAAGAACGAGATGACCGCCGAGCGCGTGGTCCTCGCCGATGAGACCCTCGAGATCTCCGGCACCGGTTACGTGCCCGTGGGTGAGGTCACCCGGGACGGCGAACGGATCAGCCTGGACCACCCGGGACTGCATCGGTTCGTGGAGATCATGAGCCTGACCAATGACACCGAGCTGATCCGCAACGACGCCGGCGGCTGGGCGATCGCCGGGGAGCCCACCGAGGGCGCACTGAAGTCCCTGGCCGGCAAGCTCGGCTTCGACGACTCCTCCGGCTCACGGCTTGCCACACTGCCCTTCAGCTCGCAGAACAAGCTCATGGCCACCACCGCGCAGCTGACCGAGGACGAGACCCTCGTGCTGATCAAGGGCGCCCCGGACCGGCTGCTGGCCCGCTCCGCCACACAGCTCACCGCGCAGGGCGAGACCGAGGAGCTCGACACGGCCGCGTGGCATGAGCACATCGACGCGCTCTCAGCAGACGGCCTGCGCGTCCTCGCGGCCGCCTACCGTCCCGCTCATGCGCAGGACAGCGAGTCCCTGAGCGTGGAGGACCTCGGCGAGGAGCTGATCTTCGTCGGGGTGGTCGGGATCGTGGATCCTCCGCGGCAGGAGGCGATCGACGCGATCAAGGTCTGTCACGACGCCGGTATCCAGGTCAAGATGATCACCGGCGATCATGCCGGCACCGCCACCGCGATCGCCCGGCTGATGGGGATCGACAATGGTGAGGGGGCCATCTCCGGGACTCAGCTGGAGGCCACCGACGACGAGTCGCTGCGCGAGCTTGCCCAGCGCCATCACGTGTTCGCCCGCACCTCCCCGGAGCACAAGCTGCGCCTCGTCCGCGCCCTGCAGGCCGAGGGCGAGGTGGTGGCGATGACCGGCGACGGCGTCAACGACGCCCCCGCGCTGCGCCGGGCCGACGTCGGCGTCGCCATGGGACTCAAGGGCACCGAGGTCACCAAGGACGCCGCCGAGGTGGTCCTCGCCGATGACAACTTCACCAGCATCGAGACCGCGGTCGAGGAAGGCCGCAGGATCTACGACAACCTGCGCAAGGCGCTGGTCTTTCTGCTGCCCACCAACGGCGCCCAGGCCACAGTCGTGCTCTTCGCCGTGGCCTTCGGCTGGACCCTTCCGCTGACCCCGCTGCAGGTGCTCTGGGTCAACATGGTCACCGGCGTCACGCTGGCCTTCGCGTTCGCCTTCGAGCCCGCCGAGGACGGGATCATGCGGCGCAAGCCGCGGGATCCCAATGCCGGGATCGTGGAGGCCCGCCACGTGGTGCAGATCGCGGTGGTCTCACTGCTGATCGCCGCGGTGACCATCATCGTGTTCCGCTGGCGCATGGACGTCGGTGACGATCTGGAGGTCGCCCGCACCCTGGCCACCACGGTGCTGGTGGTCTGTCAGGTCTTCTACCTCTTCAGCGTGAAATCGCTGGAGAGCTTCAGCCTGCGACCCTCGGTCCTGTTCAAGAACAAGATCGCCTGGTTGATGGTCGCGGTGCTGACCCTGCTGCAGGCCGGGTTCATCTACCTGCCCTGGCTGCACACGATCTTCGACACCGCGGTGTTGGATCCGTTCTACCTGCTGATCACCGTGGGGGCAGGGCTGGTGGTCCTGGTGCTGACCGAGCTGCTGAAGCTGGTGCTCTACGCGGGTCGGCGTGCACCGAGACTTCGCGAAGCGCCCGGCAGCTAGACACGATGCACACCGCCTGGCGTGTGCACCTGCCCTGATGCTCAGGTCGGATCGGCTCATGGGGTGAATCTTGGTTCTCGGCGGCACCACCCGGACCCGGAGGATCAGGGCCGGCGCCGAGGCAGAGCCAGGACCTAAGCTTCGGATCGCGGTGACACCCGGCCCCGCGGAGAGCCTAGACTCAATCTGGTGACAGCCCACTCCGCTCAGCACCCGCACGTGATCGTCGTGATTCCTGCCCACGACGAGGCTGGAGCCATCGGTGCCGCAGTCACCGCGGTCCGCGCTTCAGCACATCACGCGGATGTTCAGCTGCGGCTGATCGTCGTCGCCGACGCCTGCACGGACGACACGGCCGCGATCGCCCGCTCTGCTGGCGTCGAGGTGCTCGAGATCGGCGCCAACAACGTCGGCGCTGCCCGGGCGGCCGGATTCGAGCATGCACTGACCGGCCTGGCAGACGTCACTGACGCCCCGCTCGGGGCGGAACAGTGGCTGGTCACCACCGACGCCGACAGCCATGTCCCACTGGACTGGTTCGCCAAGCAGGCCGAGCATCGAGACCGCGGCGCCGACGTCGTCGTGGGCACGGTGATGCTGGCCCCCGTACCCGGGGCCGACCCGGTGGGCCTGGCCTGGGCCGCCGAATACGCCGAGAAGATCACGGGGCGCCGACACAGCCACATCCACGGTGCCAATCTGGCGTTCACCGCCCGCGCCTACCGGGCAGTGGCGGGATTCCGAAGCCTCGCCGATGACGAGGATGTGGACCTGGTGGCCCGGCTGCGCCGCAGCGACGCCGTGGTGGTCACCGCCACCGATATGCCGGTGATGACCTCACGGCGCACCACCGGCCGCGCCCCGCGCGGATTCGCACAGACCCTGGGAGCCCTGCACGCATGACCGATCTTCTCCGCGAGGTGCACGCCCACCTCCGCCAGCCCATGCCTCCGCTGCCTGGGCGTGGTGAGACCGCCCGGCGCTGGCGCCGACTCGCAGAGCTCACCGCGCAGAACACGGTGGCGGGCAGGCTCTATGAGGCCCACGCCGATGCTGTGGCGATCAGCACGGACCTGGGCCGGCCAGAGATGGTCTCCGCCGGCGAGCTCTGGGGAGTATGGGCCGCAGAGCCACCGGCCCCGGTGCTCACCGCGACGCGCAGCGGCCAGGGCTGGACGCTGACCGGCACCAAGCCCTGGTGCTCCGGGGCCTCGCTGTGCAGCCATGCACTGGTCACCGCGACTGTCTTCACCGCGGCCGTGGCGTCGGACGCCGCGGGTCCAGTCCAGGATTCAGCCGCCGGCGCCGCGCAGAAGATGCTCTTCGCGGTGGACCTCTCCTCCCCCGGCGTCTCCCCGGTGCCCGACACCTGGCAGGCGGTCGGGATGGCCGCCAGCGACTCGGGCTGGGTGTCTTTCGAGCAGGTGCCCGCAACCGCGCTGGGCACCCATGCCGACTACCTTGACCGTGCCGGCTTCTGGCACGGCGGCATCGGGGTGGCCGCCTGCTGGTACGGCGCCGCCCGCGCCGTCGCCGCCCCGCTGCTCACCCGGGCCACCACGCCCAGCGCCTCACCGATCCTGCGGGCCCACGCCGGGGCTGCAGCCGCCGCACTGACCGCTGGCTGGGCGCTGCTGAGCAGCACCGCCCGCGCCGTGGACGCCGACCCGCACAACCTGCCGCTGGCGAAGGCGCAGGCCTTCGCGGTGCGCACCTACATCGACCGCCTGGCCGCCGAGATCATCGACCGCACCGGCCGCGCTCTGGGACCCGGACCGCTCGCCTCGGATGCGATCCACGCTCAGCGGGTCGCCGATCTCGGCGTCTACATCCGGCAGTCCCACGCGGAGACCGATGAGGCAGCACTCCCCGCGGTCATGGCCGAGGACGGGCTGAGCTGGGACCACCTGATCGGGGACGGTCATGACACCTGGTGAGACCCCGCGGACCTTCCACGGCGCTCAGGCGCCGCACAACACCCGTGCCGCGCTGGTGAACTATGACGCGGACGTGCCGGAATGGGGCATCGGCGAGATCGACGCCGCGGGACGCTGGATCCCCCAAGACCTGCCCGGGCTGCTGGTTGTGGCTCCGCACCCCGATGATGAGGTGCTCGGAGCGGCCGCGCTGATCGCCGCCGGACTGCGCAGCGGCTCACCCGTGCGGGTCCTGGCCGCCACCGACGGCACCGGGTCCCATCCTCCCAGCAGCATTCCCGCAGATCAGCTCGCCGAGATCCGCACCGCCGAATCCGAGGCGGCCTTGGATGAGCTGCGCGGACTCACCCCGGGCCCGCGCGGTCCAGGCAGTCTGCAGCGCATCCGGCTGCACCTGCCCGACGGCGAGCTCGCCGCCCACCGCGAACCGCTCGCCGAGGCGATCGGCGCCGCCCTGCAGGACATGCCCGGCGGCACCCTTTTAGCGGCTCCGCTCTCTCGGGATGGGCACCCGGACCATGACACCTGCGGCGAGGTGGCTGTTGCCGCCGCGGCGCAGCGCAACGCCGCGCTGGTGCAGTACCCGGTATGGCTGTGGCTGCACAGCACACCTTCGGACTCGACGTCAGAGCCCGGCCGTCCGCCGGAGGTTCCGTGGACCGCGGCGCGCTCCATCCCGATCGACCCCGAGCTTGCGCAGGTCCGGGGCCGCGCGGTCGCCGCCTTCGCCTCTCAGCTGGGGGCCGAGCATGGCACGCCGGTGGACCGGAACCCCGGTGAGCCCGTGCTCACCCCGAGCATGCTGGACACTGTGCTGCGGGATCAGCAGATCGTCTTCCCGGGGACACCGCTGGACTTCGAGGGCCTCCATGCGCGGGGATCGGACCCGTGGGGAGTCACGACCCGCTGGTATGAACAGCGCAAATACGGGCTGACCATGGCCGTGCTCCCCCGGGCTCGCTACAGCCGAGCGTTCGAGCCGGGCTGCTCCATCGGCGGGGTGACCGAGCTGCTGGCGCAGCGATGCGATGAGGTCCTCGCCACCGATATCTCCGGCTCAGCGCTGCACGTGGCGGCGCAGCGGGTCGTGGCCGAGAACGTGACGTTCCGGCACGCCAGCATCGAGGACTGGCCCGCCGGGAGGCTCGATCTGATCATGATCAGCGAGCTGGCCTATTACCTCAGCGACTCCCAGTGGGCTGCGGTCCTGGCACGAGCATCGCAGACCCTGGAGTCCGGCGGCCATCTGGTGTCGGTGCATTGGCGCCACCCCGATGCCCAGGCGTTCCGCTCAGCGCAGCAGATCCGGGCCGACCTGCGGGCGGTGCCCGGCTGGGCCGTCCAAGGCAGCTATGAGGATCTCGACATGCTGATCGACGTGCTCGGCCCGGCGGGCCCGAGCGTGGCCCAGACCGAGTTTCTGCACTGAGGTCAGGGCTGGTGAACGGCTCGGCTCCCGGCCGGAATCTCCACCGTCGCGGGGACCGGACGGCGGAGCTCCACGGTGGCGGTCCAGATCCCCGCGAGGATCAGCACGGGCACGGCGAGCACCACGGCAGCCAGAAAGAATGCATTGAACGTCTGGATCAGCGTGGTGTCCATGGCGGGCTCCTCAAGAAGGTGTGGCGGTGAGTTGTTATGGGAGGTGGCCGCGCTCAGGCGGCGCTGCAGAGGCTTCGATTGAAGTGCAGCCGCCGGGAGGCGAACTCGGTGCCGAGCATCCGCTCGATGTTCGAGATCACGCCTTGGGAGATCGTCTCCATCAGATCGGAGGGATCAGAGTCGGCATTGATGGTGCAGCTGAGCTGGAAGACCAGACCGGCGTCGTCGCCGGAGATCTCCACGATTGCGGACTCCACATGTGGGTGAGCCATGAGGCCGGCGGATGCCGCCTTGGCCATCTGGTCGTAGCGCATGCAGCGAATTCGCTGGGCCGCTTCCTGGGTCACATGGCCGTGCGTCTCCCGCGGGACGGGCTGAGGCGTCGTGTTTCCCGGCGTGATCGTGCTGTTGGGGAATGCTCGTGCGCTCATCTGATTTCTCCGGACCCTTTGGCGGCTGCCCCCCTGTTGCAGTAACGCATCTGCCTCTTCATCAACCTTACTGTTAGAAGGTATAACTATTAACGGATCTAACGCAAAATGAGAGTCAGTGTCATCAGCCTCTGACGAGGTGAGACGGCTGTTTCTCCACCGTCTCCTGATCCAGGTCGGGGCGGGTTCTTGATCTGTAGGGTGGGCAGGACGCCCTGACCTGAGAGGTTCACTCCATGACGCCATACACCCCCGCCGAGGTGCGCAGCACTCCCGCGAAGCAGATCTCCACCCCCCTTGCCGGCGTGGACGCCTGCGTCTCTGGGACCCGGGCCGCTTTCAACAGCGGCCGCACCCGGTCGATGGACTGGCGCCGGGACCAGCTCAGGGGCATCCTGCGGCTGCTCGAGGAGCGGGCACCGGAGATCCATGCGGCGATGGCCGCGGATCTGGGGAAGAACGACGTCGACGCTCATCTCACCGAGGTCCTCTCGGTGAAGTCCGAGGTCAAGCACGCGGTGAAGAACCTTGAGCGCTGGACCCGGGATCGGAGCACCTCGGTCCCGTTCATCGTGGGCAGCGCTCGCGCGCATGTGCAGCGCCAGCCGCTGGGCACGGTGCTGATCATCGGCCCCTGGAACTACCCGTTCCACCTGTTGCTGATGCCGCTGATCGGCGCGCTGGCGGCCGGAAACTCGGTGGTGCTCAAACCGAGCGAGCTGGCTCCTGCGGTCTCGGCGACCGTGGCGGAGCTGATTCCGGAGTACCTCGACGCCGAGGCCGTGCAGGTGGTCGAGGGCGGAGTCGAAGAGACCACCCGACTGCTGGAGCACCCCTTCGATCACATCTTCTACACCGGCAACGGCACGGTGGCCTCGATCGTGATGGCCGCCGCGGCGAAGCACCTGACCCCGGTGACGCTGGAGCTCGGCGGCAAGTCCCCGGTCTGGATCGACTCCTCGGCTGATCTCACCGCCACGGCTGAGGCGCTGGTGTGGGGCAAGTTCAGCAACTGCGGCCAGACCTGCGTCGCGCCGGACTACCTGCTGACCACTCCCGAGCTCGCCGAGCCGCTGGCGCTTCAGATCGCACGGGTCACGCGCCGCGCCTTCGGCTCCGATCCCGCACGCGCGGAGAACTACGGGCGGATCATCAATGAGCGTCACGCCGAGCGCCTCGCCGGGCTGCTGGGCTCCGGCCGCGCGGTCATCGGCGGTTCGGCGGAGGTCTCTGCCCGGTACATCGCACCCACGGTGCTGCTGGATGTGGAGCCTGACTCGGCGGTCATGCAGGACGAGATCTTTGGTCCGATCCTGCCGATCCTCACGGTGGCGGACCACCACGAGGCCATCGAGTTCATCAACGCGCGGCCGAAGCCGCTGGCGCTCTACGCCTTCACCGAGCACCCTCTGGTGCGCGAGGACTTCCTCGAGCGGACTTCATCCGGTGGCATCACCTTCAACACCGTGATGACGCAGCTGGCGGTGTCCACCCTGCCTTTCGGTGGGGTCGGCGCCAGCGGCATGGGCCGCTATCACGGCGAGTACAGCGTGGCGACCTTCAGCCATGAGCGGGGCGTGCTGCGCAAGCTTCCCGGCTTCGATCCGACCCGGCTCGCGAAGGCACCGATCTCCTGGGGCATGCGCCGGATCCTGCTCAAGGGTTGACGCCGGGCTCGCGCTGCCCGCCCTCGGTCCGCGTTCTGCCCGACTCGAAGGCCGAACCGGCTGCTCAGGCGTGACGGTAGGTGGGCAGCACCGCGTTGGAGGTGACGATGACCTTGCCCAGCGGCATCAGCGAGACCGGGATCAGCTTCAGGTTCGCGATGCCCAGCGGGATCCCGATGATGCTGATTAACATCGGGATCGCGGTGAGCACGTGGCCGATGGCGATCCAGATGCCCGCCACCAGGATCCAGATCACGTTGCCGATGGTGGTGAACAGACCTGCACCCCGAGGGCTGCGGTCAACGATCGTGCGGCCGAACGGCCACAGCGCGTAGGCCCCGATCCGGAAGGACGCGAGGCCGAAGGGGATCGTGATGATCAGCAGGCAGCAGATGATCCCGGCGATGAAGTAACCCAGGGCCAGCCACAGGCCGCCGAAGAGGAGCCAGATGACATTGAGAATCGTAGAGATCGTGGAGTTCATCTCACTATTCAATAGCATCCGCGGCTGCGCTCAGAAGGGCAGCGGTCCTGCTCTGCTTTCGCGCTTGTCGTCTCTACACCCAGCGACCCCTGAGCACACCGCCCTGGCTCCCTCGCAGGGGGCGGTTCTGGGCAGGCTCGACTGCCCTGATGTCGGTAGTCGTTGAATGCCCTCTTCGGGGTGAGGTCAGATGAGGAAGTCGCCGATGAAGCCGTCTGGCTGACACCCGGGCGGCACGGCGAAGACTGCGCTGCCGACAGGGGTGGTCCACTCGTTGAGCCGGTCCCCTTCCGCAAGGCGCCTCTGGATGGGCAGGAACTGGCGGTCGACGTCGGCCTGGTAGGAGATGAAGATCAGACCGCTGTTGCTGATCTGTTCACCGGACGCCGGATCGTCATAGTTGTAGCCGCGGCGCAGGATCTGCTCCTCGGGCCCCACCTGGTGGGCGCGACGGATATGGGCGAACTCCTCGATCACCGGGAAGCCCAGCGCGCTGGTGGCCTCGAAGTCCGGATCCTGGTGTTCGCGGGTGCCGGTCAGCGGTGCTCCGACGCTCAGGTCCCGCCCCACCGAAGATTCCTTGCCGCTGCGGGCGAGCTCATCCCACCCGTCCATATCCATCTGGATCCTCCGGATCACCAGCGATGTGCCGCCCTCCACCCACGGGGTGAGCGCACCGGCAGAGCCCGACGGCGGGTGGCCCCAGACGGCGAACTCGTTGCCGTCCCCGCCGCGCTCAGGCTGGACGGTCTCATCCACCTGACCGAAGAGGTTTCGCATGGACGATCCCTGCTCCTGGGCCCCATGTGCTGAACGAAAACCGTTCTGGATCCACCGGGGCCGCGCCTCGCTTCGCGCGCTCTTGAGCATGATCCTGCGCGCATGAGCCAGCGAGATCGGGTTGTTGCCGCAGAGCTGGAGCAGCAGATCTCCGCCGCACAGCGCGGGCTCGAGCTCGTCGATCTCGAAGTCCGGCAGATCCTTCAGCCACGCGGGCGCGGCTCGAGGATCCAGCCTGTCGATGAGCCGTCGGCCGAAGCCGAAGGTGACCGTCATGCTCGCAGGATTACCAGCGAGCTCCGGCTCCGTGTCCGCGAGCGCCGGCCGACCGGCGGTCAGCCTGGAGGCGTCATCGCTGAGCAGCCGCAGCAGCCGCTGGATGCCTTCGGCATTGCGGGGTTCTCTCAGATCAAGCGCGATCAGGAGCGCATGAGCCTGAGCGGGGGTGTCGATGCCCGCCTGCCGCTCCCCGAAGAACGGCACGGTCTCGGAGCCGTATCTGCTGGTGCGCACCTCGGGCTCAGGGTCGCCCCAGCGCAGCCCGCTGCCGATGCTGGCCGCCGCGGCCACACCTGCTCCGCCGACCCCGGCGCCGAGCAGGAGGCCGCGGCGAGAGAAGCCATGCCGGGAGGCTGCTCGGTCGGAGCCTCTGAGCCCCGAGTCCGTCCGCGCAGAGTCGGTCTCGTGCGGCCCCTCAGCGTTCATGATCATCGGACTCGTGATCGCGTTCATGACCGCTGGCGTCACCGTGGCTCGCGGGGCCGTCGCCCTCGGAGCCGTTCCCGTGGTCCATGGGATCCATATCGCCGCCGTGCTCGTAGGGCTCGTCCTGACCGCCGTCGTCACGGACCATGGCCTTGATGCTCTCCTGCGTGCCGTCCTCGAACTCCAGCGAGATGTCGAACACCTCTCCGGGCAGCAGCTCCTGCTGCAGGTCCATGAGCATCAGGTGATCGCCCCCGGCCTGCAGCTCCAGGGAGCCGGAGGCCGGGATGATGAAGCCATCCTCGATCTCCTGCATGATCTGTCGGCCGTCCTCCTCCACGATCTCGTGGAGCTCCGTGATTCCCGCGACCTCGGAGCTGGCGGCCACCACCGTGAGGTCCTGATCGGTCAGGTTCTCGATGGTGCCGAAGACGCTGGTCATCTCGGAATCGGTGGCGCGCGCCCACATGTCGTCCTGGCTGCTCTGGATGCGCGCATCCTCCTTCGCTTCGGCCTGGGCTGCTTCGGTCTGCGGGCTCTCGGACGCTGTGCTTTCTGATCCGCCTTCGCTGCAAGAGGTGAGCGTCAGTGTTGCGGCTGTCGCCAGGGCAGAGAGAGTCCAAATGGGATTCTTCATGACAGTGGTGTTCCTTCCGGGCGCATGGCCCTTCAACCCGAACGCGCACTCGTGCGCGGTGGGCATAGATGTCTTGGGTGGGAGAGCGATCCACGGGAAGCGGGTCGCTCAGCTGGACCTGACCGCGGGGAAGCGGCAGGCCGGCGGGAGCCTGATCAGAGGCTGCGCATCAGCAGCGCTGAGTCAGGCGTGCGCGTTCGGGCTCGTGGAGGCGCGCCGGGGTCGGGCGCGGCGGATCAGGCGGATCAGGCGCGGGGCGTCTTGCGCCCGCGCAGAACAGCCATCGTGATCGCAGCAAGCAGACCGAGCACCGTGAGAGCACCGACCACGACGGCCCAGACCGGCAGGCCGGGGTCCTGCTGGGTGTCCGCAGCCGCGTCCCCCGTCACCGGTTCATCCGCCTCGGCGGAGTCCGTGGAGGTGGAGTCGGCGACGTCGTCGTCCTCTGCCGGAGCAGCAGCCTCAGTCTCGGTCTCAGCGTCGGCGTCGGTCTCGGTCTCAGTCTCGGCGTCGGTCTCGGTCTCAGCGGGAGTTGAAGGCTCCGGCGTGGGCTCGGGATCCGGCTCTGCCACTTCGAAGTCGAAGGAGCTCTCCTCGGCGTGCCCATCGGAGTAGACCACTCGGTAGGCGACCGTGTAGTCGCCCCCGGGAAGCTCCGCGGGGAGCTCGGTCCACATGGTCGCACCCTCGATCTCGGTCTCGCCCTCCCAGTTCTCACCATCCTCATCGCTGACCGCGATGATGTTGGTGATGGACTCACCGGTGGTCAGTCCGCCGCCGGAGAACTCGAGGGTGACCTCCTCGGGGCTCGCCTCGAGGAGGTCACCGGCTTCCGGAGAGGATGAGATGAGTGAATCGTGCGCCCAGGCGGGAGCCGCCATGGTGGTGACGGCCAGGCCGAGCGCGGCGGTCGCGGAGAGTGCGGTCACGCGGCCGGCGCGCTGGCGCCAGGTGGTGGATGTGCGGTGTGCGGGGGTGCGGGATGACATGAGTTCAGTGCTTTCCGTCGTGAAGTGACTGGTCCCCGGCGTCGAGCCGTGGAAACCATATGGCGATGTCAGCTCACGAGGACCGGCGGTCCGCGCAGGGTCTGCGCGCCGCCGCCGAGCCAGAGGTCCCGCAGGATCACCGTGGAGAAGGAATCGTGCGCACGGATGGCACGGGGCCCGGTCAGCGAGACCGGACGCAGGAACAGCAGCAAGACCGGGCGCAGCAGCAGCAGGGCGGCAAGCGCCTGGAGAATGAGTTCGCCGCGGCGGATCACCCCGAAGCTGAAGATTGCGGCGCACACGTGGGCGATGATCATCGGCGCATCAGGCAGCACCTGAGCGACCGTGCTGGTCTGCGCCGCACCGACCACCGTGACGGCGTGATCATGGGCCGCATGCCCGGCGTGAGCTGCCGCGTCGCTGTTCACAGTCGCGCTGGCGGAGGCCCCCGTGGCAGGCAAGAGCGCGAAGAGACCGTGCAGCACCGCCTGGCTGAACCCGACCGCGGCGCCGAGCCGGGCCCGACTGAGCCGCACGGCGGAGAGCGAGGCACAGACGGGAAGGCTCACCGCGAGAGCCAGGACCAGCACGATCCAGTGCGGCATGTGGTGGCCTGCGGCCGAGTGGGAGATCGCAGCGGAACCGATGGCCAGGGTCGCGGCCAGCAGCCCGCGGGTCAGCCGAGCGGTCCCGGTCACGGGACGCGGTGAAAGGGTGAAGTCCGCGGCATTGACCACAGGATCCCCCTTCCCTCGGCTGATGCGGGCGAGTCTACTACAGCGTGTAGAACTCGGGGGGGGGGCGTGGGTGGCGGGGGTGGATTCCGCTGGACGAGATCGCCTCAGCGAGGCCCCCCATAGAGACGCTCTCAATTCCTGGCCTGGGCCGCCTTCGTGATCCCCGACTCGGCCGGAGCCTGGTTCGGGTGGCGGGCCGGGGGCCGGGAGTGCTGGTGGACCCGGCTGCGTCAGCCCTGACCACCCAGCCTGCATCTACTGGGCGATTTGGGGGATTTTCGGACCGAATCCCACCCGGAAACTCCCTCAAATCGCCCAGTAGATGAAACGCGGCGGCGCAAGGAGCGCCTGCTTCAGCGGTCCAGCGTCGTGGCCAGCGGCTTCTCCTCCACGAAGAGCAGCATCACGGTGGCGATCAGCGCGAGCGGCACCATCCAGAGGAACAGCGGCACCAGCGCCTCGTTATAGGACTCCACGACCACCGCCTGTATCGAGTCCGGCAGCCCGCGCACCAGCTCCGGGGTCAGCGAGTTCGCGCCCACCCCGCCGGCGGCGTCGGCGGGCAGCCGTTCGGTGAGCATCTCGGTGAGCCGGGTCGCGAAGAGCGAGCCGATCACGGCCGCGCCCAGCGTGGCCCCGACCTGGCGGAAGTAGTTCTGTCCCGCCGTCGCGGTGCCCACATGGCGCAGCGCGAAGGAGTTCTGCGCGACCAGGGTCAGCAGCTGCATCGTGCAGCCCAGCCCGAGCCCGAGCACGCCGAGGTAGAGGCATTCGAGGATCACCGGGGAGTCGGCGCTGACCGTGGAGAGCAGCCCCAGGCCCAGCGCGGTGATCACGCTGCCCACCACCATCGTGCGCTTATACCGCCCGGACTTGCTCACCCTGCGGCCGACGACGACCGAGGCCACCAGCAGCGTGCCCATCATCGGGATCATCAGCATCCCCGCCTGGGCCGGGGTGTAGCCGGTGACCATCTGCAGGTAGGTGGGCATATATCCCAGCGCGCCGAACATCGCCACACCGGTGATCAGTCCGGCGACCATGGTGAGCACGAAGTTGCGGTTGCGGAAGAGCATCAGCGGCAGGATCGGTTCGGGGGTCCGGTATTCGATCCAGGTGAAGAGCAGCCCCGAGACGACCATCGCGGCGAGCAGGCCCAGGATCATCGGCGAGGTCCAGGCGAACTCTCCCCCGCCCCAGGTCGCGATCAGCACGACGGCGGTGGTGGCCACTCCCAGCAGCACCATCCCCCACACGTCGATCCGGCCGCGCGCCTCGGGTGGTCGCGGCGGCAGCTTCAGCAGCAGCACGATCCCGATCAGCGCGAGCGCGCCGAGCGGCACGTTCATCCACAGCGTCCAGCGCCAGCCTGGACCGTCGGTGAGCCAGCCGCCCAGCAGCGGACCGGCGACCGAGGCGAATGCGAAGACCCCGCCCATCACGCCCATATAGCGGCCGCGCTCCCGCGCCGGGACGACGTCGGCGATGGTCGCCTGGGAGAGGATCATCAGTCCACCGCCGCCGATCCCCTGGATCACCCGGGCCCCGACGAGCTGGGCCATGCTGTCCGCCGCGCCCCCAAGTGCGGAGCCGATGACGAAGGCGATGATCGCGAAGATGAACAGCGGCTTGCGCCCGAACATGTCTCCGAGCTTGCCGTAGACCGGCATCATCACCGTCGAGGCGAGGATGAACGCGGTGATCACCCAGGCCATGTGCTCCACGCCGTCGAGCTCACCGACGATGGTCGGCAGCGCGGTGGCCAGCACGGTCTGACCCAGTGCGGCCATCAGCATGGCGAGGATCAGGGCGCTGAAGATCCACTTCAGGTGTCCGGTCTCGGGCGGGGAGCTGGCGTCGGCGCCGGCCGCGTCGGGCTCCGCAGCACCGTTGGGCGCCGCGGCCTCGGCGGTGGCACTCGCCTCGGACGGCGGGGTGAGCTTCGGCGTCGAAGAGGTCTCGGGGCTGGTCATCGGGTGGTCTCCACGACTTGTCTGAACAGGGCGATGCTCTCGCTGATGAAGGGATCCAGGCTCTCCGCGCCGGCCTCGTGATAACGGGTGAAGGCGAACTTGGTGATGCCGCCGGCGAGCGCGAGCAGCGCCTCGAAGGCGTGGGTGCCTGCTCCCTCGGGCAGGTGCATCCCGCCCTGGTCTGCCTCGGCGTGCACGGCCGAATACACGAGCCGCTCCACCTGCGCGAGCAGCTCGGCGAGCCTGGCGCGCAGCTGCGGGTGCTCCGCGATGATCGCCCGGCGCTGCGCGGCGGTCTCCTCGGGCAGGCAGGTGCGCACCACGGACACGAAGAGATGCACCACGCGGGTGAGTTCATCCTCGGTGGAGGCCTGGAAGCGTTCGACGACGGCCGGGTCCAGCTCCGCTGACCGGGTCCCCAGCACCGCGTCCTCCTTCACCGGGAAGTAGTTGAAGAACGTTCGGCGGGAGACGCCCGCCCTGGCGGAGATCTCATCCACGGTGACCGCGCCGGGTCCCTCGGACGAGGCCAGGGCGAAGGCGGCCTGGTGGATGGCGTTCCAGGTGTCGCGCTGATTGCGCCTGCGCTGCGTCAGATTTTCTTGCACTAGTGCATCTTATGCACCGATACAACTTTGCACAAGTGCAAGGAGATGTGGACAAGACTCTCCACGGATCACCCCTCGGGCTGACGCAGCCCGGGCGATACTCCGAAATACTGAGGCAATGCTCGAATCACTCACACTTGCCACCGACGTCGCCACCGCCGTGGACGGGGACAGCTGGGTCGCAGACCTGCAGAACTGGACCCAGGGCCTGCCAGCGGCACTTCAGTGGCTCGGCGTCATCCTGGTCTCCGCCATTCCCTTTGTGGAGTCGTTCTTCGGAGCTCCGATCGGAATCCTCGCGGGCATGCACCCGGCGGTGGCGCTCATCGCCGCCGTCGTCGGCAATATGCTCTCGCTGATCCTGGTCGTCTACGTCGCCCACTGGGTGCGCACCGCGATCCTGCACAAGCGCCCGCAGCAGATGGACCCGGAGAAGTCCGCCAAGCGCGAGAAGGTCCGGCGGATCTTTGATCGCTTCGGCGTGCCAGGGGTCTCGATCCTCGGGCCGCTCGCGCTGCCGAGCCAGTTCACGGCCCCGCTGATGGTGTCCTTCGGCGCCTCACGTCACGCGGTGATGGCCTGGATGCTGGTCTCGGTCATCCTCTGGGGCGCCGGGTTCGCGCTGCTCACCGTCTGGGGACTCACCCTCATCGCCTAGGGAGCCCAGCGCAGAGACCGGAAGCACCTCAGCGCTGCTCCGCGTCCTTGGGGTAGCGCTGCAGCTCTCGGGATCCCTGGGTGAGGTTCTTCAGGTTCACGCTGTCGTCGAAGTTGGCCCCGATGGCGCCGGCGAAGGTGCCCAGCGAGGCCGAGAGCCAGGCGATCTCCACGTAGTTCATGAAGCCGGTCTCCTGCCTGAGGACGTCGGCCATGAACCCGGGTTCGATCAGCAGCAGCCCGACCACCAGGATCGAGACGAACAGCACGAAGTACAGCGCGGTGACGCTGGTCAGCAGGCTCACCACGGTGGAGATGTTGTACATGGCCGCTTCCCGGGCACCGCCGACGACGGCGGACCGGTCCCAGAGCCGGTTGCTGATGATCAGCCAGGCGCTGACGATGCCGACCGCGGCCACCGAGACGATGGCCAGCCGCCAGTGCGGCAGGAAGCTCGCCATCTCCCAGATCGTGGTGAAGAAGATGCCGAACGCGCCGGTGGCGGCGGCGGCGGCGAAGACGCCGGAGAGTTTGGGCAGGGACCAGAGCGGCTCGTTGGCCGCAACCATGCCCAAGGTCATCCAGAGCCGCCCGGGGAACAGCATCCCTGGGGAGATGAAGAACGTGTCGTCGCCCTTCTGCTCCTCGACATGGGCGTAGTAGCCGCCGTACTGGCGCGCGGCATCCACCGACTCGTTCAACAGCGCGGTGACCACTCGATGCAGCTCCCGTCGCAGCGAATGCATGATGAACGCCGGTCCCAGCGCGGGCAGCGAGATGATGGCGAGCCTGTCCGCGAAGTGCAGCTCCGCCGTCTTGGGCCGCTCCCCGGCCATGCGGGGGATCTCGGTGACGATGACCGTCATATCGGCCTCGGCCTCGCGGGCCCAGCGCTTGGCCACGACGAGGTCCAATGTGGCATCTTCGCGCAGCGGGATCAGCACCTGCTCCTGGGTGACCTCTGCGCCGCGCGCCCAGCCGGAGTTGCGGCCGCGCTGGGGCTGCTGGAGCATCTTGCGCACGAGCAGCGAGGTGCGGCCGGGGTCGGAGTAGACCACGATGCTGCCGTCACGGACGGGCAGATCCGTTGCGCTGTACTGGTCGACCTGGCCCTGGTTCTGCGTGTCCTGCTCCCCTGGCGCCGTTCCCGTGCTGTGTTCCTCATGCGTGTCTTCGTACGTCTCCTGCGATGCCATGTCATCACAGTACCGTTCTGCTCCGAGGCAATGTCAGCGCGCTCGCGGCGCGCTGACACTGCCTCGGCGTGCTCAGGAGTCGCTGAGCATGTCCAGCACCAGAGGTTTGACCCGGGTGCCGTAGAGCTCGACGGCGCTCATCATGTGTTCGTGCGCCAGGCTGGCATTGCCGTACTTCATGCCGAAGCGGCTGTTGCCCAGCAGCTTCTGGGTGCGCGCGATCTTCTTGGCCACGGTCTCTGGGGAGCCTACATACAGGGCTCCCTGGTGGACCTCCTGCTCGAACTGCGCCCGGGACGGATGACCGTTGCCCCAGCCGCGCTCACGGCCGAGCTTCGCCATCGATTCGGCCCAGGACGGGTAGAAGACGTCGAGCGCCTCCTCGTCGGTGGGCGCCACGAATCCGTGGGAGTGAACGGCGATGCGACGGTTGCCGCTGTGACCAAACTCATCGAGCGCCTTCTGATAGAGCTGGGCCAGCGGGCGGAAACGCTCCGGGGCGCCGCCGATGATCGCCAGCTCCAGTCCCAGGCCATGCCGTGCGGCCCGGACCACCGAATTGGGGGTGCCGCCCACGGCGATCCAGGTGGGCAGACCGTGCTCGTGATCGGTCTTGGGGTAGATCTCCTGGTTCTTCAGCGGGCCGCGGGTGCTGCCCTGCCAGCTGATCGCGGTCTCGGAGCGCAGCCGGGTGAAGAGCTCGACCTTCTCCTCGAAGAGCTGCTCGTAATCGGAGAGGTCATAGCCGAAGAGCGGGTAGGACTCGATGAAGGAGCCGCGGCCCAGCGAGACCTCGGCACGGCCATTGGTGAGCCCGTCGATGGTGGCGAAGCGCTGGTAGACCCGCACCGGGTCGTCGGAGGAGAGCACGGTGACCGCAGAGGTGAGCTTGATCCGTTCGGTGGCGGCGCCGATCGCGGAGAGCACCACATCGGGTGCCGAGATCGCATAGTCCGGGCGGTGGTGCTCGCCGATGCCGATGACGTCGACCCCCGAGGCGTCGGCCATCCTGGCCTCTGCCAGGACATTGCGCAGCACCTGAGGCTGCGGGACATCCTGCTCACCGTCGAGGGTCTTGGTGACGTCTCCGAAGGTGTGCAGGCCGAGTTCGAACTGGTCGCTGTGGCGCTCTGTGCTGATGCTCATGGCTGGTGCAACACCACTCATTCCCGCTCCATTCCTCAAAATTTTAAAGACTTAGAGGTTGTTGGATCCCTCGCGGCTCAGCGCCTCAAGGCCGGAACCCTCAGCACCTCCGGGCCGGGACGCTCAGCTCATGCGCGCGGCGGCCCGGCGCACCGCGGCGGTCAGTCGATCCATCGCCGAGGTGGTGCTGGACCAGTGCTGCCAGTGCAGGGTGGTCTCCTGCAGTCCGATCTCCTCGACGATCACCAGATCCCGGTGCGCCCCCTCCATCACCCCGGGCGGCATCATCGACTCGGGAATCATCCCCCAGCCCAGCCCATAGCCGACGGCTGCGTTATAGGCCTCCACCGAGGGGACCATATGGGTCGTCGGGGTTCCGGAGACCCCAAGTCGGCGCAGACCGGTGCGCTGCAGCGAATCCCGGATGCCGTATTCCACCAGCGGGACCCGCTGCCAGTCCACCACCCCTGCCGCGGAGCGGTGCCGGTCCAGCAGCTCGGTGCTGGCCACCGGCCAGTAGCGCATGACCCCCAGCACGGTGGAGCGGCACCCGGAGACCGGCGAGGGATTCTCCGCCACCGCGGCGGCCACCGTGCCGTTGCGCAGCAGCTCGTGGGTGTGCTCCTGGTCCTCGGCGTAGAAGTGCAGCTCCACGTCGTCCCAGGTGGCGGCCTCCTGCAGCACCCGCAGGAACCAGCTGGCCAGGGAATCCGCGTTCACCGCCACAGAGAGGGTCACCGTGGGCGCCGCCTCGCCGGGGATCCGGTGGAAGCCGAGGCTGCGTCGCGCCTCGTCCTCCAGCATCACGGTCTGCCGGGCGATCCGCAGCAGCTCCGCCCCGGATTCGGTCGGCACCACCGGGACCGTGCGGGTGACGAGCACGTGGCCCACCTCCTTTTCCAGCGCCTTGATCCGCTGGGAGAAGGCGGATCCGGAGATCTGCAGCAGCGCGGCGGCGGACTCGAAGGTCCCCTCATCCACCGCCGCGACGAAGGCTCGCAGGTGATCAGTGTTCATGGGTCAAGTCTACCGGCATATCTGAAGCATTGCTTCAGATAGTGAAGGATCCTGAGCTGGTGCGGATGATGGTACAGACTCCAAGATGGAGCCATGACCATCTTCCTCACCGGACTCCTGACCTGCCTGGCCCTCATCGTCGCGATCGGCCCGCAGAGCGCCTGGCTGCTGCGCCAGGGCCTGCGTCGCGATCGCGTGCTGCTGGCGGTGGCCTGCTGCGTCTTCGGCGACATCCTGCTGATCGCGCTGGGCACCGCAGGCGTCGGCGCGGTGCTCGATCACGCGCCGTGGCTGATGGAGGTGCTGCGCTGGCTGGGCGTGTCCTACCTGACCTGGTTCGCCTACCGCTCCTTCCGCTCGGCCCGCCGCGCGGGGCAGGCGCTGAAGCCCGGGGTCCATGTCGAACTCTCCAGCCAGGACGCCGACGACGACGGCGCGCCCGGCTCCTCCGGCGCAGGCGGCACCGCCGTGAAGCAGGCGCAGCAGGTCCAGGTCACCCGGATCTCCTCGATCGCCGCCACCGGGCTCAGCGTGAGCATCCTCAATCCGCACGCCTGGGTCGACACGATGGTGGTGCTGGGCACCATGGCGAACACCTTCGGGGATCAGCGCTGGCTCTTCGCCGCCGGTGCGGTGATCGCCTCGATCGTCTGGTTCAGCTCGCTGGCCCTCGGCGGGGCGGTGCTCTCCAAGTGGCTCAACCGGCCGCGCACCTGGCAGGTGCTCGACATCTTCGTCGGTGCCATCATGGTCGTGGTCGCGGGGCTGCTGGCCTTCAGCGGCTTCTGATCCCGCGCCCAGTCAGCGCTGCCCAGTCAGTGCTACCCGGTCAGTGCCGGCGCAGAACTGACTGGGCCGCGTGGAACCCGGCCATCCCGTGGGCGCCTCCGCCCGGAGGTGTCGAGGCGGAGCAGAGGTAGACCTCTGGTCCTGGGCCGCCGGAGCGTGCCAGCCCGGGAGTTCCCGGCGCCTCGCCACCGGCCTGGGGCACCCGGTAGGGATCTGCGCGCAGCACCGGCCGGGCCAGGAACTGTCGCAGCGTCGGCGCACCGGCGCTGATGGAGCCGCCCACCAGGTTCGGGTTCCACTCCTGCAGATCCGCGGGGCTCCAGAGCTTGCGTGCCTGCACCGACGCACCGAACCCGGGGGCCTGAGCTTCGATCTCGGCTTCGATCATCTTCGCGGCGCGGGGCACCGCAGACCCGGAGAGCCCGCCGGGGACATGGGCGTAGGCCCAGGCCACGGTCCGCTCATCAGGGGTCCGGGAGGGATCGGCGGCGGCGGGCTGGGTCAGCAGCACATAGGGCCGCCCGGGCAGGGTGCCGCGCACAGCTGCGGCCTCCGAAGCCGCCATCTGGGACGCGCCGCCGCCGAGGTGGACCGTGCTGGCCCGGCCCATCGACTCGTGCCGCCACGGGATCGGACCCTCGAGCAGATAGTCGATCTTCACGATGCCGGTGCCGTAGTTCCAGCTGCTCAGCGCCCGCGAATATCCGCGCGGCAGCCGCAGGCCGCTGAAGCTGCGCAGCTGGCGCGGAGTCAGGTCCAGCAGCACCGCGTCGGGGACGTGTCCGCCGGGACCGGTGCTGCCGGGCTCGCGCAGATCCTCCAGGCCGAGGATCCGGCGGCCGGTGAACACGGTGCCGCCGTGGGATTCAAGCTCCGCGACCAGGGCGCGCACCACCGCGCCGGAGCCTCCGCGCGCCATCGGCCAGCCGGTCACCTGCGCGGCGGTCCCCAGCAGCAGCCCGAAGGCTGAGGTCAGCGGCCTGCGCAGGTCGGTGGTCGCATGCCCGGCGAGACCGGCGAAGAGCGCCTTTGCCGGCGCCTCGGCGAAGATCTGCTGCAGCCAGGTCGAGGGCCAGGCGCCGCGGGCACCGATCTGCAGCAGCGACTGCAGTCGACGCGCTGCCGAGTCGGACTGCAGGTTGGTCCACGGCGCGGTGATCGGGGTCATCCCTGCGCGCAGCACCTGGTCCCAGTCCCGGGCCACCGGTCCGAAGACTCGGGTCCAGGCGGCACCGTCGGGGCCGAGCCCGGCGGCGGTGGCACGCACCGAGGTCTCCAGCAGGGCTGGAGGGGCGCCGTCGTCGAGCCCGTGGGCGGCGGGGATCGAGGCGTGGACGTACTCCAGGCCGTGGCGCATGACGCCGGGGACCGGCGGCGGGCCGAAGGGGAACACGCTGGCCCCGAGGTCACTGATCACGCCCTCCCCGCCGGGCACCGCGCCGCCGAGCTCCCCGGCGAAGAGCTCGGCCGAGCGCATGGCGCCCCCGGGTGCGGCGGCGGCCTCGTAGACGGTGACCTCCCATCCGGCCTGGGCCAGCAGGCAGGCGGCGGTCAGTCCGTTCGGACCTGACCCGACGACGGCGGCTCGCTTCATGTGTGGGGACCTTTCAGCTGGGCGACCAGGGCGGCGATGTTGCGGATGAAAACGACCATCCAGGAGAAGAGCACAGCGGCTCCGATCAGCTCCAGGGAGGTCAGGTTGTAATAGCCGATGGGCTCCCACAGGGCGACGGCGAAGAGCACGGCCGCCGCGGCGAGGTAGCTGATCAGGTAGAAGGTGCGCGGGAAGCCGGGCAGCAGATAGGGCATGCCGATCAGCAAGATCAAGAAGGACAGTCCGAAGCCGGCGGTGAAGACCACGTGGATGTCATGGTGCAGGCTGATCGGCACCAGTCCGACCCCGGCGAGCGAGACGCCCATGCTGATCATCACCGTTCGCAGCATCCCGATCCGCGGCCGCCAGACGTGTCGGGTCATCGCGGCGGCGAGCCGCGCCCCCACCGGCAGCCTGCCGCTGCGCCGGCGGCGTTCCTCCTGCCGCCGCTGCAGCTCCTGCTCGCGGGTGCTGGTGATGTGGTCAGACCAGATCTCCAGGTCGCGGGTGATGAACGCGGTGAGTGTGGTGATGATCGTCCCGGAGACCACCAGCGTGGTGTTGAAGGTCCAGAAGGAGGTGAGCCCGGCCTGGCCGGTGCCCAGCTCGGAGAACATCACATGCCACCAGAAGGGGTTCTCGGCGAAGATCATCGAGACCAGCACCCCTGAGGCGGTGAAGAGCGCAAGCAGCGTGGAGAGCGTGAACGCATTGATCCGCGCGCCGGAGTTGAAGCTGAAGTACCCCGAAGTGCCGCCGACGATCGCCAGCAGCACGGCACCGGCGATGTAGTCCACGGTCAGCCCGATGAACGCCTCCTGGAAGACCCGGAAGAGTCCCAGCGCGACCATCACCGCGATCGAGGAATGGACCACCAGCAGCGCCAAGGTGTCCATCACCTGGCGGATCCGTGGCCGCTGCCCCAGCCAGATGTTGGCCAGTCTGGTGTTCAGCGAGAAGCCCAGCAGGAAGGCGAGCCCGGCGGTGACCCCGCCGACGATGGATCCATACACCTGGATCGACCCGTCTCCGGCCAGCGGCGGCCGATGATCGGTGAAGACGAAGAATCCAGCTCCCAGCCCGATGAGCGCCCCTCCGATGGCGCACCAGATGGCGCGCGACTCGATCAGCACCTGAAGCCGGGCCTGCGTCTCAGCCTGGGAACGGGTGGTCTCCGCCGGATGGGAGGCCTCCTCCACCGCGGCCTGCGCCGCGAGCCGGCGAGCTGTGCCGTGGGTGGAGGTGGAGTTGATCACCGCCCAAGCCTTGCCGCAGGGGGAGCTTCTTGCAAGCTGGTGCGGTGAACTCCCGGCGAACGGACCTCTGCTGTCAGGACCGCCGGCCTAGACTTGAGGCCCATGAGCACACCCGCATCCTCACCATCTGACCCCCGAAACGCTCCGCGCCCACCCGAGCAGGTAGACCGCGGCGTCCACGTGGTGGCCTTCAGCGCCGAAGTCGCCGCCTCGGCGCAGGAGATCTTCGCACTGGTCGCAGATCCGCATCGTCACCACGAGATCGACGGATCCGGCACCGTCCAGAGCCAGGCGATCGGGCCGCATCAGCTGAAGACCGGCGATCGCTTCAGCGTCCGGATGCGCGTCTTCGGGGTCCCCTATACGCTGCCGCTTCGGGTGCTGACCTCACAGCGGCCGACGGCGCAGCGACCGGGGGTGCTGGAATGGGTCCAGCCCACAGGGCACCGGTGGCGCTGGGAGATGACTCCGATCCGGCCGGGCACGGACAGCACCTTGGTCACCGAGTCCTACGACGCACGTGCTCAGAACCGACTCATGCGAGCGGCCCTGACGGCGTCGAAGGTCTACTCCCGCAACGGTCGAGGGATCGAGGCCTCACTCTCCAGGCTGCAGAAACTGTTCGGCCCTGACGACTGAACGTCCCTCAGCCCGGCGGAAGGACCCCCGGCCCTGACCCCACATGGACTAACATTAGCGGCACACCAGCGCCCGCCGCCGCGAGGCCGCGGATCTCGGCCGGGTGCTATGACCTCGGGAGAGGAGATGCATGTTCGATGTGGATACTGACCGAACCCTCGTAGCGGCAGCCGACCTGGTCAACACCGGCGAAGGACTGCGCAGCGCCACGCCCGGTCTGGATCAGCTCACCACGGTGACGCAGCTCAAGGAGTATCTGAGTTCGCGGGATCCGGCCCTGCGCTGGCCACCCTCCGGCGCTGACCGGACGCAGCTGGAGAAGATCCAGCACCTGCGTGAGAAGGTCCAGCAGATCTGGAGCGCGACCCCGATCAAATCCGACGCCCCGATCCAGGTGCTCAACGAGCTCCTGCGCGGCGTGGGACTGAAGGTCGCCCGCGGCTCAGATGGCGAGTACCGCGCTGAGCCGGTGCCGGCGTCGAAGGAGCTCGCAGATGTGATGACGGCGAGTATGGCCACTGCCATCCAGCACCTGGTGGTGCGGGATGAGACGGCGCGGATGCGCACCTGCAAGGGCGAAGGCTGTGATGCGGTCATCATCGACCTCACCCGCAATCGCTCGAGGCTGTTCTGCGACTTCGGCAACTGCGCCAACCGCGCCCATGTGCGGGCCTACCGGGCCCGTCAGGCAGCACACCGCAAGACGTTCTCCACCGCGCCCGAGGCGGCGGCCCCCGTCGCACACTCGAGTCGGCACGCTGTAGCGCATTCGGACACGCTGGACAGTCCGCGACTGGTCAAGCCGAGCGCGGCAGAGAAGGCGGCACAGATCGAAGTGCCCACCTCTCAGTCCGCCAGGGCGGCCAAGGAGTTCCGCGACCGGATGCGTGATGAGCTGATGGAGAAGCGTGACAAGAAATCAGCGAAGAAGCTGAAGAAGGAGAAGAAGAAGGCCAAGACGTAGCCGCACGACTGAGGGACCGTCACGGAAAACAGGAGGCTGTGACGTGCTTGTCAGTCGGGGGCATGAACCCCGGGCCGGCCGAGGAAGGTGCTGCTGCGCCGGACTCGGCGGGTGCGGGGTTCATGCGTGCCCAGATTCGAGCATCCGAGATGTGACGGCGTGCCCGCTGGGGGCGCAGCGCGCCTCGAAGCGTCGAGTGCCCTCCTGAGGGGGCAGCGCGGCCAGACCTGGTGGAGGTCGAGGATCAGCGGCGGTCGTCGCGACGCCCGTAGGTCGGCTCGTCGCCGTCCTCGGGCTCCCCGGCGTCGCGCCGGGCCTGGGCCGCTTCGTCAGCCTTCTTGCGGCGGGCCTTTTCGCGGCGCGTCGCCACCTGCTGGCGGTAGAGCTCCTCGGAGTTCCGATTCACACCCGAGCCCTCCGAGAGGTGCTCCGGGTTGTCCCGCGAGGCCAGGTGCAGCATCGAGATCACCAGCAGCGTGGCGATGAAGCCGATCCCGAACGCGATCAGCCCCAGGTCAAGCCGTGCCGGGTTGTCGGTGCCGCCGGAGGAGGTGATCAGCGTGACGAATCCCGCCACGAATCCCATGGCGAAGGAGAAGATCAGCGGAGCCTTGACCGTCTCGAGCAGAGATCGGCGCCCCTTATCGTCTTCAGCCACTGGGAGTTCCTCGTTCCTGAGCATCGGTATCTGGTCTCGGGTGGGCTGCGCCTGCGGCGTGGCACCACCAGGTCAATTCTACGTCCTGTAGTAGAACGGCGACGATTCAGCGACTCACTGAGTCGACGCACGCCCCCGTTTGGCGTCATGGAGCAGTCCGGCGCCGCTGATCAGCAGCACCACCGCCATGATGACCACGCCCATCCCAGCGACCCCGAGAATCCCATGGGGGTCCAGCTGGAGGCCGATCGCGAGACCGAGCGCGGTGAGCACGCCCACGGCACCCAGGATGATCTGATCCCGCGCCGGGACGAAGTCATGCCGGGCCCTGAATCCTCCGACGAGCTCGGCCACGCCCATCGCCGCGAACCCGATGGCCGCGATCACGGCGGCCGCGGCGGCGGTGTTGACGAAGATCACAGCGACCCCGGCGAGCACCCAGGCCGCGGCGCCCATGGCCAGCGGTCCGCGCAGGCTGATCGGCACCGCCTCGACCTTGGCGTAGTCCCAGACGGCCGTGGCGCCGAGCACGAAGAACCCGGCGATGGAGATCTTCAACAGCGTGACGGTCTCTTCCTGCCAGAAGATCGCGACCACGGCAAAGATCACGGTGATGACCGCGCGGAGCCAGACCGGTCGGGTCAGCTCTTCGGCGGTGGCGGCGGGGATCTTCTTCACAGGCACGCAGCAGAGTCTACCGCTGCGGCCCGGCGGCCCGACCCAGGCAGGGTGCCCGGCCCAGCGGTGCGGCTCAGCGCTGCTCGCCGGCGATCATCCAGCGCTCCCCGTAGGCCCGGACCCCGAGCGTGACCCCGCGGGCACCCATGAACACCACGGCGAATCCGGCCCAGAGCCAGACGATCGCCTCGGTGCCGCTGAAACCGGCGCTGGAGATCCACCAGAGCAGCGGCAGGTACACCGCGAGGTTCAGCAGCCCGACGACGGCGAGGTAGCGCACATCGCCGGCGCCCATGAGCACGCCGTCGAGCACGAAGACGAAGCCGGCGAGCGGCTGGGCCGCGGCCATGACCAGCAGCGCGGCGGTGACGCCGGCGGCGACGCGATCGTCCGGGGTGAACAGGGCCGGGGCGAAGGGCGCCGCCAGCGCGATCAGCCCGCCGGTGATCACGCCGAACCCGAGTCCCCAGCGGGTCATCGTGCGGGTCATCGCCTTGGCCTCCTGCACCCGGGAGGCGCCGAGCTCCTTGCCGATGAGTGCCTGCGCGGCGATGGCCAGGGCGTCGAGCACGAAGGCCAGGGTGGAGAAGATGGTGAAGGCCACCTGGTGCGCGGCGAGGGTGTGCGGTCCGAGATCGGTGGCGATCAGGACCGTGGCCACGATGGCCGCGCGCAGCGAGACCGTGCGCAGCATCATCCAGGACCCCACGCTGGCCGCCTGGCGCAGCGCGATGGGGTCCACGCCCAAGGGCACTCCGACTGCCCGCATCCTGGGGATCAGCATCACCAGATAGGTGATCGCCATCCCCCACTGGGCGATGGAGGTGCCGAGGGCGGCTCCGGCGGTGCCCAGCCCCAGCGGGTGCACCAGGATCAGGTTCAGCACGATGTTCGCGCCGAAGCCGACGGCGGCCACCACCAGCGGGGTCCTGGTGTCCTGCAGCCCGCGCAGCATTCCGACGGCGGCGAAGACCAGCAGGATCGCCGGGACCCCGGGCAGCGACCAGAGCAGGTAGTTCCAGGCGTGGACCTGCATGTCTGCGGAGCTGCCCATGGCCAGGAGCAGCTGCTCACCGAACGCCAGTCCGGCGAAGGCCAGCACCGCCCCGAGCATCACCGCGAGCCAGAGCCCGTCGCGGCCCGCGGCGAGCGCCCGGGAGAGCCGACCGGCGCCGACGAAGCGCGCCACCGCCGGGGTGGTCGAATAGGCCAGGAAGATCATCAGTCCGGTGACGGTGTGCATCACGGTGATCCCCAGCGCCGCTCCGGCGAGCTCGTCGACGCCCAGCCGGCCGATGATCGCGGTGTCCGCCAGCAGGAACAGCGGCTCGGCCACCAGCGCCCCGAGGGCGGGGACCGCCAGGGCGAGGATCTGCCGGCCCATCGGCCGCGGATCGCGGGACGGCACAGACTCCGGTGCCGGTCTCGCCGCCATCAGCGCGGACCCTGGCGCCGGTGACCTGCGCGCCGGCTCAGGTGCAGCTGGTTCACTTGCCCCCGGCCAGCGCCAGGGTCGTCTCGGTGAGCACGCGCAGCACCGCGCCGGTGTGCCAGACCAGACCGCCGAGGTCGTCGATCCCGCTGTCCTCGAGGAACTGCTCGAGCTGGGGCTGGACGAAGTAGGCCATCACCAGCGCCATGACGTTGTTGAAGGCGTGCAGCAGCCAGGCGTAGACCAGCGAGCGCCCGGTGAGGATGTAGGCCACGGTGAACACCGAGCCCATCACCACGTAGGGCACCACCGAGACCACGGTGAGGTCCGTGGCCGCGCCGGGACTGGCGAGCATCGCCACCAGCGCCGGGATGAAGTGCAGCAGCGGGAAGGTGATCACCGAGATCGCCCCGCAGATCCAGATGTTGATATAGCGGGAGAGCTTCCCGATGAGCAGGTGGCGGAAGAAGTATTCCTCCACATAGGGGCCCAGCAGTCCCATCACCAGCACTGCGGCGAGGAACGGCACGAACGCCAGCATGGACTCGATCGCCAGCTGGTTCTCCGAGGTCTCCGGCTCCCCGCCCAGGCTCAGCACCAGCAGGGCGGTGAGGATCAGCGTGACCACCCAGGCCACGGGCACCAGCAGCAGCTTCAGCCACCACAGGTAGCCGAAGGCGCGCACCGAGCGCCACAACGCCTTGGCGGAGAGCGCGAGAGCGATGACCACCATCACCGCGTAGCCGATGACGTTGATCAGGAACAGCGCCTGCTGCTCCTGCTGCTCGACCCCGGAGCCCAGCATGGTGGAGAAGGGCGGCAGCAGGGCCAGCAGGCTCACGCCGCCGACGAGCATCACGATCACATAGACCAGCACCGCGATGAGATCACCCCAGATGAAGCGGCCAGGCTCGGCGTCGCGCTGCCGCTTGCGCGGCGGGTGCGACGCCGGCGGCCACCCGCCCTGCGGCGGCTGGCCGGGCTGCTGACCGGGCTGCAGCGATTGGGCGTGCTGGTGAGGCGGCTCGCCGTAGGGGTGGACCGGCTGGCCGTAGTGCTGCGGCGGTCCGCCATGAAGACCGGGCTGAGGACCGTAGACATCGGGCGCCGGGTAGCGCGGATCATGGCCATAGGGGTTATGCGGAGGCTGAGTCATCACGTACCAGTTTAGTTCTGCGCGGTGATCGGGTCAGTTCTGCGAGGTGATGGGGCTGGGCGTCAGCAGGGTGGCGTTGCGCAGGTCACGCAGCTTGCGCGCCTGGGCCGCCACCGCGTGGTCCTCGTCGGTGATCGGCTCCCAGGGGGCGATCGTCCGCGCCGAGCCGGTGCCGTCCGGGGCGACCATCACCGGCAGCCCGTAGGCCACCACCGCGGGGTGCTTCTCGCGGCGGTCCCCGGCGCGGACACGGACCAGCACATGCATGGATTTGGAACCGGTGAGCACCAGCCGGGCGTCGACCTCTACGAGGTCCCCGACGGTCACCGGCCGGTAGAAGCGGACTCCGCCTGTGAGCACCGCCGCGACCTCATGGCCGCTGTACCGCTCCGCGCAGATCTCCGCGGTCTTGTCGATCCACTTCATCACCGCGCCGCCCCGGATCTTGCCATCGGGGTACCGCTCGTCGGTGTCGGCGAGGAAGCGCATGGTCAGCGCCTCGGAGCTGCCCATGCCCTCGGGCAGGGACTGGATGGTCTCTTCCATCTGCCGGCGGTAGACCATCCGCTGGGAGGCGTCGAGGTCGCGCCGTCGCTCCAGCTCGGTCTGCGGCTCGAAGGCGGCGGCGGCAGCGGGCTCGCCGTCGTCGCCCACGGCGACATAGATCATGAAGCACTCGGTGCAGACCACCCAGCCCTCATCCTTGCGGATCAGCACCCGGGTCTGGATGTGCACCGAGGTGCGCCCGGTGTGGACCACCCGGGCCTGCACGGTGACCGGAGTCTCGCGTGGGACCGGCACGGTGAAGTGCATGTTCCCCACATAGGAGGTCACGCAGTCGGTCCGGGTCCAGGAGGCCGCACAGGCGTAGGCGGTCTTGTCGATCCAGTCCACCACCGTGCCAGCGGCCACGAAGGAGTCCGGGGAGGTGCCCGCCACCTCTCGAAATGTCAGTTCGATGCTGCTTCGCCGCGCCATGACCACGACGCTAGCACCCCCGCGTGCGAGACCCGCGCCATAGGTGGTCACCGCGCGGGTGTATATCGTGGACCCTAGAGACCTAGGATGGGGCACCGTGCCCAATCGGAGACGCCCCCGTCATTGGGCCGCCATCCGACCCTAGAACCATCTCAGCGTGAGGCAGATATGCACCCCTTTGAGAATCCGTTCCGACACAGCGCCGAAGCTAAACGCCACGCGCTGCGTCATTTCCGTGCCGTGATCTTCGATATGGACGGGGTCGTCACCGACACCGCCGGGGTGCACACGCGCGCATGGAAGGAACTCTTCGACACGGCTCTGCCGGAGATCGCCGGCTCCCCGCAGCCGGAGTTCACCGAAGAGGACTACCTGAACTTCGTCGACGGCCGACCCCGCGAGGACGGCGTGCGGTCGCTGCTGAACGCACGCAATCTCGACGTGCCCGAGGGCAGCCTCGATGATGCCCCCGACAGGCTGACGGTGAACGGGCTCGCCGCGCGCAAGCAGGGCTACTTCGAATCCGTGCTCGCCAGGGACGGTGTGGAGGTCTTTCACACCACCGTGGAACTGATCGAACAGCTGCGCAAGGACGGGATCCCCACCGCCCTGGTGACCTCCTCGCGCAATGGCCGCGAGGTGCTCACCATCGCCGGGCTGCTCGACGCGTTCACCGTGATCGTCGACGGCTCCGACGCGTTGGAGCTGGGCCTGCCGGGCAAGCCCAACCCGCATATGTTCCTCCACGCCGCAGAGCTGCTGCGCGTGGAGCCCCAGGACACCATCGTGGTCGAGGATGCGGCCTCCGGGGTCCAGGCCGGACGCGCCGGGGACTTCGGCATGGTCGTGGGGCTCAACCGCGGCGATGACCCGGCCCGGCTGAAGGAGGCCGGCGCCGACGTCGTGATCACCGATCTCGCCGTGATGAACCTCTCCTCCCGCACCACCCGCCCCTATGACTCGGACTGGGTGCTCTCCTATGACGGCTTCGATCCGAAGCTGGAACCCACCCGCGAGGTCCTGATGGCGATGGCCAACGGCTACTGGGGCACCCGCGGGCACTACCCGGGCACCGCGGCGGACGCCACCCACTACCCGGGCAGCTACATCGCCGGGGTGTTCAACCGGCTCAAGACCGACCTGATGGGCAAGACCGTGGAGACCGAGCACATGGTCAATGTGCCGGACTGGACCTTCCTGCAGGTGACCCCGGATGCCGGCACCCCGCTGCTGCCGGGCTCCCCCGAGCTGATCCACTACCACCAGGAACTCGACATGCGCCGCGGTGTGGCCACCAGGATCGCCCGCTATCAGGACCTCCATGGACGCCGCACCAAGGTGACCATGCGCCAGTTCCAGTCCCTGGCCGGCGTGCAGATCGCCGCGCTGGAGATGAAGATCGAGGCCGAGAACTGGTCCGGCAACGTCAATGTGCGCTCGATGATCGACGGCCGGGTGGCCAACCGCAACGTCGACGCCGACCGCGAGCTCGCCGGCAACCACCTGGATCCGGTGCAGTCCCGCGAGGTCGACGGCGAGACGGTGCTGCTGGAGACCCAGACGAACCAGTCCGAGGTGCGCATCGCCCTGGCGACCCGCACCTCCGTGACCACCTCCGGGTCCAGCAACCCGATGCGTCGGGCGATCCACGAGGGTGAACTCGTCGCAGGCCACGACATCTCGCTGGCGCTGGAATCCGGCAGGCCGGTGATCCTGGAGAAGATCGCGGCGGTCTCGAACTCCCACGACCAGGCGATCTCCACCGTGTGGCACAACGCGGTCAAGAAGGTCCAGCGGGCCTCGAGCTTCCGCACCATGCTGACCTACCACGAGGAGATGTGGGGCGTGCTCTGGCACCGCTTCGCCGTCTCCATCGGGGCGAACCCCTCCCGCCAGCAGATGGCGCTGAACCTGCACACCTTCCACGTGCTGCAGACCGCCTTCGGCGCCCGCCACGATCTGGACGCGACCCTGCCCGCGCGCGGGCTCACCGGCGAGGGCTACCGCGGACATCTCTTCTGGGATGAGATGTTCATGTACCCGATGCTCACCCTGCGCCGACCCGAACTGACCCGTGGGCTGCTGCTCTACCGCTACCGGCGGCTCAGCGAGGCCCGCGCGATGGCCCGCAGCGAGGGCTACGACGGCGCCATGTTCCCCTGGCAGGCCGGCTCTGACGGCCGCGAGGAGACCCCCAGCGAGCTGTGGAACCCGCGCTCCGGGATGTGGATGCCGGACAACTCCCACCGTCAGCGCCACGTCTCCCTGGCCATCGCCTACTCGGTGCTGCAGTACTTCGAGACCACGCAGGACTACACCTTCCTGGCCGACTATGGGGCTGAGATCCTGGTGGAGATCTCCCGGTTCTTCGTGTCCATGACCACCTACGACGCCGAGTCCGACCGGTTCAGCATCGACGGCGTGATGGGCCCCGACGAATACCACGACGGCACCGCCGAGGCGCCCGGCACGGGTCTGCGCGACAACGCGTACACCAACGTGCTGACCTCCTGGATGCTGCGCCACACCTCACGACTGGTGCGCGATCTCGACGGCCGCGACGATCCGCTCTCGGAATGGCTCGACATCTTCGAAGACGAGCTGGACCACTGGGAGCACATCGCCAAGCGGCTGCACGTTCCCTTCCACGAGGACAACGTGATCAGCCAGTTCGAGGGCTACGAGGCGCTGGAGGAGTTCGACTGGGAGGGCTACCGCGCCAGATACGGCAACATCGGGCGGCTGGACCTGATCCTGCAGGCCGAAGGTGACTCGACCAACCGGTACAAGCTCTCCAAGCAGGCCGACGTGCTCATGCTCTGCTACATCTTCTCCGCCGATGAGCTCATCGAGACGCTGAACCACATGGGCTATGAGCTCTCCATGGAAGACTTCGGCCGCACGGTCGAGTACTACCTGGCCCGGTCTTCCCACGGCTCCACGCTCTCCCGGCTGGTCCACGGCTGGGTGGCGGCCCGGTTCGACCGCTCCGGCTCCTGGAACCTGTTCAAGGAGGCGCTGGAGGCCGACCTCGCCGACACCCAGGGCGGCACCACCCGCGAGGGCGTGCACCTGGGCGCGATGGCGGGCACCGTGGACATGGTGCTGCGCTGCTATGGCGGCGTGGAGACCCGCGCCGACGCGCTGTGGCTGCACCCGCTGCTGCCCGATGAGCTGCCCGCGCTGACCTTCCGGATGCGCTACCGCAACCAGCCCATCGTGGTCTCGATCAACCACGAGGTCGTCGAGCTCAAGCTCTCCGAGGGCTCGGCCGAGCCGATCGACGTCAACGTCGAGGGCACCCCGAAGACCATGGCCCCGGGTGAGACCTGGACGGTGAAGCTGGCGCACTCCGCACGAGTGCATCAGCGCCAGCCCGCCGAGGTCTGAGCCGCTGGGAATATAGAAAACAAGGAACGAAGACGTCGGCCCACCCGGTTCTCCCGGGTGGGCCGTCGTCGTTCTTCGCGACGTCCCGGGCATGTTCAGCAGACCAGAAATCCTCCTCGGACCCCTTCCGGAAACCACGAGATCCCGTATTGTATGGACAGGTTCTACTGCGTTTGTGCAACTGTTCAAACCACGCCGCAGCCTGCTTGCACTATGCGGCACAGGGTCCAGCAGAATGCGCGGGCAGGGAATCCTCAGGCGTCTCATCCTTGAACAGGAGGGTTCCCATGAAACAGAGTCCGGCTGAGTCACAGAGTCCGGCTGAGTCACGAAGTCCGGCTGAGCACCCCGGCGGCGCCGACCTCGCCCCTGAGGTGATCGCCCCGCCACAGCTCGGCACCGACGCCAGGGACCTTCCGACCCGGGCTGAGCGCCGTCGTCTCGCCGAAGCGGGACGACCCTTCATCGCCGTGGCGCCGGAGAAGCCGCAGGGCGGACTGCGCAGATTCCTCTATACGGCCACGGGCGGGGTGATCAACATCGGGCCCAGCCAGAAGGAGCTCCAGGAGCAGGAGCTGATCGAGCGGATCGCCCGGCCGCTGCAGGGCAGTCACAACACCGCCGTGCTCTCGCTCAAGGGTGGCATCGGAAAGACCTCCACCACGGTGGGGATCGGCATGACCCTGGCGCACCACCGCGGCGACATCCCCTGCGCCATCGACGCCAACCCGGATTCCGGGGACCTGGTGGAGCGCGCCCTGGGCGAACGTGCCACCCAGGCGCACCAGCCGCCGAGCATCACCGATCTGCTGGAGAACCTCGACCACGTCAACTCGCTGACCGCGCTGCAGGGGTACCTGCAGCAGGCCGGGCGGCTGCACGTGCTCGCCGGGGAGCAGGACCCGGCCCTCTCGGACAGCCTCACCGCCGAGGAATGGCGCAGGATCCATGCGGAGTTCGCGAAGTACTATTCGGTGGTCGTCACCGACTGCGGGACCGGGGTCACCCACAACGCCATGGAGGGGATCCTGCACACCGCGGACAACATCGTCATCGCCGCGGGCTTCGCGGTCTCCGGGGCCCAGCGCGCGCTGCAGACGCTGAACTGGCTGGCGAACCACGGTTATCAGCAGCTGGCCCGGGAATCCATCGTGGTGATCACCGACAAGGAGCGCGTCTCAGACCGGGTGGACAAGCAGGCCATCCAGGAGAGCCTGCGCGGCTACTGCGGCAAGCTGGTGGTGGTGCCCTTCGACCGCGCCGTGGTGGACGGGGACCGGATCAACCTGGACATGCTCCAGGCGGAGACCCGCCGGGCGTATATGAACATCGCCGCTGCCATGGTGGACGGGTACAAGTAGCTTTCGAGGTAGAGCTTCAAGGACGACGACGGCGGCCGCCCACCTGGTTCCAGGTGCGCGGCCGCCGTCGTCTGTGTTGCAGAGGTCGATCAGCCGAAGAGGCCGACCAGGGTGAAGTAGAAGACCGAGGGGCCCAGCAGAGCGCCGAGTCCGGTGTAGAAGGTCGCGGTCATCGCCCCGTATGGGACCAGCCGCTTGTCCGTGGCGGCGAGTCCGCCGGCCACTCCCGAGGTGGTGCCCATCAGCCCGCCGTAGGCCATCGCCGACTTCGGGTTGTTCAGCCCGATGAACGGCGCGATCATCGGAGTGCCCACCATGACCACCACGGCCTTGATCAGGCCGGCGGCCACCGAGAGTGCGATCACCTCGGAGCTGGCGCCCACCGCGGTGCCGGTGACCGGTCCCACGATGTAGGTCGCGGCCCCGGATCCGATGGTCGCCATCGATTCGGGGTCGGTGTAGCCGAACGCGGCGGCCACCGCGGCGCCCACCACGAAGGAGACGACGATGCCTGCCAGCAGGGCCAGCCCGCCGGCGGCGCCGGCCTTCTTGATCTCATCCAGGTCCACGCCGTAGGCGGTGGCCACGATGGCGAAGTCGCGCAGCATCGCGCCGCCCATCAGGCCCAGGCCGCTGAAGATGGCGATATCGGCCATGCCGGCCTCGCCTCCGGTGTTGATGCCGCCGAAGTAGGCGAGCACCAGGCCGAGCATGATGGCGATGGCGGAGCCCTGCAGGCGTCCTCGGGTCAGCGTCTTGGACAGCCAGCCCGAGATCATCATCAGCGCGCCGACCACCACGAAGGCGAAGAGCAGTCCGTTGCGTTCGAGCACATCAGCAATGATGTCCATCTCAGGCCTCCTGCTTCTCTGCCTCGGTCATCGCGGGCAGCGGTTCAGACTGTCCTCCGATGCGCGAGATCACCGGCACCAGCGCTGCACCTGCGGTGAGCGCGCCGAGACCGGCGAGCGCTGCCATCGGTCCGCCGCCGATCGCGTCGGCGACGTTCTGGGTGGCCGCCATGGCGATCACGATCGGGATGTACAGGGCGGACCAGAACAGCACGCCCTGTTCGGTCGGCTTGGGGAACAGGCCTCGTTTGCGCAGCCTGTCGGTGGCCACGACGAGCAGGATCATGGCGAAGCCCACCCCGCCGACATTGGCGTCGACCCCTACTGCGACCCCGAGGGCGTCACCGATCAGCTTTCCCACGAGCAAGCACAGCGCCAGCGCTGCGACTCCATAGAGAACCATCGTCTACTCCTGACTTGCGGTTGAAGTTTCTTGAGCGAGCATTCAGCTGTTGAAGAGCTCTGTGTACTGCTTGCGCAGCTCGGCCTTCTGGACCTTGCCCATCACGTTGCGCGGCAGTTCCTCCACGAAGCGGACGGCGCGAGGCTGCTTGAAGCGGGCCAGCTCGCCGGCGAGCGACTGCAGGATCTTCGCCTCATCGGGGGCGTCGCCTCCGGCGGGGACCACCACGGCGACCAGGCCCTCGCCCAGATCCGGGTGGGGCACCCCGATCACGGCGGATTCGGTGACGCCGGGGTGGTCATCGATGAGTCCCTCCACCTCTTTGGGGTAGATGTTGAACCCTCCGGAGATGACCAGATCCTTGTCGCGGCCCACGATGCTCAGGTAGCCCTGGTCATCGATCACTCCGAGGTCGCCGGTGATGAAGAAGCCGTCCTCGCGGAGCTCCTCGGCGGTCTTCTCCGGCATGTTCCAGTACCCGACGAAGACGTTGGCGCCGCGGACCTCGATGATGCCGACCTCGCCCTGAGGCAGCGTCGCCTGGGTCTCCCGGTCCACGATCCGCACCTCGACGCCGGGCAGCGGATGCCCCACGGTGCCGGGGCGTCGCGGTCCCCCGCGGTAGGGGTTCGAGGTGTTCATCCCGGTCTCGGTCATCCCGTAGCGCTCGAGGATGGCGTGGCCGGTGCGGGCCTCGAAGGCCTCGTGATCGCTGGCCAGCAGCGGAGCGGAGCCGGAGACGAAGAGCCGGATCCCGGAGCAGGCTTCCGCGCTGAGCCGGTCCGTGCTGAGCAGCCGGGTGTAGAAGGTGGGCACGCCCATCAGCACGGTGGCGCCCGGCATCGCGTCGAGCACCGCGTCGGCGTCGAACTTGGGCAGCCAGATCATCGAGGCTCCCGAGACCAGGGTCATGTTGACCGCCACGAAGAGCCCGTGGATGTGGAAGATCGGCAGCGCGTGGATCAGCACGTCTTCTCCGGTGTACTCCCAGGACTGGATCAGTGAGGCGCAGTTCGCCGCGAGATTGCCCTGGGTCAGCACCGCACCCTTGGAGCGGCCGGTGGTCCCGGAGGTGTAGAGGATCGCGCCGGGGTCTGAAGGGCGCATCTGGGTGATCTCGGCGTGCTCCTGCTCGGCGGCGAGCAGCGTGCCCTCCCCGGACGTGCCGAGGGTCTCGACGACGATGCCGTCCTTGCCGCGCTGTTCATGCTCGGCGGTCTGACTCGGGTCACAGACGAGCACCCGCGGGGCGGCGTCGGACATGAAGTAGTCCATCTCGGCCCCGGTGTAGGCCGTGTTCAGCGGCAGGTACACCCCGCCCACCTGCAGCGTGGCCAGATAGAGCGCGATGGCCTGCGGGGACTTCTCCACCTGCGCGGCCACCCGGTCACCGGGGACGACGCCGTCGCCGATCAGCTTCGTGGCGATCCGGCGCGAGGTGTGGAGCACCTGCGCGTAGGTGAGCGTGCGCCCACCTGGAAGATGGAAGAGCGGCTTCTCCGGGTGCGCCTGCGCCTGCTGGATGAAGCTCTGGTAGATGCCGTCGGGGTGGTTGTCCACTGGTGAGGTTCCCTTCTCGCTGCGGTTGTCTTCTCTGCTGCTGTCTGTGCTGGTGGTGGCTTTGCTGGTGTGTGGGCTGTTCAGGTCTGTGCTGTCTGGAAGCAGCGCCGTGACGTGGTCACCCAGGGCGATCACCCCGTGCCGGACGTAGTTCTCGTGGCGCTGCTCCACCAGGGATGGTTCGTAGCGGTAGTTGATCATCGCCCCGTAGGACTGGTCCCACATGTAGTCCGCGCCGCTGGCCGGCCAGTGCAGCTGCCAGGCCGTGGCGCCGTTGCCCAGGTGGAAGCGGGCCACCGGATCCAGCGGCTGCCCATCCGACCGGCGTTCGACGGCGATGTAGCGTGCCAGCGCTGCGCAGAGCCGCTCGCGCAGCTCCGCGGCGGCGGGCTCGCCCGGGCTGGACGCACCCCTCATGCTCGCTGCGCCGCGCGCATCTGCCGGTCCCGTGAGCTCCGCAAGGTCGACGTGAAGCGCGGCGAGCTCCGCGGATGTCGCGGTGCGGGCCTGCTCGCGCAGCCAGCGCCGGAAACCCGGGATCGGTGAGAGCGTGACGAAATGCTCCAGATGCGGCAGCTCGGTGGAGACCTGGTCGATGACCTGCTTGATCAGCAGGCTGCCGAAGGAGATGCCGGCCAGGCCATCCAGGGAGTTGTTGATCGAGTACAGCACCGCGGTGTCGGCCTTGGCCGGGGAGAGCGCCTCGGTCGGGGTCAGCAGCGGCTCGACGGCACCGGGCACCCCCTTGACCAGCGCCACTTCGACGAAGATCAGCGGGAGGTCCCCGGTGGCGGGGTGGAAGAACGCGTAGCAGGTGCGGTCCTTGGGACGGAGACGTCGCTTGAGCTCGTTGAGGTCCCGCATCGGGTGGACCTTCTCGTAGCGCAGCAGGTGGTTCTTCATCTCCCGCGAGGCGTCCCAGCCGACCTGTTCCATGCGCAGGAACCCGCGATTGAACCAGGAGCTCAGCAGGTGCCGGAAGTCTCGGTCCAGAGGCGTGAGATCCGCGCGGTCTCGCAGGATCCGGCGCAGGTCGGCGCGCATGTTGACCAGGTGCAGGGTGCCGTCGGGGGCGTGGTTGAGCCGGCGCAGCAGCGCCTGGCGCCGCGGTTCGCTGGCCTCGAACAGGTCGGCCAGCTCGACCTGACCCTCGCTGGAGTCCCACTTCGCGTAGGCGCGGCGCAGCGCGTCTGGCTCCACTGCATAGGCATGGAGCATGTGCGCGAAGAACTCGGTCCGGGCGTCGTCGTCGAGTTCGCGGTATGTGGCCAGGGCCCGTTCGGCCACGGCTCGCATGGACGCCTCGCCCAGGTCCCCCATCAGCGCTGCGCAGGCAGCGGTGAGCTGCTCGAGGGGTGCGGACGCTGGTGCTTCGGCGCCCTGCTGGGTCTTGTGCCCGCCGAGGCTGCGCAGCAGATCGGCCAGGAGCCAGCCTTGAGTGGTCGCCATGATCCCTCCCTACGTGTATATCAATGACTGTGATGTATATAACAGGGACTATAGGGCATGAACGTGATCCACGCCACAATTTGCTCCTGACGATATGCTCGTCGCAGGAGGTGTCATGGTCAGAGTCCCGGAATCCCAGCGTGTGCGTGATGCGCTGGAGAACGCCATCGTCGATGGACAATACGGTCCCGGCGAGCGGCTGGACCCTGCCAAGCTGCAGCAGGAATTCGGCTGTTCGCGCACCCCGGTGCGCGAGGCGCTGCAGGCGCTCGAGCGCTCCGGACTGGTGCGAATCCGCCCCAAGCAGGGCACCTATGTGACCGAGCTGAGCCTGCCCGAGCTGGCCGAGCGCTTTGAGCTGATGGCTGAGCTCGAGGGCATGGCCGCACGGCTGGCGTCACGACGCATCGAGCGCGAGCCCCTGGCGGAGCTGGGCGAGGCGCTGAGAGAATGTGAGCGCTTCGAGGCTCTGGGGGACGCGGATGGCTACTACTACGCCAACGCCTGGTTCCACGGGATCATCTACGACTCCTGCGGCAACGGGTATCTGCGGCAGCAGGCGCACGACCTGCGCCGGGTGCTGCAGCCCTACCGGCGGCTCCAGCTCCGCGCCCCCGACCGCATGCGCCGCTCTCTGGCCGAGCACCTCGCGATCGTGAACGCGATCGGCACCGGAGATGGTGAGACTGCGGAGGACACCGCCCGGGACCACGTCTTGGTGCAGGTCAAGGAGTTCAGCCAGCTCGTGCAGACCTGGACCAGACTGCGCGAAGCCCGCGCCGATCACGCCCAGACCCAGCTCCACTGAAAGGAACCAGATGTCACCGGAGCGAAGTCCCGAATTCATCGAGGCCATCTCACGCGGGTTGTCCGTCATCACGGCATTCACCCCTGAATACCCCAGCCTGACCCTGAGCCAGGTGGCCAAGGCCACCGATCTGGCGCGTCCCACCGCACGGCGGATCCTGATGACGCTGCAGGAGCTGGAATATGTCCGAGCGGAGAACGGCCTGTTCGCCCTGACCCCGCGGGTGATGGAGCTGGGCATGGCCTACGTGAGCTCCCTGGGGCTCTGGGACGTGGCCAAGCCCCACCTGGAGGCGCTGGTCACCCACACCCACGAATCGGCCTCGATGTCGCAGCTGGACGGTCCCGACATCGTCTATGTGGCCCGGGTGGCGGTGCCCAAGCTGATCGGCCTGCGGGTGGACATCGGCACCCGCTTCCCGGCCCCGCCGACCTCCCAGGGCAAGGTGCTCCTCGCGGACATGGAGCGCCGGGCGATCCTGCAGCGACTCTCGGAACCCTCCCGCTCCTCGGTCATCCCTGTGGTGCAGTGGGACCAGAAGTCATTCCTGGAGGAGCTGGACCGCGTGCAGCGGCAGGGCTATGCGCTGGCCGATGAAGAGCTGGCCCGCGGCATCCGCTCGATCGCCGTGCCGGTCCGCGATGCCCACGGCCGGGTGCTGGCGTCGATGAACACCACGGTGCACGCCGCCGAGACCAGCGTGGAGACCCTGCTGACGAAGCACCTGCCGCCGCTGCGCGAGGCGGCGGCCGCAGTCACCGAGGACTGGACCCGCTGGCAGTCGCTGCCCAGCCACACCCGCGAGCGCGACGCCGCCGACGTCGGACGGCTCCCGCTGCTGGCCTCACCGGAGGCCTGATCGACTCGGCCTGAACTGCCAGTGGTGAGCCGCTGTGCGGGGAGGGTTGCGCACGGGTCACATCGCCACGGAGGGGTAGTCCCGTCCGGTCCAGTGGTCCAGCTTCTGCGCCATCTCGGTCTGGAACGCCAAGGGGCCTCTGGCGGCGGCGTACTCCTCGTCGAAGAGCGCGATGAACAGGGTGAGGTTCAAGAAGAAGTGGGCGCCGTGCTCGAAGAGCCACACGTAGTCATGGGTGGCCAGCGCCTCGCGCTCCTCAGCGGTGAACTCCAACCAGCTGGTCTGCTCCACCGGGTTCAGCCAGCGTCCGACGTCCTTCTCCCAGCGCTCCACGGTGGCCCGTGGATCATCCCGATAGCTGGCCACCCACTCGGGGTCCCGGTCGATGGTGAAGAGAAACTTGTTGACGTAGTACTTGCTCATGCTCGCTCCTCGTTCAGGCGCCGACGGCCGGGGCAGTGTGTTCTGTGCGGAACTGCTCCCAGGCCGGATCGGTGGCGTAGATCGGCCCGGTGCTGGCCTGGGCGGTCTGGGCCGCCCGGGCGGCGGCGTCGAGCTGGTCCTGGGTCCTGTTCGGGTACCAGGTCATGTACATCTCCCGTGTGTGGAACAGGTCCAGGTGATCGACGTAGTCGGCGTGGACTCCGGGACCGGCGATGCCCATCATGAGCAGCAGGTCCATGAAGCCATGGGTCGCGTTGCCCGCCCCGGCCATCGACTCATGGGTGACGTTGGCAAGGATCGCGTCGATGTTGCCGGTGGAGAGCCATTCGATGGCATCGGCGTCGAAGAGCGGATCCGGCCCGTGCTCGCCGAACTGGCGCGGCCCGCCGAGCTCCAGCGAGAGGTGCCCGGTGCCGATGGCGGCGACCTTCTTGTCGCTGGGGAAGCTGTCGATGATCTCCCTGATCGCCCGTCCCACCTGGTAGAAGCGGCGCGGGGAGGGCAGCGGGGGCACGAAGATGTTCGTGTAGATCGGCACGATCGGCAGATCCGCCTGGGGACGGACCGTGATGATCGGGCAGATGATGGAGTGATCGATCTTCAGCTCATGACTGACCGAGAAGTCGAATTCCTTGACCAGCAGCTCCTCGTGCATATAGCGAGAGAGCTCAAGGTCTCCGGCCAGGGTGTACTTCGGGATCCCGAACTCGCGCTCCTCGTTGTAGAAGGTGGCGTCATAGGTCTCCTGCTTGCCGATCAGGAACTGCGGATAGTTGTCCAGCCAGAGCTGGTGGAAGTGATCCGCACCGACCATCACCAGGATGTCCGGCTCCGCGGCGGTGAGCGTCTCCCGGTAGGCCTCGACCTTGCGCTGCCAGTCGGCGGCATAGGGCGGGCGCTGATCCTGAGGGGAGGTGGTGGCCTTGTAGTAGAACGGGTGGTGGGTGCTCGCCAGCACCGCTGTCAGCTCTGCCATGCTCAGTTCTCCTTGGAATCGTCCGGGGTCAGCGGAACGAACTCCGCGTTCCGGTCCACGTGCATGTAGATGTCGTTGGCGATCGGGTTCCGCCGCTCCTCCGCGATCTGGCCCAGCAGCCCGGCGGTGCGGGCGAGCAGGGCGAAGCCGCGCAGGAAGTCCACCGGCAGCCCCAGGTCAGCCAGGGCTGCCCCGCAGACCCCGGCGCCGTTGAGCGGAAGCTTCTTGCCCAGCACCTCTTCGCTGACCCGGCCCATGGCCTCGAACAGGCGCAGGTGCTCCCCGCGGGTGCCGCCCTCTTCGGCGATCTGGATCAGCCGCGGGGTGCGTGGGTCTCCCTGCTTGTGCACCGGATGGCCCAGGCCGGGGACGATCTGCTTGGCGGCCCGCGCCCGGGTGATGGCCTCCCGCGCCAGAGAGTCAAAGTCGGCGTCGGTGCTGCGCTCGCCGTCGTCCGTTTCCAGGACCTGGTGCAGGAACCTGCCGGTGTCCTCGGTGACGCCGAGGAAGCGGGAGCCGCCGCCGAGCAGACCCGCGGCGATCGCGCCCTGGATGGACTCCGGGGCTGAGAGGTAGGTCAGCCGGGCGGCGATCGCGGTGGGGGTGAAGCCATGATCGGCCAGCGCGACCAGCACCGCCTCGAAGGTCCGCAGCTCACCGGGGGTGGGCCGGCGGGTGGCGGTCATCCAGAACGCCAGCTCGGCGAACCCGACCTTGCCCATCAGGTCCTCGGAGAGGGACTGGCCCATGAGGCTGATCTCTTCGGTGGTGGAGGTCCCCAGCGAGGTGGGGTAGCTGGGCGTCTGATTCGTGTTCTCGGCGGCGCTCATCGCTGCGTCCCTTCTTCGGTCGTCAGCCAGGCTTTGATCTCCTCGGTGTGTTCGCCGAGCTTCGGCGGAGCCAGCTCATAGCGCGGGGTCATGGTGTTGAAGCTCAGCGGGTGCCGGACCCCAGGAACGGCGCTGTCGCCGCTGCCCACCTGCACCACCGGCTCCAGGCCCAGCGCTTCCGCGTATTCGACCCCCTGTCTGATGGAGTTGATCGGGCCGCAGGGCACGCCGACGTCGTTGAGCTTCTCGAAGAGCTCCTGGGCGGTGTGCTTGGCCAGCTCCGCCTCCAGGATCGGGCGGAGCTCGTCGCGGCGGTCGGTGCGGTCCCCGACGTCGGCGAAGCGCTCGTCCTCGGCGATCTGCGGGATCCCCAGCACCTTGCAGAGCCTGCCGAACTGGGTGTTGTTGCCGGCGGCGATGATCACGTCGTCATCGGCGGTGGGCATGGCCTCGTAGGGATAGAGCGAGGGGTGGGCGTTGCCCATCCGCATCGGGGTGGTGCCGCCGCCCACGTAGGCGTGGGTCTGGTTCACCAGACCGGACATCGCCGAGGCCATCAGGGAAGCCTCCACATGGGCGCCGTCGCCGGTGTGGTCGCGCTGGCGCAGCGCAGCGAGGATGCCGATGGTCGAATGCAGTCCGGCCATCACGTCGAACACGCTGATCCCGGCGCGGTAGGGCGGGCCGTCCGGGGACCCGGTGAGGCTCATCAGCCCCGACATCGCCTGCACGATCAGGTCATAGCCGGGGTACTTGGCACCCTCGCCCTGGGTGCCGAAGCCGGTGATGGAGGAGTAGACGACGCTGGGGTTGGTCTTCGACACCGAGTCGTAGTCCAGCCCGAACTTCTTGAGTCCGCCGGGCTTGAAGTTCTCGATGACGACGTCGGCGCGCCCGGCCAGACGCTGCGCAACGCAGAGATCGTCGCCGTCCTTGAAGTCCAGCACGATCGACTTCTTGTTGCGGTTGATCGCCGCGTAATAGGTGGAGACCCCGTCCGGGCGACGCGGCGGGACCCAGGTGCGCGTGTCATCTCCGCCGGTGCCCTCGACCTTGATCACCTCGGCGCCGAGGTCTGCCAGCAGCATGGTGGCGTAGGGTCCCGCGAGCACCCGGGAGAAGTCAGCGATCAGGATCCCGTCCAGCGGAAGCCGGCCGCCTCCCCGCGGGGTCTGCGCGGCCTCCTCGCTTCCGGGCTGCGCGCCCAGGGCGCTGGTCTCATCTGGATGGTGCTGGCTCATCACGGAGTCCCCTTTCTGCGATTCCCACCCAGGCCGCGTCACCACCCTGCGTGTCGTCATGCGGACACCCGTCCGCTTATCTCCTGGCCAGTTTCACACCGCTTGGGTGGGGCCGTCAACCCCGGGCGCGCCTGGTCGAGATTCCCTCGAGCGGGGTCGGTGAGATCCGAGTCACAAAGTAATCGGACTCTTGTCCACTGTGCGAACGCGCGCTATCGTGAGGGCCATCACAGAGATCTTCACAGGAGGCTGACATGAGTTCTGAAGCCGCATCCAACGGCACTGGCGCGCCCGTTCTCTTCAAGAACGGGATCGTGCTGACCATGGACAAGCAGCACAGCGTCTTGACCAGGGGCGACGTCCTGGTGCTGGGTGACACCATCGCGGTCATCGGCCCTGATCTCGAGGTGCCTGAGCACGCCCAGGTGATCGACGCCGCGGGCGGGATGATCACCCCCGGCTTCATCGACACGCATCGGCACATGTGGCAGACCGCCATGCGGGGCTACGGGGCCGACTGGACGCTGACCCAGTACTTCGTCTGGAACTACCTCGAGCATGGCAAGAAGTTCCGCCCCGAGGACATCTACGCCGGCAATCTGCTCTCCGCCGTGGAAGCCATCGACTCCGGGGTCACCACCTCGGTGGACTGGTCCCACGGGCTCTCCACCGTGGATCATGCCGACGCGGCCGTGGACGCCCTCGAAGAGGTCGCCGGCCGCTTCGTCTTCGCCTACGGCAACATCCACGCCGGGCCCTGGGAGTGGTCCGCCTCGCCGGAGTTCCACGACTTCGTAGACCGCCGGATCCCTCGCTCCGGCGGCCAGCTCGGCGATGACATGCTCGGCTTCCAGATGGCCTTCGACGTCACGGGCGACCCGGAGTTCCCCGAGAAGAAGGCCTTCGAGGTCGCCCGGGACCTGGGCGTGGGCGTCACCACCCACGCCGGCGTCTGGGGCGCGACGAACGACGACGGCATCCGGCTCATGCACGAGCACGGGTTCATGAACGAGAAGACCGTCTACGTCCACGCGGCGACGCTGAACCAGGACTCCTATCAGCGCATTGCAGCCACCGGAGGCGCGGCCTCGGTCTCGGCGGAGTCCGAGTCCAGCTGCGGGCAGGGCTATCCCTCCTCCTGGCAGCTGCGCAAGCATGGCATCCCGGTCTCCCTCTCGGTGGACACCTCGGTCTGGTGGAGCGCGGATCCGTTCGCGGCGATGCGCTCCACGCTGAGCTCGGACCGGGCGCGGGAGCACTTCGAGCACCATGCCACCGGTGAGACCTGCACCAATCTCGGCCTGCGCGCCGACCAGGTGGTCGGCTGGGCCACCCATGGTGGGGCCGAGGCGCTGGGGATGGAGAAGTCCATCGGCTCCCTCGAGGTCGGCAAGAAGGCCGACATCGTGCTGATCAAGAACGACGACTCCCCTGCGATGTTCCCGATCCTGAACCCGCACGGACACGTGGTCTTCCAGGCCCAGCGCGGGGATGTGCACACCGTGATGGTCAACGGCCGGATCGTGAAGCACCAGCACAAGCTGGTGGATGTGGATCTCGCCAAGGTGCGCCGCACCGTGGAGGCGACCGTGGAGCACATCGCCTCGGAGCTGGGCCAGCAGGAATGGGAGGCCGGGATGAGCCCCGAGGTTCCCGAGACCAAGATCCTGGACAACCCGTACACCTACACCGAATATCGCACCGAGAAGACCCATGCCGCGCAGGGGCGGGGTCCTGACGCCTGAGGGGGCGCAGTGCCCGCACGTGATCCTTCGCGCCGATCACGTGCGGGCAAGACTGGGGCTGCGCTCGAGGGGAGCGCAGCCCCAGTCGTGTGCATCGAGGGTGGCGAGGCTCATCGGGCCGCGGCGCGCCGGACCACCAGCGCAAAGGGCACCGCCGCCGCCAGTGCCGCGAGCACGATGAGGACCCCCACCCAGCTGGCAGGCTCATGGATCAGCGTGGTCCAGGCCTCTCCGGAGAGCTGGGCGTCCAGCGAATAGGCCCCGGCGCCGGTGAAGCCCAGCACCGCGGCGGCCGCTGCCAACACGTAGGGGTACTCCCCGCCGCCGGCGATGTTCCAGAACTTCCCGGAGTTCAGCTGCAGGGTCACCCCGGCGACCACCATGGTCCCGGCCGCCAGCAGCGCCCCGACCGGGGTGAGGAAGCCGAACAGCAGCAGGGATGCGGCGATCAGCTCGGAGAGCCCGGCCGCGAGCACCATGCCGCGGCCCGGATGCAGCCCCAGGCTGGCGAAGATCTCCCCCTGGCGGTGCAGACCCTGGCCGCCGAACCAGCCCGCGAGCTTCTGGGTGGCGTGGGTGAAGAGGACCAGCGCCAGCACCAGGCGCAGCAGAAGCAGACCGATCTCCATGATCACCTTTCATCGGGCGGACGAGTGTCCGCTAAAGTCAGTGTCGTCCGGCAGGCCTGCCTCGTCAAGGGCCTCGGCACGTCGCGGTTGCTCTCGCGTAACATGAGGTGCCTCACACGAGATGACCCAGTCATGCGAGGAAGGGGGACACCGTCACAAGCTCAGCCGGACAGGATCCCCGCGCCCATGACCCCCGTGCCACCGAGCCGGCAAGTCTGTGGAAGCGGTTCAACGCCGGACTCCACGAGTTCTACGTGGCCCCCTACCGGCGGGTCTTCGCCCGCGCCAAGCGCGATGAGGAAGACCTGTTCATGATGCTGGTGCTCTCCGAGGCGCTGGGCCTGCCGAACCCCGCCTCCGGGATGACGCTGGAGCTGCTGCCCGAGATGCTGGACCGGATGCATGAATGGCACACCCGTCAGGGACTGGACCACTCCCCGATGGACGGACTCGGCTGCTGCTGAAAGGACTCGGTACAGATGCTGCTGGACCTGATTGAACGACGCCGCGTGATCTTTCTCGGCGGCAAGGGCGGAGTCGGCAAGACCGTCACCGCCTCGGCAGCGGCGCTGCACCAGGCCACCGCCGGCAGGCGGGTGCTGCTGGTCTCCACCGACCCCGCGCACAACCTGGGCCACCTGTGGGACCAGGCCGTGGGTGATGACCCGGTGGAGCTCTACCGCGATGACGCCAGCGGCGGAGTGCTGCGCGGCGTCGAGATCGATCCCCAGCGCACCATCGATGAGCACCTGGCAGAGGTCGGAGCCAACCTGCGGGACTTCATGCCCGAACACCTCCACCCCCAGGTGGCCGCTCACCTGAAGCTCTCCGCCCACTCACCGGGCACCCATGAATCAGCCATCCTGGAGCGGATCGCGGTGCTCATCGAGTACGGCCTGGACTCCCACGACCTCATCGTGTTCGACACCGCCCCCTCCGGCCACACAGCCCGGCTGATGGCACTGCCAGAGATCATGTCCACCTGGATGTCGGGCCTGCTGACCCGGCGCAGCAAGGCCGAGCGCTTCGGCGCGGCGGTGCGGGTCCTCGACGGTGACGACGACCCGGCGAAGACCTCTCCGACGAATCGCGACCAGCGGATCCGGCAGGTGCTGACCCGCCGCAAGGCGCGCTTCGAGATGATGCGCGAGGTCCTCGCCAACCCCAGGGCCTGCAGCTTCGTGATCGTGCTGACCCCCGAGCGACTTCCGGTGCTGGAGTCCACGGAGCTCTGCGCACAGCTGCGTGAGGCCGGCGTCGACGTCGGCGGGCTGGTGGTCAACCGCCTCTCCCCCACCGACGCCGGGGAGTACCTGGCCCAGCGGCGGCAGCAGGAACAGCGCCACCTCGACTCGCTGACCGAGCTGCTCCCCGGGGTCCCGGTGGACACGCTACCGCTGCTCTCCGGCGACCTGGTGGGCCGGGCAGCGATCCAACGCCTGGCGCACGAGCTGAGCTGACGCAGCGGCGCTGCTCAGTCCCGTGCGTGCCGGCGGAGGTATTCGCGGATCCGGGCGGCGGCGTCGTCGGTGATGTGATGCTCCTCGTCGCGGTAGACGTTCAGCGTGGTCACCCCGACCAGTCCCTCGAACGCCGCGGCGGTGTCCTTCACCCGGTGCAGCGGCACCCAGGGATCCTCATCGGCGCAGAAGAGCTCCACCGCGAGCCCGCTCAGCCCAGGTGCTGCCGCCCGGGTGAAGCTGCGCGGCCGGGGGCCCAGATATCCGCCGGTGTGCAGCAGGGCGCCGTCCACCGCCGGCTGGACCGTGAGGAGGTGCTCGGCCAGCAGGCAGGCGCCCTGGGAGAAGCCGAAGACGATCACCGGGGCGCCGCCTGCGCCGCGTGTCTGGAGGAGTTCGGCGAGCTGAGCCTCCAGCACCCCCAGTGCCTGGTCCAGCTGCGGCTGATTGGACTCGCGGGGTTCCATGAACCTCCCCGGGTACCAGGAGTGCTCAGCCGCCGTCGGCAGCCACCAGCAGATGCCCTCCAGTGACAGGCGCGCGGCGAGGTCGATGAAGAGCTGCGGGCTCTGGGTGCGGCCGTGGACCCCGTACACCACCAGCCGTGCGGCCTCGGCGGCGACGCCGTGGTGCACGAGGTTCATCTGGTCATGGGTGGCCACGGCGGATCAGTCGTCCACGCGCAGCGGCTCGAGCTGGGACATGATGTGCTCGCGCTCGTGCTCGAACTGCGCGGGCAGCATGAACTTCCGGCCCAGCTCCTCGGGGGACTCGTCGCAGTCCCAGCCGCCGTCGGCGTGGGTGACCGCGAGCTCGAACAGCGCCCCACCGGGTGTGCGCACGTAGTGGGACTTGAAGTAGGTGCGGTCCTTCAGCTCGGAGATGTCGGTGTAGCCGGCGCCCTCGATCTCGAACTTCGAGGCCTCCTGGTTCTCCAGGGTGTCGAAGTTCCAGGCGAAGTGGTGATAAGTTCCTGCCGCGAAGCGCCAGGTGCCCTGATCATCGGTGCGATTGCCGCGCAGCTCCACCCAGTTGCCGAACTCATCGGAGCCGACCTTGAACCGGGCGACGTCGCCGGCTTCGGCGATCTCCCCGCCGAGGAAGAACACGTCCTTGGCGAAGTCCACCATCCGGTCCTGGTCATAGACGTGGATGCCCATGCCGTAGATCCCGTGCACCGCGTGCTCCGGCGGCACCCCGTGGCCGGGGTGGCCCACGCGGGAGTCGCCGTGGACGCCCACGAGCACGTATTCGAGCCCACAGGGGTGGTTGAACGCCAGGCGCCGCTCGCCGAAGAGCTCCGACTGCTGGTGTTCGATCTGCATGGAGCTCAGTCGCTGCGCCCAGAAGTCCATCGAGCCGGCGGGCACCGCGAGCATCACCTCGCGGGCCTGGTTGGTGCCGCGAGTGCCGAAGCGGCCCTGCTGCGCCCAGGGGAAGGTGGTGACCACGGCGGAGGGGTCGCCGTCGGCGTTGGAGTAATAGAGGTGGTAGATCGGGATGGAGCCGTCGTAGAGCACCGTCTTCTTGATGAAGCGCATGCCTAAGACCTTGGTGTGGAAGTCCACATCCTCCTGCGCCCTGCCGACGGAGAGCGTCACGTGGTGGGAGCCGAGCAGATACGTCATGATGATGCCCTTCCATGGAGGTGACTGCTGCGATCTGGGACTGAGTTGATCTGGGACTGGAGTGATCTGGCGTCGTCGTCGCGCTGGGAGGGCCCGGCCAGCGTGGCGGGATCATCGCCGGCCCACGCGGCGCGGATCAGCCGGACGGCGTCGTCTGGAGTCATCGCGCGCGGGTTGCTCGCCGGGACGACGCCGAGGATCAGCTCCGCAGCACGTCCAAGGTCCGCTTCCTTCAGTCCGTGTTCGCGCAGCGCACGCGGGGAGTCGACCCTGCTGCGCAGCCGTTCCAGTCCGGCGGTCGGGTCCGCGACACCGAGCGCCGCCGCGATGCGCTCCCCAGCCTCAGGTGCTGACGGCAGGTTGAACGCGAGCACGTAGGGCAGCATCACGGCGTGGGTCTGAGCGTGGGGCAGGCCGAAGGATCCCCCCAGCACGTGGCAGATCTTGTGGTGCAGGCCTGAGCCCGCTGAGGCGAAGGCCGTGGCGGCGAGATACGCGCCGTACTGGAGCTGCTGGCTCCCCTCGGGGCTGTGGATCGACCCCTCGGCGAGCTGCGCCATCCCCCGATTCAGGGCGCGGATGGCTTCTGCGGACCAGAGGCTGTTCAACGGATCCGCGCGGGGGGCCCAGAAGGAGTCGATGCAATGGGCCAGCGCATTCATCCCGGAGGCGCTGGCCAGCTCGGCCGGAAGATCACGGACCAGCTCGACGTCGTAGACCACGCTTCGGGGCAGGACCACGTCGTCGGTGCCGGTGGCCTTGACCCCGGCCTCGGTGACGCCCCAGATATTGGTCGCCTCCGAGCCGGCGTAGGTGGTGGGCACCGCGATGATCGGGGCGCGGGTCTTCAGGGCGACCGCCTTGCCGAGCCCGATGGCGGAGCCGCCGCCGACGCAGAGGATCAGATCGGCCTGGGCCTGTGTCGCGGCGTCGCAGGCCCGCTCCACGTCCTCCACCGGGACGTGCTGACGGGCGCCGTCGAGCCGGTGGGCGATACGCAGCGTGGCATGGAGCGCGTCGGCGGCGACCTCGGCGCTGCCCGAGGCGATGAGCAGAATCTGCTGGGCGCCCATCCGCTTCGTCTCGCTGCGCACATCGGCGGTCAGGTTCCCGGTGCCGAAGTGCACCCGCTGACCCAGCGTATGGTGGCTGAAGCTCATGGTCATGTGGTCTCTTCTCCCGCGGCGGCGTCAGGACTGCAGACGCTGTGAGGGCGCCGCAAACTTCGGACAGCTGTCCGAGGGCCATTATGTGGCGGGAACCACATCGACTGTCAAGGGTTTGCCGGTTCGAGGCAGTGGTGTTGATTGCCTTCAGTCCTGGTCAGCGCCGATCACCCTGATCGTTTCCTGCACCGTTCAGCCCGCTCGGCGGAACGCGGTCTCGATCTGCTCCAGCGTGCGCTCCTTGGTCTCGGGGACCTTCTTCCAGGTGAAAATGAAGGCGGTGAAGCAGATGACGGCGAACCCGGCGAAGATCCAGCCCACCCCGAAGGCGGCGAGCGCCGTGGGGAAGAGCAGCGAGACCAGGCCGTTGGCCAGCCAGTGCGCGGTGGTCACCACGCCCATCGCGGCCGCGCGCACGCCCAGCGGGAAGATCTCCCCGAGCACCACCCAGACCAGGGCGCCCCAGCTGACCTGGAACATGAAGATGAACACCGCCAGGCAGGACAGGGTGGCGATGCCCAGCGCGCCGAGTCCGTCGGGAGCCGGCATGACCAGGTTCACCACGGCGAGCACCGCGAGCGCCAGCGAGGTGCCCAGCGCGCCGACCAGCAGCATCGGGCGGCGCCCCCAGCGGTCGGTGTAGGTGATCGCGACCCAGACCGCGGCGATGTTGAGCGCACCGATGATCAGGTTGGAGCCGATCGCTCCCTCATCGGAGAAGCCGACGTTCTGCAGCGTGGTGGGCGCGTAGTAGAGCACCGCGTTGATGCCCATGACCTGCTGATAGACCCCCAGCCCGAACCCCACCCCGAGGATCGAGAGCACCCAGGGGCGGCGCAGCGCGCGCAGGCCTGAGACGCCGTCGCGCTTCTCCGCCTCATGGACCTCGTGGATCTCACCGAGTTCCCGGCGGGCCTCCTCGGGAGTGCGGTCGCGCAGCAGCATCGTTTCGGCCTCGGCCTCCCGGCCGCGGTGGACCAGCCAGCGCGGGGTCTCGCGCACCACGGTCAGTCCCAGCGCGAAGAGCACCGAGGGGATCACCGAGAGTCCCAGCATCCAGCGCCAGGACTCCACCGGGGCGAAGGCCACTCCGACGACGAACCCGAGGAACTGACCGATCACGATCGCCAGCACATAGGAGGCGGTGACTCGTCCGCGGATCCGCGCCGGAGCGATCTCGGAGAGATACACCGGGAGTACGACGGCGGCCAGACCGGTGCCCAGCCCGACCACGAGCCGAGCGGCGAACAGCACCTCAGCGTTGGGTGCGAAGGCCATGCCCAGCGGGGCGATCAGGAACAGCGCAGCGGTGACCAGCAGCACGGCTCGTCTGCCGTAGCGGTCGGAGAGCTGACCGCCGAGGCAGGCGCCGATGGCGGCGCCGACCATCAGGCCGGTGACGATCCCGCCTTCAGCCCAGCTGCTGAGCTCGAAGTCCCGACGCAGGTATACCAGCGCCGCGGAGATCACTCCGGTGTCATAGCCCCAGTTCAGTCCGCCGAGGGCGCCGAAGAGATAGATCAGGGTGGAGCCTCGGCGTCGCTGCGTGGCCGTGGGTGCTGCTGTGCTCATGCTGTTCCGTTCTGCTGCTGTGCTCCAGGTCCCAGGCGCTGACCTGCGCATGGAACGCAAGTCAGACTAGTCTGCGAAGCCACCGGTGGCAGAATGTCGAGCATGCGCATCACCGAGGGGACCCTGGATCATCCGGCTGTGCGGGAGCTCATCGCCGAGCACCTGCGCGATATGCATGCCACCTCCCCGCCGGAGAGCATCCATGCGCTGGACCTCGATGCCCTGACCGGGCCCGGGATGACGTTCTGGAGCGCGTGGTTCGACCCCGAGGAGGTGCTTGCCGGGTGCGCCGCGCTCAAGGAGCTGGATCCCGCGCACGGGGAGATCAAGACGATGCGCACCTGCGTCGCGGCGCGCGGGCGGGGCGTGGCCGACACGATGGTGGAGCATCTGGTGAGCGTGGCGAGTGCTCGCGGCTACGCCAGGCTGAGCCTGGAGACCGGCGTGGAGGACTATTTCGCCGCCGCGCGCAGGCTCTACCGGCGGCACGGGTTCACCGAGTGCCCGCCGTTTGGCAGCTACGTGCCGGATCCGAACAGCGTGTTCATGACCCGGATGCTGGGCTGATCAGCGCGGTTCTGGGTCACCGCGGTTCTGAGTCAGCGCGGTTCTGAGTCAGCGCAGCTCTGCGGCGATGGTCTCCTTGAGGATCTCGCTGGTCCCGCCGAAGATCGTGAGCAGCCGCACCGCGAGGTAGGCCTGCGCCACCGGGTAGTCCAGGATGTAGCCGTAGCCGCCGTGGAGCTGCAGGCACGCATCCACCGCTGTCTTGGCCTGCTCGCTGGCCCAGAGCTTCGCCTTCGACGCGTTGATCAGGTCCAGCTCTCCGGCATTGAAGTCCGCCACGGCCGCGGCGACATAGCGCTGGGTGGCTTCGAGTCCCACCTGCAGCTCGGCGAGCTGGAACCGGGTGTGCTGATATTCGCTCACCGGCTGGCCGAAGGTCTGTCGCTCGGCGACGTAGCCGCGGGTCTGGCGCAGCACCTCGGCGGTGATCCCCGCGGCTGAGGTGGCGATGCCGAGCCGGCCCTGGGGCAGGATCGCCTTGGCGTGCTGCAGCCCCCGGCCCGCTTCACCGATCAGGTTCGCCGCGGGGATCTGCACCCCGGCGAAGAACAGCTCGGCGGTGTCGGAGGCCTTGAGCCCCATCTTCTCGAGCTGGCGTCCGGGCTGGTATCCGGGGTTGTCCTGCTTCTCGACCAGGAACAGGCTGAAGGAGCTCTCGGTCCCGCGCTGGCGGACATCGGAGCCGTCGGTGCGGGCCAGCACCAGGGCGCCGTCGCCGGAGATCCCGTTGCCGATGAAGGTCTTCTGCCCGTCGAGGGTCCAGCCGCCGTCGTCGTTCTTGACTGCCCTGGTGCGCACCGCGCGCAGGTCTGATCCGGCGCCGGGCTCGGTGAACGCCACCGAGGAGACGAAGGATCCGTCCATGAAGCGGGGCAGCCAGGCCGCCTGCTGATCGGCGGAGCCGAACTTCAGCAGCGCCGGGAGCACCCAGTCGTCGTGGAGGTGGAGGGCCAGCGAAACCGCGAGCGCGTCGGCGCGGGCCAGCTCCTCATCGAGGATCATCCGGAATCGGTAGTCGCCGAGCCCCATGCCCCCGTGCTCCTCGTCCACAGCGAGCCCCAGCAGCCCGTTCTCCGCGGCGGCGAGCCACAGCGAGCGGTCGATCATGTGCGCGGACTCCCAGCCCTGGTGATGCGGGGTGACCTCGCGGGCGACGAATTCGCGCACCACCTCGCGGAACTCCTCGTGGATCTCCTCGTAGAAACCTGCAAACATCGTGGGCGGGTCACCTTTCGGGCGGTGCGGGGAGCCTGCGCTGAGACTCAGGCGAGCTGGCGAGGCGGTGCGGTGCGGCGAGGCTCAGGCGACTTTGCCGATGGACTCGAAGCGGGTGAGGATGCGCTGGACCTGGATGATCACCGGCATGTCGATCATCTCACCGCGGAAGCTGAACGCGCCGGCGAGCTCCGGGTCCGCCCGATGCCCGGCGCCGGGCGCCAGTCCGGCGGCGTTCTCGAAGGCGGCGATGACGCCTTTGGCCCATTCCAGGTCGCTGGCGGTGGGCGTATAGGCCTTGCGGATCGGGGCGATCTGCTTGGGGTGGATGCAGGCCTTGCCGATGAACCCGGAGGCGCAGGCGTCCTCGGTCTCCACGGCCAGGCGCTGCAGGTCAGGGACCCGGGTGAAGACGGCGTCGATGATCGGCACCCCCACGGCGCCGGCGGTGAGCAGCAGCCGGTTGCGGGTGAAGCGGATGATCTCGCGCTGCGAGCCGTCGTTGTTGCGCGAGGTGGTCCCGCCGATGCCGGCGATCAGGTCCTCGGTCCCCCAGAGCAGCGCCACGGTGGCCGGGTGCTGGGCCAGGGCCAGGTCGTTGAGCACCCCCACCGGGGTCTCGATCTGCGGGATCAGCCCGACGCCGGGCAGCGCTGCGGCGACCTGGTCGAGGACCTCGGTCCGTTCGGCCTTGGCGATGACCACATGGCTGATCTCGGTGCCGGAGATCGCGCGCAGGTCCTCCTCCAGCTCGCCCGAGGCCGGCGCGTTGACCCGCACCAGGGTCCGCCGCGGGTCGAGAGACTGGTCTCCCCAGTTCAGCGCCTGCACCATGTTGTTCCGGGCGATGTCCTTCTCCCCGGAGATCACGGCATCCTCGAGATCGATGATCACGGCGTCAGCAGACCCGGCGGCCTTCACGAAGAACTCGGGGCGACTGGCCGGGCAGAACATCAGGGCGGGGCCCAGCGCGAAGCGAGCCTTGGTGGGGTGAGGCATGTGTCTTCTCCGAGCGTGATCGGCGTGGTGAGCGTGGGCGTGCCGGGACTCCCGTGAGGCCGGCTCTGGTGCGGTGCGGCCGCGCGGGGTCATCCCCTGCGCCGGCGCAGCTCCTCGATCATCTGCGGGATGACATCATGCAGGTCCCCCACCACGCCGAAGTCGGCGATCTCGAAGACCGGGGCGTCCTCATCCTTGTTGATCGCCACGATGGTGCCCGCGGTCTGCATGCCGGCGCGCTGCTGGATCGCCCCGGAGATGCCTGCGGAGATGTAGAGCTGCGGGGAGACGGTGACCCCGGTCTGGCCCACCTGGGCGGCGTGTTCGATCCAGCCGGCGTCGGTGGCTGCGCGAGAGGCGCCCAGTCCCGCGCCGAGCTCGTCCGCGAGCTCCTCCAACGCGGTGAAGTCACCTTCGACGCCGCGGCCGCCGGCGACGACCACGCGCGCCTCGGCCAGGGCGGGGCGTGCGGAGACGCTCAGAGCGGTGCGTTCGAGGATCTCGACGCCGCCGACGGAGGGCCGCACCGGCAGCACCGTGCCGTCGGGCTGATCCCCGGCGTGCAGGAGCGCGTCGACGCGCTGCGGGTCGAGATTGTTCGGCTTGAAGGTCGCGACCAGCGGCCGGCCCGGGGCGGGGATCAGCTGCGACATCGTGGTGTAGGAGCCGGCCAGCTCGGACTTCGTGGCGACCAGCTCGCCGTTGAGCGCCCCGACGCCGCAGATGATCCCGGTGTCCAGCCGGACGGCGAGTCGGGCCAGGGCGTCGGTGATGTCTGCGGTGGAGGAGCCCAGGATGACCTCGGCGCCGCATTCGGCGACGGCGGTCTCGAGCAGGTCCACCACGGCGACCTCGGGGGCGGGCAGGCTGCTCTCGGCGAAGTAGACCTCGCCGATGTCGCTGATCGCCAGCGCCGGGGTGGGATCCCCCTGGTAGGCGCCGACGGCCACATGGACATCGCCCAGCGACTGCGCCTGGGCGATCAGCTCGCGCTGTGCCGGGCTCAGCGCGTCGCCGAGCTCATCGAAGAAGACCAGGACATTGCTCACAGCAGACGCTCCTTCGCCAGGAATTCGACGACCTTCAGGCCGGCGTCCCCTTCATCGATGATGATCTCTCCCGCTGTGCGCGGCGGGCGCGCCGTGGTGGTCAGCACGCGGACCTTCGCGGTGACCTCCTCGGGGCGCAGCCCGATGTCGGCGAGGTTCCATCGGGTCAGCGGCTTCTTCTTCGCCGCCATGATGGCCTTGAAGTTGGGGTAGCGCGGGTCGTTGGCCTGATCGGTGACCGAGACGACGGCGGGCATCCGCACCGCGACCTTCTGCGACTCGGTGCCGCCGGAGCGGGTGACGAGCAGCCGGTCCGGCGCCAGCTCGAGGCTGGTGGCGTAGGTGACCACGTGGGCGCCAAGACGTTCAGCCAGCTGGGCGGGGATCGCGCCGGACTCACCCTCCTCGGAGGCCATGCCGGTGAGCACCAGGTACTCGGGCTCGCCGGAGTCGAACTCGCCGGCTCCCGCGACGGCCTCCACGGCGGCCTTCAGCGCCACGGAGCTGGCCCAGATGTCTGCCCCGATCAGGGCCTCGTCAGTGAGCTGGTAGGCGTCGTCGGCGCCGATCTGCAGGGCCTTCTTCACGGCGGTGCTGGATCCGGCGGGGCCCATGGTCAACGCGGTGACCCGGACCTCACGGTCCTGGGCGGCCTCGCGCAGCTGCAGCGCGGCCTCCAGCGGGTATTCGTCCAGTTCGCTGAGCACGCCCTCGGAGCGGTCGATGCGCCCCTCGGCGTCGTACCGGCGCTCCAGCTGGGCATCGGGGACCCATTTGACCAGGGTGATGATGTGCAGGGGTGCATTCACCATGCGGTGCTCCCGCCTCACTCTCGAAATGTGTGGAGTATCAGACCTTGTCCATGGTCGCATGAAACGCGGTTCCTGGCAGGGTCGTGAAGCCCTGCGACACCGGCCTAGAACCCCGCCCGCCCCACCATCCTGGGTGGTTGAGTTCTCCGGTGGATACGTTCCCGCGGGAAAACTCAACCAGCCGGGAGGGATTGGGGTCCACGGGCGGGTGGATATCGGCTTGTTTGACTATATGATCACTCTGTTCAGGAGCAGATCCTGGTGCCGCCCCGTTCCGCGCAGTGGACGCCTCACACTGGAGACGAATGCCATGGGGACCTCCCAGCATTGGCGGACCATCACCACGGTCCTGACCACCACCGTATTGGCCGCCACTCTGATCGGCGCCTCCGCGCCGCCCCCAGCGACGACGACGCAGCTCACCCACTCCGTGCTCAGCGCCTCCGCGCCGGCAGCGGTCCAGGTGACCGGGGCCCCGGTGTCGTCGATGATCTCAGCCGCGCCCGCCGTCGCGCCCGCCGTCGCGCCCACCACGGGCCGCCCCGCGGCGAAGACCCTGCGGGCTCCCACTCCTGCGATCTCCGGTGCGGCCGCCGTGGGTAAGAAGCTCATCGCGAGGCCGGGCGCCTGGACCAGCGGGACCTCGCTGAGCTACCGCTGGCATGCCGAGGGCAGGGCGATCAGCGGCGCGACGCGAAGCACCTTCACCCCGAGCACCGCGCAGCAGGGAAAACGGATCACCGTGCAGGTGACCGGAAAGCTCTCCGGATACGCCACGGCGTCGAAGACCTCGGCGGCCACGTTGAAGGTGGCGCGATCCTCCGCCCCTCGGGTGACCGGCTCGGCCGTCACCGGGAAGACCGTCTCGGCCAGCGTCGGGACCTGGACGCCCTCGACGTCGTTCTCCTACCAGTGGCGCGCCGACGGCACCTCGATCAAGGGGGCGACCAGCCGAACCTATACGGTCGCCAACGCCCACCAGGGCAAGAAGCTCTCGGTGCGGGTGACCGGCAAGAAGTCCGGGCACACCACGCTGACCCGTACCTCGGCGTCGACCGCGGCGGTGAAGAAGGCGACCAGCGTGCAGATCACGTCCTCGACCTTCCACTGCCCGAAGGGCTACCCGGTCAAGGGCAACGCGGACTCCGGGATCTACCACGTGCCCAGCGGGGCCTACTACACCCGGACCAAGCCCGAGGAGTGCTTCGCAACCGAAGCCGCCGCCCGCAACGCCGGGTACCGCAAGTCCAAGCGCTGAGCCCCACTCCTCCCGGGCGGTTGAGTAATCCGGTCGCAGCGTAACCACCGGATTGCTCAACCACCCGGGAAGGGTGGGCAGCATCAGCGGGCGCGGGGGACCAGGCGTTCGAGCTGGGTCACGTGCTTGGGCTGGAGCTCCGCGAGGTTCGGCACTTCCAGCAGCTTCATGGTGCGCTCGACCTGATCAGCCAGGATCTCGATCGTCCGATCCACTCCGGCCCGGCCCCCGGCCATCAGCCCATAGAGATACGCCCGCCCGATCAGGGTGAACTTCGCGCCCAGCGCGATCGAGGCCACGATGTCCGCGCCGTTCATGATCCCGGTGTCGATGGTCACCTCGAGATCCTCCCCGACCTCACGCACCACCTCGGGCAACAGGTGGAACGGCACCGGGGCTCGGTCCAGCTGCCGGCCACCGTGGTTCGAGAGCACGATCCCGTCCACCCCGAGGCCCGCGAGCTTCTTCGCGTCTTCGACGTTCTGGACCCCCTTGACCACCAGCTTGCCGGGGAACAGGTCGCGGATGATCTTCAGGTCATCGAAGCTGATCGAGGGGTCCATCGCCTTGTCCAGCATCTCCCCCACCGTGCCCCCGGTGGAGGTCAGCGAGGCGAACTCCAGCGGCGGGGTGGTCAGGAAGTCATACCACCACCAGGGCCGCGGGATCGCGTTGAGAACGGTGCCCAGGCTCAGCTGCGGCGGGATCGAGAACCCGTTGCGCTTGTCGCGGAGCCGGGCCCCGGCCACCGGGGTGTCCACGGTGAAGAACAGCGTGTCGAACCCGGCCTTGCCAGCGCGTTCGGTGAGGTCATAAGAGATCTCCCGGTCCTTCATCACATAGAGCTGGAACCAGTTGCGTCCGTGCGGGTTCGCCTCTTTGACCGCCTCGATGGACGTGGTGCCCAGCGTGGAGAGGGTGAACGGGATCCCCGCCGCCCCGGCCGCGGTGGCCCCGGCGATCTCGCCCTCGGTCTGCATCAGCCGGGTGAACCCGGTCGGGGCGATCCCGAAGGGCAGCGCGGAGGTCCCGCCGAAGATCTCACAGGAGGTGTCGACCTGCGAGACATCGCGCAGGATCGAAGGGTTGAACTCGATGTCCTGGAACGCCTCCCGCGCCCGGGTCAGCGAGAACTCGCCTTCGGCGGCGCCGTCGGTGTAGTCGAATGCGGCCTTCGGGGTGCGCCGCTTGGCGATCTTGTGCAGATCCTCGATGGTCAGCGCCGCGGCGAGCCGTCGGCGGGAGGCGTTGAAGTCGAACTTCTTGAACTTCATCAGCGGCGCGATGTCGCGCGGCTTGGGCAGTTGACGCTGAACCATTGAATGCTCCTAGGCCGGTCTCAGGACTGTGGGCGGTACGTGATGACGCGCATCTGATGTCGTACTTGGCTCTCACGATGCCACCGAACCGGCCAGAAGCCCACCACCTGGTCATCTACAGGTGACCCCCCTCAGTACGACACCCGCTCATCGAAGATCCAGCGGGACCGCACTCGGGCGATCCGCCCGGGAGGCGATGCTCACCGGTGCTTCGGTCTCAGCGGCGGTGAACACCCCGGCCATCACTTCGAGCACATGCAGACCCAGGGCGCGGCCGAGCGTGGGACCGCGATCGAGCCTTCGGTGCCGTGGACCTCGATCGGGGCGGCCGGCAGGCCGCAAGCTGGGCTGGTGAACTTCGGTCGAATCGGTCAACCGGGCTCCTCGGCGGCACCTGAATGCGCTCTGCGTCACCGCGCAACAAATGCCATTTGAACCTCCCGGGGCCCGGCTCGGCCCGGGTGCTTCGACCCGGAGGTTCCGCGCGGGTGCTCAGTCAAGGTCGCTCAGGCGAGGGTGCTCAGTCGAGGTCGCTCAGGGCTGAGCTGTCACCGATGTTCTGCGTCGAGATCACACTGAGCGTGCCGTTGGTCTCGAGCACGACGGCGGCGATGCTGCTCAGGTCTCCCGAGCCGCTGCTGCGAATGGCCTGGTGCACCTCCGAGGCCGAGAGCCGGTTCCGGCGCAGCTCTTCCTGCTGCATCTGCCCCTCGTGGAACACCACGGCGGGACGGGCCGTGATGAGCGTCCGGAACTTCGGGGCTCGGGCAGAGATCCAGGCAAGGACGAACTGCAGACTCGCGAGCAGAACCAGCGCCAGCGCACCTTCGGACCAGGAGACGTCGCTGCTGAGCAGGATGGTCGCCAGCACGGAGCCGAGAGCCACCGTGACGATGAAGTCGAAGGCATTGAGCTGGCTCAGCGTCCGCTTCCCCGACAGGCGGATCACCAGGACCAGCACCGCGTAGGCGGCCATGCCGATCAGCAGCACCCGGCCCAGGTCTGACCACGTATCGAACCACATGTGCGTCTCACTCTCCGGCGTCGGCGACGCCCTGGTTGGCTGGTGCCCTGCGGTCGGTGATGTCCTAGCTGCGCGGCTCCGAGCCGAAGAGCAGCTCGTTCAGGAACGCATTGCGGAACGTGCCCTGCGGGTCGAGCCTCTCAGCCAGGCGCGTGAAGTCCCCGACCCGCGGGTAGAAGCTGGCGATGTCGGTGGTGGCGAAGCGTTTGCCCCAGTGCGGCCGGGCTCCGAGCGGCAGCAGCTGCTCCTCCAGGCGTGGCAGCAGCGCGGCCACCTCCGCTTCACGCTGCAGCCAGGTGAAGTGGAACCCGACGGTCTCCCGGCCTGAGGCGCCGCTCATCCACTGCTCATCGGCTGCCATCGTGCGGATCTCGCTGATCAGCAGCAGCGGCTCGATCTCCGCGGCGAGGGCGCGCATCCTGCGCAGCCCCTCCACGGCGTGCTCGCGTGGAAGCAGGTACTCGCTCTGCAGCTCATCGCCGTTGCTGGGGGTGAAGTCCAGCCGGAAGTGCGGCAGGCGCTGGTCCCAGCTGCCCCACCGCCCACCCTGCTCGGTGGCGAACTCCGGGGGCCCTCCGGCCAGCCCGATGTCCTCGCGCCGGGCGGCGACGCCGAGCACCTCCGCCGGAGGCTCTTCGGTGGACTTCATCCAGACCAGTCCGAAGTCCTCCCCGGCCCAGCGGGTGAACAGGCTCACGCTGTAGGCCGCCTTGGTCAGCTCCTCGAAGTTCTCCAGCACGCCCTCCCAGCTGACCCCGTCATAGATGTCCTGGCGCACCTCAAAGCTGGGGACGACGTCGAGGGTCAGCGTGGTGACCACGCCCAGGGCGCCGAGGCTGACCACCGCGCCGTCGAAGTCTGCGTCGCCGCGGCTGAAGGTGTGCACGCTGCCGTCGGCGAGGACCAGGTCCAGGCTGCGCACCGAGGAGGCCAGCGGCGGGTTGCGGTCACCGGAACCGTGCGTGCCGGTGGCCACCGAGCCGGCCACGGTGATGTGCGGCAGCGAGGCCATGTTCGGCAGTGCCCATCCCTCGGCCTGCAGCGCGGCGGCGAGGTCTCCGTAGCGGGTGGCCGCGTCGAAGGTGACGGTGCGCGCCTGCGCGTCCAGGGTGAAGATCCGCGGCATGGCAGTGAGCTCGATCAGGGTGCCGGTGGTGTCTGCCACGGAGCTGAAGCTGTGCCGGCTGCCCAAGGCCTTGACCTGTGCAGACTCAGCGACCAGACGGGCAAGCTCCTCCAGGGAGCGTGGACGTTCCAACCGGGCCGCGGAGTACGTCAGGTTCCCGGCCCAGTTGACCTGGGGCTCCTGCGCGGAGCTGCGCAGATGGCCGACTGCGGGGCGGCCTGCCACGCTGACCTCGGCGGTGATCACTCGGCCGTCGTGGTCGGCGGGTTCTTCCAGGCCTTCGGTGGCGGAGGTGACCATCACCCGGTACGGCGGTGCCGCGCTGAGCGCGATGCTGGTGGGCTGCCGCACCGGGACCGGGATCCGTTCGAGCAGCTCCCCCTCCGCGGAGTAGCGGTGCAGGGCGGAGGCGCCCCAGACGGCGGACCAGAGGCAGTCCTCGGCGTCGACGGTCATCCCGTCGGGGCCGCCCTCGCTGATGTGGATGAAGTCCTCGCCGGCGTCGAGCTCACCGGTGGAGATGTCCACCCGGTAGCGGCGGATCCACCCGGTGGGGGTGTCGGAGAGGTACATGGTCTTGCCGTCGGCGCTGAAGGCCGGTCCGTTGGGAATGGCCAGGTCCTCGAGCACGATGTGGATGGACCCATCGGGGTCCAGGCGCAGCAGGAAGCCCTGCCCGGCCTCGCCGTCATAGGCCATGGCGCCGGCCCAGAAGCGGCCGTGCGGGTCGGCGACGGCGTCGTTCATCCGCAGCGGCACCGAGGACCGGTCCGCGGCAGGTTCACCCAGCGTTTCGACGACCTCCAGCTCACCGGTGGCTGAGCGATCCAGCAGGGCCAGGCCCTTGCCGAGCGCGGCGACCCAGCGGCCGTCGGGGGCGCAGCTGTGCTGACGCACCGGGGCCACCGCGCCGAGCGGCTCCTGGACACGCCCCTGCAGGGTCAGTCCGGCGCCGGGTTCGGCCGAGGTGGAGTACAGGCAGCCGTCCATGATGTCGACCAACACGAAGGGGTGCTGGGCGGTGCCCGGCTGCTCCTGCTGCGGGACCGGGCTGATGCCGGTCTCCAGGAAGCGCGCGCCCTCGCCGAGGAAGAGTCGCCGCTCGTCCACCGGGGCCCAACCGCTGACTACTACCGATGTGTGCCGTGCGGAATCGATGTTCATTCCCTCATACTTCCAGAAGCAGGCGGCGTCACAGTGAGGCACCTCGCACACTCGATGGCCTCACCGGGTCTACCTCCGAGCGGCGTCAGCTGCTCACAGATGACCGCTTCTTGCTCCAGACGTCGAAGGCCACGGCCAGCACCAGCACCACGCCGCGGACGACGTTCTGGGTGGACTGGTCGATCCCCAGGATCTGCATGCCGTTGGACATCACGGCCATGATCAGGCCGCCGATGATGGCGCCCTGGACCTTGCCGACGCCGCCGGTGACCGCCGCGCCGCCGATGAACGCCGCAGCGATCGCGTCGAGCTCGAACATGTTGCCAGCCGCCGGCTGCGCCGAGTTGGACCGCGCCGAGTAGACGATGCCGGCGATGGCCGCCAGCACGCCCATGTTGACGAAGAGCATGAAGTTCACCCGCTTGGTCTTCACGCCGGAGAGCTTGGCGGCCTCGAGGTTGCCGCCCATGGCGTAGATGTGGCGCCCGAAGACGGTGCGCTGGGTGACGAATCCGTAGATCAGCACCAGTGCGGCGAGCAGGATCAGCACGATCGGCATGCCGCGCGCATTGGCCAGCTGCCAGCCGAAGGCCATGATCACAGCAGTCACCAGGAGCACCTTCACGGCGAAGAGCCACAGCGCCTCCACAGGCTGCTTGTACTCGAGCTTGCGCATCCGCACCCGCCACTGCTGGACACCGAAGCCGACTGCTGCCAGCGCGAAGATCAGCAGGGTGAACACGTCATAGCCGGGACCACCGAGCAGGCCGTTGAGGAAACCGCCGGAGATCTGCCGGTACTCGTTGGGGAACGGGGAGAGCGAGACGTTGTCCAGCACCTGCATGGCGAGCCCGCGGAAGATCAGCATGCCGGCCAGGGTCACGATGAACGCCGGGATCCCCACGATCGCCACCCAGAAGCCCTGCCAGATGCCCACCAGGACACCGGTGATGAGTGCGGCGATGATGCCGACCCACCAGGGCATTCCCTCACGGATCACGACGACGGCGGCCACCGCCCCGGTGAGCGCCACCACCGAACCTACGGAGAGGTCGATGTGACCGGCGACGATGATCATCACCATGCCGATCGCCAGGATCAGGATGTACGAGTACTGCAGCACAAGGTTCGTGATGTTCCCAGGGCTCAGCAGCGTGCCACCGGTGAGCACCGTGAAGAGCAGGACGATGAACACGAAGGCGATGTAGATGCCGCTCTGACGCAGATTCCGCGTCATGAGCTCGATGAGATTAGATGTACCGGTCATGCCTCAGTCCCTCTCCATAGTCATGAGCTCCATGAGGCGCTCCTGGGTGGCGTCTTCCACGGGAAGCTGCCCGGTGATGCGGCCTGCGGACAGCGTGTAGACGCGGTCACACATGCCCAGCACCTCGGGCAGCTCTGAGGAGATGACGATGATCGCCTTCCCCGAGGCAGCCAGTTTGTTGATGATCGAATAGATCTCGTACTTCGCGCCGACGTCGATGCCTCGGGTCGGCTCGTCCAGGATCAGCAGCTCGGGCTCGGTGTAGAGCCACTTGCTCAGCACCACCTTCTGCTGGTTGCCTCCGGAGAGCTTGCCGATGACCGACATGACCGTCGGTGCCTTGATGTTCATCGAGGTGCGGTAGCGCTCGGCGACCGCGATCTCCTCGTTGTCGTTGATCCACCCTCGCGGGGCGACCCGCTTCAGCGCCGCCGCGGTGATATTGCGGCGAATGTCATCGATCAGGTTGAGCCCGTAGCGCTTGCGATCCTCGCTGACGTAGGCGATGCCCGCCTTGATCGCGTCCGCGACGCTGTCCACCTTGACCGGCTTCTTGTGCATATAGACGGTGCCGCTGATGTCGCGCCCGTAGGACTTCCCGAAGACGCTCATCGCCAGCTCGGTGCGGCCGGCGCCCATGAGGCCGGCGATGCCGACGACCTCCCCGGCGCGGACGTTCAGCGAGGCACCGTCGACGACCTTGCGTTCCCGCTGCGTCGGGTGGCTGACGTGCCAGTCCTCCACTCGAAAGACCTCCTCGCCCAGCGTCACATCGCGCCCCGGGTACATGTTCTCCATGTCCCGGCCGACCATGCCGCGGATGATCCGGCGAGTGAGATCCTCACCGTTGCGAGTGGCTTCGGCCATGTCGATGGTCTCCACGGTGCTGCCATCACGGATCACGGTGGTGGAGTCGGCCACCGCCGCGATCTCGCCGAGCTTGTGCGAGATGATGATGCAGGTGACACCTTCCTCCCGCAGATCTCGGATGAGACCGAGCAGGTGGGCGGAGTCATCGTCGTTCAATGCCGCCGTGGGCTCGTCGAGGATCAGCAGCTTGACGTTCTTGCTCAGTGCCTTGGCGATCTCCACCAGCTGCTGCTTGCCCACGCCGAGGTGGCCCACAGGGGTGACCGGGTTCTCACGCAGACCGACCTTGTCCAGCAGGGCCGCAGCCTCCAGATTGACCTCGTGCCAGTTGATGATTCCTGCGCGGCTCTTCTCGTTGCCCAGGAAGATGTTCTCCGCCACGGAGAGATGCGGCACCAGCGCGAGCTCCTGGTGGATGATGACGATGCCGAGAGCCTCGGACTCGTTGAGCGAGGAGAAGCTCACCTGTTTGGACTCGAAGTGGATCTCGCCCTCGTAGGTCCCCGCCGGGTGGACCCCGGAGAGCACCTTCATCAGGGTGGACTTTCCTGCGCCGTTCTCGCCACAGACCGCGTGGATCTCCCCCCGACGCACCTGAAGGTTCACGTCGTCCAGCGCCACCACCCCTGGGAACGTCTTGGTGATGGAGCGCATCTCGAGGATGTTCTCGTTCATGGGCCCTCCTTAGGACCTCTGCAGAAGGTCGGGCCCGGGGCTTCCACCCCGGACCCGACCGGTGAGACTGCTGAGCGGTGCTCAGCTCAGTGGTAGATCGGGCTCAGCGCCACATCAGGGTCACTGCTGGCCGGACTCGACCTGCTCCTCGGTGTAGTACTCGGAGTCCACGAGGATCTCCTCGTAGTTCTCCTGCAGGATCATCTCCACCGGCAGCAGGTAGGAGGGGATGACGGCGGAGCCGTTGTCGTAGCTCTCGGTGTCATTGGCCTCGGGCTCTTCCCCGTTGAGGAAGGTGTCCGCCGCGTTGACTGCCTGCTCGGCGAGCAGGCGGGTGTCCTTGAAGATGGTGGAGTGCTGCACGCCTTCGGCGATCAGCGAGACCGACGCGATCTCGGCGTCCTGACCGGTCACGATCGGCAGACCGTCTTCGATGGTGTCTCCCAGCCCGTCGCTGCGCAGGGCGTTGATGATGCCGCGGGAGAGCGGATCCGCCGGGGAGAGCACGCCGTGCAGCTCCTCCTCACCGCGGTAGGTGCTCGTGAGCAGGTTCTCCATGCGCTCCTGAGCGGTCTCCTGCTCCCAGCGCTGGGTGGCCGCCTGGTCGATCGTGGTCTGACCCGAGGGAACAGCGATGGTCTCATCCTCGATATAGGGCTCGAGCACGTCCATCGCGCCGTCCCAGAAGAACCGCGCGTTGTTGTCATCGAGGGAGCCGGCGAAGAGCTCAACGTTCAGCGTCTCCTCCGGGGCGTCCTCGGCGGGCTCGAAGTCCTCATCCAGGATTCCGAGGCCGTAGAGCAGCGCATTGGCCTGCTCCTGGCCCACGGCGAAGTTGTCGAAGGTGACGTAGAAGTCGACGTTCTCGCTGTTGGTGAGCAGTCGGTCGTAGGAGATCACCGGGATCCCCGCGGCATCGGCGGCGTCGAGCTGGCTGGTCAGCGCCGAGCCGTCGATGGAGGCGATGATCAGCGCGTCCATGTCCTGGGTGATCATCTGGTCGATCTGCTGCTGCTGGGTGGGGATGTCGTCGTCGGCGTACTGCAGGTCCGCGTTGTAGCCGAGCTCTTCCAGGCCGTCCTCCACGGCCGCGCCGTCGTTGAGCCAGCGCTCGTAGGTCTGCGTCGGCATCGACACGCCGACGGTCATGTCCTCGGGTGCGGCGTCTCCGCCGCCGGTGTCGTCTCCGCCTTCACTGCCAGCGCCGCCTCCCGCACATGCGGTGAGACCCAAAACCAGGGCGGCCGAGACGCCCAGCATCTTCATTGATCGGTTCTGCATGATTTTTTCCTCCTGGGTTTCGTGCCTGCCCCTGCGGTAGACACGTGGTGCGAATGAGTGGGTCATGTGCGCGCTGGGCTAGAGTCCCTGCGCAAGTCGGTGGTAGGCGGCATTGAAGCGCAGCTCTTTGGCGAACCCGCGGGCGGTGGTGGCCGCATCGATGATCGCCAGCTCCATCCCAGCGATCTCGGCCAGATCCTCGAAGGCCTGGACTCCGGCGCCGGTGGAGAGCACCGTGTGGTGCGCCGCCCCGGCGGTGAGCCAGCAGGTCGCAGAGGTCGCGAAATCTGGACGCGGCTCCCACACCGCACGGGCCACCGGAAGATTCGGCAGCGGCTCGTCCGGGGGAACCAGGTCCACCAGGTTCGCGGTGAGCCGGAAGCGTTCGCGCAGATCAGACATGGCGACGACGACGCCCTCGCCTGGATCGGTGTCGAAGACCATCCGCACCGGGTCCTCCCGGCCCCCGATGCCCAGCGGGTGGATCTCGATCCGCGGGGTCGACGTGGTCAGCGAGGGGCAGATCTCGAGCATGTGCGCACCGAGGATCTTCTCCTTCCCCGGGGTCATCTCGTAGGTGTAGTCCTCCATCAGCGAGGCACCCCCGGGCAGACCGTGCCCCATGACCTTCGCCGCGCGGACCAGCAGGGCGGTCTTCCAGTCCCCCTCCGCGCCGAAGCCGTAGCCGGCCGACATCAGCCGCTGCACGGCCAGCCCGGGAAGCTGGCGCAGCCCGCCGAGGTCTTCGAAGTTGGTGGTGAACGCGGAGAACCCGCCCTCTTGGAGGAAGGAGCGCATCCCGGCCTCCTGGCGGGCCGCGTAGGCCAGCGACTCCCGACGCTCACCGCCGGCCTGGAGTTCAGCGGCGACGTCGTAGTGGGCGTCATACTCGGCCAGCAGCGCCTGCACCTCTTCTTCGGACACGGCCTCGACGCGTGTCACCAGATCGTTGACCGCCCAGGTGTTGATCGAGGTGCCCAGCCGGATCTCGGCCTCGGTCTTGTCCCCCTCGGTGACCGCGACGTTGCGCATGTTGTCCCCGAACCGGCACACCCGCATGTTCTGAAGCGCGTTCCACCCGGCGGCGGCGCGCGCCCAGGTGCCCACCTCGGTCTGGACCCGGGGGTCGGTGCTGTGTCCGACCACGGTCTTCCGACGCACCCCGGTGCGTGTCGCGATGTAGCCGAACTCGCGGTCCCCGTGGGCGGCCTGGTTCAGGTTCATGAAGTCCATGTCGATCTGCCCCCAGGGCAGCGCCATGTTCGCCTGGGTATGGAAGTGCAGCAGCGGCTTGGCCAGCGCCTCGAGCCCGGCGATCCACATCTTCGCCGGGGAGAATGTGTGCATCCACACGATCACCCCGAGGCAGTTCTCATCGGCGTTGGCCGCCAACGCGGCGGTGCGGATCGCGTCGCGCTCGGTGAGCACCGGCTTCCACACGATCTCCACCGGGATCTGGTCCGCGCCGTCGAGGGCGGCGGTGACCTGCTGGGACTGCTCGGCGACCTGATCCAGGGTCTCGGGCCCGTAGAGGCCCTGGGAGCCGGTGAGGAACCAGATGGACCTGCCCTCGAAAGGCGAGGAAGCCGGGGTGTGGAAGCTCATGCGTGGTCCTTCTGTCCATAGACGTTCTGATACCGCGCGTAGAGCGCGTCGATCTGGTGCTGGGCGATCCGCTGCGGCTCCCCGTAGGCGCGGGCGAGGTGCACGGTGCGCGCGACCTCTTCACAGAGCACCGCCGCCTTCACCGCTTCCTTGGCATCACCGCCGATGGTGAAGGGACCGTGGCGGTCCATCAGCACCGCCTTCGACCGGGAGGCCTGGAGGGTCTCCACGATGCCGCGGCCGATGGAGTCGTCCCCGATCAGTGCGAAGGGCCCGACGGGGACGTCTCCGCCGAACTCATCGGCCATCATGGTCAGCACGCACGGGATCGCTTCGCCCCGGGCGGCCCAGGAGGTCGCATACGGGGAATGGGTGTGGACCACCCCGCCGATGTGGGGCATGTGCCGGTACACATAGGCGTGGGCGGCGGTGTCGGAGGAGGGGCTGAGCCCGATGGAGGTGTCATCGTCGACCTTGACCCCGTCCAGAGTGCAGACCACCATGTTCCCCGGGCTCAGCTCGTCATAGCTGACCCCGGAGGGTTTGATCACGAAGAGTCCCGAGGTCTCACCTGAGACGTGCTCCGAGGCGTGGGCGGCGAGCTCTTCGGCCTCTTCAGAGAGGTCCACCCGCGCCGAGACGTTGCCCGCGGTCCAGGCCACCAGGTCATTGCGGGGCAGCTCGGCATGCAGGCCGGCCACGGTCTCCCGGGCTGAAGCGATGGCCTCCCTGGCCGAGGCCGAGAAGGCGTTCAGATGCAGGGCGTTCATGCGCTGACCTCCTGGTGGTGTGCCCGGCGCCGGATGGCCTTGAGCCGACGCATCACGTCGTTGCCGCCGCGGCCGAAGTGGTCGTGCAGCGCGCGGTATTCGGCGTAGAGCTCGTCATATGCGGCGGCCGCCTCCGGCTGCGGGGTGTAGGCGTTCTTCCGGCGGCCGCCCATGACGGCGCCGGCGGCGGAGGCGTCCGGGTAGGCGCCCGCGGCGACCGCGGCGTGGATGGCCGAGCCCAGCGCGGGCCCCTGGGTGGAGACGATGGTCGAGATCGGAAGCCCGGTGATGTCGGCGTAGAGCTGCATCAGGAAGGAGTTGCGCAGCAGTCCCCCGGCGACGACGAGCTCGGTCACCGGGACGCCGGAAGCGTTGAATGCCTCGATGATGGTGCGGGTGCCGAAGGCGGTGGACTCCAGCAGGGCGCGGTAGCCGTCCTCAGGCTTGGTGGCCAGGGTCTGGCCGAGCACCAGCCCGGAGAGCTCGTGATCCACCAGCACCGAGCGGTTGCCCGAATGCCAGTCCAGGGCGACCAGTCCATGGGCGCCGACCGGCTGGGCCGCAGCCTTCTCGGTGAGCAGCTCGTGGACGCTCAAGCCGCGGGTCTCGGCCTCGGCGCTGACACTTCCCGGCACCTGGTTCTCCACGTACCAGGCGAAGATGTCGCCGACGCCGGACTGTCCTGCCTCATAGCCCCAGAGCCCGTCGGTGATGCCGCCGTGGACGGCGCCGCACATGCCCGGCACCTCGGCCAGGTGGTCTCCGTTCATCACGTGACAGGTGGAGGTGCCCATGATCGCGACCATCTGCCCGGGCGCCACAGCGTCGGCGGCCGGAGCAGTGACGTGGGCGTCCACATTCCCGACGGCGACGGCGATGCCCTCGGGCAGCCCGGTCCACTCCGCCGCGGTGGCGCTCAGCCCACCGGCACGCTCGCCGAGCTGGCCGATGCGGTGGTCGAGCTTCTCTGCCACGAAGCCGGAGAACTCCGGGTTCAGGGCGGCGAGGAAGCCGGCGTCCGGGTAGGTCCCGTCCTGGTAGATGCCCTTGTAGCCGGCGGTGCAGGCATTGCGCACGTATTCCCCGGTCAGCTGCCAGACGATCCAGTCGGCGGCTTCCACCCAGTGGTCCATCGCTGCGTAGATCTCGGGGTCCTCCTCGAGGACCTGCAGACCCTTGGCGAACTCCCATTCGGAGGAGATGAATCCGCCGTAGCGTCGGATCCAGGATTCCCCGCGAGAATGGGCCAGCTCATTGATCCGGTCGGCCTGGGCCTGGGCGGCGTGGTGCTTCCAGAGCTTCACGTAGGCGTGGGGCCGGTCGGCGTACTCGGGCAGCTCGCTCAGCGGGGTGCCCTCGGTCGTGGTGGGCACCATGGTGCAGGCGGTGAAGTCGGTGGCGATGCCGATGACCTTCTCGGCCGCGACCCCGGCCTGGCGCAGCGCCTCAGGCACCGCGGTCTTCAGCACGTCGACGTAGTCACCGGGCACCTGCAGCGCCCATTCCGGGGGCAGCGGCTCCCCGCGGTGCGCGGTGAGTCGGCTGTCCATGACCGCGTGGCCGTAGTCATGAACGGCGGAGCCGAGCTCTGCGCCGTCGCTGACCCGGACCACCAGGGCCCGTCCCGAGAGCGTGCCGTAGTCGACACCGATGACGACCGCGTCCGCAGCAGACATGGAACACCGTTCTTCCTTGCACTGGATCTGGCTCCGGGCCGGGCATGGCCGCGAGCTGCACGTGAACATGACCTGAGTCACGTGATCTACGTCTCAGCAATGTTAACGTTAACATCGCCTTGCGCGTCAAGACCTTCTCAAAATTTTTATTTCAGTCGCGGAAGGCGGTCGAACCGCGTGTGATCAGCTCCGGGGAGATGAAGTTCGGCACGTGGGTCAGCCCGTCGCTGACGTCGAGGAGCAGCTCCAGGGCCGCACGTCCGGCTTCTTCGAAGGGCTGGCGCACCGTGGTCAGCGGCGGGGAGAAGTACCCGGCGGCGTCGACGTCGTCGAACCCGACCACCGAGATGTCCCCCGGCACCGAGAGCCCGCGCTCGGCCAGCGCGCGGATCAGGCCCAGCGCGATGAAGTCGTTGGAGGCGAAGATCGCGTCGGGCAGTCGAGCCTCGCTGAAGAGCTGCTGGGCGGCGTCGTAGCCGGCCTCCGCTGTCCAGCCGGAGGACCGGATCATCCGTGGTGCGCTGAGATCCGCGACGGCGAGCGCCTGCCGCCACCCGACCACGCGACCGCGGGCGTCGAACCAGTCCATGGGTCCGGCGATATGCGCGATCGACTTGTGCCCGCGATCGATCAGGTGCTGGGTGGCGCGGCGCGCGCCGAGTTCCTGGTCGATGCCGGCGACGTTCATGTTCCCGGCGGGCCACAGCCCGGAGGTGACCAGCACCAGCGGGACCCGGGTGGAGAGCTGCTTGGCCGCCTCGGCCAGGGCCGGCACCGGGGTGATCACCACGATCCCCTCGATCCCGTGGCTGAGGAAGAAGTCCAGCGTGGAGTCCACCGTCTCGGCGCGCTGATCGCGGACCACGCTGAGCGCGGTGGCGTAGCCGCGCTGCCGTGCCGCGTTCTCGATGGCCCAGGTCATCCGGGTGGGCCCGAAGTCGGTGTCGCCCTGGCTGACCACGCCGATCAGCCCGGTGCTCTGGGTCTTCAGCGCCCGGGCCTGGCTGTTGCGCCGGTACCCCAGGGCCTGCATGGAACGTTCGATCCGCTCCCGGGTGTCCGGGTGCACCGTCTCCGGGGCGTTGAGCACGCGGGAGACGGTCTGGTGGGAGACACCGGCATGCTTGGCGACGTCGATCATCGAAGGCCGCCTGGCACCTTTGCGCTTCGCCCCGTTCACCCAGCGGCTCCTCTCCCCCTGCTCGAGATGATCCTGCCACATCCGCGCACCGGGTCGACCCGCCCCACGTCCAGTCGACGCTCCCTGCTCGGAACGAGGCTCCAGTACGCTGATCCGTGGTCACGCTCACCATTCGTAGAAGGAGAACATCATGGCAGGTCCGATCGTCGTCGGTGTGGACGGAAGTCCGACAGCCCAGCGCGCTGCCCAGAAGGCCCGCGATCTCGCGCTGAAGCTCGATGTCGCGCTGCACGTCGTGTCCGCACACACCGATGCCACCATCGAGCACGTGAACAGCGGCTCGGACCAGTGGGTGGTCTCGGGCACCGACAACGCGCTCTACATCGCCGAGCAGGTGGTCCGGGGTCTGCGCACTCCGGGGTTGAAGATCAGCGCGGGGTCAGCTCAGGGCAAGCCCGCGGAGGCGCTCATCGACTACGCAGAGAAGGCCGGCGCGCAGCTGATCGTGGTGGGCAATCAGCGCATGCGCGGCGCCCGTCGCGTTCTGGGCAGCGTGGCGAATTCGGTGTCCCACACCGCAGGCTGCGACGTCTACATCGCCAATACGTATGGCGACTGAGAACGGCGGACCAGCACAGATCAGCACGCCATGAGTTCCACCGTGCCTGCCGTGCAGCGCATCGTCTGCGTCCCCGACTCCTTCAAGGGCTCCGTCAGCGCGGCGCAGGCCGCCGCGGCGATGGCCCGCGGAGCACGCCAGGTCTTCGGAGCGGCAGAGATCCTCGAGCTGCCCTTCGCCGACGGCGGCGAGGGCACCTTGGAGGCGCTGCTCGCCGCGTGGGGGCGCGCGCCGGAGACCGTGGAGGTCCGTGACGCGCTGGGTCGACCGGCGACCGCGCAGTATGGACGCTCCGCCGACGGACGCACCGGAGTGATCGAGGCGGCCCAGGGCAACGGGCTCCCGCAGGTCTCCGACGTGGCGCCGCAGCCGCTGCGGGCCGACACCTTCGGGGTCGGGCTCATCGCTCGGGAACTGCTGGCCGATCCTGCCTGTACCGAGATCCTGCTCTGCATCGGCGGATCGGCGAGCACCGACGGCGGCACGGGGCTGCTGCGCGCTCTGGGCGCCGAATTCCTCGACGCCGCTGGAGCCCCGGTGGCTCCCGGCGGTGCGGGCCTGGGGAAGATCAGCGCCGTGGACCTCAGCGGGCTGGACCCCAGGGCGAGCCAGGTGGGCTGGCGGATCGCCGTGGACGTGGAGAACCCGCTGACCGGCGAGCGCGGGGCCGCGACGGTGTTCGGGCCCCAGAAGGGCGCGACGGCAGCGGAGGTCGGCCTCCTGGACGCCGGTCTGAGCCATCTCGCCCAGGTGCTGGGCGAGATGAGCGGCGCGGAGCCTCAGCGGCTGCGCGAGACCCCTGGCTTCGGCGCCGCCGGCGGAACGCCGGTGTGCCTGGCCGTGCTGCTCGGTGCCGAGGTCCTTCCCGGCGCGCAGATGGTGGCCGAGGCGCTGGACCTGCAGGAGACCCTCGCCCGGGCCGATCTGATCATCACCGGAGAAGGCTCCCTGGACGCACAGTCCCTCGACGGGAAGGTGGTCCAGGCGGTGCGCGGCTATGCCCCGCACGACGCGGCGGTGCTGGTGATCGCCGGCGCAGTCCAGCTCAGCGCGGAGCAGTGCCGCGCCGCGGGGCTGACGGCCGCGTTCTCGATCGCCCCGGGCGCGGCCTCGCTGCAGGATCTGCTGCGCCGAGCACCGGAGCTGATCGAAGACACGGCGGCCCAGGCCTGCGGGCTGCTGAGTCACAGCCTTTCGTGAGACCCCGTCTTCGCTGAGGCGCAGGTGCGCCTGGAGGCGGCGTCCCGCTCAGATCACAGGTGTGTCTGGACGTCTGCCTCGGCGCGGAGATCTTCGACATGGTCCAGGGCTGCCTCATTGCGGGCCTGATCGGTGGCGTCCGCCTCGAGGTCATCGCGCACCTCGTCGAAAGGTGGGATCTCGGCCGCTTCCTCACCCTCGGCGCCTTCAGCACCCTCAGCGCCTTCCTGGGCGGCGACGGCCTCGTCATAGGTCTCGCGGAGCTCCTCCTCTGAGGGCTCCGGGACCTCCAGCTGCGCGAGCACCTGGTTGATCAGGACCTGGCTCTCGGCGTCCTCAGTCAGCTGCTCCTCGTCCATGCCCTGCTCTTCATAGGCCTCGATGAACTCTTCGGAGGAGCCCATGCCTGCGGTCTCGGCGGCGTCGGCGATGAGCGCGTCGATCTCCTCCTCGGAGGCCTCGTAGCCCTCGTCCTCGGCGTCCTGGAGCAGAAGCTCGTTGCCGATCATCGATTCCAGAGTCTGCTCCTTGAGCTGATCCTGGTCCGGCTCCTCGCCGGTCATCTGGGACTCCATCGCCATCTGCTGGAACTGGGACTCATAGAGCACGGTGAAGTCCTCGCCGGTGATCTCTTCGCCGTTGACCTCGGCCACGACCTCCGGAACGTCAGAGGTGTCAGCCTCAGGCAGCTCGGGCTGCTCGCCGTCGGCGCCCTGCTCCGGGCTCTCGGCGCCCGCTTCGGCGCTCTGCTCCTGCGCGCTCGCATCGTCGTTCTCTGCGGCGGGTGCATCACTGCATGCGGCCAGGGCCAGCACGCCGGCCAGGGCGAAACCTGTGGTGATCATCTTCATCGACAAGGCAAGGACCTCCTCATTGGTAGTCGAGCGCGAAACGTAGCACGCGCAGCCCAACGCCGGGACCAGCCTGTACTCAGCTGGAGTTCAGGCCGACGATGAAGGTCCAGGTCAGGCGTCCGGCTCAGGCCAGCACCGCGAGGAGGCCCAGGATGCCGAGCACCACAACGGCCAGCGTCGTGACCAGCACCGCCGGCACGTCCGCCTCCACCCGCTCCGCCGCGATGCCCCGGGACTGCCGCGAATACCGCCGCCGCTGGGTGAGGTAGATGGCGCCGGCGACGACGGCGCAGCTCAGCGTCAACCCCACGGTCCAGAACCCGTAGTGCGGCAGCCAGCGCAGGAAGACCGCTCCGACCAGCGCGAAGAGCATCATCGTCCGGCCCCAGGAGAGCACCGTGCGCTCGGGCTGCAGGCCCGGATCCGCGTGCATCGGCGCCGCCGGGGACATCAGTCCAGCACCACCAGCACGATGACCACAGCCATGGCGACCCCGGAGGCGAAGCTCAGCAGCGGGATGATCAGCGGCATCGGCAGCGGATGCCCCAGACGCATGCTGCGCTCCACGTTGAGCCAGCGCATCGCCGCGCCCACGCTGATCAGCAGTCCCACGCTGATCGTCAGCACCGAGACCACGGTGCGGTAGGGATCGGCGAACACATCGGCGGCGAAGGCCTCCACAGCCACGCCTCCGGCGAGGAACGCCAGGGCGGTGCGGATCCAGGCCAGGAAGGTGCGTTCGTTGGCGAGGGTGAAGCGTGGGTCTGGCTCCTGGCCGTGTGCCAGCAGGCGAGAGCTCAGTCGTCCCCGCGGTGGATCCTCGCTCAAGGGGTCTTGGCTCACTGAGCCTCCTGCTCGCTGGTCCTGGTGCTGCATCACTGCGTCGGCGAGCCCAAGTCTTTCACAGCGGCGAGAACCCCGACCGAGCTGTCTGGTTCAGACGCCGGCCTTCACGGACCCCTCCACCACGAGGTGATTCATCTTCTTGGCGATCATCGCGATCCCCCTTCTCGGGGCGGGCCTTGAGCCCGGGCAGGAAGGCCTTGACCATGTGCAGAGTGCCCCAGAAGTTCACGTCCAAGACGCGTTCGATGACCTCGAGGTCGAGGTCCTCCACGGGGACGGAGGGCTGGATGATCCCGGCCACATTGATCAGCCCGTCCACGGGCCCATGGGCCTGAGTGATGAGTCCGGGAAGCTCGTCCACAGCCTCGCGGTCGACGATGTTCACCATGTGCGTGCTGAGCCGCCTCCCGGCCTGGGCCTCTCGGGCGCGTCTGCGCCGCCAGCAGATGGCGCTCGATAAACCCTGTCGCGCCTGAGCCTGCCGGTTCAGCCGCGCGGCTTCATCCGCGTGTTGGGCAGCTCCGGGGCCGGCAGCGGCGCGGCCTGACCGGGTGGAAAGTCCCCGAACTGCGGGAACATCCGGCCGTCGTCGTAGTGGGCCTCGGCCAGCGCATCGCGGAGCCTCCCGTGCACCGGGTTCCCCAGCGCCCCGGCGGGAACCGGGATCTGGTGCTCCGAACCATCGGCCCGGGCCGCCCGTTCAGTGGTGCCGCCCTCCGTGGCGCCGCCTCTGTCGTCACCTGCGTCGCCCCCTGTGTCGTCGCCGTCGGGAGCGTGTTCAGCCGCACCCACATGGTCGCGCAGCGGTGAACCCTCCGCCGGTGGCTCGAAGCCCATCTCGGCCTGGTAGGCGCTGCGGAAGGCCGCGATCTCCTCGTGGCTGCGCCCGACGAAGTTCCACCACATCACGATCTGCTCGCCCAGGGGTTCTCCGCCGATGAGCAGGGCCAGGACCGGCTCGTCCAGGGCCTCCACCCGCAGCGTGGTGGCCCCGACCTCGGTCACCGCCAGATGATCCTCCCCCACCAGGGCGCCGTTCAGCCGGACCGCGCCAGAGATCCGCAGCAGTCCGTGCTCGTGGGCCGCGGGAACCTCGATCTGAAGCACCGTGCCGGGCTCGAGCCGCAGCTGGGCCCCGGTCAGCGGGATATAGGTCTTCACCGGCGAGCGCCGGCCCAGCAGCTCACCGAGGAACACCTGAGCCTCCCAGCCCGGCCCTTGGACCGGCTCCGGGCGATGGGTCTCCAGCGACGGCTCCACGAATCGATGCGCATCGGGGAAGGCGTACCAGAGCTGGGCGCCGTGCAGGACTGCGGTGTCCGCAGAGGAGTACTCCGAATGGCTGATCCCGCTGCCGGCGTTCATCAGCGCCACTTCGCCGGGGCGCACGGTGGCCCAGTTTCCGGCGGAGTCCATGTGGTCGATCCGGCCTTCGAAGAGCCAGGAGACGGTGGCCAGCCCGGTGTGCGGATGCCGCGGCACCCGCATGGGCGTGGCCTCGGTGAGATCGTCGGGGCCGTAGAAGTCAAGGAAGCACCATGCCCCGACGAGTGAGCGGGCTCGCTGCGGCAGGGTGCGGCGCACGGTCATCGCCCGCGGACCGCCCAGCGGGACCGTGCGCGGCTCGAGCAGCTCGACTCCGTCCTGGGCGCGGGTCACACCGTCACGCAGACCCTCGAAGGTGTAGGGCCCGTTGATGCAGACCTGTTCCTGGGGCTCGCGCTCGGTGGTGCTCATCGCCGTCTCCTCATCCTGATGACCGGGTTCGAAGTCGAGTATTTCAATATTGAATCAATAAGCCCAGAGTTTCCGCTCCAGGCGCAGGGCGTCAGTCGTCGGTGACGGTGACCTCGACCTTGGTGTTGCCGCGGGCGGCCTTGGAACAGGGGCAGAAGGCGTGGGCCTTCTCCGCGATCGCCTCCGGCTGCCGCGGCGAATCCGCGGCACCGCCGGTCATCCCCATGGAACACCAAGCCACTGTTACTGGCACAATGGAACACCGTGCGAACTACCGATGCCGTCTGGCTTGCCCCTGGCGAGCCACAAGAGATCCAATCTGACCTGGTCAGCCGCTTCCAGCAGGAGTATGGCCGGGCAGCTTCTGGTACCTGGTTCGCCCCGGGCCGAGCCAATCTCAACGGCGAGCACATCGATTTCCACGCCGGCCGCTGCCTGCCGATGGCCCTGGCCCACGGCACCTACGTCGCCGCGGCTCCGCGCACCGACGGCCAGCTTCGGCTGCGCACGCTGGACGCCTCACTCGACGACGGGATCACCACGGTGACCCCGGACCAGATCGGACCCGCCGCGGCCGCCTCCGGACAGGATGCTTCGGGGCATTGGAGCCACTACGTCTCCGGGGTGCTCTGGGCGCTGCGCGAACTGGGCAGGTCCCAGCCGGCATTTGCGGTCGATGCGGACTTCGGCGCCGATCTGCTGGTGGTGTCCACGCTGCCCATCGGCGGAGGGCTCTCCTCCTCGGCTGCCCTTGAATGTGCCTCGATCCTCGCGTTCCTCGCTCTGGGCACTCCGTTCGGCCAGGACAATCCTCTGCAGGATCTCAACGCCGCGCTGACCCGGGAGAACCGCAAGGACCTGGCCGCCGCCTGCGTGCGGGCCGAGGTGGAGGTCGTCGGCGCCGGCACCGGAGGCCTCGATCAGACCGCAGCGATGCGCGCCCGCCCGGGCAAGGTGCTCTCGCTGGACTGCCGGGACTTCAGCGTCACCCCGCTGGACATCGGCTGCATCCTGCGCGGCTACCGACTGATCGCGGTGGACACCGGAGAGGCGCATCGGCTTGCCGACGGCCAGTTCGGGGATCGTCGGGCAGACGCCGAGGCCGCGACGCGCCTGCTGGGTCTCGACCGGCTCCGTGATGCGCTGCCCGAGCAGCCGCGCAAGGCCGATGTCTCCCACGTGCTCGAGGAGTTCGATCGGCTCGCGGAACAGCTGGAGACCCTCGACGGTCGCAGCGTCGAGGCCTGCCGGCGTCGGCTTCACCATGCCCTGACCGAGATGGTGCGATCCGAGAAGCTGCATCACCTGCTCTCGGGGGAGGCCTACGGCGTGCGTCACATCGCCTCCACGGTCGGAGACATCCTCACTGCCGGACATATGAGCATGCGCGACGACGCGGAGGTCTCCTTCGACATCGCCGACCTCGTGGTGGAGACCGCGCTGGCCCAGGGCGCCGAAGGCGCCCGGCTGATCGGCGGTGGCTTCGGCGGCTCGGTGCTGGTGCTGATCACCCCCGCGGCGATCCCCAAGCTCACCGCGGCGCTGGAGCGCATCAGCCGCCGCATCCGGCTGCTCGACGTCGCACCCTCCGCCGCGGCCCAGGCACTGTGACCTCGCCCCAGACCGCCCGCGGCACCGGAATCGCCGGTCGCGCCGCTGATCCGTGCGCCCGATGAACTCCACGCGCACGGTGCTGCTGACCGGTTTCGAGCCCTTCGCCGGGATGGACCACAACCCCTCCTGGGACGTGGTCGCCGAGCTCTCCGAGGCCGCTGGGCGAGGCGCTCTGCGGGCCCAGGAGGTCCACGGCGACGTCACGGTGCGCACGGCGCTGCTGCCGGTGGAGTTCCACGTCAGCGCCGAGCTCCTGCTCGAACAGATGGCCGTCGCCGCACCGGACCTGGTGATCTCCGTGGGCCTGGCAGCCGGCACGGAGGCGGTGCGGCTGGAGCGGGTCGGCCTGAATCTGCGCGACGCCCGGATACCGGATAACGCCGGGCATCAGCCCACCGAGGAGCCCGTCGTGCCGGGCGGGCCTCCGGCCTTGTTCGCCACCCTGCGGCTCAAGGCCGCCCACGCCGCGATCAGCGGCGCAGGAATCCCCGTGGCGCTCTCGCTCAGCGCGGGCAGCTTCGTGTGCAACAGCCTGCTCTATACGCTGCTGCACGCGGCCCCGGCATCCGTGCCCGCCGGCTTCGTCCATGTCCCGGATCTGTCCCGCGCGGGATCCCCGGTGAGCCGCGCGCAGGCCGCGCGAGCCGTGGACCTGCTCATCACCGAGTCGCTGCACCAGGGACCCGATCTCCAGGTGCCCGCCGGCCTGCTGCACTGAGCTCCGGCGCTGCCCGGCCAGGGTTTACCTCCTGCCCAGCTCATTTTCAGAGATACTTCCTAGACTCCAGGTCAGGACGCATTTCCCATCCACCCGGTACGGCTCTGCCAAGCGAGGTGCACGAATGTCATCTCATCCCGCACGTCCCACTCACCGGGAGCTGGATCACCCGGCCCCCGAACCCGCATCCGCGCGCGCCCCTGAACTCGGACGGTCCAATTCCGACGCCACCGTAGCGATCACCTTGGGCGTCGGCATCGGGGTGATCGTCTTTCTCCTGGTCCTGCCCTACCTCGGCGGCATCTGACCCAGCGCCGGGCAGCCGCTGTGAATCCCCCGAGGATCCCGGTGGATTCACCTCGCCGCTTCGGAGAGTCCCCTGGTCACGACTGACTGCCGGTACGCTGACAGGCTGTGAGCACCAGCAAGAAGTCCGCGGCCAAGAAGCCTGTCGGCAGATCCTCGGTTCCGACCAGGAAGAAGAGCGCGACGGCGGCGCGACGACCCTCCTCTCCCGCTCCCCGGGCCGGCACAGGATCACGGGCCGGCACAGCCTCGCGAAACGGTGTGAGCTCGCGCAGTGTGGGCTCGCGCGGCGGGTCATCCCGTGCTCCGTCTCGGCCCTCGGGGAAGTCCGGCTCCCGCAGCACCCGACCCAACGGCAGCCCGAGGCCCAACCGAGGCCCCCGGTCAACCGGCAGGACCCGGTCCGCGTCCGCACAGCGGAAGCAGCCCAGCGCCCTGCGGCGCATCGCCGGGGACTGGGGCCGGTATCTCTGGGCAGCGGTCGTCACCGTGGTCATCGCCGCGCTGCTCTTCGAGTTCACCATGATCTGGACCATCGGGGTGGGCTTCTACATGCTGGCCCTGGGTGAGTTCACCGGCCTCTGGATGTTGGTGGGCGGCTACGCGATGGCCTGCACCCCGGCCGCCTTCGGACTGCTCATCGCCACCGGCCAGTTCTGGAAGTCCCTGACCCATTCACTGTGGATCGGACTGCTCTACGGCACGCTGGGATTCACCTTCATCGATGTCATCCTCGGCTCCTTCTGAATCCTCGTCCGAGTCAGCAGAACCCTCGGCGGAGAATCTCGGGAATCCCTGAGACCCTGACAGTCACCAGATCACTTCTCCGGGAGGCCCGTCATGTCCGCACGATCCACATCGGCTGCTGCATCCCCACGGTTCGACCTCTCCGGGCGGGTCGCGCTGGTCACCGGGGCCACTCGTGGCGCCGGACGCGCAATCGCTCGTGAGCTCGCCGGCGCCGGGGCCGTTCTCTACTGCACCGGCCGCTCGTCCCCAGAGGCGCCGTCTGACTACGGCCGTTCCGAGACCGTGGAGGAGACTGCGCGGCTGATCTCCGACGCCGGCGGGACGGCGCATCCGGTGATCGTGGATCACCTCGAGATCGAGGCGGTCCGCGCCCTGATCGCGCGGATCGACGAGAATCACGGGCGTCTGGACATCCTGGTCAATGACATCGGCGGGGAAGCCTATGTGGAGTTCGGCAAGGCGCTGTGGGACTACGACCTCGCGGCGGGGAAGAAGCTCTTCGACACCGGATTCACCACTCATCTGAACACCAGCCACAGCGCCCTGCCGCTGCTCATCCGCAATCCCGGCGGCCTGGTGGTGGAGGTCACCGACGGGACCCGCCGCTACAACGCCTCCCACTTCCGGGAGAACGCCTTCCTCGACCTGACCAAGACCGCAGTGGATCGACTGGCTTTCGCCCAGGGCCATGAGCTGGCGCCCCATGGCGGGACCGCCGTCTCGGTCTCCCCCGGCTGGCTGCGTTCAGAGATGATGCTCGACGGTTTCGGGGTGACCGAGCAGACCTGGCGCGCCGCCGCAGAGGCCAACCGCGGGAAGACCGAGGTGGTGCCGCCGTATGAGTTCGTCATCTCTGAGACCCCGGCGATGCTCGCCCGCGGCATCACGGCCCTGGCCGCAGACCCGGCGCGGGCCGGGTGGAACACCAGGTCGACCAGTTCCTTCGAGCTGGCTCAGCACTATGAGCTGACCGACGTCGATGGGTCCCGGCCAGACGCCTGGAGCTTCATCACGGAGATGGAGACCACCGACGCCGCACAGCTCGAGGCCTCGCAGTACCGCTAGAAGTCGCGGGCCATGTCCTGGAAGCGGGCATAGTGGCCCTGGAACGCCACCGTGATGTCCCGGGTGGGACCGTTACGGTTCTTCGCCACGATGATGTCGGCCTCGCCGGCGCGCTCGGTCTCCTTGTCATAGACCTCAGGGCGGTGCAGCAGCATGACCATGTCCGCATCCTGCTCGATCGAACCGGATTCACGCAGATCGGAGACCTGCGGCTTCTTGTCCGGACGGGACTCGGACCCGCGGTTCAGCTGGGAGAGGGCGATGATCGGGACATCAAGCTCCTTGGCGAGCAGCTTCAAGGTACGGGAGAACTCGCTGACCTCCTGCTGGCGCGACTCGACACGTTTGCCCGAGGAGAGCAGCTGCAGATAGTCCAGCACCACGAGCTTGAGGTTGTGACGCTGCTTGAGCCGGCGGCACTTGGCCCGGATCTCCATCAGCGACATGTTCGGGGAGTCATCGATGAACAGCGGCACGTCATTGAGCCGGTCCACCGCCTCGGACATCTTCTCCCAGTCCTCATCACGGATATTGCCCTTGCGCAGGTCGGAGAACAGGATCCGGGACTCTGCGGAGAGCAGACGCATCGCGATCTCGTTGCGCCCCATCTCCAGGGAGAAGAAGGCTGCGGTCATCTTGTTGTTCACCGCGGCGGCGCGGGCGAAGTCCAGCGCCAGGGTGGACTTACCCATGGCCGGACGAGCGGCGATGATGATCATCTGTCCGCCGTGGAAGCCATGGGTCAGGTCATCGAGTTCGCGGAACCCGGTGGGGATGCCGGTGAGTCCCCCGTCGTGGGCGGAGTTGGTCTCGATCTCGTCGATCGTGGGGCCCAGGATCTCGGAGAGTGAGACATAGTCCTCGCTCTGCCGGTTCTCCGCCACGTTGTAGATCTCAGACTGCGCCTGGTTGACGATGCCCTCGACCTCACCGTCGGCGGTGTGTCCGAGCTGGACGATCTTGGTGCCGGCGTCGACGAGTCGGCGCAGGATGGCGCGCTCGCGCACGATCTCCGCGTAGAAGCCGGCGTTCGCCGCGGTGGGCACCGACTGGGCCAGGTTGTGCAGGTACGCCGGGCCGCCGATGCGCTGAAGTTCGCCGCGCTTGGTCAGGTGATCCGAGATGGTGACCACGTCGGCGGGCTCGCCGCGGCCGTAGAGATCGATGATCGCGTCGTAGATCAGCTCATGCGCGGGTCGGTAGAAGTCCGAGCCGCGCAGAACCTCCACGACGTCGGCGATGGCGTCCTTGGAGAGCATCATGCCGCCGAGCACTGACTGCTCCGCCACCATGTCCTGCGGGGGCGTGCGGGAGTCCACCCCCGCGGGGGATCCGGTGTTGTAGAGCTCGGTAGTCACCCCTCCACGATACTCGGTGCACGCAGTCCTTCGACCACCGCATCCAGCCAGGTGCGCATCGTCTCGCGAGCCTGTGGAGTATCGGGATAGCGGCAGCGCAGATGCAGTCCTGTCTCGTTGACCACGAACCAGATCATCACCCCGTCGGTCTGGACCACCGCGGAGACGTGCTGAGCATTGAGCGCCTCGTCCACATTGATCGGCAGTCGGCGATGATCCAGCCAGCTCATCGCGAACATCCCCGGCTCGGCGGGCATCCCGCCGTAGGGCCGCATGATCGGTGCCATCGGATGCGAGCCCAGCCGGATCGCCTCCTTGACCGCCTGATAGCTGCCGCGCAGGCTGTCGTCTTCGTTCTCCAGGACCGCATTGGTGATGAACCAGCCCACCGAGTCGAACCAGCGCGGCTCATCGCGGCTGTGCACCGGGAAGACCGTGCGCAGCGGCTGGTCGCCCAGCTCGCGGAAGATCCGGGTCATCACCGAGACCGCGACGGCGATCAGCCTGACCCCCTCTTCCCTGGCATGGGCCTCGAGCTTGTTGAGCTCCGCGGAGTCCAGCACGTCGCGGACCTCGACCTTCTCACTCACCGGCAGCGAGATATCCCCCAGCGGCAGCGGGAAGGTCGGCATCACTCCACCTCCGGCCTCCAGGATTTCTCGCCACCGGGTGACGATCTCCTCTGGGGGAAACGGCTTGGCCTCCATCGCGGTGGTGTGCGCCGCGAAGGACTCCGGCACCGGGAGCTCATGTGCCGCGGGACGGCCGGCCCGCAGGTTGTTCAGAACGGCGTTGAAGTCCCGCACCAGCACCAGCAGGGACCAGGCGTCGACGTGGGCGTGGTCAGAGCCGATGACGATCTGTGGTGACCCGGCGGTGTCCCGCACAGCCGCGGATTCTCCGTCGTCGATCACGCAGAGCCGGTGCGACGGCGTGCCGAATGGATCGCAGACGGCGTCGAAATGAGCGCGCAGGGCGGCCTTGACCTCCGCCGCGTTGAGCTGGTCGCTCGGCGCGGCCAGGTGTGCGGTCTTCAGCGCCGCACCGCGATCCACGCTGAAGCTGATCGGGCGGCGCGGCCGCTCGGGAGCAGAGAGCTGCTCCCAGGTGCCGGGCAGCATCGCGACCTCGCGCAGCAGCAGGTCACTGACCGGTCCGCCGGAATCTCCGCCAGGCCCGGTGTTGGAGTGATGCGTGTCACTGCGGCGCGGGGAATGCTCGGGCCGCCAGTCGAAGACCGTGCGCAGCGTCCCGTGGCGCTGGATCACCACCTGCCAGGCGGCGGCGATCTCGTCCAGGGAAGCCGGACCGTCGAGCTGGAAGGACACCGCCATCCAGGATCCGGGTCTGGACCCGAAGCTGACATGGCGGTTCTGGTCGAACGACACCGGGAGCCCGCCGGGGGGATCGGCGGCCGGCACCCCGGCCCCCGGGAGTCCCGCCCCGAAGCCGACGTCGGAGGTCCGCCTCGCCGCATCGTCGACGGCGAGCTGGGCCACCACCGAGTAGCTGGACAGACGTCCGGGCCTGGCGTGCATCTGTGCCACATTGGTCAAGCGCATACGGCGTAGTGTAGATGGCGTTCAGTTCGCCTGGATGTTTCCAGCGCAACTTGTTGTTCACCTGAGACTCAGGAGTCGAAGACCGTGGGGCTTTTCCAGACAGCCGGGGCGAAGCTCGCCTATGAGATCTCCGGCGACGGTCCGATCTTCGTCCAGCTGCACGGGCTGACCTCTTGTGCCTCGCGCGAGCAGCGCGCCGGTCTGGACATGACGCTCAGCCTCGAAGACTGCCGAGTCCTTCGCTACGACGCGCGGGGACACGGCTCCTCCACCGGGCGCGCCGTGCCTGAGGACTATGTCTGGCCGCGGCTCGCCGATGACCTGCTCGAGCTGCTCGATGAGCTCGCCCCCGGACAGAAGGTGCACGCCGCGGGACCCTCGATGGGCGCCGCGACGCTGCTCTATGCCGCGCTGCGCGATCCCGACCGTTTTGCCACGCTGACCCTGATGGTGCCCCCCACCGCGTGGGCCACCCGTGCCGGGCAGGCGGCGACCTACCAGAAGTCGGCCGAACTGGTGGAGGATCACGGGATCGGGGCCTTCGTGCGGGTGGGCCGACAGGTGCTTCCGCCGCCCGCCCTGGCGGACCGGCCGAAGGAGCGCGTCCCGGCAGTCAGCCAGGAGCTGCTGCCCTCGATCTTTCGCGGGGCCGGGGTCAGCGATCTTCCCGGTGCTGAGCAGATCGGCGAGCTCTCGGTTCCCACGCTGCTCCTGGCCTGGGTGGATGACTACGCACACCCGGTCTCCACCGCTGAGAAGCTGCACCAGCTGATCCCGAACTCGCAGCTGCAGATCGCCGAGACCCCGGAGGAGCTGGGTACCTGGCCGCGCCGGGTGTCACGGTTCATCGCCGCACACCCCGTGTGAGGCCCAGGCCTGTGGCGGAGATCGGATCGCCGGGGGACGCAGCAGGATCACGAGCCATGAGCGCGTGATCCCCTTCCCTTGGCCGGTCTCCCGGCGACCCGATGTGCCTTCAGATCCTGCCGCTCGGCCTCCTGCAGCGGAGCGCAGAGGTGCGGGGACCAGGATCTCCTCGGATTCTCCGAGGCCTCGGACACGTCGACCACGGGACGGCCGGCGAAACGCTTCCCGGCCCCGTGTCTCCGCTCCCGCCGCTGACTGCGGCGCCGCGTGAATGCGCGCTGGGCGGGGCCCAGCCAATATTCACGTCCGAGGGACTTTCCACACTTTAGGTCCCGAGCCCGGCAGGGGCAATAGAGCGAAATGCTGCTGCCTGTGGAGTAAATGTGGACTATGCGGCGTGTCTTGTGCACAACATGTGCAGGAAGCTGTGGATAACAGTTGGATAACCCGTGGATATCTCCACTGAGGTGCAGTTTTGTAGCAACTCACCTGTGCACGGAGGAATAGAGATACCAGTTTTTCCACCATTCCGTCGCCTTGCCGTAACCCCGCCGTTAGGTGTATGGCCCCTCCGTCGCCCTGTTTTCCACAAGTTGTCCACACCCTGGTGAGAACCCGTCCAGCAGATCCCCAGCTCCCAGCGGGTAGCGTGGGGAGACCAACCCCCGAGGAGCCACCCGGTGCAAGAATCGATCAACACGTACCTCCGCGAGGTCCTCAAGGAGTCCAGCGCGGATGTCAGCGGCAAGCTTGCCGCCTATATCCCCCGGCTGCGCGACGCCGATGAGAACCTGCAGGCGCTGGCCCTGGCGACCGCAGACGGCCAGGAATGCTCCGCCGGCGACGACGAGCACCTGTTCACCATCCAGTCGATCTCCAAACCCTTCGTCTATGCCCTCGCGCTGGATGACATCGGCCTGGACCGGGTACGCGAGATGGTCGGCATGGAGCCCTCCGGGGAGGCCTTCAACGAGCTCTCCCTCGAAGGCGGCACCGGGCGCCCGCTGAATCCGATGATCAACGCCGGGGCCATCGCGACGCACCACCTGGTGGACCACACCAGCCATGAGGAGCATCCCGGTGGCCGGGACAGCGCGTCGCGCACCTCAGAGGTGCGCAGCCGGACCACCCGGATCCTCGACGGCATGTCGGCCTTCGCCGGACGCGCACTCGAGATCGACTGGGACGCGGCGGAGGAGGAGTACTCCACGGCATACCGCAACATGGCGATCGCCCACATGCTGAAGTCCCACGGCTCGCTGGACACCGAGCCCGATGAAGCCGTCCGCGGATACATCGACCAGTGCTCGATCCTGGTCAACGTCAAAGACATCGCCCGGATGGCCGCCACGCTGGCGAACAACGGAATCAACCCGGAGAACGGTCAGCGCGTGGTCTCGGCCGAATCTGCCCGCACCACCTTGGGGATCATGGCGACCTGCGGCATGTACGACGCTTCGGGACGCTGGCTGACCCAGATCGGCATTCCGGCGAAGTCAGGGATCTCCGGCGGCATCATCGGGGTGCTCCCCGGCCAGGTCGGGATCGCCTCCTTCGCGCCGCGGCTCAATGACGAGGGCAGCAGCGTCCAGGGCGTGGCGATGTTCCAGCACCTCTCCAACGAGCTCTCGCTGCATCTGATGAGCAATGAGCGGATCAACGTCATCGAGGAACTGGAACGCCGCAGCTGAGCTGAACCTTCAGGCTCAGCCGCCGCCGGCCACCCCGAGTCCTCGGGCTCGGACCAGGGTCAGGCGGCGGCCCCTCTGCCGCCTCCTGGGACGGGGTCTCGGCCTTCAGCGCGCCGTCGGACCAGCACCGCGTGCGTAGGCGCCTCAGGGGTGCTCTGCGGGGCGCGGGCGGCCACCTCTCGCCGCAGGACCGGGACGACCTCCTCCCCCAGCAGGTCGATCTGCTCCAGCACGGTCTTCAGCGGCAGACCGGCGTGGTCGATGAGGAAGAGCTGACGCTGATAGTCCCCGGCGTAGTCGCGGAAGCTCAGCGTGCGCTCGATGACCTGGTCGGGGGTGCCCACGGTCAGCGGGGTCTGCGCGCTGAAGTCCTCCAGCGAGGAACCGCCGCCGTAGACCGGCGCCCGGTCGAAGTAGGGCCGGAACTCGCGGATCGCATCCTGGGAGTTCCGGCGCATGAAGACCTGACCGCCGAGTCCCACGATGGCCTGCTCGGCGGGCCCGTGGCCGTAGTGCGCGTAGCGGGAGCGGTAGAGGTCGATCATCCGCCCGGTGTGCTCCTTGTTCCAGAAGATGTTGTTGTGGAAGAAGCCGTCCCCGTAGTACGCCGCCTGCTCCGCGATCTCCGGGGATCGGATGGACCCGTGCCAGACGAAGGGCGGGATGTCGTCGAGGGGACGCGGCGTGGAGGTGAATCCCTGCAGCGGAGTGCGGAAGCGCCCGGAGAAGTCGACCTCGGTCTCACGCCAGAGCCGGTGCAGCAGCGCGTAGTTCTCCACCGCCAGCGGGATCCCTGCGCGGATGTCCTTGCCGAACCAGGGGTAGACCGGGCCGGTGTTCCCACGTCCCAGGGTCAGGTCGACCCGCCCCTGGGCAAGATGCTGGGCAAAGGCGTAGTCCTCGGCGATGCGCACCGGATCGGTGGTGGTGATCAGCGTGGTCGCCGTGGAGAGCTGGATCCGGTGCGTCTGCGCCGCCAGGTAGGCCATGAGGATCGGCGGGTTGGCCGGCGCCACGAAGGGCGGGTTGTGGTGCTGGCCGACCGCGAAGACGTCGAGTCCGACCTCTTCGGCGCGTCTGGCGATGGCCACCAGCGAGTTGATGCGCTCGTGCTCGGTGGAGACCCGACCGGTGCTCGGATCCGGTGTCATGTCGCCGATGCTGAATACGCCGAACTGCATGGCTGCTCCCTGCGCCGTCCTGGGTGACCCTGCCGTGCCGGCCACTGATTGAAATTTGTACGACATCAACCATAACCGGCACCCGCCATTCGGCATTCCCCGCTCCGGAGGCCCGCCAACCTTCGGAGAATGCGCCCGCGGCGCGAGAAAGCCCCGGCCTCCTGAAGGAGTCCGAGGCTTTCTCAGGTCTCAGCCGCGAACGGCTGGGATGCTGCGTGCTGCTTACTTCGAGCCGACGACCTGAAGGTCGAGGGTCGCTGAGACATCAGCGTGCAGGCGGACAGTCGCCTTGTAGTTGCCGACTGCCTTGATGCGTGCGGGGATCTCGACGGTGCGCTTGTCGATGGAGCCCAGGCCGGAGGCCTCGACTGCATCGGCGATCTGTGCGGAACCGACGGTTCCGAACAGGCGACCGGAGTCGCCGGTCTTCACAGTGATCTTCACGGGGGCAGACTGCAGCTTGGTGGCCACTGCCTGTGCTTCCTCGACCGTTGCGATCTCGCGAGCCTTGCGAGCGGAGCGCAGGCGCTCCACATCCTTTTCGCCGCCCTTGGTCCAGGCCATTGCGAAGCCACGCGGCAACAGATAGTTGCGTGCGTAGCCGCTTTTGACGTCGACCACATCTCCGGAGGCGCCGAGACCGGTCACTTCCTGAGTCAGGATGAGCTTTGCCATGGGTTGTTCCTTTCCTTCCCAGTCAGTCCTGGATCAGCCGCGGCCTGCGCCGGCGTACGGCAGCAGTGCGACTTCGCGAGCGTTCTTGATCGCCTGGGCGATCTTTCGCTGCTCCTGGACAGTCACGCCGGTCACCCGGCGTGCGCGGATCTTGCCTCGGTCGGAAATGAACTTCCGCAGCAGAGCGGTGTCCTTGTAGTCGATGACCGTGATGTCAGCAGCCTTCAGCGGGTTCGCCTTGGGCTTTGGCTTCTTGAGTTCAGCCTTTGCCATCGTGGTGCTCCTTTTCATTCTCGGAGCCCGCACCTGTGGGATGCGGGATGGTGAATAGTGTGTGAGTTCAAGCCGCTGTTCGCGGGCTTGAGGAGCGCGTGGCGCTTCTCAGGCTCAGAACGGTGGCTCGTTGTTGTCAGGGGTGCCCCAGCTTCCGCCGCCGGAGGGCTGGCCGCCCCACGGATCCTGCGGAGCGGAGTCGTTGCTCCACCCGCCGGAGCCGCCGGATGACGCGCCGCCGCCGGAGCCTCCTCCACCGAAGCCGCCGCCGGAGGCCGCGCCGGCGTTGCCGCCGGTGTTGCCTCCGCCGAAGCCGCCTCCGCCGCTCGGACGGCCGCCTTGGCCGCCGCTCGAACGCTGGACGCTGGCAGTCGCAAAGCGCAGCGAGGGACCGATCTCATCGACGTCGAGCTCCCAGGAGGTGCGGTTCTCCCCCTCCTTGGTCTGGAACGACCGAGCCTTCAGGCGGCCCTGCGCGATCACGCGGGTGCCCTTGGTGAGTGACTCAGCGGCGTTCTCTGCGGCTTCACGCCACAGGGAACAGCGGACGAAGAGAGTCTCTCCGTCCTTCCACTCGTTTGCTTGACGGTCGAAGAACCGCGGCGTAGACGCGATGGCAAAGTTGGAGACCGCGGCACCCGAAGGGGTGAAGCGGAGCTCTGGATCTGCCGTCAGGTTGCCTACAACGGTGATGATGGTCTCGCCGGCCATGGAAGTGCTCCTTGGTTGCTGGTTCGCCCTGACAGGTGGATGGACCACCTGGAGGATTATTCGATCTTCTGTTCCTCGGGGCGGGTGATCTTGGTGCGCATGATCGTCTCGTTCAGGCGCAGCAGTCGGTCGAGCTCGGCGGCGGCGTCGGGAGTCGAGTGGAAGTTGACGACGGCGTAGACCGCTTCCGTCTTCTTCTGAATCTCATAAGCCAGGCGGCGACGGCCCCAGACATCGACGTTGTCCACGGTGCCGCCGTCCTTCTTGACGACCTCCATGTACTTGCCGAGAGTCGGTTCCACGGTGCGCTCGTCAACCTCGGGGTCGACGAGCACCATCAGTTCATAGTGACGCATTGTGTTAACCCACCTCCTTTGGCCTTGCGGTCACGGGATTTCCGTAACAGGAGGGTCTATCTGCATCTGCATCTGAGCCCGTCCGTCCGACCCTCGGCATGAGGGCAGGATGAAACCAGGTCAGACAACCTGCATCATGATACCGGCTTTGCGCCAGCGTGACGAACGGGCCTGTTCAGCTGTGGAGATCGCGTGTGGGGTCGAGGGCGAGCTCAGCTGTTCAGCTCGGTGGTGAAGAAGCTCGCCACCGCGTCCCGCAGATGCTCGACGTCCTCGACCCCACACATCTCCCGGGCCGAGTGCATCGAGAGCAGCGCGATCCCGACGTCGACGGTGCGGATCCCCAGCCGGGTAGCGGTGATCGGGCCGATGGTGGAGCCGCAGGGGAGGTCGTTGTTGGAGACGAACTCCTGGGTGGGGACGCCCGCGGCGCGGCAGACCTGGGCCCACATCGCCGCCCCCGGGGCATCGGTGGTGTAGCGCTGGTTGGCGTTGATCTTCAGCAGCGGACCGCCGTTGGGCAGCGGGCGGTTCGCCGGGTCATGTCGTTCGGAGTAGTTCGGGTGCACCGCGTGTCCGGCGTCGCTGGAGAGATGCCAGGAGGCGCTCAGCGCCTGCGCCCGCTGGGTGGCGGTGGCGCCGGGCTGGCCCGCCGCACGGCCGAGCCCCTCATAGATCCGGCCCAGCACCTCTTCCAGGAACGGCCCGGCCGCACCGGAGCGCGACGCCGAGCCCAGCTCCTCGTGGTCGAAGGCGGCGAGCATCGGAATGACCACACCGGTCTCGGCCTCCTCGGCGGTCCCGATCAGGGCGCTGAGCCCGGCGTGGACCGAGGAGAGGTTGTCGAGTCGGCTCGAGGCGAGGAACTCCTGTGCCGCACCGAAGGTCGCCGGCGCCTGGGCGTCGGCGAGCACCACGTCGTAGCCGTCCACCTGGGCGGGGTCCACCCCGGCGGACTCCGCCAGCAGGGCCAGCACGTCGGCGGCCGCGGCCTGCTCGGTGGAGCCGGCGAGCCCCAGGATCGGGCTGGTGTGCGCCTGCTTGCCCAGCTTCAGCCCCTCGTTGACCTGACGGTCCAGGTGGATGGCCAGCTGCGGGATCCGGGCGACCGGGCCGGTGGCCGCCAGGTGAGTGGCCCCGTCACGGGTGACCAGGCGCCCGGCCAGGCAAAGCTCACGGTCCAGCCAGGAGTTCAGCAGCGGTCCGCCGTAGACCTCGACGCCGGCCTGCAGCCAGCCATTGCTGATCAGCGTGGACTTGGGCTTGAGCTTGAACCCCGGGGAATCGGTGTGCGCACCGAGGATCCGCAGCGGGGTGGTGGGTGCGGCGCCGGTGGGCACCACCCAGGCCAGCACGGCGCCGTCACGGACCACCACATGGCGACCCGGCTCGGTGGGCCAGTCCTGATGCTCGCCCAGCTGCGTGAATCCGGCGCTGACCAGGCGCTGCGCCGCCACGGCCGCCGCGTGATACGACGAGGGCGAGGCGCTCACGTAGGCGGCCAGATCTTCGATGAGCTCTTGTGCTGTCATGCCCGCCATCCTAATCAGCGGCCCCGACTCCGCGGAGCCGGAGCGGCACTAGAGCGGCCCGAGGAGTCCGGTCTGGAACACATAGACCACTGCCTGCACCCGGTCTCGGAGCTGCAGCTTGGTCAGGATCCGGCGCACGTGGGTCTTGACCGTGGCCTCGGAGAGGAAGAACTTCGCCGCGATCTCAGCGTTGGAGAGGCCCTCCGCGACGGCGAAGAGCATCTCGGTCTCACGCTGGGTCAGCGGCTCGCGCGGGATTCCGTCATCCATCGCCTCAGCGATCGCTCGCCCATCGGGCAGGGGTCTGGCGGCAGCGCCGGCAGCCCCGACAGTCCCGGAAGTCCGGGAAGTCCGGGAAGTCCGGGCACCGCCGCGCGCTCCGCGAGCCGCCCCGGCGCCGGGGCGCTCCGGTGCTGCAGGTTCGGTCGGGGCCCCGCCGCGCAGATAGACCTCCAGCAGCCTCTGGGTGATCCGCGGGGCCACCACCGCGTCGCCCTCTGCCACCACCCGTACGGCGTGGACCAGGTCCTCCGGGGTGACGTCCTTGAGCAGGAAGGCACTGGCGCCGGCCTGAAGCCCGGAGAAGGCGTACTCGTCCAGGTCGAAGGTGGTCAGGATGATCACCCGGGTCTGCGGGAACTGCGCGACCACCTTCGTGGTGGCCTCGATGCCGTCCATCCGGGGCATCCGCACGTCCATGAGCACCACGTCTGGACGTTGCGCCGGGGTGAGCGCCTGCAGCACCTGCAGCGCCTCGAGCCCGTCCGCGGCCTCGGCCACGACCTCCAGATCCTCCTCGCCCTCGAGGATCAGCCGGAAGCCCATCCTCAGCAGGTGCTGGTCATCGACCAGCATCACCTTCAGCGGACCCGTCCTGGGCTCCGCCTCGGGCGGTGCGGCCTCGGTGCGCGGTGGGCGTGCGGCGTCGTCGTCGATGTTTCTCACCTGGTCATCCCTTCTGCGGCGGTTCCAGCACCGCGCGCACCATCCAGCCCCGGCGCGCTGCCGGGCCTGCGTAGACCGAGCCGTTGTAGAAGCCGGCGCGCTCCTCCATGCCGTGGATTCCCTGCCCGCTGCCCACCGATTCGCGGCGCTCCCCATGGGTGGGGTGCACTCCGTCATCGGTGATCGTGAGCACCACCTGCCCGGCGGCGGGCATCCCCAGCGCGGCCTGGTCCGCGGCGCTGAGTCCCTCGCCGCGCAGCCGCCGAGCCTCTTCCGGATCCGGGCCGGGGCGGTGCTCGATCTGCACCGACACCTCGGTGACCTGGCGGCCATAGCGCAGCACATTGGTCAGCGATTCCTGGATGATCCGGTGCACGGTGAGGCCGAAGCCGGCGTCCTCGGGCAGGGAGGGTCCGGTGAGGCTCACGGTCAGCGGAAGGCCCGCCTGGCGGAAGTTCTCGTAGAGGTCCTCCAGCGATTCTCCGATCGGGCGCCGGGCGGCCCCGACGTCCTGACCCTCGCGCAGCACCCCGATCACCCGACGCATGTCCCCCAGCGCGGTGCGGCCGGTCCCGGAGAGCTCCTCCAGGACCTCTCCGGCGCGGTGCGGATCCTTGCGCGCCACGATCCGGGCACCGTCGGCCAGCGAGATCATCACCGAGAGGGAATGGGCGATCACGTCATGCATCTCCCGGGCGATCCGATTGCGCTCGGCCACCTGGGCCAGCTGCTGGCTGCGTCGGGCCCACTCCAGGACCTCCTGCTCATGGCTGCGGCCGCGGCGCACGGCCGCGCCGATGCCGGCGGAGCTTCCGACGCTGAAGAACATCGTGACCGCCAAGATGCTCAGCGACTCGAACTCGCTGAGTCCCATCGGATGGTAGTAGTTCTCCATCCACCAGCTGGGCCCGTGGCTGGAGGTCCAGATGTCGATGCGCAGAAACGACAGATAGCCCAGCACGGTGGCGGGAAGCCCGGTGATCAACCCCACCAGCAGCCCGCGCTGGAGCGCCACGGCGTAGGCGGCGAAGCACAGTCCCAACATCTGCACGCCCTGCCAGGGGTAGAAGAGCAGCAGCGCCGCCTCGGCCCCGGCGACGACCGCGAGCACGGTGAGCGGGCGGGAGCGGCGGAAGCACAGGGCCGCCGCGATGACGCCGTAGCCGCTCAGCAGCCACAGCGCGCCGCTGCCCAGATCGTAGAACGCGTAGGGGTAGACCCACAGGGTCAGCAACACATAGACACCGACGACCACCGCGTTCATCCACTTCGGATGCCGCCGGAACCATCCGCGCAGGCCGCGCCGGCGGACGATGGCGAGCTCCTCGAAGCCAGGCGGCATCGACTGCCCTGCGGGGGATTCAGACAGCGCCGGGGTGATCACGGCATCGACTCTACCGAGCCGGGCGACCCCGGGCTCAGGCATCACGTCGGGTGAACAGCAGCCATCCCGGGATCAGGACCACGCCGGCCCAGACCAGCAGCAGCGTGCCGGCCAGGGGCACCGACAGGTCTGTGGCCATCGAGGCGCTGCCGGCGATGAACTGACGCTGCAGCGCGAAGATCTCGAAGCGCATCAGCTCCTCGACCCAGCGGGCACCGTCCGTGAGCGCCAGCAGCAGACCCAGCATGATCGGTCCGCTGAACAGCAGCAGGCAGTAGCCGACCACCGCCCCGGCGGTGCTGCGCAGCAGCGCGCCGAGACCGAACCCGATCGAGGCGATGATGATCACCACCGCCCAGTGGCTGAGCACCATCCACCAGAGCTCGGGCTCCAGCAGCGCGGGCATCACGTCATGGAAGCCGGCGAGCGGCAGCAGGACCAGGAGGCACAGCGCCATCAGCGCGGCGGTGATCGCGGCGATGAAGCCGCAGACCGCGAGCAGCTTGGCGGTGAAGAACATGGTGCGGTTCGGCACTGCGGCCAGCGAGGACCGGATCGAGCCCGAGGCGTGCTCGGTGGTGATCGCGACTGCGGCGAGCGCACCCATCAGCAGGGTGACCAGGGTGAAGCTGGAGAAGGCGTTCTCGAAGAGGCCGAGTCCGGTCAGCTGGGCACCGGCGCCCTGGAGCGAGGGATCGGAGAGCAGGTAGCGGGTGCTGAACACGGTGGCGATCAGCGTGATGATCATCAGCCCGAAGGCGGCCAGGCAGAGCCACCAGTTCAGCCGCAGGCTGGTCAGCTTCAGCCATTCCGCGCGCAGCGCCCGGGAGAAGCTCACCTCGGCGGAGCCGAGCGCCGCGGCTGCGGCGTCTGCAGCCGGAAGGTCCTCGGTGGCGGGGTCGGCGCTTCCCGGGGCGCGGGAGGTGTTGGGGTTCATCTGAGTCCTCCGGAACGGTGTTCGACGTAGTCCCCGGTCAGCTTGAGATAGGACTCTTCCAGGGAGGAGTGCAGCGGGGCCAGCTCGTGGAGCACCACGCCCAGCTCCAGCGCCCGACGGCCGATGCTTCGGGCATCCATGCCGCGCACCTCGAAGGTCTCGGCATCCTGGGAGACCAGGGTGATGCCGGCTCCGGCCAGGGCGGCCATGAGCGCCTGGGAGTCCTCGGTGCGCACCAGCACCCGGGTCTCCCCGGCGGCGTCGATGAAGTCTCCCAGCGGCTGATCGGCGATGATCCGCCCCTGCCCGAGCACGATGAGGTGATCAGCGGTCAGTGCCATCTCTGACATCAGGTGCGAGGAGATGAACACGGTCCGGCCCTGGGCGGCGAGTCGGCGGACCAGCTGGCGGACCCAGCGCACACCTTCGGGGTCCAGACCGTTGATGGGCTCGTCGAAGATCAGCACCCCGGGGTCTCCCAGCATCGCCGCGGCGATGCCGAGCCGCTGACTCATCCCCAGGGAGTAGCTCTTGATCCGCCGGGAGGCCACGGAGCTGAGCCCGGTCATCTCGATGACCTCCTGGACCCGGGTCTTCGGGATGGCGTGGGTGGCGGCCAGGATGCGCAGCTGCTGCTCCCCGGTCCACCCCGGATGGCTCGCTCGGGCGTCGAGCACCGCCCCGACCTCGCGCAGCGGTGAGCGGTGTTCGGCGAAGGGTCTGCCGTTGATCGTGATCTGCCCGGCGCTGGGGCGGTCCAGCCCCATGGCCAGCCGCATGGTGGTGGACTTCCCGGCCCCGTTGGGACCCAGGAAGCCGGTGACCCGGCCCGGCTCCAGCGCGAAGCTGATCCCGTCCACCGCGGTTCGCTCACCGTAGGTCTTGCTCAGTCCGCTGGCTGTGATCATGCCTCCACGCTAGGTCCGCGCGGTGCGGGGCGCATCAGGCTGAAGGATGACTCTGCGCCGGTTTCACGGGAAACGCTGTGACGGCGTAGGTCCAGGCGCGCAGCGGAGCTTCCACGGGTCCGCGGTCGAAGAATCGCAGCCACAGGTGCGAGAGCCCGAGCTGTCCCAGCCAGAGCACGACGACGACGGCGCCCACCTGGCTCGCGCTCAGCTCTCCGGCCAGTCCCAGGCCCAACGGCGAGCCCAGCGCGGAGAAGAGCAGCGCCAGCACCAGGGACTGGCCCAGGTAGTTGCTCAGCGACATTCGCCCGGCCGGGGCCAGCACGCGCACCAGCCAGCCGAATGCCCGGTGGCGCAGGATCAGCAGCGCCGCGAGCACATAGCCGGTGGCCTGTATCGGTCCGGCGAGGAAGATCAGCCCGGCGCTGAGGGTGTCGGTGCCCAGTCCGCCGGCGCTCGCGTCCCCGCCCCAGACCATCCAGGCGGCGGTCACGCTGAGCGCACCTCCCACCACGAGAGCGGGCAGCATGATCGAGACGAGCCGCGTCGTCGTGATCTCTCCGGCGATGATGCGTTCGAGCATCCGGGCCCGTCCGATCACCAGTCCGAGCAGGAACGCGGCGAAGGCGATCGGTCCCTGCACCAGGAGCATCGAGGGCGCCACCAGCGCGTAGGCGCTGAGCTGGAAGGCCAGGTAGCTGCCCAGCCCGCCGGCATAGGCCCCGCGGGCCTCCTCGCCGGCCAGGATCAGTCCGGAGCTCTCCATCGCCTCGGGGCTCATCGCGGCGGCGTCCATCATCGGGGAAGACTCCAGCCACCAGGTCAGCGCGCCCAGGCCGAGGATCGCCAGCGCCACCACGGCCCAGAGCGCGGCGGCGAGCAGCACCGCCGCGCGGGTGCTGATCCTGCGCATGCCCAGCAGCGCGAAGCCGAGCACGGCATAGGCCAGCAGGATGTCGCCGACGAAGAGGAAGATCCCGTGCAGCACCCCGAGGATCGCCAATGCGGTGAAGCGACGCTGCGAGCGGGAGACCTCGCTGACTCCGGCGCGATGCGCGGAGCTCCACTGCAGCACGAAGGAGAGTCCGAAGAGGAAGGAGAAGATCACATAGGACTTGCCCTCGAAGATCGCCGTGGCGGCGAAGGCCACCCACTGGTCAGCACCGGCGAGCGCCCCTGCGTCCGCTCCGGTGGCGCCCTCGGTCAGCCCGGCGGAACGCCCGCCGCCGGTGAGGTTCTCCGGAAAGGCGAAGTACCAGATGTTGACGGACAGGATCCCCAGCAGGGCCAGGGCGCGCAGCGCGTCGACGGCGTGAAGTCTCTCCATCCCCCCAAAATACCGGGACCTGCGCGTATCACCCCACCTGAATCCGCTGGACACGATCCTTCTGGTGGAGCACGCAGGCCCGGAGGAGGACGTGGGGCTATAGGGTCACCAGACACCATCAAGTCTCAGGAGTTTCTTTGGGCACCATACTGACCATCACCGGAATCGTCGTGATCCTGGTGGGCCTCTGGGACATGTTTCACGAGCTTCTGCACCCCCGCGGGTCAGGTCCGCTGAGCAGCCTGGTCTTCTCCGCAACATGGAAGATCGACCGGGCGACCAGACGCCGACTGAGCTGCGCGCTCGGTCCGGGCACGATGGTCGCCGTGATCATGCTGTGGGTGCTGATCCAAGGGGTGGGCTGGGCGCTGATCTACTACCCGCATGTCCCGGACGGGCTCCTCTATGCCGATGGCGTGAACCCCGGCGACTACTCGACCTTCGCCGAGGCGCTCTACATCTCGCTGGTCTCGCTGGCGACGCTCGGATTCGGCGATGTGGTCGCCGTGGAGCCATGGCTGCGGCTGGTGGCTCCGATCCAGGGACTCACCGGATTCGCTCTGCTCACCGGAGCGCTCACCTGGTTCATGCAGATCTATCCGCCGCTGCTCCGTCGGCGGACGGCAGCACTGATGCTCAACGCGCTGGAAGAATCCGGATTTCTGGAGAAGCTCTCCGCGCTGGCCCCCTCTGCGGTCCAGACCGAGCTCGACAGGTTGTCGGAGCAGATCGCGCAGATCTGTGTGGACCTCACCCAGCACAGCGAGACCTACTACTTCCGGGTCGACTCGGCCGCCGTGTCGATCTCACAGCACCTGCCCTATGCCCTCGCGCTGAGTCGAGCCGCGGCAGACAGCGGCTCGCTCGAGGTGCGGATCAGCGCAGCCAGGCTCGACTCACTGCTGGACCAGCTGGGCTCCACGCTGAGTCCCAGCTTCGTCCCCGGCAGGGACCTGGATGAGATCTTCGCGGCCTATGCCGCAGACCACTCCAACGGCCGCTGATCGCCGTCGGAGGCCTGCCGGGACCCGAGCTGACAGGTTCCTAGCGGTCGATCTCGCCACGGATGAAGGCTTCGACCTTCTCGTGGGCGACGTCGTCATGGAACTGCTCCGGCGGGGACTTCATGAAGTAGCTCGAGGCGGAGAGCAGCGGTCCGCCGATCCCGCGGTCCAGCCCAATCCTCGCCGCCCGGATCGCGTCGATGATCACCCCGGCGGAGTTCGGCGAGTCCCAGACCTCCAGCTTGAGCTCGATGGACACCGGGGCGTCGCCGAAGTTCCGGCCCTCCAGGCGGATGAAGGCCCATTTCCGGTCGTCGAGCCACTGGATGTAGTCGCTGGGCCCGATGTGGACATCACGGTCGGCCAGCGGCGCGGAGGTGTTGGAGGTGACCGCCTGCGTCTTGGAGATCTTCTTGGACTCCAGCCGGTCGCGTTCGAGCATGTTCTTGAAGTCCATGTTTCCGCCGACGTTGAGCTGGTAGGTGCGGTCCAGGTGGACCCCGCGGTCCTCGAACAGGTGGGCCAGCTCGCGGTGCGTGATCGTCGCACCGATCTGAGACTTGATGTCGTCACCGACGATCGGGACCCCGGCGTCGGTGAACCTCTGCGCCCATTCGGGGGTGCCGGCGATGAACACCGGCAGCGCGTTGACGAAGGCCACCCCGGCGTCGATCGCGGCCTGGGCGTAGAAGCGGGCCGCGTCCTCGGAGCCCACGGGCAGATAGCAGACCAGCACGTCGGCCTGGGCCTGCTTCAGAGCGGCCACGACGTCCACCGGCTCGGCGGCGGACTCCTCGATGGTCTCCCGGTAATACTTCCCCAGCCCGTCCAGGGTCGGACCGCGCTGCACGGTGACCCCCGTAACCGGGACCTCGGCGATGGTGATGGTGTTGTTCTGCGAGGCGGTGATCGCCTCCGCCAGGTCCAGTCCGACCTTCTTCGCGTCCACGTCGAAGGCCGCGACGAAACTGACGTCTCGCACGTGATACTCCCCGAAGCGCACATGCATCAGCCCGGGGACCCGCTGATCATCGGGGGCGTCCTTGTAGTACTCCACGCCTTGGACAAGTGATGCCGCACAGTTTCCGACGCCGACGACGGCGACTCGGATGGGTTGTTCTGCCAAAGGTTTTCTCCTTGCGGGTCTTGCAGCTCGGTGGGCGTGACCCACCGGCAGCTAGAAGGTGATCTCAGTCATGACGGTGTCTCTGATCGAGAAGCCTATAGCCAGTCTGGGTCGGAGGTTATCGTGGACCCGATGATCCAGTCCCCGAAGGACGGACCCCCGGTCGCTGCGACCCGGGATGATCCGCTGCTGCGGCACCTCTCGGAACGCTTCGGCGGACCCGCGGGGACACGGCTGCGCCCACGGAACTCTCCGGCCCAGGTGCTGCTGGGCCTCACCGTGCTCGGGATTCTGCTCTCCGCGCTGACCAGCCAGTACTGCCGGATCAACGGCTGGGGCGGGGCGGAGGTCTACCACGCGGGCTGCTACTCAGACATCAGTGCGCTCTTCCACCAGCGTGACCTCAGCGATGCGCCATGGGCCCCCCTGCTCGGCCCGGGCTACTTCGAGTACCCGGTGCTCACCAGTCTGGTCGCCGCAGTCCTGGCGGCCTCGACGCGCTTCCTGCTCGCCCAGGACGGGACCGCGGCGCTGGGCTGGTCCGCCGACCGCGCCTCGCTGCTGTATTGGGATCTCAGCTTTGCCGCCGCCGCCGTGGTGTGGCTGGTCCTGGTGCTGGTGGTGATGAAGGCCGCCGGGGCACGGCCCTGGGATGCCGCGATCGTGGCGCTCTCCCCGGCGATCATCTTCGGCATCGGGATCAACTGGGACATCTGGGCGGTGACCGCGCTGGCCCTGGCGATCCTTGCCTTCCACCGCGGAGCCTGGGTCAGCGCCGGGGTGATGATCGGCGTCGGGGTCTCCTTCAAGCTCTTCCCGCTCTTCATGCTGGGCGCCGTGCTGATCCTGGTGCTGCGCCGGGACACCGGGCTGGGGTTCGACGTCTTCCTGCGCGCCCTCGCCGGCGCGGCGGCCAGCTGGCTGGTGCTCAATGTTCCCGCGATGGTGCTCAGCTTCACCGCCTGGTCCCAGTTCTTCGAGCTCTCGGTCGAGCGTGGCGCAGGGTATTCCTCCCCGTGGCACATCTGGCAGCTGATCGCGGAGGGCCGCGGGGGCTCCGGGCCGAGCCCCGAGACGATCTCGGGATTCTCCCTGGGACTCTTCGCCGCCGCCTGCGCGGGCATCCTGGTGCTGGGACTCCGGGCGAAGCACCCCCCTCGCATGGTCCAGCTGCTGTTCCTGATCGTGGCGGCGTTCCTGCTGCTCAACAAGGTCTATTCGCCGCAGTTCATGGTCTGGCTGATTCCGCTGATCGCCCTGGCGGCGCCGCGGTGGCGGGACGCGCTGGTCTGGCAGGGATTCCAGCTGCTGCACTTCTGGGCGGTGTGGATGTACCTGGCGGGCATCGTGGGGGATCACGATCCGCAGCATTCCTTCGACACCGCGCTCTACATCGCTGCGGTGCTGGGCCATATGGGCGCCACGATCTACCTGATGGCCCAGGTGGTGCTCGACATCCTGCGCCCGGACCGAGACCCAGTCCGACGTGCCGCGCGGGTCCCGCTTGGCCGACGCTCCGGGAGAACCTCGCAGACCTCGGCACAGACCCGGACCCAGGCCTCAGAGTTCCGCTGAGGCCCACTCCTTCAGGATGTCAACGGCTTCCGCCTCGGCCACCGGCCCGTGCTCCATGCGGTGTTCGAGCAGGAACTTGTACGCCCGGCCCACCGCAGGGCCCGGCGGGATCTGCAGCACGGCCATGATCTGTTCCCCGTCGAGGTGCGGACGGATCCGGTCCAGCTGCTCACGCTCGGCCAGCTGCGCGATCCGCTCTTCGAGATCGTCATAGGCATGATCGAGCCGGGCGGCCTTCTTCTTGTTCCTGGTGGTCACGTCCGATCGGGTGAGCCGGTGCAGCCGCTGCAGCTGGTCTCCGGCGTCGGTGACATAGCGGCGCACCGCCGAGTCGCTCCACCCCTGATCGCCGTAGCCGTAGAAGCGCATGTGCAGCTCCACCAGCAGGCTCACCGCGGCGATGCTGGCCTTGTCGAAGCGCAGCTCCTGCATCCGACGGCGGGTCTGCTTGGCGCCGACCACGTCGTGATGGCGGAAGCTGACCCCGCCACCGGGTTCGAAGCGCCGGGTCTTGGCCTTGCCGACGTCGTGCATCAGCGCCGCGAAGCGCAGCACGAAGTCCGGGCCGGGCACCGGGCCTTCAGTCCCGGTCTCCAGCGCGCAGGCCTGCTCCAGCACCTGCAGCGAGTGCTGGTAGACGTCCTTGTGCCGGTGGTGCTCATCGTCGGTGAGCTTCAGCGCGGGCACCTCGGGGAGCATGATCTCGGCCAGGCCGGAGTCCACCAGCAGGTCGATCCCGGCGCGCGGGTCCGCGCCGCAGATCAGCTTGACCAGCTCCTCGCGGATCCGCTCCGCAGAGACGATGCTCAGCCGCTGCGACATCTCGGTCATCGCCGCGCGCACCTCAGGGGCGACCTCCATGCGCAGCTGGGAGGCGAAGCGCGCCGCCCGCATCATCCGCAGCGGGTCATCTGAGAAGGACTCCTGCGGGGTGGCGGGAGTGCGCAGCAGCCTCAGATGCAGGTCTTTGACGCCGCCGTGCGGGTCCACCAGTTCGAAGCTGGGCAGCTTCAGCGCCATCGCGTTGACCGTGAAGTCGCGCCGGACGAGGTCCTCGTCCAGGTCGGTGCCGAAGTTGACCTGCGGCTTGCGCGAGCCCGGGTCGTAGGCCTCGGCCCGGTAGGTGGTGATCTCGATGGTGTCATCACCCTTGCGGATGCCGATGGTTCCGAAGTCCCGGCCGATGTCCCAGTGCGCCTCGGCCCAGCCGGAGACCGCCTCGATGATCTGATCCGGGGTGGCGGCGGTGGTGAAGTCGAGATCCGGGGAGGTCCGGCCCAGGAAGAGGTCCCGGACGGGACCGCCCACCAGGGACAGCTCGAAGCCGCGGGCGGCGAAGCGTTCGCCGAGTTCGACGACGACGTCGGGCAGCCAGGCGCCGTCAGGGAATCCAGAGGGAAGGTAAGGCATAGCGGAAACAGTGTCCCATATGCCCCGCCGACAGAAGCCCGCATCCGCGCCAGCACCGGCATGCACGCTCGGCGAAGTCCACCGCGACGGGATCTTCGCGGCACTCCGATTAGAGTGTTCGGTATGAACAGACCGGAGACCGGCGATGAACGGCGCACCCCATTGACAGTGTCAATGGGTGCCCGGCGCATGCCGGCTCGGCAGACCACGCGGCAGCAGGGGAGCCTTCCGACGGTCGAAGAGGTCAGCGCCGGCGGGGTGATCATCCGCCCGGCCTCCAACGGCTTCGAGGTCGCCATCATCGCCCGCTACAACCGCGGCGGACGCCTTGAATGGTGTCTTCCCAAGGGCCACCCCGAGGGCACCGAGACCTTCGAGGAGGCCGCGCTGCGCGAGGTGGCCGAGGAGACCGGCGTCGAGGGCGCCATCCTGACCTCCCTGGGCAGCATCGAGTACTGGTTCACCGTCCCCTCGCACCGGGTCCACAAGACCGTGCACCACTACCTGATGGAAGCCGTGGGCGGGGAGCTGAGCATCGAGAACGATCCCGATCATGAAGCCGTCGACGTCGCCTGGGTGAGCATGGACGCGCTGGATCGCACCCTGTCCTTCCCCAATGAGCGCCGGATCGTGAATCTCGCCCGAGCGGTGATCGATGAGTCTGTGCAGTCCAGCTGATCCGGCTATAGTCCACTGACGATGACTGCCGCTTCCCCCGGTCAGACCGAAACCGGTCCACCGCCGCCTCCGCCCTCGACTCCCTCGACCCCGGACCCCACGGCCGATCAAGGCCACCTTCCCGCCAAAGGCCTTGCCCGGGCCAGCGCGATCATGGCAGCCGGAACGCTGGTGTCCCGGGTGCTCGGCATCGTGCGCACCGCGCTGCTGGCGGTGGCGATCGGCTCGACCACGCTGGTGGGCGATGTCTTCGAGAAGGCCAACACGGTCCCCAACGTCGTCTACCTGCTGCTCGCCGGCGGGATGTTCAACGTGGTCCTGGTCCCGCAGCTGATCAAGGCCGCGCGGCGCTCGGATCGGGGCGCCGACTACACCTCCCGGCTGCTCACGCTGACCATCACCGTGCTGGCGGCGTTCACCGTGCTGCTCACCCTGGCGGCATATCCGATCATCCTCACGCTGACCCGCAACTGGACCGAACCGATGCTCGCGCTGGGCACGGCCTTCGCGATCTGGACGCTGCCGCAGATCTTCTTCTACGGGCTCTACGCGGTCACCGGCCAGGTGCTCAACGCCAACGCCCGCTTCGGCTGGTACATGTGGGCTCCGGTGCTGAACAACCTGATCGCCATCGGGGTGATCCTGAGCTTCATCATCACCTTCGGCCAGTACGCCGCCAGCGACGATCAGCTCACCGAGTGGACCGCGCAGCAGACCATCTGGCTCGCGGCCGGCCACACCGTGGGCATCATCGCCCAGGCGCTGCTGCTGCTGTGGCCGCTCTCCCGGCTCGGGCTGCGGCTGCGCCCGAAGTTCGGACTCAAGGGCATGGGCCTGGCCTCCACGGGCCGGATCGCCGGGTGGACCCTGGTGACGATGCTCATCGGCAACGTCGCCAACCTGCTCTACATGCGGCTGATCTCCGGTGCGACGGCCACCCGTGAGGAGATGGGAGAACTCGGCGCCTCGGTGCCCGGGGAGTATGCCGCCAACGTCGCGGAGCTGATCGCGATCCTGCCGCACTCGGTCTTCGTGCTCTCGATCGCCACGGTGCTGTTCAACCAGCTGGCCCGCGCCATGGATCTGGGCCGCTACGGCAGGGCCCGGGAGATCATCAACGAGGGGCTGCGGATCTTCGCCATCCCGGTGATGTTCTGCATGGTGGCGGTGCTGGTCCTCGCCGGCCCGCTGGGGCGGATCTTCGGCGGCGCCGCGGCCGACGCCAACCTCGCCGGCGCGGCCATCGGGCAGCTGCTGGTGCTCCTGGCTCTGGGCATGCCCTTCCGCTCAGCCAGCTTCTACCTGATGCGGGTCTTCTACTCGGCCGAAGACGCCAAGACCCCGATGTTGATCTACGCGATCATCGCGGTGGTGGGGCTGACCACCGCCTACGGCCTGGCCGGGGCCATCCCCGAAGAGCAGATCCCCTACCTGGTGATCGGGCTCTTCACCGCGCTGCACATGCTGCAGTACCTGATCTGCCACCTGTTGGTGGTCCGGCGCTGGGGCGGCTTTGACTTCGCCTCCGTGCTCAGCGCGTATCTGCGCTCCGGAGCCTGCGCGGGTGTGGCTGGACTCGCCGGCGCCGCCGTCCTCTGGCTGCTCGGCGGCTATGACTGGGGCTTCGCCTGGGACTCCATCTTCACCGCGGTGATCAGCTGCGCCGTCGTCGGTGTGGTGATGGCGGTGGTCTTCGTGCTGATGCTGCGCTGGCTGCGCGTGAATGAGTTCACCGCGGCGATCGCGCCGCTGGCCAGGCGAGTTCCCGCACTGTCCCGCCTGGCCCGGTAGGCTTGACCACGATGTGAAGCTGGTCGCCTGAGTTGGGCGCCAGGATGTTTCCCGGACCGAGGAGGACTTGTGGCGCAGCCTTTCGGCGTCGGAGATGTAGTTGGTGGGCGGTACCGCATCACCCATCACGTGGTGACGTCAGCTGATCAGGACATCGTCTTCCAGGCGAGCGACGAGGTCCTCGACCGAGACGTCAGCATCCTGCTGGCCTCACGGTCCAACGCCAAACAGGTGGCCACCTCCGCGCGCGAACTGGCGATGGGCTCCCGCGACTCCGACGTCCAGGTGCTCGATCTCGGCCTGGCCGAGGAGCGGACCTACCTGATCTCCTCGCTGGTGGATCCAAACACCCTGCTGGATCTGGTGGTGCCTGACACCGCGCCCTATGTGGAGCCCTTCTTCACCGATTCGCTGGGCTCCGAGCTCTTCGGACAGTCCCGCGTGATGGAGCCGGAGACCTACGAGGACGACGACGAGTACTACGCCGGACTGCATGTGGGCTCCACCGATGACCGGCCCGAGGATCACGCCCGACGCTTCCGCCGGCGTCGGCCCGCCTTCCTGGACAAGGTCTCTGACTCGCTGAACCGCCGGCTGAACACCGAGACCGACGCCGCCGCCCTGGCAGTCGCTGAGGGACAGGCTGAGCAGGGCCGTGCGGCCGCCGCAGCGTACCTGCGCAGCGACATGGAGGTCACCAGCGCAGACCCCGCAGCGGACACCCAGGAGGACTTCTCCGGCACCCGGGACACCGCCGCCCCCGCCGCCTCGGGTGCTTCTGCCGCAGCTTCCCCCGCCCCAGGCTCCGAGTCCACGGTCTCGGACGACTCCAGCGCCGCCGCGGGTGCGCCCACCGAGGACGAGGCCGCCTGGGTCGCCGAGCACGGCGACTCAGCCGCTGCCGCCGAGCCCGCGGAGATGCAGGCCTCGGAGCTGCAGGCCTCGGAGCTGCCCGACGGTGACGAGGTCGTGGACAACCCGCCGGACTCACTCGTCGATGACTACGACCTGCCACCCGCCCCGGCCCGCGCCCCGCTTCCCGGGCCGCCCAGATCCCGGCGACTCAGCGATTCGGTCTCCTTCACCGGACTGATTCGACCCGTCCCCCGCGTCGAGGACGAAGCGGCCATGCAGGCCTCCGCAGCGGCCGCTCCTGCGCTGGACCTTTCCGGCGCGGCGCGCGTCGAGCGCCCCGGCTCCGAGTCCGCAGGCCCTCCTGCTGCGGCCGCCTCCGGCGCAGCCGCAGGTCCGCCGGCCGAAGAGCCCAGCGACACAGACTTCAAGGACGAGAAGCCCGGCATCGGCCGCTGGGTCACCGCAGCAGCGCTGGCGGCGCTGCTGGTGGTCGCCGCGGTGATCGTGTTCCTGAACCTGCGCGGCGGCGAGACGCCCGACACCGCCGCCGGGCAGGATCAGGTCGACGGGACCGAGGACGCCCCCGCGGAGGAGAATGGGGACGCAGAAGGTGACCAGGAAGGCTCCACCGAGGAGTCCGCCCCTGACGAAGACGCCGGAGTGGAGCCGGAGATCGCGAACATCACCCGCGTGGTGCCCGACTCTCCAGACCTCATCGCCGACCGCGACGCTCAGCTGGCCAATCTCTTCGACGGGGACACCTCCACCACCTGGGTCACCCTGTCCTTCGCTACCGCTGATTTCGGTGGATTCAGCTCCGGCGTCGGCCTGGTGGCTGAACTCGAGGAGCCCGCAGAGGTCTCCGCGGTCACGCTCACCCAGGAGGGCGGGTCCTCCGGGGGATCCTTCGAGGTCCTGGTCAATGACACGCCGAGCTTCGAGGGCGCAGAGCAGGTCGGCGGCGGCACCCTGAACTGGAACGAGACGACCGTGGAGGTCGAGACCGAGGGGGAGGCCGCCTACGTGATCATCAACATCACCGAGCTGCCCAGTCAGGACGACCCCAACGCCGCTGGACTCCCCTTCAGCACCGAACTGGCCGAGATCAGCCTCGACTGACCCCGGTCCGCTCAGTGGGGTCCCGCGCATCGCTCCAGTAGGCTGGCGGGTGATGGAATAGGTTGAACATCGATGATGTTCAATATTCCAGACACCACGACCGTTGCTAAGGACATGTGATTGTGACTGAACAGACCCCTGACCAGGTTCACGACGTGGTCATCATCGGCTCCGGCCCTGCTGGCTACACCGCGGCCGTCTACATGGCTCGCGCAAACCTCAAGCCCATCATGCTCACCGGCTCTGTGACCGCCGGAGGGGAGCTGATGAACACCACCGACGTGGAGAACTTCCCCGGCTTCCCCGACGGCATCATGGGCCCGGACCTCATGATGAACATGGAACAACAGGCCCGACGCTTCGGAACCGACATTCGCCACGAGGACGCCACCGAGCTTCTCCTGGACCGGCCGATCAAGCAGATCACCACGGGCGCCGGAGACGTGCTGCATTCCCGCGCGGTGGTGCTCGCCACCGGCTCGGCCTACCGTGAGCTGGGCGTGCCCGGCGAGAAGGCGCTCTCCGGCCACGGAGTCAGCTGGTGCGCGACGTGCGACGGGTTCTTCTTCCGGGATCAGAACATCGCCGTGGTCGGCGGCGGCGATTCCGCCATGGAAGAGGCGCTGTTCCTGACCAAGTTCGCCTCCAAGGTCACTGTCCTGCACCGCCGACAGGAGCTGCGCGCCTCACAGATCATGATCGATCGGGCCAAGGCCAACGAGAAGATCGAATTCATCTGGAACACCGAGGTCACCGAGGTCCAAGGTGAAGGCAAGGTCAGCCGCCTGATCCTTCGCGACACCACCACCGGCGCACCCTCATCCCTGGATGTGACAGGTCTCTTCGTCGCTATCGGTCATGACCCACGCACGGAGCTCTTCAAAGATCAGATCACCTTGACCGAGGACGGCACGGCATGGGTCGACGGACGCAGCTCCAGGACCTCGCTGCCCGGCGTCTTCGCCGCCGGCGACGTCCTCGATCCGACCTATCGTCAGGCGATCACGGCCGCAGGTTCTGGCTGTGTGGCTGCCCTCGACGTCGAGCACTGGCTCGCGGACACGCTGAACTCCGACGCGGCCGAAGTGCCCTCCCCCCAGACTCACACCTCACCTGTACCGCTCTAAGGAAGGAGATCTCTATGTCAGATCTCAAGAACGTCACCGATGCAAGCTTCGAGCAGGACGTCCTGAAGGCCGATAAGCCGGTCCTCGTGGACTTCTGGGCCGAATGGTGCGGCCCTTGCCGCATGTTGACCCCGATCCTCGAGGAACTGGCCGCTGAGAACCCCGAGAAGATCGAGGTCGTCAAGGTCAACGTGGATGAGAACCCAGGCACCGCCGCGAAGTTCGGGATCACGTCGATCCCCGCTGTCTACGCCTTCAAGGGCGGCGAGCATGTCCAGTCCTCCATCGGCGCCAAGCCGAAGCAGGTCCTGGAGCAGGAATTCGCCGACCTGCTGAAGTAGGCGCTCGTCGCACTTCGTGAGGCCGAACAGGTGGGGCCCGGAACGCATCAGCGTTCCGGGCCCCACCTGTTTCACGTGAAACCCGGCCGGCTCATCAAGACTCGGACTTCATGAACGAGAACCGATCATCTCCATCAAGCGGTGCAGATCGTCGATGGAGCCGAAGTCGATGGCGATCCGGCCCTTCTTCGCCCCCAGGGTGATCTTGACCTGGGTGTCCAATCGATCGGTCAGGGCGTCGGAGAACTCCTCCAGCTGGCGCACCCGCGGACTCTTCGCCCGCTCACGGCCGAGATCGCCGCTGCCCAGATCGCGCTGCGCAAGCGTCACGGCTTCTTCTGTGCCGCGCACCGAGAGTCCCTCCGCCACGATCCGTCCGGCCAGCTGATCCATCTGCTCCTGAGACTTCAGCCCCAGCAGAGCGCGCGCATGTCCCGCGGAGAGGACCCCGGCGGCGACTCGCCGCTGCACGCCGGGGGGGAGCTTCATCAGCCGAAGGGTGTTGCTGATCTGCGGGCGAGACCGGCCGATGCGCTCGGCAAGTTCGTCCTGGGTACAGTTGAAATCATCGAGAAGTTGACGATATGCAGCTGCTTCCTCCAAGGGATTGAGCTGTGATCTGTGGATATTCTCTAAAAGAGCGTCGCGGAGAAGGTCGTCGTCGGCGGTCATCCGGACAATCGCCGGGACCGTCTCGCGGTCTGCGGCCTTCGAGGCTCGCCAGCGTCTCTCGCCCATGACCAGTTCGAAGTGATCAGGACCCGCCGGACGCACCACGATGGGCTGCAGCACACCGATTTCGCGAATGGAGTGGATCAACTCATCCATGTGCTCTTCGTCGAATTCCTGACGCGGCTGACGCGGGTTCGGCACGATGGCGTCGACCGAGATGGATCGAAACTCTGCACCGTCGACAGATCCGCCGGTTTCACGTGAAACAGAGCTGGTCCAGGCCCCCTCCGGCACAGATGCGGTCTCGACTGCGGCTGTGGGACCCGTTTCCTCGCCGACGTGCTGCTCAGCAGTCGAGCGTGGATCCGTGGCTGCAGCAGGCTTCGCGGCGGCAGGCTTGGCACCCGCTCGGGACAGCACATCTGGCATCGGTGCCCGCTGACCAGCCGTCGCGCGACGCGACGTCGTGCCTGGCTTGGAGATCGTGGCTGATTCCCGGGCAATGACCTGTCTATCGAGGTCTGCCTTCGCCGAGAAGAACACGTCGATGGGGCGAGGAGCAGCGGGGCGCGACTCGCGCGTTTCACGTGAAACCTGCTGGGCAGGTTCCCATGAGTCGCTCGGAGCGACCGATTCCGCGTCTTCAGTCGCCTCCGTCTCCCGAACCGGTTCGACGACCTCAGCCGGCTGGGCCGGCTGGGCCGGCTGGGCTGCCTGGGCTGCCTGGGCTGCTTCCGCTTCCTGAGCGTCACTATTGATCAGTGCGCCCAAGCCTCGACCAAGACCGCGCCGCTTTCGTTCTGCCATTCGGCAGCCTCCTAGGAGATAGAACTGGAACCGCTCAGTGTGAATGGCGGCGACATCTATTCTACGGAGCAAACAGGTGCGGATGGGCCAAGCGAGGGGTAATGGGTGGGAGTTTCACGTGAAACGCCGCGCATCGGCGGAACGCGGCGTTCGAGTCGAGAAGGTCAGCTGTATAGCCCCTGTTCAGACCCAGCTGATGGCCTTCTTTGCGCTCAGCAGTCCATCCGTCGGCCTGACAAGACCCTGGCATCCATCATCCGGTCGGCGTGTTCCACGTGAAACACCCCATTGTCGCTGCAGTTATGGGAAACGAGTGCGCTGCGGGGCTGGTTTCACGTGAAACGCCGCCGAATACCGGATCGCAGCGTTGCAGTCAGAGATCCGGGTGGCAGAACCCTTCTCGACGCCACCAATGGAACCTCCTGGACTCCAGTGCGTCGACCCTCGGACGAATGAGGCTCAGCCGTCCGAAGAATCTTCGGCATGTTCCACGTGAAACGTATTCGCGGCGGGACGGTCGAGAGAGTAGAACACTTCCACGGGCTGGTTTCACGTGAAACGCGCGCAGGCGCCCCTGGCGCGGCACGATCGTCAGCGTCTTCTGCTGTTCTGCCCGGGCGGGTCGCTGGTCGCGAGCCAACCGGTGGTCACGGCAGCGAGGATCCCAGCCGAACAGTGACGCCGGTCCAACTTGCCGTCTGCGTGTTCCACATGAAGCCACACCGCCCATCGACTGCCTGAGACAGGGCAGCCTGGCTCAGACATGCATGGGTTTCACGTGAAACGAACGCAGATCGCATCGTCGTGGGCACAAGAGCCGCTGATTCTCGGCCTCCAAGACGCGCGAGCTGATCAGTGTCGGTTGATGATTCGCCAGACCGCCCGGCTGACTCCTTGGAGACACACCGACGGTCGTCGGGGTCCCAGGGATCCACGGTGCACCGCAGTGACCAGCGCAGGAACTAGAGCATGCGCGTGAGGGTCAAAGGGCGTTTCACGTGAAACAGGGTAGTCGAATCGCCGCGCCACGAGCGCGAGATTCGGTCACGCACCACAGTAAAGACTGCTCAGAAACAACAATCGTTCCAGGTCAGGAGCGTTGCACGAGCTCAGCAGCGGCCTCAAGGTAGGCCAGGGCGCCGGTGGAGGAGCGGTCGTAGGTGATCACCGTCTGCTGGTACGAAGGAGCCTCGGAGATGCGCACACTGCGCGGAATGACGGATTTCAACACCGACTCGGGGAAATGCTCGCGCACTTCTCCCGCGACCTGGGATGCCAGGTTTGTGCGACCGTCATACATCGTCAGAAGAATCGTGGAGACCTTCAGAGGCGGATTCAGGTGCTTCTGGATCATGCCGATGTTGTTCAACAGCTGACTCAGCCCCTCCAGCGCGTAGTACTCACACTGGATCGGAATCAGGACTTCCTGGGCGGCGACGAAGGCGTTCACAGTCAACAGTCCGAGGCTGGGGGGACAGTCGATGAAGACGAAGTCGAGTCGCTCGAGGCCGTTCTCCTCGCGATACCGGTAGTACTCGGCGAGCGCGCGGGCGAGCCGCTGTTCCCGAGCAACCAGGGAGACCAGCTCGATCTCGGCACCGGCGAGGTGGATCGTGGCCGGCACCACTTGGAGTCGAGGCACGTCCGGGCAGTCAGCGACGACATCGGCGAGGGCGAAATCCTCGATCAGCACGTCGTAGACGGAATCGGTGTCCGCCGAGTGATCCACGCCCAGGGCTGTGGAGGCGTTTCCCTGCGGGTCGATGTCGATCACCAGCACGTTGAATCCCTGATCGGCCAGTGCGGCGGACAGGTTCACGGTGCTTGTGGTCTTGCCGACCCCGCCCTTCTGATTGGAGACGGTGATGGCCCGGGTGTGGCTGGGGCGGTTCAACTCAGTGGTCGTGAGTTTCTTGCGTCGGCGATTCTCGTCCGCGAGTTCAGCGGCCAGGGGAGAGGACGCGGCGAGGGACTCCAGGATCGAAGAGCCCTCTGCAGTGCTCGCGGCTGCTTCGGCGGCCTTGGCGGCACCACTGGTTTCACGTGAAACGCGCTTCTCCTGCACGGGCCATCCTTTCCTCGTCATGACTGGAGCACCTGGCGGTGCCCATCACCCCGGAGAGACCGCGGCGTGGGCACAGATACGAGTCTAGGCCACTGCCGTCACCTGGCACCCCCCGCGCCTTTGGAGCGGCATGGGGTCGAGCAGGACCCTGGATGAGCCGAAGCTAGCGCGGTCCGGCGGACCGACGGCGGCAACGCACCACCGTGCTGGGCTCCTCAAGGAGGCCCTCGCCGAGAAGCTCGACGGTGGGGTTTGCCAGCTTGTGCTTGCTGAAAGACTTTCCGGCCGCGGCGATCTCCCCACGGGCGCTGCGTCCCTTGATGAGCATCAGCTCGCCGTCGTCATCGAGCAGCGGAACCGTCATGGGCAAAAGCTTTTTTAGTGCTGTCACGGCGCGAGCGGTGACCACATCGGCCATGACCTCGTCAGTGACTTCCTCAGCGCGTGCCCGGATGAGCTGGACGTTGTCGAGCTCGAGATCCTGGACCACGGTGCTGAGCCACTCGACTCGGCGTTCCATGGGTTCGATCAGAATGAACTCGACGTCGGGGCGCGCGATGGCCAGGGCGAGGCCTGGAAGGCCCGCCCCTGTGCCGACGTCGGCGACCGTGGTCCCTGCCGACAGCTCAGGGCCCAGCACAGCGCAGTTGAGCACATGCCGCGACCACATGATGGGTACCTCCCGCGGACCGAGCAGGCCATGCTCGATGCCGGTGGAGCACAGGTGTCCCACGTACCGCTTCGCCAGGTCCAGGCGCTCACCGAAGAGCGTCTCTGCAGCGCGCTGCTCCTGCTCGGTGAGCTCGGGAGCCTCGAGCGACGGTCCCTGTCCGGGGACCTCCGGCTCACCGAGCTGGGCGTCGTTGATCTGCTCGGCGATGGCTGCTTCGCGGTCGTCCTGGGGCTCACTCATGACTTGCTCCTTGGGGGAAGAACCGGATCCTCGGCTGTTCTGAGCTGCGGCGTATCAGACGCCAGCGGCAGATGGACGCGCTCAGGCCGGTGAGATGACCACGTGGCGGCGCTTGCCTTCACCCTCGGACTCGCTGATGAGTCCAGAGTCGGCGACGAAGTCATGGACGATCTTGCGCTCATAGGCACTCATCGGTTCCAGGTGCTCGTCCTCGCCCCGGTCCCTGACCTTGGCGATCGCGCTCTCGGCCTGCTCCTTGAGCTCCTCCTGGCGCTGGTCGCGGTGTCCCGCGATGTCCAGGATCAGCCGAGTCCGCTCGCCGGTGGCGGTGAGCACGGCGAGCCGAGTCAGCTCCTGCAGCGCATCGAGGACCTCGCCGCGGTGTCCGACGAGGTCATCGAGCTCTTCGCCGCCGTCTTCGGTCACGATGGAGACGTACGTGCGTCCCCCGCGGACCTCGATGTCGATGTCACCGTCCAGATCAACGATGTCCAGCAGCTCTTCGAGATAGTCAGCGGCGATGTCACCCTCGTCGGTGGCACCTCCAGCGGCGGGCTTGTCGCCCTCAGCATCATCCCTGGGGGCCTCTGCATCGTCGCTGGGGGCCTCGGCGGCCTCGTCGCTCACCGGAGCGGCTTGACCCGCTGCGGCGGCGCTGTGCTGCTGTTCAGACGGCGCATCCTGCTCGGGGGTCGAGTCCTGCTCGGGGGCGTCCGTCTCGCTCAGCTGGGTCTCGTTCTCGCTCATGGCTGCTACTTCTTCCTCTTCTTCTTCTTTGCAGGCTGGGAAGTCTGCCCCAGGTGCTTTCCAGTCGGCTTGGGCTGCTCGGCAGCGGGCTTGGGCGCCTCATTGAAGGGCGGCAGTCCGCGCGCCGCGCGGCGCAGGTTGAGTTCCTTCTCCGCCAGCGACCCGGGCGTCGGGTTGTTGCGGATGACCCACCACTGCTGACCCATGGTCCAGAAGTTGGTGGCCGTCCAGTAGACGAGCACGCCGACGGGGAAGTTCACGCCGCCGACCACGAAGACCAGGGGCAGCACGTAGAGCATCATCTTCTGGGTCTGTGCGAACTGTCCGGTCAGGGCCGCTTCGGACATGTTCTTGCTCATCAGCTGCTTCTGCGTGAAGAACTGCGTGGCGACCATGGCCACGATCATGACCGAGGTCAGCGCGATGACGTCCCAGCGTGTGGGGTCCACGTTGAAGGCCGGGAGGAAGATGTCCGACATCCCGACGCCGAAGATCTCCGAACCGTCGAAGCTCTGGACCTCTGCCGCGCTGAGCGCGCCGTAGCCCTCGGCCTGGTTCTGCTCCTCTCGCATCCGGTTGAGCATCCAGAACAGTGCGAAGAAGATCGGCATCTGCGCGAGCAGCGGCAGGCACGTCATGAACGGGTTCACGTTGTGCTGTTTGAACAGCGCCTGCTGCTCCTGCGCCATCTGCTGGCGCGAGACCGGGTCCTTCTTGCCCTTGTACTTGGCCTGGAGCTTCTGCACCTCGGGCTGGATGATCTGCATGCCGCGCTGCGACTTGATCTGCTTGACGAACAGCGGGATCAGGATGATGCGGATCACGAGCACCAGCAGGACGATGGACAGCACCCAGTTCCATCCTGAGTCGAACGGCAGTCCCACCGCGGTCAGAAGACCGTGGAAGGTGCTCAGGATGAAGGAGACGGCCCAGGTGAAGGGCCACATGATTGTGTCGAAAAAGCCCATGGATCTCTCAGATGTCGTGGCCAGGCGTCATGCGAAAGCAGCCTGCCGGCTCGAGGGCGACGATGGCATCAGTCATCGTCGCCGCGGGGTATAGGGGGGTGGTTTGTCTCTATGATCGTCGGTACTCCACCCTGCGGCCAAATCCTTGCCGTGGGTGGAACCGGGTCGACTCCACCACCGGTGAAGGGATTGCAGCGCAGAATCCGCCAGAGGGTCAGTGGAATGCCGCGGGTGACCCCGTGAGCGGTCACCGCTTCCAACCCGTAGGCGGAGCAGCTCGGATAGAAGCTGCACACCTGACCGTACAGGGGAGAGATGACTTTGCGGTATCCCCGCAGCAGCCAGGCCAGCACGATGGAGGGCGCCGCGCGGATCCACCCCCAGCATCCGCGGCGCAGCTCGGCCTCGGTGACTGTCGATGCGGGAAGACCGGGAGACTCCCCCTTGTCCACGTAGAAGTCTCGGTGTCGGACCCAGCCCGCGCTGCCTGCGCGGTGACCCTGGGGGCCCTCGTGGTCCGAAGCCTCCTCCGGGTCCGAAGCCTCGTCCGGGTGCGAGGTCTCATTCACATCTGGAGCATCGTTCACGTCCGGGCCGCCCTGCGCAGCGACTTCCGCTGGGCGCGCTGGGCTGCTCCGAGCACCTCGGCGCGCAGCTGCGGGTGGTCCAGGGCCGTGATCTCAGGGAAGGCGCGGATCACGATGTCCAGCGAGTGCCCTGAAACGGGCTCGAGCGCCTCTTGGCGCATCAGGTCCATCACGATGTGTCGCAGTCGTCGCTGGACGCGATGTCGCACCACAGCATTGCCCACGGCTTTGGACACGACCAGCCCGCAGCGCCAGGACCGGTGATCCACCGCAGCGTCATCCGGGCGCGGCAGGACCGAGACCATGAGCCCGCTGCCGCCGGCGCGCGACCCGTGTCGCATCGCGGCGCGATGATCTCGGGAGGAGGTCAGACGGTGTTCCTTGGGAAGCACAGCTGGTGACCTTCCTTCGGTGCGGACGATATGGTGCGCTGGATGTCCTCGGGCGTGCACCCGTGCGTGGATGCACGAACGGCCCGATCCCTGATTGATGGGACGGGCCGCGGTGTCGGTCCTGCAGCTGTGCGCTCGGACCGGCTGACCAATTGGTCAGCGTGAATTGCTCTGAATCAGGCCGAGAGTTCCTTGCGGCCCTTGGCGCGGCGGGTCGAGATGATGGATCGGCCGGCACGGGTGCGCATACGGGAACGGAAGCCGTGCTTGCGGCTGCGACGGCGGTTGCTCGGCTGGAAAGTCCGCTTGCTCACTGTGTACTCCCACTTGGATGGTTTGAAGTCATTGGGGCCCCGGAAAGTATCTGCGTGCAGGCACGGCAATACCCTGGGGCGACCTGCCAACACTAGGGGTTTTTTCCATCCGCCGTCAAGTCGGCCCCGATTCGGCCATCAACAGCTGTGCAGAACACTGTGCATAAACCGGGTTGTGACCCATTGGCCAGGGGTTCGGGCTGACCTATGGTGGACCTCCCGGCGCCGGTCGGGGTGCCGAAAGGATTGGGCATGACTGGTCATGATCCCGTGATCCAGGTGGAGGACCTCACAAAGTCATTCGGCGATGTCCTCGCCCTGGACAAGCTGTCGCTGCAGATCAACCCGGCCGAGGTCCACGGCTTCCTGGGGCCCAACGGGTCCGGAAAATCTACGACGCTGCGTGTGCTGCTGGGCCTGCTTCGTCCAGACTCCGGAACGGTCAGGGTCTTCGGCGGAGACCCGTGGCGGGACGCGGTGTCCCTGCATCGCCGCCTGGCCTACGTCCCCGGGGAGGTGCAGCTCTGGCCCAACCTCTCCGGCGGCGAGGTGATCGACGTGTTCCTGCGGCTGCGCAGTCGCGACGCAGGATCCAGGCATGTGACCCGGCGCCGCGACGAGCTGATCGAGCGCTTTGGTCTGAACCCTCGCAAGAAGACCCGCACCTACTCCAAGGGCAACCGGCAGAAGGTGGCGCTCATCGCGGCCCTGGCGGCCGACGTCGACCTCCTGCTCCTCGACGAGCCGACCTCAGGACTGGATCCGCTGATGGAGGTGGTCTTTCAACAGATCATCGCCGAGACCCGGCGGGAGGGCCGGTCGGTGCTGCTCTCGAGCCATATCCTGGCGCAGGTCGAGGCCCTCGCGGACCGGATCTCCATCATTCGTCAGGGCCGCACCGTTGAATCTGGCAGTCTCTCGCAGATGCGCCACATGACCCGCACCACGATCGAGGTCGAGACCCAGGGCTCCACCGCCGACCTCCAGCAGCTCGAAGGGGTTCATGATCTGCGCATGAAGACCACCGCCGGTGCCAGCCGCACTGTCCTGGAGGTCGACAGCGACCAGCTGGCGCAGATCACCGCGCACCTGGCATCCCTGGGCGTGCAGTCTCTCGTCGCCCATCCTCCGACGCTCGAACAGCTCCTGATTCGGCACTACGGAGTGATCCCGGAGTCCGGTCCTTCCGCCTCCAGCAACTCCGTCTCCAAGACTTCAGCACCATGACGACGGCGCAGGCCCGGTCCTCCAACAGGTCCGGCAACAGGTCCGGCAGCACCAGCGGTCAAACCCAGGCGAGCCTGGTCGGCACCGGCGTCCTGCTGCGGTTTCTGCTGCGTCAGGACCGGGTTCGGCTGAGCCTCTGGGTGGTGGGCATCGGGCTGATGAGCTTCTACGTGGCCAACGCTGTCCAAGCACTGGTGACCGACGAGGCGGAGCTGGCCCAGATGGCGGGGCTGTTCGCGGAGCCGGTCGGACGGCTGATGACTGGTCCGGCCTACGGCATGGAGTCACCCACCTTCGAGCGCTTCTATGCGGCCGGCTATGTGCTGTTCATCTACATCCTCACCGCTCTGATGAGCATGTTCACCGTGGTTCGGCACACGCGCGCCGAAGAGGCCTCCGGCAGGGCGGAGCTTCTGCGTGCCGATGTGCTGGGTCGGCACGCCACGCTCACCGCGGCGCTGATTCTGGTGCTGCTGGCCAATGCAGCGGCGGCGGCGCTGGTGCTCCTCGGTGCGCTCTCCGGTGGGTTCGCGCTGACAGGGTCGCTGCTGGTGGCCGGTTCCGGGGCATCCGTCGGACTCTTCTTCGCCGCCGCGGCGGCTCTCGCCGCCCAGCTGACCGAGACCTCCCGTTCGGCCTCCGCACTCACCGGTGCCCTGCTGGGGCTGGCGTACCTGATCCGGATGCTCGGTGACATGGCGGCCGTCGAGGGAACCACGCTGTCCTGGTTCTCCCCCCTCGGCTGGTCCCAGCAGACCGCCCCCTACGTCGAAGATCGCTGGTGGCCGCTGCTGCCCTGTCTGGCGCTGGCCGCCGCAGCAGTCCTCGGCGCGTACGAGCTGAGCACCCGGCGCGATCTCGGGGCCGGGCTGCTGCCCTCCCGGCTCGGCAGGTCCAGGGCTCGGCCCCGGCTGGCGACACCCCTAGGTGTGGCGACGCACACCCTTCGCGGCGGTCTGCGCGGCTGGGGGATTGCAGTCGTCCTCTGTGGAGCGCTCTTCGGCAGCTACGCCCAATCCATGGTCGACACCGCCGCGGACCTGCCCGAAGAGTTCCGCAGCTTCTTCAGCGGAGAGACTGTGCTGCTGGGATATCTGGCCTATATGGCGATGTTTCTGGCACTCTTCGTCGCCGCCGCGGGAGTCGGCGGGGTCCAACAGCTGCGTGGTGAGGAGAAGCACGGGCGAGCAGAGTGGATTCTCAGCGCTCCGCTGAGCCGGACTCGCTGGCTCGGTGCGCACCTCGCCGTGATCCTCGGCGGACTCAGCATCATGCTGGTGCTCACCGGCCTGGCCACAGGTGCAGCGGCCGTGGCCGTGCTCGCGGATGAGCCCGGTGATCACTTCACCGACATTCTGCTGGCCAGTCTGCATCAGGGGCCCGCCGTCCTGGCTGTGCTGGGACTGACGTTCGCCGCATACGGCTGGGCGCCTCGGTTCGCCGGGGTGCTGGGCTGGACCGTTCTCGGCTACGCGGCCGTGATCACAAACTTCGGTCCGCTCCTGCATCTGCCGGAGATCTTCTTCGAGCTCAACGTGTTCGGACACCTCGCGCAGTACCCGGTGGAGGCTTTCGAATGGGGTCCGGTGATCTGGCTCAGCGCCATCGGAGTGGGCGGGATCCTCCTGGGATTCACAGGCTGGCACCGCCGAGAGATCCCCAGCGGCTGACCTGCAATGACGCGGAAGCACAGAGTTGTTCCACAGGCCTCTCCACAGAAGCTGTGGAATACTATGGGCAGAATTTCACCGATGTATACGAGGGGAGCAGCGTGCCTGCTGAGTCAGAGATCGATGTGCCGCGCCAGTGGCAGCAGGTGCTCGCAGAGCTCCGTGAGAACCATGGCATCGGAGCCCTGAACCTCACTGATGTGGGACGAGCAGTCCCGCAGGGGGAACAGCTCCTCGGCGAGACGCTGCTGCTGACGGTGGCAGTCCCCCACGAGCGGGTTCGCGAACTGATGCAGGCGACTCTGACTGTTCAGCTCAGCGACGCGCTGCGCACAGTGTTCGGCAGGGAGGTCCTCTGCGCCTACGTGATCGATCCTGAGATGTCTCAGCGTCAGCGCGAACACACCATCGACAGCGCCGCTCCCTCGGCGCCCTCGGCCGCTTCTGCCTCCTCCACCGCCGTGGATGATCTCTACCCCAGTGAGACGGTCGTCGAACAGCCGCGGCGGGGACTCGCCGCAGACGCGGCGCCCTACGACCGCGTCGAGCGTGCACCGGAGCGCCGAGGCATCGGTTCGGGCCGCGAACGTGACGAGTTCGGTCAGCCGAGCTTCCCGCCCACGGATTATTCGCAGTATGAACGCCCCGAGCCGACGCAGCGCGAGCAGCGCCTCGTCGAGCGCCGTCCGAGCCGTCCGGCCCCGGCAGAATCCTTCACCGCCAGCGGCGGCGGTGAGTCCTACGAGACCTCCCGGCTGAACCCGCGCTACACCTTCGACACCTTCGTCATCGGCTCTTCGAACAGGTTCGCCCATGCGGCCGCGAACGCCGTGGCAGAAGCTCCCGCGAAGGCCTACAACCCGCTGTTCATCTACGGCGACTCCGGGCTGGGCAAGACCCATCTGCTCCACGCCATAGGGCACTACGCCCAACGGCTGTATTCCGGCATCCGGGTGCGCTACGTGAACTCGGAGGAGTTCACCAACGACTTCATCAACTCCATCCGCGATGACGAGGGCGCCAGCTTCAAGCACCTCTATCGCAATGTGGACATCCTGCTCCTCGACGACATCCAGTTCCTCGCCGACAAGGAACGCACGGTGGAGGAGTTCTTCCACACCTTCAACACCCTCTACAACAACAACAAGCAGGTCGTCATCACCTCGGACCTGCCGCCCAAGCAGCTCTCCGGCTTCGAGGAGCGGCTCCGGTCACGGTTCGAGTGGGGCCTGATCACCGATATCCAGCCGCCTGAGCTCGAGACGCGCATCGCGATTCTGCGCAAGAAGGCCACGGCGGAGAACTTCTCCTGTCCCGACGATGTGCTCGAATACATCGGTTCCAAGATCTCCACCAACATCCGTGAGCTCGAGGGTGCGCTGATCCGAGTCACCGCGTACGCCGCGCTGAACAAGCAGGCGGTGGATCTGTCGCTTGCAGAGCAGGTCATGCGGGATCTGATCTCCGATGACCACGCCCAGGAGATCACCTCCGAGCAGATCATCAATGCCACCGCGGACTACTACAACTTCACGGTCGAGGAGCTGACCTCGAAGTCACGCAATCGGACCCTGGTGACGGCGCGTCAGATCGCCATGTACCTGCTGCGCGAGCTCACCGAGATGTCGCTGCCCAAGATCGGTCAGGCACTCGGCGGCCGCGACCACACCACCGTGATGTATGCCGAACGAAAGATCCGTGAGCTGATGGCCGAACGTCGGGCCGTCTTCAACCAGGTCACAGAACTGACCAACAAGATCAAACAACAGCGCTGATCCACCCGCAGAATGACCTGAGTTAAGTCAAGCTCGTCCCTGACACCTGTGGAGAAGCTCCTGCTCCACAACTCACACCGTTGTCATTTCGTGTGCTGGTTGGGATTCAGGGAAGTTGACAGCGTCGATCTCCACAGGTTTTCCCACATATCCACAGGCACCGGTGGAGTTTTCCCGATTCTTGTTAACAGCTGTGGATAAAACAGTGCACGAAACGGTGCAGAAGCCGACTTTTCTGTGGATAACCGCGCTATACCTGGGGAACGGCCTCTTGGACCCTCTTCGAATCTCCACTGCCGGTGCACAGCGGAAGCGACGGCGGTCCACCGCTGGGTGCACAGAGGATCTCGGACAGGGCAGGCGAAGGAGGCGGTTATCCACAGATTCCACAGCACCTGTTAACACTTCTGACCCTTAACCCTTTAAATGACAGAGAACAATCACCTGGCTCGCTGAAACGAGGATCCAGCCGGAAAACACCCACCGCCACGATCTTTGAGATCCTCGGCCCCGACGATGTCTCGGTCTGATCCTCGGATCCCAGATCTTGTGGCTGATGACCCGCCATGGGGCTCATATGGTGGTCGCTGAGATCTTTGCTGGCTTCTGCCGCGCTCTTGCAGGTAAGCTCGACACTCGACACAGCCACCAGATGCTTGACATTGCGCACTGGGCTGTCGATGAGCCACAAGAAGGGCAGGGATCAGTGGAGTTCACTGTTGAGCGGGACGTTCTTTCCGAAGCAGTCTCTTGGGCTGCCCGTTCGCTGTCTCCCCGACCCCCGGCGCCGGTCCTGGCAGGGCTGCACATCACCGCGGCTGATCAGACCGTCACCATCTCCAGCTTCGACCATGAGATCTCCGCCCAGCTGCACATCGAGGCGGACGTGCAGCAGTCCGGGACGATCCTCGTCTCAGGGCGGCTTCTCAATGACATCGTGAAATCCCTGCCGAACGCCCCGGTCACCGTGCATCTGCAGGACGCACGCGTCCAGCTGACCTGCCGATCCTCGAAGTTCACCCTCTCCACCATGCCGGTGGACGAGTATCCTGAGCTCCCTGGCATGCCGGAGCTCGCCGGCACCGTGGACGGTGCGGCATTCGCCCGTGCGGTCTCCCAGGTGATCACCGCGGCGTCGAAGGACGACACGCTGCCGATCCTCACCGGCGTGAAGGTCGAGATCGAGGGTGACACCATCACCTTCCTGGCGACTGACCGCTACCGGCTTGCCATGCGAGAGATCAACTGGTCCCCGGCGGACCCCGAGATCTCGACCTCGGTGCTGATCAAGGCCAAGACGCTGAACGACGTGGCGAAGTCCCTCGCCGGGGCCGGATCCCTGCAGATCGCGCTCTCCGAGACCGCCGAGCTGGTCGGCTTCTCCTCCGGCGGGCGGCGGACCACCTCTGTGCTGGTCGACGGGGACTATCCGAAGATCCGGCAGCTGTTCCCGGAAGAGACCCCTATCCACGCCGTGGTCAACACCGCAGAGTTCATCGAGGCGGCCCGCCGCGTCTCCCTGGTCTCCGAACGCAATGGCCACGTGCGGCTGCAGTTCACCCAGGACAACGAGGTCATCCTCGACGCAGGAGTCGACGACGCGGCCTCCGCCTCCGAGGTCATCCCCGCCACACTCACCGGTGAGGCGATCACCGTCGGATTCAACCCGGCATACCTCAACGAAGGGCTCAGCGTCATCGACACCGAGTTCCTGCGCTTCTCCTTCGTCTCGGCGCCCAAGCCGGCGATGATCACCGGTCAGGCCGAAGCCGACGGCGAGAAGGCCATCGACTTCCGGTATCTGCTGATGCCGGTGCGGCTGATCAACCCGTAGCCCTGGCAGCCCAGGAGACCATGCGGATCTCACAGCTCACACTCACAGACTTTCGCAGCTACGCCCACGCGCAGCTGACATTGGAGCCTGGCCCCAACGTGCTGCTGGGGTACAACGGGGTGGGCAAGACCAACATCGCCGAAGCCATCGGCTACCTCTCCACGCTGAGCTCGCACCGGGTGAGCCAGGACGGGCCCCTGGTCCGACATGGAGAGAAGCAGGCCTTCATCCGGGCCGATGCGCATCGAGGATCTCGGCAGGCGCGACTCGAGGTCGAGATCAACCCGGGGCGCAGCAACCGGGCCCGGATCAATCGCGGAAACCCGGTGCGGGCCACCGATGTGCTGGGGATCCTGCGCACCGTGCTCTTCGCTCCGGAGGATCTGGAGCTGATCAAGGGGTCCCCCGCTGTTCGGCGGCGGCTTCTGGATGATCTCGCGGTGCAGCTGCGTCCGGCGCTCGGCAGGGTGCGCCTGGACTACGAGAAGGTGCTCAAACAGCGCAACGCCCTGCTCAAGTCGCTGCGCCATGAGGGGTTCACGGCCACTCATGAGTCCACGCTCGCGGTATGGGACCACCAGCTCTCCGAAGCAGGATCTCACCTGCTCAAAGCCCGTTTGGAGATGCTCACGGCGCTTCGTCCCCACACGGCGACCGCCTACGGGCAGCTCTCCGGCAGCGTCCGCACGGCGCGGCTGAAGTACCTCAGCTCCCTTGATGCCGCGGGCACGAACGACGAGGATCCAGACGTCGAGATGGCCGCTGCCCCGGACACGGAGGGGGCACCGGCCGCCGATGCGGCTGCCGGGAGCTCGACCGTGCCTGGGACGGCCGACGTCTCGGCCCTGGAATCGGCCTCCCGCGAGGAGCTGGCGGCGCTGATGGTTCAGCGTCTCGGGGCAGCCCGGCGGGAAGAACGGCATCGCGCCATCACCCTGGTGGGTCCGCACCGCGACGACATCGCCTTCACCCTGGACGAGGTGCCGGTCAAGGGCTTCGCCTCGCATGGAGAGACCTGGTCCTTCGCGCTGGCGCTGCGGCTGGCCGCGTACCGCGTGATGGTCGACGACGATCCCGGTGTAGGCGCCCAGCCGGTGCTGATCCTCGACGACGTGTTCGCCGAGCTCGACTCCCGGCGTCGACGGCGCCTCGCCGAACTCGCCGCCGAGGCGGAGCAGCTCATCGTGACTGCGGCAGTGGACGACGACGTACCGGCCAGCCTCATGCGCAACGCGCTACGGGTGGAATCGGTGGATCAGATCAGCCAGGTGACCGTCCATGAACGAGATTGAGGACCCGCTCCACGATCATGAGGACGCCGCCAAGATCCTGCTGGCCCGGATGCGCGCGGCGGCCCGCGGGCGCGGAGAGCATCGGATGCGCGGAATCCCGCGCGGCTCCTCGCTCGCCGGTGACCCGCGCAGCGGCGCCAAAGAGGCCCAGGCACGGGGGAAGAGCACCGGGGGATCGCAGTCCGGGGCGGACCGGCGTGATCCGAACCTGCTCGGCGGAGTCGTCGGGGGGCTCATCAAGACCCGCGGCTGGAGCTCTCCTGTCGCGGTGGGCTCGGTCATCGCACGCTGGGAGCAGCTGGTCGGCTCTGCCATCGCGCAGCACTGCAAGCCGGAGAAGTTCGAGAACGGGGTGGTGGAGGTCCTCTGCGACTCCACCGCCTGGGCCACGAACCTGAAGCTCATGCAGCCGCAGCTGATGGACGTGTTCAACACTCAGCTCGGCCCGGGGATCGTCACCGGTCTCTCGATCCGCGGTCCCGCGGCGCCGAGTTGGAAGAAGGGGCGCTATTCGGTGCGCGGTCGGGGCCCACGAGACACCTATGGCTGAAACGCCAGGCTGCGATATGCCGCGCTCGGGCCCACCCAGTGGAACCCAACCTCATCCGGGCATCCCCGAGATGGTCCCAGGCCGGTTCCCCGGCCGCTGACCATGAAGTCTGGGCGTCCACAGCGTCCAAAAAATACGATTCTGGGGCGATGGCGCGGTAGACTGGAGCGACGGCCCGAGCGTACCCACCACTCGGGCTGGTCTGTGTCATGACAAGGTCGACCTTCACGACCTTCCCGGCAACTCAAGGAGACGGCATAGCCCGTGACCTCGGCTAACGAGAACAAGCAGCACCAGGGCAACTACGGCGCCTCGGACATCACCGTCCTGGAGGGCCTGGAAGCAGTCCGGAAGCGTCCCGGCATGTACATCGGTTCCACCGGTGAGCGCGGTCTGCACCACCTGGTCTACGAAGTGGTCGACAACTCGGTGGATGAGGCCCTGGCCGGCTACTGCTCCCACATCCAGATCACCATGCAGGACGACGGCGGCGTCCGGGTCGAAGACGACGGCCGCGGCATTCCGGTGGACATGCATCCCACCGAGGGCAAGCCCACCGTCGAGGTCGTGATGACCGTGCTGCACGCGGGCGGCAAGTTCGGCGGCAGCGGCTACGCGGTCTCCGGCGGCCTCCATGGAGTCGGCATCTCGGTGGTCAACGCGCTCTCCCAGAAGGTCCGCACCACCGTGCGTCGACAGGGCTATGAGTGGAGCATCGGCTTCGGCAACGGCGGCGAGACCACCGAGCAGCTCAGCCGGGGCCCTGAGACCGATTCCACCGGCACCACCATGACCTTCTACCCGGACCCGTCGATCTTCGAGTCCATCGAATTCGACTTCGAGACGCTGCGCGCCAGATTCCAGCAGATGGCCTTCCTGAACAAGGGCCTGCGCATCACCCTGCGCGATGAGCGCAACATTCCGGGCAACGCCGTGGTCCACGACGAGGTGCTCGAGGAGCACCACGAGGAGACCGAGGCCGAGCTGGAGCCCACCGAGGCCGGCGGCGGCCATGACGGCATCATCGAGACTCCCAAGGGCCGCGTCGTCGTCTACCAGTACGACTCCGGGCTGCTCGACTACGTCAACCACCTCAACGCCACCAAGCGGGCCGAGGTGGTCCACGACGACGTCATCGCCTTCGAGACCGAGGACACCGAGCGCGGCATGGCCGCCGAGCTCGCGATGCAGTGGACGCTGTCCTACTCGGAATCGGTGCACACCTACGCGAACACGATCAACACCCACGAGGGCGGCACCCACGAAGAGGGCTTCCGCGCCGCGATGACCACGTTGATCAACCGGTATTCCCGAGACAAGCAGATCCTGCGTGAGAAGGACGACAACCTCACCGGCGAGGACATCCGCGAAGGTCTCACCGCGGTCATCTCGATCAAGCTGCGCGAGCCGCAGTTCGAGGGTCAGACCAAGACCAAGCTGGGCAACACCGAGGCCCGCGGCTTCGTGCAGAAGGTCGTCAACGAGAATCTCGGGGACTGGCTGGAGCGAAACCCCGGCCCGGCGCGCGACATCGTGCGCAAGGCCCAGTCAGCGGCTCATGCTCGCGTCGCGGCCCGCAAGGCCCGCGAGAACGCCCGCCGAAAGTCTCCGCTGGAGACCATGGGCATGCCCGGCAAGCTCGCGGACTGCTCCTCCAAGGACCCCTCCGAGTCCGAGATCTACCTGGTCGAGGGTGACTCGGCCGGCGGCTCGGCCAAGCGTGGCCGCGACCCCCGCACCCAGGCGATCCTGCCGCTGCGCGGAAAGATCCTCAACGTGGAGCGGGCACGGCTGGACCGGGCGCTGGGAAACCAGGAGGTCCAGTCGATGATCACCGCCTTCGGCACCGGCATCGGCGAGGACTTCGATCAGGCCAAGCTGCGGTATCACAAGATCGTGCTCATGGCCGATGCCGACGTGGACGGTCAGCACATCACCACGCTGATGCTGACCCTGCTCTTCCGCTATATGCGCCCGCTGATCGAACACGGCAACGTGTTCCTCGCGCAGCCGCCGCTGTACAAGATCAAATGGCAGACCGGTCCGCAGGATTACGTCTACACCGACGCCGAGCGTGATGTCGCGCTGTCTGAAGGTCGGGCCAAGGGGCGCAAGCTCCCCAAGGAGCTCGGGATCCAGCGCTATAAGGGACTCGGTGAGATGGACTACTCGGAGCTGTGGGAGACCACCATGGATCCGGATCACCGCACCCTGCTCCAGGTCTCCATGGAGGACGCCGCTGCCGCCGACGAGGTGTTCTCCATCCTGATGGGTGAAGACGTCGAGTCCCGCCGCGGATTCATCCAGCAGAACGCCAAGGACGTCCGCTTCCTCGACATCTGACCCGCTGCCAGCCCGTGCAGGGCGCAGCCGCGAGACGATGCCGATTTCCGCATAAGGGAGAACACCACACGTGAGTGACAACACCGAAGAACCGCAGGACCCGCAGGGCGGGCCGTCCGAGGCCGTTGAGGGCGTCGTCGTCGAAGAGGTCGTGACCACCGACCGAATCCGGCAGATCGACCTGCAGACCGAGATGAAGCGGTCCTACCTGGACTACGCGATGGCAGTGATCGTGGGCCGCGCGCTGCCCGATGTGCGCGACGGGCTCAAGCCGGTGCACCGCAGGGTGCTCTACGCGATGTACGACGGCGGCTACCGCCCGGACCGCTCCTTCAACAAGTGCGCCCGCGTGGTCGGCGACGTGATGGGCAACTATCACCCCCACGGCGACTCGGCGATCTACGACGCCCTGTCCCGGCTGATCCAGGACTGGGTGATGCGCTACCCGCTGGCCACCGGCCAGGGCAACTTCGGCAACCCCGGCGACGACGGCCCGGCGGCCCCTCGTTATACCGAGACCAAGATGGCCCAGCTGGCCATGGAGATGGTCCGGGACATCAACGAGAACACCGTCGACTTCCAGGACAACTACGACGGCAAGCAGCAGGAACCCGTCGTGCTGCCCTCGCGCTTCCCGAACCTGCTGGTCAACGGCTCCTCCGGCATCGCGGTGGGCATGGCCACCAACATTCCTCCGCACAACCTGCGCGAGGTCGCCGACGGCGTGAAGTGGTATCTGCAGAACCCGCAGGCCAGCCGCGAAGAGCTGCTCGAGGCGCTGCTGCAGCGGATCAAGGGCCCCGACTTCCCCACCGGCGCACAGATCCTGGGCACCCGTGGGATCGAAGAGGCCTATCGCACCGGCCGCGGATCGATCACGATGCGCGCAGTGGTCAGCGTCGAGGAGCTCCAGGGACGCACCTGCCTGGTGGTCACCGAGCTGCCCTACCACGCGAACCCCGACAACCTGGCCCGAAAGATCGCGCTGCTGGTCAAGGACGGCAAGGTCTCCGGGATCGCGGATCTGCGCGATGAATCCTCCGGACGCACCGGCCAGCGCCTCGTCGTCGTGCTCAAGCGCGATGCCGTGGCCAAGGTGGTGCTGAACAACCTCTACAAGCACACCCAGCTGCAGGAGAACTTCTCCGCGAACATGCTGGCCCTGGTCGACGGCGTGCCGCGCACGCTGAGCCTGGACGCCTTCGTCCACCACTGGGTCACCCACCAGATCGACGTGATCGTCCGGCGCACCCAGTTCCGGCTCGACAAGGCCCAGCGTGAGGCCCACATCAAGATCGGGCTGCTCAAGGCTCTGGACGACCTGGACCGCGTGATCGCCACGATCCGCGCCTCCTCCACCGTCGACGAGGCCCGGCAGAACCTGAAGTCTCTGCTGGAGATCGACGACGACCAGGCCCAGGCCATCCTCGACATGCAGCTGCGCAAGCTGGCCGCCCTGGAGCGCCAGCGCCTGCAGGACGAGTACGACGAGCTGATGAAGATGATCGAGGACTTCCAGGACATCCTGGCCTCAGAGGATCGCCAGCGCCGGATCATCAGCTCTGAGCTGGACACCATCGTGGACAAGCACGGCGATGACCGCCGCACCCACATCCAGCTGGGCTACGACGGTGACATGTCCATGGAGGATCTGATCCCCCAGGAGGACGTGGTCGTCTCGATCACCCGCGACGGCTACGTGAAGCGGACCAAGATCGACAACTACCGCGCCCAGCACCGAGGCGGCAGGGGAGTCCGCGGCGCCCAGCTGCGCACCGACGACATCGTCGAGCACTTCTTCGTGACCACCACGCACCACTGGATCCTGTTCTTCACCAACCTCGGCCGGGTCTACCGCACCAAGTGCTACGACCTGATCGAGTCCGGTCGCGATTCCAAGGGCCAGCACGTGGCCAACATCGTGGCGTTCCAGCCCGATGAGCACATCGCCGGCGTGCTGCCGCTGCGCACCTATGAGGATGCCCCTTACCTGGTGCTGGCGACGAAGCGCGGACTGGTGAAGAAGACCGTGCTCACCGACTACGACACTCCCCGCCAGGCAGGCGTGATCGCGATCAACCTGCGCGAGGACGACGAGCTGGTCTCCTCCAAGCTGATCTCGTCCGCCGATGATCTGATGCTGGTCTCCCGCAAGGGCCAGTCGCTGCGCTTCACCGCCACCGACGAGGCGCTGCGACCCATGGGTCGCGCCACCTCGGGCGTCACCGGCATGAAGTTCCGCGAGGAGGACGAGCTGCTGGCCGCCGACGTGGTGACCGAGGACTCCTATGTGTTCGTCGTCACCGAGGCCGGCTATGCCAAGCGCTCCGATGTCAGCGAATACCGGGTCCAGGGCCGCGGCGGCCTGGGCATCAAGGTGGGCAAGCTGGTGGAGGACCGTGGTGACCTGGTCGGCGCCATGGTCGTCGAGGACGACGACGAGGTCCTGGTCGTCATGGAATCCGGCAATGTGGTCCGGTCTCCCGTCTCAGGCGTGCCCTCCAAGGGCCGTGACACCATGGGGGTCATCTTCGCGAAGCCGCGCAAGAAGGACCGCATCCTCAAGGTCGCACGCAACTCCGGGGTGACCCTGGCCGCCACGGGTGAAGCCGAGGGTGCAGCTGAGGGTGCAGCTGAGGCCACGACGTCGGAGCCCGGGACACCAGGTGCTGCTGCCGGCGAAGCTGAGCGTCCCGCCGCGGTCGATGCAGTAGCGTTGGTCCCTGATGAAGCGGACCGGGATGAATCGGACCGAGACGATGCCTGATGGAGGACTTCAGTGAGCGCAAGCAACGGCGCAGGTAATTCAGGGAGCCAGACGGGCTCCTCCGCGGCGCGGCCGGCCAACCGGTTCCCCGCGCCTCGGCCGCGTGCCCAGGCCGCTGGCGGAGCCACCACATCCCCCCGTCCCCAGGCGGAGAAGGCCGGGGCCCCCAAGCCGCGACCGACTGCCGGGGCACGCCCCAGCGGGCAGGGAGCACGTCCGGCTCAGGGTCAGCGCCCCACCGGTAGTCGTCCCCAGCCCGGCCTGGTGCGACCGACGCCCAAGGCGAAGGTGCGCAAGGCGCGGCTGCTGATCTCCAAGGTCGACCCCTGGTCGGTGCTGAAGATGAGCTTCTTGCTCTCGGTGGCCCTGGGCATCATGACCGTGGTCGCGGCGGTCACGCTGTGGACCGTCATGGACGTCTCGGGGATCTTCAACCGAGTCAACGAGCTTCTCGGCCAGATCCTCGGCACCGAGGGCGGCGGCGGGTCCTTCCGGGTCGAGGAGCTTGTGACCATCACGCAGGTCGCGGCCTTCGCCACGATCATCGCCGTGGTCAACGTGGTGCTGCTGACCGTGCTCTCGATGCTCGCTGCAGTGCTGTACAACCTCTCCGCCTCCCTGGTGGGCGGCGTGGGAGTCACGCTCACCGACGACTGAGCGCTCCGGCTCCACGATTTGGCGGGGTCGCAGGGTGCAGGGTAACGTGTAGTGGTCGCCCTCGCGGGGGTGACGCACCTGAAACAAGGTGTCCGGGCGTATAGCTCAGGCGGTTAGAGCGCATCGCTGATAACGATGAGGTCGGAGGTTCAAGTCCTCCTACGCCCACCCCGGACTCCAAGGAGGGAAACATGAAACGCATCGTCTTTGTGGCTCTCTCCGTGGCGGGGATCCTCGGTTATCGCCAGTGGCGACGAGCCGAGGACACCCGGCAGGTCTGGTCTCAGGCCACAGACTCGCTCTGATAACCTGAGAAGCACCTTTGGGGGCATGGCGCAATTGGTAGCGCACCTGCTTTGCAAGCAGGGGGTTAGGGGTTCGAGTCCCCTTGCCTCCACCAGAGGATCTGAATCGGAAGAGGCTCCCCGCACTTGAAGTGCGGGGAGCTTTTTCGTGTCCTGGGCCGGGCCCGGCGACCGTGGAGCTTCCTGTCACCGCATGCGTCTCTCGGTGCGGTCTGGTGGTTCACGCTGGGGGCCCTGTCTCGATGTGTCTTCCGGCGAGGCGGACCACGGCGGCGACGAGATCGCTCACCCCGGGCTCCTCGATCGGGAAATGCCCGCATCTGCGCAGCATCACAGCCTCGGTCGGGGCCGCGATCCGCAGCAGGAACCGCATGCTCAGCTGCACGGGGGTCCAGGCGTCGTGTGTGGGGTGAAGGAGGGTCACCGGTGTGGTCATCTCCGCCCCGGGGACATGGTCATAGTTCAGGAATGAGCTGAGAAACCCCACCGGTATTCGGGCGCCTCCGCCCAGCGGATCCGAGGCGCACAGTTCGGCCAGGTCCGGGTCCCGGCTCATCTTTGCGAAATCAGCCACGGCGCGCATCGGCACCCTCATCTGTGCGGCTCCTCCGGGGATGAGGCGGGTGAGCTGAGCGCCGGCGACGGCCAGGGGACCGAAGCGGGTCAGCCTCGCCCGGACGCGCCAGTCCTGCGGATCCAGCAGGGAGGTCGCGCCGACCGCGGCCACGTGCGGTGATCTGGCTGCCGCCTCGTAGGCGAGCATCCCGCCCATGCTCGCACCGAGCAGGATCAGCGGTCGGTCGTCGTGCTCGGCGTCGAGAAGGTCGACCAGCAGCCGGACCCAGGTCTGATACCGCACGGCGCCCGGGTCCAGGCTGAGCGTCCTGCCATAGAGCGGGAGATCCACGGCGGCGACGTCCAGGCCCTGCGCGGCGAGCAGCGAGGTGATCGGCCAGAGCGCCCCGCTGTGCCCGCCGCCGCCGTGGATCACCAGCACCCGGACCGCCGGCCTGGGCGGCTTGGGCGGGTCTGCGCCGACGGACCCATCGGCCGGTGCGGCGAGAGCTGCAGCCAGCGGCGCGGGGCGGGCGATGTGCACCTGGTGATCCTGCCAGCGCCACCATGTGCTCACCCGCGGATGGGTGGCTGCCGCATGGTGTGCCGGATCGAGAAACACCGCATAGGCCTCGGTCGTCACGGGCACACGGTATCAACAGGAGACGGTCCTTCACAGGAGACTCCGGCCAGGACCTGCCGCACGCGGTCTACCCCCGGGACCCGATTGCGCTATAGTCTCGATCTATCGGTTGAATCTAGAGTCTGAAGAGGTGCCTGACACAGGTGTACGAGTTACAACGCGCAGTACTCCGCTGGCGACGATCTCGCCCCCCGAGTACTGCGAACGCAGGGCAAGCTGATCTCCGCAGGTGCACGCTGGTGGTGACCCGGTGATCGACATCTTGCTTCTGCTGCTGGGCATCCTCGTCATCCTGGTCATCATTGCCGCCAACGGCTACTTCGTGGCCCAAGAATTCGCGTACATGTCCGTGGACCGCAATAAGCTGCGGGCACTGGCCGCCGGAGGCGATAAGTCCGCACAGCGCGCGCTGGACGTCACCGGACGCACCTCCTTCATGCTCTCCGGAGCCCAGCTGGGCATCACCGTCACCGGTCTGCTCGTGGGCTATGTCGCAGAGCCGCTGGTGGGGGAGAGTCTGGGCGCTCTGCTGGGCGGCATCGGCGTCCCGGCGGCGCTGGGCATCGCGGTCGGCACGATCATCGCTCTGGCCGCCGCCACGATCGTACAGATGATCTTCGGCGAGCTCTTCCCGAAGAACTACGCGATCGCGAATCCGACCCCGTTGTCGCTGGCCCTGGCGCGGTCCACGAAGATCTATCTCGCCGCCTTCGGCTGGCTGATCTGGATCTTCGATGTCTCTGCGAACGCGCTGCTGAAGCTGTTGCGAATCGAGCCGGTGCACGACGTGGAGTCCAGCGCCACCGCGAAGGACCTCGAGCACATCGTGACCAGCTCGCATGAGAGCGGAGACCTGGCCGAGGAGATGTACCTGACCCTCGACAGGATCCTGGACTTCCCGGATCACGACGTCGAGCACGCCATGATTCCGCGGTCCCGCACCGGGCTGATCCATCCTGACACCACGCTGGGCGAGATCCGTGCGCTCATGGCCCAGGAGCACACCCGCTACCCGGTGGTCGACATGCATGACGAACCCGTCGGCGTCGTCCATCTCGTAGACCTGCTGGGCACCAAGTTCACCGATGCGGCCGCTGCGACCGAGATCATGCGCGCCCCGGTGATCGTGCCGACGTTGATGCCGCTGCCTGAGGCGGTGCGCACGCTGCGTGATGCCGACGCCAAGCTCGCCTGCGTCATCGACGAATACGGCGGCTTCACCGGTGTGGTGACCATGGAGGACCTTGCGGAGGAGATCCTCGGCGAGATCACCGACGAGCACGACGACGAGGCGCCCGCCGGCATCGAACATGTCGGCGAGAACCACTGGCGCGTCGATGGTGATCTGCACCTGGACGAGGTGGAGCGCGTCATCGGTCAGGACTTTCCCGAAGGCGACTACGAGACGCTCTCCGGGCTCCTGATGTCCCAGGAGGGCGCGCTGCTCACCGAAGGCCAGGAGGTCCGGATCGATCTGCCGGCTGAACCCGCCGACTATGGCGAGTCCTCGCCCCCGCAGCGCTGGGTCGACGTCACCGTGATCAGCGTGGACCGCCACGTTCCCGAGTCAGTGCACCTTCGCCTGACCGAACATTTCGAGGAGGAACGATGAGCGACTGGCTGATCCCCACCATTGCAACCATCGCCATCATTGCCATCTCCGCCTTCTTCGTCATCCTTGAGTTCGCGCTGCTGGCTGCCCGCCGCCACCGCCTGGAGGAAGAAGCAGAGCACAGCCGTTCGGCGCGCGCCGCGCTGCGCGGGCTCAACGAGCTCACGGTGATGCTCGCCGGAGCCCAGCTGGGCATCACGGCGTGTACCTTCGCGCTGGGCGCGGTCAGCAAACCCGCTGTCGACTACGCACTCACCCCGATCTTCGAGTCGTGGAACATGCCGCTGTGGGCCGCCGACGTGCTCGCCTTCGCGCTGGCGCTGTTCCTGATGACCTTCCTGCACCTGGTGGTCGGCGAGATGGCCCCGAAATCCTGGGCCATCGCGCATCCGGAGCGAGCCGCGAAGCTCGTCGCACTCCCGGCCCAGGTGATCCTCTGGGTCTTCCGGCCCTGGCTGCTCTGGATCAACAGCATCGCCAACCGACTGGTCGCGGCCAGCGGAATCATCCCGGTGGACCGTGCGGCTGCGGGCGGCTACGACTCCGACACGATCCGGCATCTGGTCGAGCACTCCACCCGGACCGGCATGCTGGATCAGGCCTCGGCCTCGCAGATCTCCCGGGTCATCGACCTCGAGACGCTCACCGTCGACGATGTGATTGCCGCGCGCACCCGTCAGGAGACCACTACGGTGCCCGCTTCGGCCACGGCGGCTGATGTGCAGGCCGCGGCCCAGCGCACCGGGCACCTGCGGATTCTGATCATCCCCGAGACCGGCACGAACCCGCTGGTGGTCCATGTGCGGGACACGCTCACCGTCGAGCCGGGGCACCCGGTCAGCGAACTGGCCCGCCCTGCGCTGGTCGTGTCCACCGGAGCTTCCGTCTATGACGCGTTCCAGACCATGCGTGAAGCCGGCGAACAGCTGGCAGTGGTGTACTCCGACGGCGTTCTTGCTGGGGCGATCACCTGGAACGACATCCTCAAGCGGATGTGGCCCACCATGGAGGAGCAGTGGAGCGAGTCAGAGGCCGCTGCCGACTCCGGTCCGCACGGGGCGGCCGCGCGACGCTGAGCAGCAGCAGCTCGGCGGCCCGGCTGGATCATCCAGCGGAACATGACGATGACGCCGAAACCACGGTCTGTGGTTTCGGCGTCGTCGTATCTGCTGTGAAAGCCCAGATCAAAAGGTTATCCACAGGGTTTATCCACAGTGTGTATAAGTTACACAGGTGTGATTCCCCAGGTCAGACCGCTATCCACAGGTTTCTGTGAATTGTGCACAAAACTGTGGATTAGTCCTGCACAGCCTGGGGAGGAAGCGGGGTGGTTCATGCGTAGGGATTCACCAGGGTCATGCCCAGGCCGGTGAGCAGCACCAGGACCACGGCGATGCCGAGCAGTCCGAAGCCCTGCCAGCGCGCGCGTCGGCGCGCGTCCTGGCGCCGGTCGGTGGAGGAGCGGGCCGGGGCCTTGGAGAACACCAGGGCGCACAGCGCGCCGATGACGAGTCCACCGAAATGCCCCTGCCAGGAGATGCCGGGGACCACAAAGCTGACCACCACGTTGATCGCGATCAGCGCCAGGATCCCGCCGGTCTGGGAGCCGGTGGCGCGCATCAGGATGAACAGCGCACCGAAGAGGCCGAAGACTGCTCCGGAGGCGCCGAGCGTCGGGGTCCACGCGGGAGTCAGGAAGAGCACAGCGACAGAGCCGCCGAGAGCGGAGAGGGTCAGCAGGGCGATATAGCGCAGGGGTCCGAGCGCCGGTTCGATGGCCCGGCCGATGAACCAGAGCGCGAACATGTTGAAGAGCAGATGCATGGCGTTGGCCGGAGAATGCACCAGCGCGGAGGTGAGCATCCGCCAGGGCTCGAAAGCCCAGGAAGACGTCTGCAGCGGGGCATACCAGAGGGCCCCGGTGACGGGGTCAGGGTTCGCGTCGGTGACGGCGCTGCCGAGCAGCTGCAGGGAGAAGAGCAGGACGCAGAGCCCGATGACCGTGAAGGTGACAACCGGGCGCTGATCGTCGCGCAGCACGGCACCGAACTGGGAGCGCGCCGGGGGCCGGCGGCGTTGGAACTCATCCCTGGCCCGGGCCAGGCAGTCCACACATTGGAAGCCGACCGGGGCCTCCCGCAGACACTCCGGACAGGCCGGCCGCTCACAGCGTTGACACTGCACGGTGGCTGGCCTGTCCGGGTGCTGCGGACAGAATGTTGCGTTGATCGGTCTAGATCCTCAGAGCTTCTCGATGTCGATCTTCTCGATGACGACATCTTCCTTTGGACGGTCCCGGTTGTCGGTGGGGACCGTGTTCAGGGCGTCGACGATCTTCTGCGAGGCGGGATCAGAGACCTCGCCGAAGATGGTGTGCTTGCCCTGCAGCCAGGTGGTGGCCACCGAGGTGATGAAGAACTGGGACCCGTTGGTGCCCGGTCCTGCGTTGGCCATGGCCAGCTTGTACGGGGAGGTGAAGTCCAGCTCCGGGTGGATCTCGTCGCCGAACTTGTAGCCCGGGCCGCCGACGCCGAGGCCCAGCGGGTCTCCGCCCTGGATCATGAAGTCGGAGATGATCCGGTGGAACACGGTGCCGCTGTAGAGCGGGGTGTCGACCATCTTCTCGCCGGACTCGGGGTGGGTCCACTCGCGCTCACCGGTGGAGAGACCGACGAAGTTGTCCACGGTCTTGGGAGCGTGGTTCCCGAAGAGCTCGACGAGGATCTCGCCCTGGGAAGTACGGATAGTTGCCTTGTGTGTTGCGATAGCACTCATGGACCCCATTCTCTCACTCTTGGTGGCGCGCGGTGCCAGCTGGGGGGATGATGAAGGGATTGGCCGTGCCATAGCAGGTCACGGAGAGACCACGTAAGCTGGAGCCAGCAACCGATCCGAATTCGGAGGACATGCATGTTCGGCAAGAAGAAGAAGCGGAACCACGGCTGGGAGCACCTGGTGCTCGCAGGGGTCGAGACCGCACGTGATTGGACCGCCCCCAAACTGGGTGCGGCAGCAGACTGGGCCGAAGACACCTACCGCAAGGGTGCCCCGAAGGTGCACGACGCTTCGGGTCGCGCACTGACGGCGGTCAACGACAGCGCCTCAGTGGCCGGCAAGAAGATCAAGGAGTACTCCTCGGTCGCCGGAGGCGGCATCTCGTCCCAGTACGAGAAGCTCCCCCCACAGGCCAAGGCTGAGGTGACCAAGATCCTCTCCAAGTACGACACTGCCAAGACGCAGTTCACCTCGGAGTACGTCCCTGCCACCTCGGCGAAGCTGGGCGGCTATGCGGACAAGACCGCGAAGCTGATCCACCGCGCTGAGCTTGATCCCCGCGTCGAGAAGGCGCTGATCAAGGCCACCGGTGACAAGAAGATCGTTAAGAAGCTGCGCAGGAGCTCCGAGCGCTACGCGAAGGACGCTGCCAAGACGCTGAAGAAGCACCAGCGCTCCAACAGCCGCAAGAAGGGTCTGCTGGTCTTTGGACTGGTGGCCGCGGCTGTGACGGCAGGGGTGGCCGCATGGCGCGCCAGCCAGCCGGTGGAGGATCCGTGGAAGAAGCCTGCGCCGGTCACCCGGCCAGCGACCTCCTCCACGGCAGCTCCCAAGCCGGTGACCTCGGCTCCCAAGCCAGCCGCCTCGGCTTCGCAGCCCGCAACATCGGCACCGAAGCCGGCTGCCCAGGGCGGTCCGGCTGCGCCGAGCACCGTCGCTGGCACCCCGGCCGCCGCGCCGAAGGCGACTCCCGATGCCCCCAAGACCTCCGGTGCGCCGGAGTCCAAGGCTGGGCCCTCGGGAGCGACCAACGTCAACGCGCAGAATGCTGACGAGGCAAAGGGCAAGAACGTTCCCTCACCGAAGCCGGCCACCTGAGCCGAGCGTCGATTGAGAACGTAGAAACACAAGAGCGGACCTGGCGTGATCGTCAGGTCCGCTCCTGTGTGTCGTGCTGTCTGCGCCGACGCGTGTCGGGCTCCTGCTGGGCCTGCGCGGGCACTCAGCGGATGGGGTTGAGCTTCGCAGCCTTCTCCGCCGCGCCGGTCTGCCCCATGGTCTCGAGCCAGTTGCCCAGCATCCGGTAGCCGCCCTCGGTGAGCACCGACTCAGGGTGATACTGCATGCCCCACAGCGGGGCCGTGCGGTGGGCCAGGCCCATGATGACCCCGTCCTCGGTGCGCGCGGTCACCTCGAGCACCTCAGGAATGGTCTCCGCGGCCACGATCAGGGAATGGTAGCGAGTGGCCACGAAGGTCTCGGGCAGTCCGGCGAAGGAGACGTGCCCGGTGTGGGTGACCGGGGAGGTCTTGCCGTGCATCAGCTGCTCGGCATGGGTGACCGTTGCGCCGAAGGCCTCCCCCAGGCCCTGATGTCCCAGACAGACCCCGAGCATCGGCTCCTGGGCCTCGGCGCACCAGCGGATCAGCTCCACCGAGACACCAGCCTCACCGGGGGTGCCGGGGCCGGGGGAGATGAGCACGCCGTCGTGCTCGGCGGCGAGCTTCTTGGCCTCCTCCACCGAGAGGTCGTCGTTGCGGATCACCGTGGTCTCGGCGCCGAGCTCGCGCAGGTACCCGACAAGGGTGTAGACGAAGCTGTCGTAGTTGTCGATGACGAGGATGCGGGCGGGGGTGTCGCTCATGCGGGGGTCCCTTCGGCCCGGCCCAGCGCCGGGAAGGTCATCGTTTCAAGCGTGGAGTCATTGAGCGGGCTGTACTGGCTCAGCCACGGGAAGGCGAACTGCATCAGGAGGAACACGATACCGGCCACGAGGGCCAGTGCCAGAAGGATCTGCACCACCAGCGGACCGGGAAGCGAGCGGAAGAGCCAGGCATACATCTCAGGAACCTCCCTGGCCGAGCGCAGCCGGCGCCTCGGCGGTCAGTGGTGCGAAGTCGACCAGCTCCGCGTGGGTGATCAGTCGCTCGCGGTTGGAGAAGAGCGGATGACAGGTGGTCAGCGTCAGCAGCGACCGATCAGCCTCTGCCTCCGGCTCGCCGGGGACCGGGAGGATGACCTCGGACTGCTGGGGCAGCACCACATGGGTCTCGTAGACCTCATAGGTGTAGTACCCATCGGGGGACTCCACGTAGACCTCGTCCCCGGGAGTCAGGCGGTCCTGATCGCGCAGCACGTCGCCATAGGTGAGTCGGTGTCCGGCCACCGCGAAGTTGCCCGGCTCTCCGGGCAGCTGGGTCTCCGGGTAGTGTCCCAGACCGCCGGTGTTCAGCGTCTGGTCGTCGACTCCGGAGCGGACAGGTGCTGACCAGTCGGCGCCGATGGCGGGGGCGTAGATCATGGCCATGGCCCCGGAGTCCACGGCGGCCATCTTCTCTGGACACGCCGCAGCCTTCCCGTTGGGAAGTTCCTGACAGTATTGCTGTGACTCCGGCTGCTCCTGCCGTGCCGGGTCAGCGTCCAGCTGTTCGATTCGGGTGTGGAACTCGTCTTCGATGGTCTGGGCCTCGCGATTCGCGTCGAGTCCGGTCCACCAGACCTCCCACACCACGAAGAGCAGCCCCAGCACCCCCAGGGTGATCAGCAGCTCGCCGGCGACACCGAGGATCCGGGCGCCTGTGCTGCGGCCGCGGTGTCCCGACATGAATCCTCCGAAGGTTGAGTGGGGCGACCATCACACCGAAACGGTAGAATGGCACGCAGACCACGGCCGGGCCCCAAGGGGGCACGGCCGTGAGACCAGGATACCGAACCGAGATCCGTGCCAGACCCAGAGGGGACCGAACCGACGTGGCTGAGTCCAAGCACCGCAAGAACCGCAGGACGCGCGACAAGACCGAGACGAAGAAGTCTCCGCTGAACGACGCCGATCCCAAGGAGGTCAAGGACCTCGAACTCGAGGACGACTCGTTGCCGCTCTGGTACCGGGCGACGATGATCGGGCTGATGATCCTGGGCCTGCTCTGGCTGATCGTCTGGTACATCACCCAGGGCGCCGCCCCGTTGCAGGCCGCCGGCGGCTGGAACGTCATCATCGGCTTCGGCATCACCATGGTCGGCTTCTTCATGACGATGCGCTGGAAGTAGTGCGTCGAGGCATCGACGATGAACTGATGTGAGGACCTAGCGGGGCCGCCGGGTCGCCGTCGTCCTGGCCTTGCGGGTCAGCTCATCGATCGGCTGGGCAGACCCGGCCGGATCGATCTGCGGCTGGATCGTCTCGGCGTAGCGGTTCTGAACGGCCTGCGCGATCAGGAAGTCCGCGATCGCCGGGTTCTTCGGCAGCAGCGACCCGTGCAGGTAGCTGCCCACGATGTTCTTCCGGCGCGCGCCCTCGTGTGAATCCCGGGCGTTGTTCCCCTCGCCCTTGGTGACCCGTGCCAGCGGCTGGACCTCAGGCCCGAGATAGGTCTGTCCGGAGTGGTTCTCGTAGCCGAGGATCTCGCCGAACTCCTTGGACTCGGCCACCACATTGCCGATCAGCCGGGTGTCGGTGCCCTCGGTTCTCAGGTCCAGGAGGCCCACGCCCTTGATCTCCCGGCCCTCCCGGGTGCGGAAGGAGTGCCCGAAGAGCTGGTACAGACCGCAGATCATCAGCATCGGGGTGCCGTCCTCGGCCAGGGCGTGGAGCTTGTCACCGATCCGCAGCAGGTCCTGCTGGATCTTGTCCTGACCGCTGTCCTGACCGCCGCCGCCGATGACGATGTCGACCTGCTCCGGGAACTCATCCTCCGGGTCGTAGCTGTGCAGGATCGGCTCATAGCCGCGCCACTGCAGACGTCGCTGGAGCACCAGCGCATTGCCGAAGTCTCCATAGATGTTCATGTCCCGGGGATAGAGCTGGAGCACGTGGATGGGCTTGGACTCTGCCATCAGAAGGCCTCGACTTCGGTATAGGCGCCAAGCCGCTTTCGCAGCCCGAGCATGGCGGTGTAGGTGCAGAAGATCCGAGCCGGCTTCCCGGGGTTCTCGTCGAGGAAGCGGGTGAGCGCGAGCGACAGGTCAGGCTCCACCGCGTCGAAGTCGACCTCGTCATATTTCAGCCGCAGAGCCATGTCGTAGGCGCGCACTCCGGAGATCATCCGCACGCCCTCCTCCGCGAGCGAGGCGAACTCCACGTCCCAGAGCCAGCTCATGTCCCGGCCGTCGGCGTAGTTGTCGTTGATCGCGATCATCGTGGCCACACCGCCGGCAGGGAAGGAGCTCAGTCCGAGCCGGAAGCCGGAGGGGTTCTTCACCAGCACCAGGTCCAGCGGACGTCCCTGCACGGTGAGGCTCTCGCCACGTCCGAAGGCCGGAGAGACCTTGGAGAGGGAGTCGATGAGCGCCGGAGGGTCCACGGTGTCGCCCAGCGCCTGGCGGACCACCGCCATCGCGGCCGCAGCGTTGAAGGTGTTGTAGGCGCCGTTGACGGTCAGTGAGGTGGTCACCGACTCACCGTCGACGGTGAACCGGCCACCGCCCTCGATGAGCTCTTCGAGGACGACATCGGCGTGCGGGTGATCCGCCGCGCTCGCGGGTCCTGAGTGGAAGTCATCGTCGCTGGGGAAGTGTCCGCGCAGCGACTCGCTGAGGCCGAAGTAGTCGACCCGCTGGGCGCCAAGGGTCTCAGCGATGGCCCGGACCCGGGGGTCCTCACGGTTGAGCACCACGGCCTCGACCGTGTGCTGGGCGATGGTGCGCAGCATCCCTGCGGTGGTGTCGATCTCCCCGAAACGGTCCAGCTGATCACGCATGACATTGAGCAGCAGGCTGTGGTTGGGGCGCACCGCCTTGACGAAGTGCACCGCGTGGGCCTCATCGAGCTCCAGCACCGCGATGTCGGCGTCGAGCTTCCCGGAGAGCTTGACCTCTTCGAGGATCGAGGCGACGACGCCGCGGGTGAAGTTGGAGCCGCTGCGGTTGGTGAAGACCTTCAACCCCTGGCCCTGCAGCAGCTCCACGACCATCTTGGTGGTCGTGGTCTTCCCGTTGGTCCCCGACACGACGATGACCCCGCGCGGGAGCCGGTGCAGCGTGCGGGCGAGGAAATGCGGGTCGAGCTTCTCGACGACCAGTCCTGGGAAGGCCGACCCGCCGCCGCCGCGCAGCTTCGTCACGGTGCGGGCGGCCCGACCGATGAGCACCGAGCCGGCCGAGCCCAGAGCCGTGCCGAGGGTTCGCGGTGAGAAGGAGAGTCTGGACATGGCGCTGATTATTTCATCTCATTTCTGGGGTGCCGCGCAGGTCGGTGCCGCGCGGTGGTCGAGGAGGTGGTCCTGGTGGCGGTCCGTGAGGCGTCTCAGTCGCCGTCGCCACCGTCACCGTTGCCACCGTTGCCGTTCGTGTCCTCCGAGTCTGCTGAGTCGTCGTCCGCGTTTCCCGGGGATTCCTCGGTGTCGCCGTTGGATCCGCCGTTCGCCTCAGGGGATTCCTCCTCTGCGGGGGACTCCTCGGGTGCTTCGGAGTCTTCGTCCGCTGCGTCTTCGTCCTCGTTGCCGGACTCGGCTCCGCCATCGTCGGCTTCCTCAGCGTCCTCACTGGGGGACTCCTCGGGGTCTTCCCTGGGGGATTCACGGTTGTCGCCGTCATCGGTGTCCGGCTCGGGCGCCTCTTCCTCTTCCGGCTCCGGGTCAGGCTCCGGCTCCGGGTCAGGCTCCGGCGCGGGAGCGGGAGCGGGAGCCGGCTCCGGGGCGACCGCGACGACCAGCGTCACGGTGGAGCGCTGCGGGATGGTGTCTCCGGCGACGACGGACGCGCCGCCCACCCGCTGGCCGACGACGGTGTCCTCGGCGTAGTCGGTGCGCTCATCTTCGACGATGGCCACGCTGAGCCCGAGGTTCTCGAGGATCGTCTGGGCCTCGGTGCGGGTGCGGTTGAAGACTCCCGGCATCTCCACCAGACCGGTGGAGAGCACCAGATCCACCTCGGATCCTGGCGCCACCGAGGAACCGGCTTCCGGGTCGGTGCTGATCAGCATGTCTTCCTCGATGCTGGGGTGATTCTCCTGGCTGATCTCGCCGACCTCCAGGCCCACCTCGTCCAGCGCCTCACGCACCTCCTCCTCGGAGGAGCCCTGCAGACCGTCGGGGATGCGCACGCTCTGCGGCCCGGTGGAGATGTAGAGCACCACGGCGCTGTCAGGAGCCACCGCGGTCTCTGCCTCGGGGTCGGTGCGGATCGCTAGGTCTTCCTCGATCTCGGGGTGAGCCTCCGTCTCCACGGTGGGGTTCAGGTTCAGCGCGGTCAGCTCCGCCCGCGCGTCCTCCTCGGTCATCCCGGTCACATCGGGGATGGAGACCTCGGGGCTGTCGAGCATGTTCATCAGCGCCCAGGTGCCGCCGCCTGCCAGCGCGAGGATCAGCAGCGTCCAGATCAGGATCAGGCCGCCACGACGACGACGCGGTCGTTCCTGAGGCTGGTCGTGGCTCTGATAGAGGTCGGGGTCCTCCGGGGTGCGCGCGGAGAGCTGGGTGGCCGGTGCGACGCCGCCGGCGGCGAGGACCTGATTGAAGTCCTGCCGGCCGCCGATGGCCGCCATCGCCGCGGTGGGGTGGTCGTCGTCGTCCACGCCGATGCCGATCAGCGCCTTCTGGATGGCCTGGTTGAACTCCTCGGCGGTCTGGAACCGGAACGCGGGATCCTTGGTCAGGGCCTTGCCGACCACTGACTCCATCGCCGGGCTGACCTGGTGGTTGAAGTCGCTCACCAACGGTGGGGCCTCGCGCACATGCTGGTAGGCCACCGAGACGGGGGACTCGCCCTGGAAGGGCGGACGGTTGGTCAGCAGCTCGAAGAGCACGCAGCCGGCCGAGTAGAGATCCGACCGGTGGTCCACCACTTCGCCGCGCGCCTGCTCAGGGGAGAGGTACTGGGCGGTGCCGACCACGGCGGAGGTCTGGGTCATGGTCGACGCGGAGTCAGCCAGGGCTCGGGCGATCCCGAAGTCCATCACCTTGATCTGTCCGGTCTGGGAGACCATCACATTGGAGGGCTTGATGTCGCGGTGGACGATGCCCTTCTCGTGGCTGTAGCCCAGTGCGCCGAGGATCCCGTGCATATAGCCGGCCGTCTCCCGCTCGGAGAGCGGCTTGTTCAGCGCATGGTCGATCTTCGACTGCAGCTGGGAGCCGACCTGCGCGGCGGGGAGGTGGTCCTCGCCGTCGTGGACCCGGCCCGTGTCGCCCAGGGCCAGGACGTCGTCGTCGGGCTCACCGGGTGCCGGTGCATGGTTCGTCTCCCCGGCGATCCGGGTCTGCTCATCATCGACGTCTGCGGTGTCGGTGATGCGCGGAGTGCCATGCAGGATATGGCGCAGGGTGACCCCGTCGACGTATTCCATGACGATGTAGGGAGTCTTGATCTCGTGGTGCGCCTGGTCCTCGACCTCGGCGCGGCCGGAGTCATACACCGCCACGATGTTGGGGTGGTTCAGCGAGGCCGACGACTGGCCCTCGCGGCGGAAGCGGCCCTGGAACTGGGGATCACGGGCCAGGTCGGGGCGCAGCATCTTGACCGCGACCTGGCGATCCAGCGTGAGGTCATGGCCCAGGTAGACATCAGCCATCCCGCCGCGTCCGATCAACGAGGTGATTCGGTAGCGGTTGTTGAGGACGCGCTCAGCAGTCTCGGTCATATGTCGGTTCCTGTCTCCGATCCTGGCCCATCCTCGGCTGAGAAGCCAGCCCGATCGGGATCCTCGGTGCCCTCGGCACCGGATTCGCCACCGGCCTGCCCGTCCTGGGGTGACTCGTCCTCGACCACGTCGGACTCCGTCGGCTCCGGCTGGGTCGCCTCGGGGTCCTCAGCCTCGTCCTGGTCCTCGGGCGAGGGGGATGGGGCGGGAGTCGGCGTGGGGGCCGGGGAGGTGTCCTGCTCGGGCTCCTCCTCCTGCTGACCGGTGCCGTTCTGCCCGTCGCCGTCCTGCTGGTCCTGGCCGTTCTGACCCTGATCGTTCTGGCCGGGGGCCGGGTCCTGGTTCTCAGGCACGGTGTCGTTCGAGACGGCGGAGTAGAACACGGTGACCGTCGACCCCGCCGGGACGCTGCCCGACGGTGCCACCCCGGTGACCACGCCCGTGGGCTCGCCTGACTCCACGGGTTCGGCCTGGACCTGGAGCCCAGCGTCCTGCAGCCGTGCGGTGACCTCCTCCAGGGAGAGTCCCAGGAAGTCGCTCTCGGAGATCTCGACCATCTCGGCGCCGGGGATGAAGGTCTCGGTGACCGTCGGCGTCGGGCTCGGCTCGTCCTCGCCGCCGTTGCCGCCGAACCGCGGGAACAGCCACGAGCCGATCAGGGCCAGCAGGACCAGCAACAGCAGTGCGATGAGCGGCCAGTACCACCGTCGACCCCCATGGAGTCGGCGCGGCTCCTTCTCCGCTCCGGCCTCCGAGCCAGCCGTGGGCGCGCCGGGGCGCGGGTGTGCGCCGCCGGCCGCGGCGGGGGCGGCTCCCTGCTGGGCAGTGTGCTCGGCGGCCTCGGCAGGCTGCTCCGGCGTGCGCGCCGACGGGGCCCGGCTGCTGCCGGGGACGACGGCGGTCGGTGTGGTGTCGGTTCGTGGGATGGCGGTGGTCGCGTCCGCGTCGGGCTCGGCGCCGTCCATATGGGCTGCCATGGCGGGAACTGCCTTCAGCGCAGACTCCGTGTCATGGCGCAGCAGGGCGTCGGCTGCTTCGGCGAGCTTGGTCGCGGTGAGCGGTCGCTTGCTGGGGTCCTTCTCCAGCATCGACATGATCAGCGCCCGCACCGGCTCAGGGACGGTGTCCGGCAGCGCCGGCGGCGGCTCGTTGACCTGTTTCAGCGCGATGGCGATCTGCGATTCGCCGGTGAACGGGCGGTGCCCGACCAGCGCTTCATAGCCGATGATGCCCAGTGCGTAGATGTCCGAGGAGCCGGTGGCGTGCTGGCCGGTGGCCTGCTCCGGGGAGAGGTACTGGACCGTGCCCATCACCTGTCCGGTGGCGGTCAGCGGCACCTGATCAGCCAGTCGGGCGATGCCGAAGTCGGTGATCTTCACCCGCCGGGTGGGGGTGATCAGCAGGTTGCCGGGTTTGACGTCGCGGTGGACCAGGCCCTGGTCATGGGCGACCTGCAGGGCGCGGCCGGTCTGGGCGAGGATCGAGAGGGTCTTCTCCCAGGAGAGCGTCTTGTCCGTCTCGAGCAGGACCGAGAGCGGGCGTCCCGGCACGAGCTCCATGACCAGGTAGCCGGAGCCGGACTGTTCGCCGTAGTCGTAGATGTCAGCGATGCCGGGGTGGTTCAGCAGGGCGGTGTGGCGCGCCTCGGCGCGGAACCGACGCAGGAACGCCTCGTCCCCGGTGTACTCCTCCTTGAGGATCTTGATCGCCACGGTGCGTCCGAGTACCTGGTCAGAGGCCTTCCAGACCTCGCCCATGCCGCCGATGGCGATGCGTTCGGTGAGCTGGTAGCGCTCACCCATCAGGATGCCGACCACGGGCCTCATTCGATCGCCGCCTCGAGCATGGTCAGCAGCTGCGGTCCGGTGAGCGAAGATCCGGTGTCGAAGTCGATCCGCTCGTAGGCCACGGTCACCGCATACTGCGGGTCGTCGGCGGGGGCGAAGCCGGTGATCCAGGAGTTCACCTCTCCGGTGTCGCCGACGTCTGCCGTGCCGGTCTTGGCCGCGACCTGGAAGCTCTCGGTCTGCGCGCGGGTGCCCGTGCCGGACTCGACGACCCCGACCATCATCTCGGTGATCTCGTCTGCCACCTGCTCCGAGGTGACCTCGGAGAGCGTCTCTGGTTCGGAGGTGGAGAGCAGCTGCAGGTCGGAGCCACGGATCGCGTTGACCAGGTTGGGCTTCATCAGGGTGCCGTCGTTGGCGATGGCGGCGGCGACCATGTTCATCTGCAGCGGGGTGGAGGTGACGTCGAACTGGCCGATGGAGGACTGGGCCAGGGCGGCGTCGGAGAGGTCGGTGGGGAAGTTCGAGGTGTCCACGCGCAGCGGGATGCCCAGGCCATCGGAGTTGAACCCGAAGGCCTCGGCGCTGTCCCTGATCGAGCCCTCGCCGAGGTCCATGGCGGCCTGCGCGAAGGGCGTGTTGCAGGACTGCGCCACGATCCACGAGAGCTCCGCCTGGGAACGCTGCGCGCAGATGCCGCGATCGAAGTTCGCCAGCTCGGTGTTCGAATCCGGCAGCGTGATCGAGTTCGGGTTGGCCAGGATCGTGTCCGGCTCGTAGTCCCCGGACTCCAGCATCGCCACCAGATCGACGAGCTTGAAGGTGGAGCCGGGGGCGAGGGTGCTGGAGATGGCCCGGGAGATGTAGCGCAGATCCGGGTCGGACTCCAGCTCCTCCTGGTTCTGGATCAGTTGGGTGGAGTCCTGCACGGCGAGAGCATTGTTGTCATAGCTGGGCTTGGCGGCCATGGCCTTGATGTCGCCGGTGGCGATCTCGGTGACGATGATGCTTCCGCGGGTCCCCTCGGGGATCTGGTCGTAGGCGAGCTGCTGCAGCTCGGCGTCGAGGGTCAGCTCGACCTGACCGCCGTCCATCGTGTCGCCGGTGAACACCGAGGTGATCCGGTCGAAGAACTGGCTGTCGGACTGCCCCGAGAGGTACTCGTTGAGCGTGCCCTCCAGTCCGGTGGGGTTCGCGGCGATGGAGTAGGTGCCGGTGATCCCGGAGTAGAGCTCGGGCTCGTGGTAGACCCGCTGGTAGGCGAAGCTGGAGTTCTCCGAGGGGACGGATTCCGCGACGGCGGTGCCGTCCACCGTGATCGCGCCGCGCGGGGCTCCGCGGTCCTCATAGACCTGCCGCACGTTGTTGGGGTTGGCATTGAGCTCATCGGTCATCGCCACCTGGATGATGGAGAGCGCGACGAAGAGCGTGAGGAACAGGCCCACCGCGACGACCCAGGTGTGACGAATGGCGTTGTTCATCTCGTCGTCCCTCCCTGCTCAGCTGGCACATGGTCGATGCCGGTGTGGTCGTCGTCGTGGCGGTCATGGTGGTCGGGCTGTCGGTGCGCACCGTGCCGGTGGACGGCGGTCTCGCGTGCCCCCGGCCCGTCGGAGTGCAGTCGCGACTCGATGCCGGAGGAGGATTCCCCGGTCGCGTTGACCATCGGTCCCACGATCACCGGCTGCCGGGCGGAGTGGGAGATCAGCAGCACCAGCGCCACGATCAGCCAGTTAGCCAACAGCGCGGAGCCGCCTGCGGCAAGGAAGGGCGTGGCCAGTCCGGTCAGCGGGATGACTCGGGTGATGCCTCCGACGACGACGAAGACCTGCAGCACCAGGACGACGGCGAGGCCCACGGCGAGCAGCTTGCCGAAGGTGTCGCGGGTTCCGAGCCCGGCGCGCATGTAGCGGCTGAAGAGCAGAAGGTAGAGCAGCAGCATGGCGGAGAGCCCGATGAAGCCGAGCTCCTCGCCGAAGGCGGCGATGATCATGTCCGAGTTGGCCAGCGAGACCATGTTCGGGTTGCCCGAGCCCAGGCCGGTGCCGGCGAGTCCGCCGTGCGCCATGCCGAACAGGCCCTGCACCACCTGGTGGGAGCCGCCGAAGGCGCGTTCGTAGATGTCCTGGTCGAAGGCGTTGAGCCAGATCTCGACCCGGTCGCGGAAGTGGGACACGAACCGATAGGCCAGGGCGGCGCCGATGAGCATGAAGACCGAGCCGATCGCGATCCAGGAGAACCGGGAGGTGGCCACGTAGATCACGGCGACGAAGAGGCCGAAGAACATCAGCGCGTTCCCGAGGTCGTTCTGCACCACGAGCACGCCGATGGCGATGATCCAGGCGATGAACATCGGGGCGAGGTCACGCAGCCGGGGGAAGGTCACGGGCCCGAACTTCCGGCCCGCCAGCAGGATCAGATCGCGGTTGTTGGCGAGGAATCCGGCGAAGAACACAGCCAGGGTGATCTTGGCGATCTCGCTGGGCTGGAAGGACAGCGGGCCGAGGTTCACCCAGATCCGGGCGCCGTGCAGCTCCTGGCCCACTCCCGGCACGATCGGAAGGAAGAGCAGCACGACGCTGGCCGCCAAGGAGATGTAGGTCAGCTGCCGGAGCCGACGGTGGTCCTTGAGCAGCCACAGCAGCGCCACGGCGGCCACGATCGAGACCCCGGTCCACATCAGCTGCCGATCGGCGACCCCGGAGTAGGCGGGGGTGAAGTCGAGCCGGTGGATCATCGCGAGGCCCAGCCCGTTGAGGGTCACCACGATGGGAAGGATGAAGGGGTCCGCGTACTTCGCGCGCAGCCGCAGGACCACATGGAAGGCGAGGACCAGTCCGGCGAAGACGGCGCCTTCGACGTAATAGTCGGCGGTGATCGGCTCGTCGAGGGCGAGCGCGACCAGCATCTGGGCGCCGATCGCCACAGTCAGGGCCATCAGGAGCAGCACCAGCTCGAGATTCCTGCGGGGCTTGTACACCTGCTGAGATGCTGCGTTCACTGGTCACCTCCCTGATTCTCGGCTGGCTGGTCCTGGGCTGGCTGATCCTCCGCGGGATCCTCGGCCGTCTCATCGGCGGGCTCGTCGGCCTCATCCGCCCCCGGCTCGTCCTCCGGGCCGGGTTCGTCCTGCTCGGCATTGGCGGTGGCCATGGCGCGCAGCTGGCTGACGATGTGTTCCGCGTGATCACGGTCGTCGGCGGCGATGCCTCGCTCGATCCGCTCCTGGTGGTACTGGGTGAGGTCTCCCAGGGCGATATCGGCGTGTTCGTCGACCTCGGAGAGCCTGATCGGCCCCAGGGACTGGGAGACGCCGCTGTAGATGGCGACCTCGCCCTGGTCCTCTCCGACGTAGTACTGGGTCTGGGTCCAGACGTACCCCAGGAAGGTGACGACGGCGACCAGCACGGCCAGCAGCGCCACAAAGGTGGGCAGGAACCAGGAGCTGCGTCGTCGAGTCGTCTCCAACGCGTCGAGCTCCTCCTCATCGAGGACCAGCTCCTCCTCCTGGATGCTCTCGGGCTCCTCGGCGAGTCCGGCGCCGGCCCGGTGCGGCCCGTCGTCACTGGGGGCCTGCGCCGCGGATGAGTCCGGATCACGTGGAGCCGGCTGATCGGCGGAGGGTTCAGCGGATTCGGGGTCGGTCGCGCCAGCGGGGTCAGCGGGGTCGGAGGCACCGACGGCGGCGCCTGAGTCGGCCCCGGTCTCGTCTGCTTCGCCGCTGGCCGCGGCGGGGTCGTGCGGATGCTCCTCGAGCAGCTCGGAGTAGGTGTGGCGCACGGGACGCAGCGGCTGGCCGGTGAGCAGCGAGGCCATCGGGTGCTCATCCACATTGCGCGCGACCACGGGAATCGTGCCGGTGTCGGCTGCCTTGTTGGCGGCGCCGACCAGCAGGTGCGGACGCGCTCCGAGCTTCTTGCGCACCATGGCGGCCGACAGCGGGGAGAGCGAGTCCTCGTCGTCGTGGGCGGAGAAGGCCTCGGAGTTGACCACTGGGACCACGTCGAGCTCCATGGTCGCGTCGGCTCCGCCGTAGTTGTGGGAGGCGGCGGCCACGGCGGCCTCGCTGAGCGGCAGTTCGTTGCTCGGTGCAAGGGCGGCCTCATCGGCCTCCACGACCTCCAGGCAGACCACTGTCACATTGTCCGGGGCGCCTCCGCCGAGGGTCAGGTCGACAAGGTCATCGACGATCGACTCCAGGGTCTGGGTGGAGCGCAGCTTCTGTTCGATCAGCCGTTCGGAGACGACGGCGTTGAGCCCGTCTGAGCAGAGCAGCCAGCGTTCACCGGCCTCCAGCGGGAAGGAGGTGATGTCCAGCTCGGGTGAGGCATCGACATCGCCGAGCACGCGCATCAGCACGTTCTTGTGCGGGTGGTGCTCGGCCTGGTCTGGATCCAGCCGGCCTTCGTCGACCAGTCGCTGGACGAAGGTGTGGTCCTTGCTGACCTGCCGGAACCGTCCACGCTTGAGCCGGTAGGCGCGGGAGTCACCGATGTGGGCGAACTGCAGCCGTTCCTGGGTGATCAGCAGCGAGGTGATGGTGGTGCCCATCCCGGCGAGCTTCGGGTTGGCCTTGACCAGCTTGTTCAAGAAGGAGTTCGCGGTCTGGATCTCATCCGGCAGCACCGTCTCGGGGTCCGCGAACCCGCGCGTGTCCAGGTGCGCGAGGTCCAGCACCGTGGAGGCGGAGGCGACGTCGCCGCCGGCGTGGCCGCCCATGCCGTCTGCGACCACGGCGAAATAGCGGCCCGCGTAGCCGGAGTCGTCGTTCTTGGAGCGCACGGCACCGGTGTCGGAGCGCGCTGCGAAGCGGAATACCAGAGCCACGGGCTAGGTCCTCAGCTCCAGGACGGTCTTGCCGATGCGGATCCGGTCCCCGGGCTCGACCGTGGAGGCGCGGGTCAGCTGCTCCTCACCGAGCCAGGTGCCGTTGGTGGAGCCCAGGTCTTCGAGGAACCAGCGGGAACCCTGCGGGAAGAGCCGGGCGTGCTTGCCGGAGGCGTAGTCGTCATCGAGCACCAGGGTGCATTCCTGTGCCCGGCCCATCATGATCGAGGCTGAGCCGAGCGGGAGCTCGGTCCCGGCCAGGGGGCCCTCGCTGACCAGCAGGCGTCGGGGTCGCGGACGCGGAGTGGGGCCGCTGTGGTTGCTGCCGGCGGGGGCGGGGGGTCCGCTGCGCGGGGCCGGTGCAGCGTGTGGGGCGGCGGCCCGGGCCCGTGAGCGCTTGGAGATGGTCATGTCCCGGCCCTGCGCTCCGATGATCGAGAGGATCAGGATCCAGAGCAGCAGCAGCAGCCCGAACTGCAGCACCGTGACAGCGAGTTCACTCATGTGTAGGCGTCCTTCAGCTCTGGCGGAAGCGCATGCGCGCGTTGCCGAGCGAGATCAGGGCGCCGTCGATGAGCTGCACCTTGGGCGTGTCACCGGTGAGCTGCTCCCCGTCCACATAGGAGCCGTTGGTGGTGCCCAGGTCACGGGCGTACCACGCGCCGCCGGAGCGGAAGAGCTCCAGGTGCTTGCGCGAGACCCCGGTGTCGGGAACGGTGACATCGGCCGAGGTGGAGCGCCCGATCACGGTGGAGTCCGGGCGCAGCGGGTAGGTCTGCTCCTCATACTCCAGGCTCGCCGTGGGCTGCGGGGCAGGAGCTGATGTCGGCGCGGGCGGAGGGGTGACCGTGGGCTGGGACATCGTGGCCGGAAGCGGGGCGGCGGCGCTGGGGCCGGCTGCCGGGGAGGACTGCTGGGGCGCGACGGGGCTGGCCAGCGGGTCCTTGTCGGTGCGCGACTCGATGCTGAGCTGACCGCGCTTGAGCTCGGTGTTCTTCACGAAGGTCGCCTTCACCGGGCCCAGCAGGGTGTACCCCTGGGATTCGGCGTGGCGCAGGATCTCCTCGCAGAGCTCCTCGGCCAGGGCGACGCCATATTTCTTGGCCTCGCTGAAGTCCTCGCCGGCGAGCCGGACCTTGTACAGGTTCGGTGCCAGGTGCTGGCCCTCGGCGATGGTCTTGGACTCTCGGTCCATATGACGGCGTACGGCGGTGGCGATCTCCACGGGTCCGAGACTCCCTCCTCGTCCTGAGAAGGCACCGCGGACGGCCTTTTCGATGCCGTGTTCAAGCTTGTCTAGCAGTCCCACCGGCACCTCCTTCTACTGATGAATGTGTGCCCAGCCTTGAAACGGCTGCGTGCTGAACTGGGCAATAAGTCCAGAGTCTACTGTCTCACCCCTGCACCGTGCCGCCCAGTGGCTCCTCCCGCAGGGCCTCAATGGCGGGACGGGGCTGTGACCCTTGCCACAGTCTTACCAGGGGTGCTACTTTCTTCTCACCGTGAGAGCGCTCTCACAAGACGGCTTGGGGACTCGCTCGCACCTCATATCGAAGGAGATTTCTGTGATGAGGACTACTGATCACGCGGAGGAGAACACCTCCGCAGCCGCCCACCCGGGGCGTCGGCCAGGCTCGGCCCGAGGCGCGCATCGCCGCGCCCATGTGCTGCGGGGCATCGCGCTCACCTCCGGCCTGGCGCTCGCCCTGACCGCCTGCGGAGGTGCCGCCGGCGGGGACGACGACGGCGGCGTGGCCGAGGGGGAGGACGTCAGCTTGAGCGTGACCACCTTCAACGAGTTCGGCTATGAGGAGCTCTTCACCGAGTACGAGGAGCTCAACGAGAACGTCACCATCGAGCACAACAAGATCGACACCGCAGAGAACGCCCGTGATTCGCTGCGCAACAGCCTCGGCGCCGGGCAGGGCGCCTCGGACATCGAGCCCTTGGAGGTGGACTGGCTCGCCGAGTTCAAGCAGTACCCGGACCGCTTCGAGGACCTCTCGGATCCCGAGGTCGAGGGCCGGTGGCTCGATTGGAAGTACGAGGATGCTCTGCTCGAGGACGGCAGCCTCATCGGCTACGGCACCGACAGCGGTCCGCAGGCCGTCTGTTACCGGGCGGACCTGTTCGAGGAGGCCGGGCTGCCCACCGACCGTGACGAGGTGGCCGACTTCCTCGGAGACACCTGGGAGGACTACTTCGCGGCCGGCCGGGAGTTCGTGGCTGAGTCCGACTCCGCCTGGTACTCCGGTTCCGACAACGTCTGGCAGGGCATGATCAACCAGGTCGAGGTGCCCTTCCAGGATGCGGAGGGCGAGGTCATCGCCGATACGAATCCCGAGGTGAAGGACCTCTACGACCAGCTGCTCGAGGCCTCGGTTCAGGACGAGCTCTCGGCGGGTCTGACCCAGTGGAGCGGCGACTGGTCTGACGCCTTCCAGCGCGAGGAGACCTTCGCCACCATGATGTGCCCGGGCTGGATGCTGGGCATCATCGAGGGCAACGCCGCGGAGGTCGAGGGCTGGGACATTGCCAACACCTTCCCGGGCGGCGGCGCCAACTGGGGCGGCTCATATCTGACCGTGCCGTCGCAGGGAGACAACGTCGAGGCGGCCAAGGAGCTGGCAGCCTGGCTCACCGCTCCGGAGCAGCAGCTGAAGGCCTTCGAGGTTGTCAACGCGTTCCCATCCACCGGGGAGGCGCTGGAGTCCGAGGAGCTGCTCTCAGCCACCAATGAGTTCTTCAACGACGCTCCCACCGGCGAGATCCTGGCCGAACGCGCCGAGGCTGTGGAGACCCAGCCGCTGAAGGGCACCGAGTACCTGACCATCAATGTGGCGATCCAGGACGCGATCAACCGGGTCGACGTCGACGGCTCCGACGATCCGGAGTCCTCCTGGCAGAAGTTCGTCAACGACATGGAAGCCCTGCGCTGATCATGACCGCACCTTCAAGGGCCGAGGCCGCCGCCACGGGATCCCGTAGCGGCGGTCCGGCGGGCCGGACCGGGACCGGTCGCCGGAAGCCGCGCATCAGCTTCCGGCACCGGGCCTCGGCCTGGGACCGCCGGTATTCGCCCTACCTCTACATCAGTCCCTTCTTCCTGCTCTTCGCCGTGGTCGGGCTGTTCCCGCTGGTCTACACCATCTGGGTCGCCGCCCACGACTGGGACCTGATCATGGGCCAGGGCGAATTCGTCGGCACGGACAACTTCGCGCACGTGCTGGGTCAGCGGGCCTTCTGGATCTCGCTGCGCAACACGCTCTCGATCTTCATCCTCTCCTCGGCCCCGCAGGTGGTGGCGGCAATCCTGATCGCCTACCTGCTCGACTACAACCTGCGCGCCAGAACCTTCTGGCGGATGGGCGTGCTGGTGCCCTATGTGGTCACTCCGGTGGCCGTGGCGCTGATCTTCTCCAACCTCTTCGGTGACCGGTTCGGGCTGGTGAACTCGATGCTCGAGACCGTGGGCATCGACGCCGTCGGCTGGCATTCGGGCGTGCTGCCCAGCCACCTGGCCATCGCCACCATGGTGAACTTCCGCTGGACCGGGTACAACGCACTGATCTTCCTGGCCGCCATGCAGGCTGTCCCGCGAGACCTCTATGAGGCGGCCGCGATCGACGGTGCGGGGAAGGTCCGTCAGTTCATCTCGGTGACCATCCCGAACCTGCGCCCGACCATCATCTTCGTGATCATCACCTCGACCATCGGCGGGCTTCAGATCTTCGACGAGCCGCGGATGTTCGACCAGTACGGCCGCGGCGGCGCCGACGGCCAGTGGCAGACCATGACTTTGTACCTCTACGAACTGGGCTGGACCCGGTCCGACTTCGGGCTCGCCTCCGCGGTGGCGGTGCTGCTGTTCCTGCTGATCGTGGCCATCGGGCTGGTCAACTTCGTCATCACCCGCCGCATCTCAAGCTCGGAGGTCAAGCGATGAGCGCGCTCGAAGAGAGGCCGCTGCCGATCATCCCGCGCACGGGACCCGCGACAGCGCCCAAGAACGACGACGACCCCTTTGGCCGCCGCGGGTCCGGATCCGGGGCAGGATCCCGACCTGAGGGACGCCGCCGCCGACGCGGAGGCTCCGGCGGGCCGGGCCGCGGACCGGGCTGGATCGTCTACGGGTGCCTGGCGGCGGTGATCCTGGGCAGCATGTTCCCGCTGTGGTGGTCCTACCTGATCGGCAGCCACGACTCGACGATCCTCTCCCGGGACTCCTTCCCGCTGCTCCCGGGCGGAAACTTCCTGGACAACGCCGCCTCGGTGATCAACACCGTGCCCTTCTGGCGGGCGACGATGAACTCGATCATCGTCTCCACCGTCACTGCGGTCTCGGTGGTGTTCTTCTCCACCCTGGCCGGCTACGCCTTCGCGAAGCTGCGCTTCAAGGGTGCCGCGCCGCTGCTGGTCTTCGTGATCGCCACCATGGCGATCCCCACCCAGCTCGGCGTCGTTCCGCTCTACCAGGTGATGGCGCGGCTGGGCTGGATCGGGGAGCTGCAGGCCGTCATCGTGCCGGGCCTGGTCACCGCCTTCGGAGTGTTCTGGATGACCCAGTACCTGCGGCAGGCGATCCCCGATGAGCTCATCGAGGCCGCCACCGTGGACGGGTGTTCCATGATCCGCACCTTCTGGCACGTGGCCCTGCCGGCCGCGAAGCCGGCGGCGGCGATGCTGTTCCTCTTCACCTTCGTCCTGAACTGGACGAACTTCTTCTGGCCGTTCATCGTGCTGGGCCCGCAGAATCCCACCCTGCCCGTGGCGCTGCAGCAGCTGCAGGCGGCGCACTTCGTGGACTACTCGCTGGTGCTGGCCGGGGCCACCATGGCCACCATCCCGCTGCTCATCCTGTTCATCTTCACGGGCCGTCAGCTCGTATCCGGAATCATGCAAGGAGCCGTCAAGCAATGAGTTCTTCCCTCACCACCCAGGCAACCAGCGCACCGCGCACCGTGGCCTTCCCCGCCGACTTCCTCTTCGGCTCCGCCACCGCGGCCTACCAGGTCGAAGGTGCTGCCGCAGAAGGCGGCCGCGCCCCCTCGGTGTGGGACACCTTCGCCCACACCCCGGGGAAGGTCCACGCCGGGGACACCGGGGACGTCGCCTGCGACCACTTCCACCGCTTCCGTGACGACGTGGCGCTGATGAAGCGGCTGAACCTCAAGGTCTACCGGTTCTCGGTCAGCTGGTCCCGCGTGATGCCCGACGGGGTGACCGTCAACCCGGAGGGACTCAGGTTCTACTCGGATCTCGTCGATGAGCTGCTCGCCGCCGGGATCCTGCCCTGGCTCACGCAGTACCACTGGGATCTGCCCCAGGCACTGGAGGATCAGGGCGGGTGGACCAACCGCCGGACCGCTGAGCTCTTTGCTGACTACGCGGTGGTGCTGCACGAGGCGCTGGGCGATCGGGTCCGACACTGGACCACCCTGAACGAGCCGTGGTGTTCGGCCTTCCTGGGCTACGCCAACGGGCACCACGCGCCGGGGCGGACCTCCCCGGAGGACGCTCTGGCCGCGGCGCATCACCTGCTGCTCGGACACGGGCTCGCGGTGAGGCGGCTGCGTCGTCGTGATCCGCAGCTGGAGCTGGGGCTGACGCTAAACTTCACCGACTACCGGCCGGCGGATCCAGAGTCACCGGGAGATGTGGATGCCGCACGCCGGCTCGATGGCAGCTTCAACCGCTTCTTCGCTGGGGCGATCTTCGACGGGGCCTACCCGGAGGATGTGCTTGCCGACCAGGCAGGGCTCTGGCGCGAGGGGCTGGTCCAGCCGGGAGACCTGGAGATCATCTCGACGCCCATCGACGTGCTGGGGGTCAACTTCTACACCGGGGAGCTGCTCACCGGTGTAGAGCCCGAACGCGCCGCGCAGGCGGCGGCCACGGCGCGGGCGACGGGGGAGCCGAACCCGAACGTGGGTTCCGAACACGTCTCGGCGGTGCCGAGGGGACTGCCGGCCACCGCGATGGGATGGGAGGTCTTCCCTCAGGGACTGCATGATCTGCTGCTTCGGCTGCACCGCGAATACACCGGTCCCGCCGGAGTGGCGCTCTATGTCACCGAGAACGGCGCGGCCTACCCGGATGCGCCCGACGCCGCGGGCTTCGTCCAGGACGATCAGCGGCTCAGCTATATCCGAGAACACCTCCATGCCGTGCATCAGGCTAGGGAGGCCGGTGCGGATGTGCGGGGATACTTCGTATGGTCGCTGTTGGACAACTTCGAATGGGCCTTCGGCTATGACCGGCGCTTCGGGATCGTACGGGTGGATTACGATACGCTCACGCGCACTCCGAAGGCCTCCGCGAACTGGTACGCACAGGTCGCGGCAACAGGTGTGGTGGACTGAGAGAAGCAACGACGCCGTGGTGACCACATCCGACGAAGGGGGACCGATGCCTGCTCGGCGACTGCCGACCCTGGAGGATGTGGCAGCCAGGGCAGGTGTTTCCCGCGCCACCGCCTCCCGGGCGGTGAACCTGGATCCACGGGTCCGCGCGCAGTCCCGGATCGCAGTGGAGGCGGCGGTGACCGAGCTCGGCTACCGCCCGAACCGGGCCGCGCGCTCGCTGGTGAACCAGGAGGTCGACTCGATCGCCGTCGTCGTGCCTGAGGCCGAGGACCGGGTCTTCGCGGATCCGTTCTTCGCGTCGATGCTCGCCTCGATCACCCAGCGGCTGGCGGATTCCCCGGTGCAGGTGCTGCTGGCCATGGGCCAGCCCGGGGGACGGCAGAAGATCGAGCGGTATCTGCGCGGCGGCTACACCGACGGCGCGATCATCGTCTCGCACCACCGCGACGATGACCTCTCCGATGTGCTCCACGAGACGAAGCTGCCCGCGGTCTACGTCGGCCGGCCCTACGCCGGAGATGTCGGCATCCCCTGGGTGGATGTGGACAACCGCTCGGGTGCGGCGCTCGCGGCAGACCACCTGATCAGTCAGGGACGACGTCGACTGGCCACCATCGCCGGTCCGCAGGACATGGCAGCCGGGTCGGATCGGTTGACCGGGTGGACCGAGGCGCTGCAGCGCGCGGGCCTGGACTCCGGCCTGGTCGAGTTCGGCGACTTCACCTCCGCCTCGGGTGCGGTGGCGATGGAGCGGCTGCTCGAGCGCGCTCCGGACCTCGACGCCGTCTTCGTGGCCTCGGATCTGATGGCGGTGGCCGCCATGCATGAGGTCCAGTCTCGAGGGATCGCCGTGCCGGAGCAGATCGCAGTCGTGGGATTCGACGACACGCACGCCGCACAGCTGACCCGCCCGCCGCTGACCACCGTGATCAACCCGGTGGGGGAGCTAGCCGGGCGTGCAGTGGACCTGCTGCTTCAGCTGATGCAGGGGGAGAACGTGGACCCTGTGGTGCTGCAGACCGCCATGGTCAAACGGACATCGGGATGACACTCAGGTGAACTTGCTTCAGTTTTGAAATAAAATGAGGCAGACTGCTGTTGTCCCCATTGACCAACCACGGTGGTTCTGCGCGTTCGGCGCGGGGCCGTAACCCTAAGAGGAGTCCCATTCATGGCACATCTGACCCCCGGCACCTGGAACCTTGATTCTTCGCACTCCGAGATCGGCATGACCGTGCGCCACGCCGGCATCTCGAAGGTGAGGGCCATCTTCGAAGAGGCCGAGGCCACCCTCGTCGTCTCCGAGGGTGATGAGGCGACTGTTGACGCGCACGTCAAGGCCGTGTCCTTCAATTCTAAGAGCCCCGACCGCGACGCCCACGTCCGCGGCGAGGACTTCCTGAACTCCGAGGCCCACCCCGAGCTGACCTTCGTGGCGAACAACATCGCCGCAAGCGGTGAAGAGTTCGAGATCTCCGGCGACCTGACCATCCGCGGCGTCACCAAGCCGGTGACCTTCGAGGTCGAGTTCGGCGGTCAGGCGGTGGACCCCTTCGGCATGACACGTGCGGGCTTCTCGGCCAACACCGTGATCTCCCGCAAGGAGTTCGGCCTGACCTGGAACGCAGCCCTGGAAGCCGGCGGCGTGCTGGTCGGCGACAAGGTCTCGATCGACCTCGAGGCAGCCTTCGTCCTGGCTCAGTGATTCGATTCTGAGGCGGTGCTCAGCGCACTGGCGATGAGGGCTCAGGCCCTCTGCTGAGAGAGGCCCGGTTCCGTGCCGGTGGAGTTGATCTCCATCGGGGCGGGGCCGGGCCTCTCCTTGTTTGGCGTCATCCGTTCGGGCGCTTCATGCTCGCAGGGCGCGTGCCGACCTGGTGGTGTTCAGGCGTCCGCGATCTGAACCTTCCTGGCCTCAGCGGGCGGGTGTGGATAGCCGGCGGTGAGGATGTTGAAGGCATCCTGGATGAGCGCCGGGAGCTTCTCATCCGGCAGGTTATTCTGCGACCAGAGGGCCAGCGAGGTGACCATCGCCGAGACCGCACCTGAGGCGGCGAGCGAGGGATAGAGGTCCGTGCTGACATTGGTGCCGGAGTGCACGGCGATGCGCGCGCTCAGAAGTTCCACCAGCTCCACCTGCTGGGTGACGCGGAAGGGGCGCAGTGAGGGATTCTTCTCCTCCAGCTGTGCGAGCTGAGAGGCCCTCCGCAGCTGCTCGGGATGCTCGCGCGCATACTCGCTGAGCTGCTCGCAGAGCACCTTCAATGGTGGCTCGTCAGACTGCTCGCCTCCGCATTCATCCAGGACCTGCTCCGCGCCGATGCTGCCGGCCGCGAGCACGGCTTCTTCTTTGGAGGGGAAGTAGTTCGAGACCGTGCGCGGGGAGACGAAGGCTTCGCGCGCGATCTCATCGATGGTGACATCACTGAGTCCTTTGGCCAAGGTCAGCTTCAATGCGGCCCCAGCGATCGCTTCTCTGGTTATCTGCTTCTTGAGCTCGCGTAGGCCCACCTGCTCTTCATCCATTGTTCAAGATTACCGCAGGCCTGCTGATTGAGACTCTTTGCCTAACCTGCAAAATTCTTTGGAATCTCGGCAGAGACGCTGCATCGTGCTCATGTCGGTTGTCCCCGATGTCCGGTCATTTTCTTTAGCTGCCCGCACACCGCATTCGCACAGGTCTGAATGCTTTCGGGGCAAGCATGCATGAAACGCAATTTCATTCAAAAAGAAACTTGCGCAAACCGCAAAACGCTGTAATGATCAAGGCGGCACCTGATTCCTGAACGGGGGCGGGGCCAAAGTCCACAGGGCCTCTCCTGGGCTTCCATTTTGATGAGAAGGAATCCGCCATGAATCGTGCATACGCGCTTGTCGCCACCCTCCAGTCCTTCATGACTGACCGCTTCGAAGGCCGCAAAGACCGCGGCGCCACCGCCGTGGAGTACGGGCTCCTGGTTGGTTTGATCGCGGTTGCGATCATTGGAGCTGTGTTGGCTCTGGGGGGGTCACTTACGGACATGTTCACCGGTGTTGAATCCAAGCTTCCTGCGGTGGATACCGGTACCGGCACCAACTAATCGTTTCCCCGCAGTGGTTGCCGGTGGAACCCTAGCGGGATCCACCGGCAACTTTGGTTGCTTCGCCCGTATAAGTTGCACTGCTCCGGAAGGTATGAGACGTGAGAATACGAGAGCGAGATCGGGGTGCTTCCGCAGTGGAATTCGCCATTGTGACTCCGGTCCTTGTACTCATGCTGCTCGGCATCATCGCCTTCGGTCACGCCTTCCACGTGCAATCCGTGCTCTCGAATGCTGCCCGTGATGGCGTCAGGGTGATGGCGTTACAGGACACTTCCGGCGGCGCGGATCCGCAGACCGCCGCAAAGAACGCCGCCATCGCCTCCGCCGCACCCTCGGCGGTTGTCTCCCCTGGACAGATCAGCATCACTCCCGCCAATTGCGCGGCGGCAGGAACCTCTGGCCCCGGTACCGCGACGGTGACTATCCGATATCCGATGGAACTTCTGGGTCTCGGTCGACCGATCGAGCTCACCGGCAAGGGGACCATGCGATGCAACGGCTAAAGTCCCTGTTCACGCGACCACCGAACCACGATGACCGCGGCGCTTCCGCCGTCATCGTCGCGCTGATGATGGTGCCGATCATGATCCTCGCCGCTCTTGCCATCGATGTCGGTGCGATGCACGCCGACCGGCAACAGTTGCAGACCGGCGCCGATGCAGGAGCCCTCGCCATTGCCCAGGATTGTGCCCGCGATGACTGCGACACCGACACCTCCCGCTCCACAGCTGAGACCATGGCTGCAGCCAACCTGAACGCCACCGGTGCCGTCGGCGATGTCACCACGCTGGATGCAAACACAGGTGAAGTCAGTGTTCGGACCAGCGCCGTCCGGGACCACTGGTTCGCCCCGATCATCGGCATCAACTCTTCCCCGATTCAGGCCCAGTCAAGCGCGCGTTGGGGATACCCCACCGGCGGAACCGCCGTCATGCCGCTGACATTCTCCTGGTGTGAACTCGAGGATCAGATCGGGATCACCGTATTGCGAGATGCGGAGAACAACGTCATCGGTGTAGACATCCCAGATGAGACCCCGGAGGTCACTCTCTTCAATAAGGGTGGCGAGCAGGACCACAACTGCCACGGAACCTCCGGGAGTCAGTCGGGTGGGTCCTCGGGAAATGTGGTCCCCGGTGGATTCAGATGGATCGTCCCGGGCCCGGGTGGATGCGGGAAGACGGAATCGATCATCGGCGGCTGGGTCAGGTCTGACACCGGTGCCAGCGTCCCGTCGGGTTGCACCAAGGGGCACTTTGAGAAGTGGGTCGGGAAGACCGTCTTGCTGCCCATCTTCGACAGGACCAACGGGCTGACGGGTAACAACGCCGAGTACCAGGTCTTTGGGTATGCGGCATTCACGCTGTCTGGCTTCTACTTCGGACAACAGATCCAGCATCCATCGCCGGCGCCCTGTGGCAGTCCAGACCGCTGCATCAAGGGAAGCTTCGACCGTTTCGTCGACCTGACCGAAGATTTCGACTACAGCCCCAGCGGTCCGCGCCTCGGCGCCGCCGTCGTCGCCCTGACCGAGTAAGGCCTAAATGTCCCGTCGCCTGATTGCCGCACTTGCCGCCGTCGTCCTCGCTGCCCTCGCGGCCATGTTGGTGATCAGCTACGTGAACCAGGCCGATGAGCGCGCCATGGCGGATATGTCTCCCGAAACCGTCTTGGTGGTGACGGAACTTGTCCCTGAGGGGACTCCTGCTGGAGAGCTGAGCGAGTTCGTCGCCTCCGATGAGGTGCCTTCAGCCGCGGTCGTCCCTGCTGGTATTGACTCTCTGGAGGAAGTGGCGGGGCAGGTCACGATCGCGCCTCTCTACCCGGGAGAACAGCTGGTGGCAGGCCGTTTCGCCTCCCCGGAGGACCTTGAAGGCGCCGGAGCGGTCGAAGTACCTGAAGGATTCCATGAGATCACCGTTCAGCTGCCTACGACCCGAGTTGTCGGTGGTCATCTGGAGGCCGGGGACACCGTGGGATTCTTCCTTACGTCCGAGAGTGAGACCGAGCTCGCGCTACAGAAAGTGCTCGTTACGCGAGTGCAGGGGGGAGTGAGCGTCGTGGAGGAGGAGGACGGAACCGAGACCACCCAACCTGCCGCAGACACTTTGATGGTCACATTCGCCGTAGAGGTCGCTGATGCGAAGCTCGTGGCCAACGCTGCGGAGTCTCTCGGCATCTGGCTTTCGCTCGAACCCGAAGACGGCCCCGAAGACACCAGCGGCTCGGTCACACCAGAGGACATCTTCGAATGATCCGTATCGCTGTAGCGGTAGCAGACGCCGATCTCGAACCTGCATACGCCCAGGCCGCGGGTGCCGGGTACCTCTCATTGCCAGTGCCTTACTCAGAGAACCCGGCAGATCTGCTGGGAAGACTCAAGGCGGGTTCCGTTCCAGGTGTCCTGGTGATGGACTCCCGGCGCGACCCCGATCTCTGCCTCGCGCTGGCAGCTCGATTCCACACCGAACATCCGGACACCGTGGTGCTGCTGATCACCGATCAGCCCGAGGCGCTCGGTCTGCGCGCCATGCGCGCCGGCGTCACCGACCTGCTCGCCCCCGGCGCTGACCTGCAAGAGGTCAATCGGGCCCTCGCCGAGGCGAAGCAACAGGCGGAGGCCCTTGCGGCTCGGCACGCCAGCACCGAATCACAGGGGCCGACCGGCCGGGTGATCACCGTCGTGGCCTCCAAGGGCGGCGTGGGCAAGACGACGGTGATGACCAACCTCGCCGTCGCCCTGGCTCAGGCCGTCCCGAACTCGACAGTGATCGTGGACCTGGACCTGCAGTTCGGCGATGTGGCCACGGCGCTGAACCTCTCCCCGGAGCATTTCCTCCCCGACGCGCTGCAGAGCGTGGCCAGCGGAGACACCATCGCGCTGAAGACCCGGCTGACGCTGCACGAATCGGGGCTCTACGTGCTGCCGGCCCCTGCAGATCCTGCCGCCGCCGATGGCATCACCAGCGCCCAGATCAGTCAGCTGCTGCAGGTGCTCACCCAGGAGTTCCCGTTCGTAGTGGTGGACACATCCCCAGGTCTGGCCGATCACACGCTGGGAGCGCTGGATCACACCACCGATCCGCTGCTGCTCACCACGCTCAGCGTGCCTGCGCTCAGCGGGCTGCGAAAAATCGTCGACACCCTTTCGGTGCTCCAGATGTTCACCGAGCGGTATCACGTGGTGGTCAACCACGCCGACGCCGCCGACGGCGTCACGCTGAGCGACGTGGAACAGACCCTCGGGGTCCTGGTGGGTACCGCGATCCCCAGGTCCAAAGGTGCACCTGCTTCGATCAACGTAGGTGTGCCGCTGATGCAGTCCCAGACGCGCGATCCGCTGGTGAGAGCGCTGGCTTCGCTGGCGAACAGGCTGCTCCCTGCGGGAGTCCAGCTCGACCGGCGGGGCCGGCTGCGCACGAAGGGGAAGAAGTCATGAGCCTCTCCGAACGGCTGAAAGCCGCGCAGGCGGGGTCCGCGCCGACGAAAGCCGAGGCAGCACCGGTGGCGGTGGACCTGGATGAACCCGCGATCGTCCACGACGCATCAACAGCAGTTCCTGCGCAGCCGATCACCCGCCGGACCGCCGCCAGTGCCCGCGAGCGACCACCCGCTTCGCCTCGTGCCGATGAGCCCGACGACGCACTGCGGCGCCTCAAAGACAGCGCCGCCGCGACGCTGTTCCAACGCATCGGAGCCCGGCTCAACGACCCCTCCCTGGATGAGCGCCAGCTCCATGCCCTGGTCCGGGCCGAGCTGAACGCCGTCATCGAGAAGTCCGCCATCCCGCTCAGCACCGAGGAGCGCAAACGGCTCACCGCCGAGGTCCAGGACGACGTGCTCGGATATGGCCCGCTCCAGCGGCTCCTCGACGACGAGACCGTCACCGAGGTGATGGTCAACGGACCGGACATGATCTACATCGAGAAGTCCGGCCAGCTGCAGCGCGCGGCCAGCCGGTTCGCCTCCGAGCAACACCTGCGCCTGGTCATCGAGCGCATCGTCTCGCGCATCGGACGTCGGATCGATGAGTCTGCGCCCATGGTTGATGCTCGGTTGCTGGACGGCTCGCGCGTCAATGCCGTGATCCCGCCACTGGCCTTCAACGGGTCCTCGCTGACCATCAGAAAGTTCAGCAAGGACCCCTTCAAGGTTCATGACCTGGTCCGCTTCGGCACGCTCAGCCCGGAGATGGCAGAACTCCTGGACGCCTGTGTCGCGGCGAAACTCAACGTCATCGTCTCCGGCGGCACCGGCTCAGGAAAGACCACCCTGCTCAACGTGCTCTCCTCCTTCATCCCCGACGGCGAGCGGATCGTCACCATCGAAGATGCGGTCGAGCTCCAGCTCCAGCAGGACCACGTGGTCCGGTTGGAATCTCGGCCGCCCAATGTGGAGGGCAAGGGCGAGGTCAGCATCCGGGATCTGGTGCGCAACTCGCTGCGCATGCGACCGGACCGGATCGTGGTCGGCGAGGTCCGCGGTGGAGAGAGCCTCGACATGCTCCAGGCGATGAACACCGGCCACGACGGTTCCCTGTCCACCGTCCACGCCAACTCACCCCGCGATGCGATCGCCCGGCTGGAGACCCTGGTCCTGATGGCCGGCATGGACCTTCCGCTGCGCGCCATCAGGGAACAGATCGCTTCAGCGGTGGACCTCATCGTGCAGCTCACCCGCCTGCGGGACGGCACCCGCCGGGTCACCGCGGTCACCGAGGTCCACGGCATGGAAGGTCAGACCGTCACTCTCCAGGACGTCTTCCTCTTCGACTACTCGGCCGGCGTCGACGACGACGGGAAGTTCCTCGGCAAACCCGTCTCAACCGGAATTCGTCCGCGGTTCACCGAACGCTTCGCTGACCTGGGCATCACCGTCTCCCCGGGCGTCTTCTCCCGGCCAGAGACCAGGCCAGGACCATGATCGGGGTCATCGCCGAGAACCTCCTGCCTACGAGCGGTGTCCTCATCGGCGCGCTCGCCGTGGGAATCACCAGTTACCTGGTGATCTCACCGGGTCCGGTGCGAGTGCCCGTGGAGCGCAGGCAGCCCGGCCACCTTCCCACGCCCAGCGCGCTGGAGCGTGGAGCTGGGATCGCGACGGCTCTGGTGGAGCGGCTCATCCACCGGCGGGGAACCCCGGTGGGTGCCTCGACCCTGGAGCTGGCAGCGGTGAAGCTGCGCCCCCAGGACTTCGTCTTTCTGGTGCTCGTCGGCTCAGTGGTGGGTTTTGCCCTGGGTCTGCTGCTCAGCGGTGTGCTGCTGGCGATCATGCTCGCCGGTGTTGTCCCGCTGGGAGCCCGGATACTGCTCGGGTTGAAGATCTCCAAAAGGCAGAAGCAGTTTGCTGATCAGCTCGATGACTCGCTGCAGCTGATGGCCTCGAATCTGCGCGCAGGGCACAGTCTTCCGCAGGCGCTGTCCTCGGTCGCCAAAGAGGCCGAGAGTCCCACCTCCGATGAGTTCGTGCGCATCGTCAACGAGACCAGAGTGGGGCGTGACCTTGGCGTCGCCCTGGACATGACCGCTGCCCGCATGGCCAGCGACGACTTCTCCTGGATCACCCAGGCGATCGCGATCAACCGCGAGGTCGGCGGAAACCTCGCCGAGGTGCTCGACGGAGTGGCCAACACCATCCGGCAGCGCAATGAGATCCGCGGCCAGGTAGCCACGCTCAGTGCCGAGGGCCGGCTCTCGGCACTGATCCTGATGGTGCTCCCAATCGGCCTTGCGGGCTTCCTGCTCATGACCAACCCTGGATACCTCGCCCCCTTCACCGAGAGCGCACTCGGCTATGGTCTGATGATCCTCGGCGTGGTCATGCTCACCATAGGTGGGCTCTGGCTTCGCAAGGTTGTGGAGATCAAGTTTTGAACTCCCTGACTACGCCCATCGCGCTTGCGGCCGCCTGCGCCGCACTCGCTGTCGGGATGGCGGTCTGGCTTATCTGGATTGCGGTGGACCCGACGCGACGCCAGGTCCGGGAGAACCTGCGGCGCGCCGGAGTCACTCTGGTGGCGGCCACAGACATTTCGGGCCAGGACGAGAGCAGCTTCTCGCTGTCCTCGTTCGCCAGGAGGGCGACGCCCTCGGTCATCGTGAAGACCCTGGACCGGCAGCACACCCTCGCCGGCCGCCCAGCCGCATGGACCGTAGAGAAACTTCTCACGCTCAAGCTCCTCTGGCTCCTCGTCGCCGGGGTGATCAGTGCATTCATCCTGCTGTCCGGACCACCGCCGCTCATGGTGCTGATGACGCTGGGCGTCACGGTGGTCGGGTACTTTGTGCCGGAGCTGCTGCTCAACAGCGAGGGGACCAAACGCAACCAGCAGATCGAGTTGGAGCTCGCCGACACCCTGGACCAGATGACCATCGCGGTCGAGGCCGGACTGGGATTCGACTCCGCCATGGCGCGCGCCGCGCAGAACGGCAAAGGACCGCTGGCCAACGAGCTGGTCCGCACGCTTCAGGACATCCAGATGGGCAACTCGCGCAGGCAGGCCTTTGAGGCATTGACCGTGCGCACCACCGTCGTAGACCTGCGCCGCTTCGTCCGTGCCGTGATCCAGGCGGATGCCTACGGAGTCTCCATCGCCAGCGTCCTGCGGACCCAGGCGGATGAGATGCGGCTGAAGCGACGCCAGCGCGCTGAGGAGAAGGCCCAGAAGATCCCGGTCAAGGTGCTTGCTCCGTTGATGCTCTTCATCCTCCCGGTGATCTTCATCGTGGTCATGGGCCCGGCCGCGATCAACATCGTCGAGTCCTTCAGCGGCATGTGATGGGTGAAGCTGTCATGATCCCTCTCCTGACCGCGTTGCTGGCCGCAGTGCTGGGTGGGCTGCTCACCCCGGCCCTGCGGCCGTTCCTCGAGGACGATTCCGAGCGGGTGGGGAGTCTTCTGCGTGTGCCTGTTGCGGTGCTTGCAGCGCTGGCCGGATTCGGTGCCGCGGGCGTCGCGGACAGTGCCGCGGAGCTGGTGGCCTTCGCGGCGGTCGGAGTCGGTTGCGCGCTGCTGGTTGTGATCGACCTGATGGTGCGTCGGCTGCCCGATGTCTTGGTGGCATGTACCGCTGTGGCACTGCTGGTGCCACTTGCGGTGGCGGCAGCTACCGCGGATGAATGGTCCACGTTCGGTCGGAGTCTGCTGGCGGCCGTGGTGCTCCTCGCCGGGTACTTGCTGCTGGCGCTGATCGCGCCGACCGGGCTGGGTCTCGGTGACGTGAAGTTCGCTTTTCTGGTCGGCGGATTCCTGGGCTGGTTCGGGTGGTCCCACGTGGCCGCTGGCACGGTACTGGGATTCACCATCAATGGGGTCATCGCGCTGGTGGTTTTGGTCAGCCGAAATGGAGGCCGGGACACGCAGATTCCCTTCGGCCCGTCGATGGCCCTCGGCGCAGTCTGCGCCGTGGCGCTGCTGCCGTAACTCGAACGGGCAGAGAAACGTTCTTAGGGCACAGGCGAACGAGAATTCTTCACCGATGACAGCGTCTTCGGTCGCCTCCAGGCAGTGCTCGCGCCGTTTTCCGCCTCCGCGGATTTGTGTTTTCTGCATCGTCATGCAAGGCAGAGAACCTGATGATACTCACTCGGTATTTTCTACTGATGAATTACGTAGTACTTACTAGGCCGGCTAAAAATGGCATTTGCCACCATCACTGCACCTCAGAACGCGCCTGGTGAATCTTGCGAGGCATGGCGATGAAATTGGACTTGTGGATCTTCAGACTGCGCCGTAATCTCAGCGACAAGTGACCCAGATCGCCCAGATCTACATGGGTGAAAAATCTGTTGGAACTTGTGCGAACGACTAGGTTCGATCGGCAGAAAGTGCATTCCATTCCGGGGGGAAAAATGAATAATACGACCAGCTCGGCTCGATCTGCGCCAGCAGTCCAGCGGCCTCACTTCACTTCGCAGGCGAGGCTGCTGCTTGCAGTCTTGTTGGCCTCGTTCCTGGCGATGGCAATCACCTTGTCCTACTCCTCCGTCGCCTCCGCGATGACGACGCCGTCGAGCTCACTGGGGGCTGCCGGGTCCTACGCGGTCCTCGCCGGATCAACGGTCACCAATACCGGAACCACCGTGCTCAATGGAGATCTGGGACTGACCCCGGGGACAGCGGTGACGGGCTTCCCGCCGGGACAGGTGGCGGAAGGAAATGAGACCAACATCGCCAATGGCCCGGCGCTGCTCGCACAGCAGAGCTTGACCACTGCATACAACACCTATGAGGGACTGCCCGCGACGGAAGAAAACGTCATGGTCCTGGACCGTGAGGATCCCTTCGTGGCGGGCGTCTACAACTCACCGAGTTCGATGATGCTCAGCGGCCGCATGACGCTGGACGGTCAGAACGACCCAGATTCGGTGTTCGTCTTCCAGGCGGGATCGTCGCTGACCACCGCCTCAGGAAGCAGCATTGAGCTCATCAATGGCGCCAACGTCTGCAACGTCTACTGGCAGGTGGGAAGCTCGGCAACGCTTGGTACCGGTTCCTCATTCATGGGCTCCATCCTTGCGCTCGAGTCGATCACTGTCACGACAGGCACTCTGGTCACGGGTCGAGCGCTCGCGCGGAACGGGGCAGTGACCCTCGATACCAACGTCTTCAACGCTCCGAGTTGTGGCGAACCCACCACCGACCCGACGGAAGAACCCACCGAGACTCCAGTCCCGACAGACGAGTCCACCACCGACCCCACGGAAGAACCCACCGAGACTCCAGTGCCCACGGATGAGCCCACTGAGGTTCTTGTCCCGACCGAGGAGCCGACCGAGGTTGCGGTCCCGACCGAGGAGCGCACAGATGTTCCAGCCGCGACGGACGAGCCGACTGAGGTTGCGGTCTCAACCGAGGAACCCACTGAGGCTCCGGTTCCGACCGATGAGCCCACCGATTCGGCCGTGCCTACGAACACTGAGAGCCCGGAAGCTTCGGCATCACCTACGGAATCCGATGCCCCGAGTGGATCGGATTCTCCAACCGCATCTGACACAACGGACGATGCCGTGACGGGCGATGACGCGACAGAATCCGCTGCCCCGTCAGACTCAGACGACACGACCATTGAGGCAGACGCATCGGCGGCTGACACGGACGACGACTCAGCCGAGGTGGCATCCGATTCCTCGGATCTGCCCTCTACCGGCATCGGGACGCTGACCAGCGTGCTCGTCGGGCTGAGCGTGCTGCTCATCCTCGGAGGCGCCACGCTGCTGATCATCAGGCGGCAGCGCTCGACCTCGAGCGACTAGTTCGATCCTGGGCCTGATCCAAGGTCCAGACAGCCGAAGGGCCCGAGCCTGACACCTGGTGGGTGCAATCACCAGGTGTCAGATCGGGCCCTTTGTCATGTCCTGGGCTGATGCGTCAGCCCCGCCTCAGGAGGAGGAGAAGGCCGCATCGAACGCGGCATCCGAGGGTTCGAACGCATTGGCCCGGACGAACTCCAGGGCCTGGGGTGCTCCGATCAGCCGGTCCATCCCGGCGTCCTCCCACTCCACCGAGAGCGGACCGGTGTATCCGATCGCGTTGAGCATCCGGAAGGCGTCCTCCCAGGGCACATCGCCGCGGCCGGTGGAGATGAAGTCCCAGCCGCGCCGCGGATCAGCCCAGGCGAGATGCGAGGACAGCCGGCCATTGCGCCCGTTCAGCCGCTTCTTCGTGTCCTTGCAGTGCACGTGATAGATCCGGTCCTGGTAATCCCAGAGGAACGCCACCGAATCGATGTCCTGCCAGACCATATGGGAGGGATCCCAGTTCAGGCCGAACGCCTGCCGGTGCCCGATCGCCTCCAGTGCGCGCTGGGTCGTCCAATAGTCATAGGCGATCTCCGAAGGATGCACCTCATGGGCGAAGCGGACCCCCACCTCGTCGAAGACGTCGAGGATCGGGTTCCACCGGTCAGCGAAGTCCTGGTAGCCGGCCTCGACCAGCTCCGCGGAGACCGGAGGGAACATCGCCACATACTTCCAGCTCGCGGACCCGGTGAAGCCGGTCACCGTCTTGACCCCCAGCCGGGCCGCGGCCCGCGCCGTGTACTTCATCTCCTCGGCCGCCCGCTGTCGCACCCCCTCGGGGTCGCCGTCGCCCCAGATGTGATCGGGCAGGATGTCGCGGTGCCGGGCGTCGATCGGGTCGTCGCAGACCGCCTGTCCCCGGAGGTGATTGGCGATCGTGTAGACCTTCAGCCCGTTCTTCTCCAGGATGTCCAGGCGATCCTTCACGTAGGCATCGTCTTCTGCCGCCCGCCGTGGGTCGAGGTGATCACCCCAGCAGGCGATCTCCAGGCCGTCGTAGCCCCATTCACCCGCGAGCCGGGCGACCTCCTCGAAGGGCAGGTCCGCCCATTGTCCGGTGAACAGCGTGACTGGTCGTGCCATGGTCTTCATCTCCGTTCGTGATCGTGGATCTCGGTCCATTGATGCGCGGCCCCGCTGGAGCGCTCCACTGCCTCCAGCACCCGCTGCACGTGGAGGCCATCCTCGAATGAGGGCCGCGGATCCTCCCCGGCAGCGATCCCGCGCACCAGATCCACCACCTGATGGGTGAATCCATGTTCGTAGCCCAACCCGTGGCCGGCCGGCCACCAGGCTTCGAGATAAGGGTGCTCCGGTTCGGTGGCCATAATCCGGGTGAACCCTGCGGTCCGCGCCGGTTGCGTCGCATCGTAGTAGTGCAGGACGTTCATGTCCTCGAAGTCGAAGCTGACCGCCCCGCGAGACCCGGAGACCTCGATGCGCAGCGCATTCTTCCGACCCCAGGCGAACCGGGAGGCCTCCAGGATCACCGGGGCGCCCGAGCTCAGCCGAGCGGTGACCAGGGCGGCGTCGTCCACCGTGACCGGGCCCGTCGCGGCCGTGCCAGACGCTTCGGCGGAGGCTCCCGGCCCGCCACGGAGACCACCGCTGCCACCGCCGATCCCACCTGCGGCGACGGCGGCCGCAGCGGCCACCGGGCGTTCCGCGACGATGGTGTCGAGCATCCCGGAGACCCCGGCGAAACGCTGACCGGTGAGGAAACAGGTCAGGTCCACGATGTGGGCGCCGATGTCGCCCAACGCCCCTGACCCCGCGCGGGCCTTGTCCAACCTCCAGGACAGCGGCGCGGTCTCATCGCCGAGCCAGTCCTGCAGATATTGGGCCCGCACCTGGCGCACCTCACCGATCCGGCCCTCAGCGATCAGCTCCTGGGCCAGCTTCAGCGCCGGCACCCGGCGGTAGGTGAAGCCGACCATCGCATGGATGCCCTGGGCTCGCGCTCGGTGGGCGGCGTCGTTCATCCGCTGCGCCTCCGCCACCGAGTTGGCCATCGGCTTCTCCACCAGCACGTGCTTGCCGGCCTCCAGCGCCGCCGCGGCGATCTCCGCGTGGGTGTCACCCGGGGTGCAGATGTCGATCAGATCCACATCCTTGCGTTCGAGCACCCGCCGCCAGTCGGTGGCGGACTCGACCCAGCCCAGCCGCTGCGCAGCGTGCTTGCTCCGCTGTGCATCCCGGCCGACGAGCACCCGCATCCGCGGCTCCATCGGAAGGTCGAAGAACCGTGAGGCGGACCTCCAGGCCTGGGAGTGGACCCGGCCCATGAAGGCGTGCCCGATCATGGCCACGCCCAGTCGTGGCTTCTCCAGCTCTGCCATCGCTGCCGCTCAGGATTCGAAGGCGTAGGGCAGGTACTGGTCCACGTTGTCCGCGGTGACCACCGGTGCGTAGAGCTGGATCTCGCGAGGGACCTCGATCTGCACCAGGTCACCCAGGGCCCGACCCTGCGCGAGCAGCCGAGCCAGCCGGACGCCGTCGGCGGCCTGGGTGGCGGGATAGATGACCGTGGCCTCCACCACGGAGTCCCCGGACTCGATCTCGCGCATCATGTTCGCGGAGCCTGCGCCGCCGACCATGAAGAACTCGTCGCGCCCGGCGTTCTCGATGGCGGCCAGGACTCCGACGCCCTGATCGTCGTCGTGGTTCCAGATCGCATCGATCTCGGGTGCGGCCTGGAGCAGGTTCGCGGTGGCGCTCTCGCCGCCGGCGACGGTGAAGTCCGCGGCGACCCGGTTGTCGACCTCGAGTCCGCAGTCACTGAGGGCCTGTTCGAACCCTTCGCTGCGGTCCTGGGTCAGCGGGAGCGAGTCGATGCCGGCGATCTCAGCGACCACCGCATCCTCCTGGTCGCCGAGCTGTTCACAGATGTACTCTCCGGCGGAGACGCCCATGCCGTAGTTGTCCCCGAGGATCGTGGTGCGCGCGGCGAAGGGGCTGGAGAATTCGCGGTCGACGTTGACCACGGGGATCCCCGCCTCCATCGCTTCGGTGGCCACCTCGGTCAGTGCGGCGCCGTCGAAGGGAAGGACCACGATCGCGTCCACGCCGTCGTTGATGAACTGCTCGATCTGGCTGATCTGCTGATTGACGTCATCGGTGCCCTCGGAGACGCGCAGCTCGACGTCTTCGAACTCTTCCCCCTGGGACTGGGCGCCTTCGGTGATGGCCCCGATCCAGCCGTGTCCGGCGGCAGGGCCGGAGAACCCGATGACGACGTCTTCACCGGGCTCGGCGTTGTCGCCCGCAGGTTCAGCGGCGGCGGCCGCGGCGTCGTCGTCGCCGGACTCCGCCTCCACCGGGTCGTTGGAGAGGCAGCCGCTGACGAGCAGGGTGGCTGAGATGAGCGCAGCGGCCGAGAGGTACCGGCGTGGGGTGCGAGACATGATTCCTCCTGATGGAAGTTGATTCAGCTGTGCGAGTGGGTTGATTCAGGTGGTGAGGTGCTCAGGTCACGTTCGACTGTGGCTGGAGAAGCGCTGCTGCAGCAGCACGGCACCGACGATGATCGCGCCGGTGACCAGCGCCTGGACGGACGAGTCGAGGTTGTTCTGCACGAAGACGTTGCGCAGCACCGCGAAGACCATGACTCCCAGGACGGTGCCGAAGATGGTGCCGCGGCCGCCTGCCAGCAGGGTGCCGCCGACGACGACGGCGGCGATGGCGTCCAGCTCATAGAGCAGGCCGTGGGTGGAGGAGCCCGAGGTGGTCCGGCTGAGCATCATCACCGCGGCGATGCCGGCGCAGAGCCCGGAGAGGGCGTAGACCATGACCAGGTGGCGCTTGACCTTGATGCCGGCCAGCCGGGCGGCCTCGGGGTTGCCGCCCACGGCGATGGTGCGGCGCCCGAAGGTGGTGCGGTTGAGCAGGAACCATCCAGCGGCGGCGACGATCAGGAACATCCAGACGATGATCGGGATGCCCAGCAGGTCTCCGCGGAAGGTGCTGGTGAAGCCCGGCACGGTGACGATCTGGGTCTGCCGTCCGGAGATCAGCTCGGCGAAGCCGCGGGCGGCGACGAGCATCGCCAGGGTCGCGATGAACGGGACCACCCGCCCGTAGGCGATGATCACGCCGTTGAGCAGTCCAGCCGCGGCGCCGACGGCCAGCGCGGTGAAGAACATCATCGACCAGTGGACGTCCATCGCGATGGCCTGGGTGCCCAGCGTGGTGGCCCAGACCGTGGCCAGTCCCATCACCGAGCCCACCGAGAGGTCGATGCCTCCGGAGGTGATCACGAAGGTCACGCCGATGCAGATCACCCCGATCACCGCGGCCTGCTGCAGGATCACCATGAGGTTCGCCACGCTGAGGAAGCGATCGCCGCCGGTGACGACGCCCAGGACCACCAGTGCCGCCAGGGCGAGGATCAGGCCGAGGCTGTGTCCCAGGCTGAGGTTCGACCCGCCGACCGTCTTCGGTGCCTTCTCCTCGTCCGGGCTGAGGTCCCGGCTCGGGGGCTCCTCGCCGGCAGGAGTCTCCGCACCGGCGGGGGCGCCTGTTTCTTTCGTCTCACTCATCCGTGAGCTCCTTCCATCACAAGATCAAGCACCTGGTGTTCGTCGATGTCCCTGGTCGCTCCGGTGTGGACGACCCTGCCGTCAGCGACGACGAGGACTCGATCGGCGAGTCCCAGGACCTCCTCGATCTCGCTCGAGACCATCAGCACCGCCGTGCCCTGCCGGCTCAGCTCCCTGACCAGTCCGTAGATCTCCGCCCGGGCCCCGACGTCGACGCCGCGGGTGGGCTCGTCGAGCAGCAGCACGTCGCACCCATGCACGAGCCAGCGCGCGAGCATCGCCTTCTGCTGGTTTCCGCCGGAGAGGGTGCGGATGCTGCGCTGGACGTCGGCGGGGGAGAGGTGGAGCGCCTCGGCCTGTTCGCGGGCCGCGGTGCGTTCGGCGCGCTCGTTGAGCAGGCCGGATCGGGCGAAGCGGGCGAACGTGGAGAGGGTGATGTTGCGGTAGATCGGCTCGTCCAGGAGCAGGCCCTGACTCTTGCGCTCCTCCGGGGCGAGTCCCACCCCGTGGTTGACCGCATCGGCGATGGAGCCGCGGCGCAGCTTCTTGCCCTTGACCCGGACCTCGCCGGCGGTGGCGCGGCGGGCTCCGTAGATGGTCTCGAGGATCTCGGAGCGGCCCGCGCCCACCAGTCCGGCCAGTCCCACGACCTCACCGGGGCGGACGTCGAAGGAGACCGGCTCGAAGACTCCGTCGAGGCTGAGTCCGTCGACCTCGAGCAGCGGCTGATCGCTGGTGGCTCCGATCGCGGTGCCGCCGAAGTCGGAGATGACCTCGTGCCCGGTCATCAGCGCGATGAGCTCCCTGGTGGGGGTGTGCTCGACCTCGAGGCTGGTGGCCGCGGTGCGCCCGTCCTTGAGCACCGTGATCCGGTCTCCGATCCGGCGGATCTCCTCGAGGCGATGTGAGATGTAGACCACGGCCACGCCTTCGTCCCGGAGAGCTCGCACCACTCGGAACAGGTTCTCCACCTCTTCGGGATCAAGCACCGCGGAGGGTTCGTCCATGATGATCAGCTGCGCGTCATGTGAGAGTGCCCGGGCCATCGAGACGATCTGCTTCCCCGCTGCGGGCAGACGTCCGACCTCGCGCTGGGCGGGGATCTCGGGGTGACCGAGGCGCCGGAGCAGGTCGCGGGTGCGCTCCAGGGCGGTGGCCCGACGCAGCACGCCCCCCGAGCTGAGCTCGTGACCGAGGAACACGTTCTCGGCGACGCTGAGACCGTCGACGACGTCGAGCTCCTGATACATCGTGGCTATGCCCAGTCGCAGCGCGGCCATCGTGGTGGGGATGGTGACCCGTTCACCCTTCCAGAGGATCTCGCCCTCGGTGGGCTGATGGGCGCCGGAGAGCACCTTGATGAGGGTCGACTTCCCGGCGCCGTTCTGACCGAGCAGGCAATGGACCTCACCGGCCCGGATGTCGAGATCGACGCCGTCGAGGGCCTTGGCGCCGGGGAAGTGTTTGATGATCCCTCGCATCCGGAGGAGCTCGGACCCACCATTTTGTGTGACCATGCTCACAAATTTAGAGGGCACTTCTGTCGGCTGTCAATCAAAAGTCAAACTAAACACGTAAAACTTTCGGACTCACTCTGACTGAACACTGGGTGGTTTACTTGAACCATGGCCTCCTTCTCCGTGATCGATGAGCAGAACAGCGTGGCGTTCGCGCCGGCGGGGAACACTCTTCCCAACAGCGCGGGAGCGTTGTTCCAGCTCCTGCGGGACGGGACGCCGCGGACGCGCTCAGACCTGACGGCGATGACCGGTTTCGCGCGATCGACGATCTCCGCGCGGGTGGAGGAGCTGCTGGATGCCTCGCTGATCCGCCCTGCGGGGGAGAACTCCTCCACCGGGGGCCGGCCGCCGAGCACCTTCGCCTTCAATCCCGACGCCCGGTCGGTGCTCGCCGTGGACCTCGGCGGAACCCACGCGCGGATCGCCGTGACGGACCTGGCGGCCCGGGTGCTGGCGGAGAAGGAGCAGGAGCTCGACATCACCCGGGGCCCGGTGGCGGTGCTCGACGCGGTGGGCGCGATCGCCATGGAGCTCCTCCAGGAGACCGGACGCAGCCCCGAGGACCTGCTCGGTGTCGGGGTGGGCGTACCGGGTCCGGTGGAGTTCGCCACCGGCCGGCCGATGAGCCCGCCGATCATGCCGGGCTGGGACCACTTCGACATTCCCGGACATCTGCGCCAGTGGTTCCCGGTGCCGATCATGGTGGACAACGATGTCAACGCCATGGCCCTGGGGGAGCACGCGGTGACCTACCCGGGTGTGGCCAACATGATGTTCGTCAAGGTCGCCACCGGCATCGGCTCCGGCATCATCAGCGATGGTCGGCTCCAGCACGGCGCCCAGGGAGCGGCAGGGGACCTCGGCCATATCGCGATCCCCGACGGCGACACCACACCCTGCACCTGCGGGAATGCGGGCTGTCTCGAAGCGGTCGCCTCCGGGCCGGCGATCGCCGCCCAGCTGCGCGAGCGCGGCTTCGACGTGCCGCACCATGCAGCGATGCTGGACCTGGTGCGCTCCGGTGACGTGGAGGCTCTGCGCACCGTGCGCCAGGCCGGGCGGCAGGTCGGATCGGTGCTGGCGGGCTGCGTGAACCTGCTCAACCCCTCGGTCATCGTGATCGGCGGGGTGGTCTCCACGGCGGGGGAACACTTCCTGGCCGGGATCCGCGAGGCGGTCTACTCCCGCTCGCTGCCGCTGGCCACCCAGCACCTGCGCATCGTGGTCACCCAGACCAGGGCGCGCGCCGGGGTGCTCGGCGCCTCCGCGCTGGTCACCGGCCACGGGCTCTCGGTCGAGAACGTGAACCGACTGGTCGGCTGAGGTCAGCGGTCAGTAGACCTTGTCCGGGGTCTCAGCGTCAGGCTGAGCCTCGCCGTTCTGCTGAGCCTCGCCGTCCCGCTGAGCCTTGCCGTCCCGCTGGGCCTTGGCGCTGCGCAGCGCCAGGACCAGGGCGGTGCCCACCATCAGCAGGGCCAGTCCCCAGCCGAGGGTCGCCGTGTAATCCGGTGCCTGTGGGATGGCGGAGAGCACGATGCCGATCGGGGCGAAGAACAAGAGTCCGTTGATGACGTTTTTTTGGCGTGCCATGCGATCAACCCTACGGTGAAACACCTCGAGCGAGACCTGCGCAGGAACGCCCGCGCGCCGCGGCTGCCCCGGATCAGCCAGCCTCACTGTCCAAGCGAACCGCACTGGGCGAAGCCAGCCTCAGTCCCCGAAGGCGGCACCGACCCGGCGCTGCAGCCGGGCCCATTGGTCCGCCGGGTCGAGCGCGGGGGAGAGCGTGTGCAGCTGCACCGCCGCAGGTGGAAGGACCGGTCCCTCGGCGGTGTTGTCCGCTGGTTCACCGTCGGCGGTGACCACCTGTTGGACCATGGACCCGGGCATCAGGTTCATCAACGCCAGGGCGAGCTGGCGGGCATGACCCGGTTCCAGCGCAAAGGGCGCCACGACGACGTCGGGGTCGATGTCGACCGGACGGGCCAGCGCTCGACGTGCCACGTCGAGTCCGCCGAGCACCGACTGCCCCAGGAACCAGCCCAGCAGCACGATCGATGATCCCAGCCGGCGAGGCCAGTCGCGCGGTGAGCGCCGCGCGGAGGGCGGCAGCAGCAGCAGGCTCATCCCCGTGGCCAGCGCCACCGAGACCAGCCCGTAGATCAGGTAGTCTGCGCCGGCTCCGGAGAGCGCCCACCAGAGGACGCCCAGCACCACGGCGCGCAGCACCCCGGCCAATACCCAGCTGCTCATGAGAACCTCCCTGCCACGAGCATCGTGGCCACCGTGACCACGGTCAGCAGCACCACCAGCATCAGGCCGGTGGACTCCCAGCCGCCCAACCGAGCCTCCGCCCAGGAGACTGCGCGTCGTCCCCGCTGCGCCGCGGCGGACCAGAGGCTGCCCCAGCGTTCGGCGGCGGACGTGGTGAACCCATGTGCACCATCCAGCGCCGACCCGCCGGCAGCCCCGACGCGACGCAGCAGCGACTCCTCCGCCAGCAGCAGGTCCCCGGGCGGGACCGCCGGCGTCGTCTCGCCGCGCAGCCGCGCCGGAAGCAGCCCGCGGCGGGCCGCGCCCCAGACCAGCGCCGCGAGGAGGATCCCGAACAGGATCGGCCAGGTCGCGTCCCACAGGGTGCTCGGCTCCCAGCTCGGCACGGCGACGCCGTCTGCCTGCACCGGATCGGTCACCCACCGGGCGCCGATCACCCAGGGGACCACGATCCCTGCCGCGCAGACCCCCAGCCAGGACGACAGCTCCCCATCGGCCCGCCGGCGCGGATCACGGTCCGCCGCCCAGATCACCACGGCGAAGCGCAGCAGCAGCAGGGTGGACCCGGTCGCGACCAGCGGCAGCAGCAGATCCAGCCCCACCCCGAGGACCTCGATCCCACTCACCGCCTCCTTGGACACATACTTGCCGAAGGCCCCGGAGGTCAGCGGAGCCCCCGCCACGGCCAGCCCCGCCCCGAGCATCCCGAGCAGCACCAGGATCCCGGTCCGACCCCGGGCATAGTGCTTGACCACCGGCACCCCCAGGAACAGCGCCCCCTTGGCGAGGCCATGGTGGACCGCGTAGATGACCGCGGCAGCCGACGTCGCGGCGCGCAGCTCGGGGACCATCAGCCCCACCGCGACCAGCACGGTGATGAACCCCATCTGCGAGATGGTCGAATAGGCCAGGACCACCTTCGGATCATGCTGGAGGACTCCGACGGCGACGGCGGCGAACGCCCCGATCAGCGCCAGCGTCAGCAGCACCGCCCCGGCTGTCTCGCCCTCGGGCAGGAACCGCAGCCAGCCGATCATGCCGGCCTTGACCATCGCCCCGGAGAGCACCGCCGAGGCGGCCGGCGGCGCGGCCGGATGGGCCAGCGGCAGCCACACGTGCAGCGGGACGGTGCCGGCCTTGACCCCGAATCCGAAGATCAGCAGCCCCTGGATCAACCCGGTGTGCGCGGTGCCTGCCGCCTCGGAGGTCTCGGCGAGCAGGAACCCGCCGGCGGAGGTCATCAGGATCAGCGCGGCCAGGATGGCGGTCTCGGAGAGCACCGACATCACCAGGTAGACCCGGGTGGCGCGCTGCGCGGCCGGGGTCCGGTAGTGGATCACCAGGCCGGCCGCGGAGAAGCTCATCAGCGCGAAGGCCAGATAGAAGCTGGCGGCGTCGGCGGCGAGGTAGGTGCCGATGTTGCCGGTGAAGCTGAGCAGCAAGAACGCCGAGAGCGCGCCCGAGCCCCGCTCCGCATCACGCAGCTTGATCCAGCTGATGGACAGCAGCGCGGCCCCGTAGAGCAGCGCGGCGATCAGCAGCAGCGGCCTGGCGTAGAGGTCCACCCCGAAATGCGCCCCGAACAGCAGCCAGGGCACCTCGACGGTCTCAGCGGCGGAGCCGGGTTCCGCCAGCAGCGCCAGCAGCACCGCCGGGGCCACGGCCAGCGGCGCGAACAGGGTCAGCCGGCGTCGAAGCGTGAACGCCTGCAGCGGGCGCAGCAGTCCCGCGAGCCCGAGGACCAGCACGATGACCAGCGGGGTCAGCAGGGACAGTGCAATGAGCAGCGACGGTGAGAAGAGCGAAGGGGGTGAGATCAGCATCAGCCCAGCACCCCCTCAGCGATGAACCGGGCGACCTGCAGCGGGGCGAAGGCCAGCGAGGCGGCGATCCCGACGAAGAGGGTCAGCCCGGCGGTGATCAGCGCCGGGATCAGCAGGCTCTTGGGCTCGCGGACCCGCAGCGGATCTGAGGCGTCGGATCCGCGGCTCACCAGCGTCTCGGGCTCCACCTCCTCGGGATCGACGAACCACAGCGCGTAGACCACGGGCAGGAAATATGCCGCATTGAGCAGCGAGGAGCCCACCAGCACCCACAGCACCCAGGGGTGCTCCGAGGCCAGCGCTCCGGTGCCCAGCTGCCATTTGGAGATGAACCCGGCCGTCGGCGGCAGCCCGATCATGCCGAAGGCGCCCACGGTGAACGCCGCCGAGGTCAGCGGCATCCGTCGTCCCGCCCCGCGCAGCTGGCTCACCGTATGGGCGCGGATCACCTCCGCGAAGAGTCCCGCGCAGAAGAACAGCGTCACCTTCATCAGTCCCTGGTGGACCAGGTGCACCACCCCGCCGGTGGTGGCGAGCACGTTGACCATCGCCACCCCCAGCACCACATAGCTGACCTGGGAGATCGTGGAATAGGCGAGCCGCTTCTTGATCTCCTGCTGGCGCAGCGCCTGATAGGAGCCATAGAGGATGGTGAACGCCGCGAGGATCAGCAGCGGGGTGAGCACCCCCAGCTCGGCGGCGGCTTCGACCCCGAAGACGTCGTGGAGCACCCGCACGATCCCGAACACGCCGGCCTTGACCACCGCCACCGCGTGCAGCAGCGCCGAGACCGGGGCCGGTGCGACCATCGCCAGCGGCAGCCAGCCATGCAGCGGGAACAGCGCGGCCTTGACTCCCAGACCGCCCACGAGCAGCCCGAAGATCAGCAGCGCCGGCACCGGATTCGAGGCGACCAGCTCGGTGACACCCTCGGCGCCGCCGTCGGCGAAGTCGACCGGGCCCACGTACATGGTCAGCCAGACCACTCCGATGAGCACCGCGAGTCCGCCGCCCAGGGCGTAGCGCAGGTAGATCCGGGCCGCCCGCAGCGAGGCGGGGGTGCCCCAGTGCGCCACCAGCGGGTAGGTCACCACGGTGAGCAGCTCGTAGAACACCAGGAAGGTGACCAGGTTCCCGGAGAAGGAGATGCCCACCGTGGCGGTGACACACAGGCTGAAGAACCCGAAGAAGCGGCTCTTGTTCTTCGTCCCGCGCAGGTATCCCAGGGCATAGACGGTGGTCAGCAGCCACAGCAGCGAGGAGAGCCCGGCGAAGAACAGCGCCAGCGGGTCCACCCGCAGCACCAGGTCGATGCCCGGAAGGAAGGGTGCGGAGAACTCGGGCCGGGCGCCGTCGGCCACCACGGCCGGGACCAGGGCGATGATCAGCAGCACCTTCGCCACCGCGGCGGTGAGGTTGATCCCGGCGCGCAGCTTCACGCTGTTCTCCGGCAGCGGGAAGATCGCGACGGCGGCGGTCAGCGACAGCAGCACCATCACCACCGGGATGGCGGGCAGGAGCTCCCCGGGCATCTGCTCGAGCCAGGTCACCATGGGGCGCCCACCTCCAGGACCCCGGTGAGCCAGACGCCGAGGAACCCGGTGAGCACGGTGAGCAGTCCCAGCACGAAGGGCGCCAGCTGCGCCTTCCCGGTCAGCGTGGGGTCTTCGGGGCGGGTCTGGGCCTGCGGCAGGGTCAGCTCGGTCTGATCGTCTTCACTCATCACCAGCAGCGGGGCCACCGCCTTGAGCAGATAGGCGGCGCTGAACAGGGTTCCGGCCACCAGGACCACCAGCATCCAGTAGTGTCCGGCGGCGACGGCGGAGGTGGCCAGCAGCCACTTGCCGGAGAAGCCCAGGGACAGCGGCAGCCCGATCAGGCCCACCGCGCTGAGACCCATGCTCATCACCAGCATCGGGTGTGCCCGGCCGGCGCCGCGCAGATCTGCGATCTCATCGGTGCCGTAGAGGTCCTTGAGGTGCCCGGCGGAGAGGAAGAGGCTGGCCTTGGCCAGCCCGTGCCCCAGGGCCAGCGCCACGGTGCCGCTCAGCGCGCCCGCCAGCACCGCGCCCTCGTCCAACGTGGTGCCCGGCTGGGCTTCGAGTGCGCTGGTCTCGGGGTCCAGCAGCAGCGGCAGCAGCAGGAACCAGTATCCGACCTGGGCCACGGTGGAGTAGGCGATCAGCGGCTTGAGCCGGCTCTGCCGCAGCGCCATCACCGACCCCACCAGGATCGCGGCGGCGCCCATCCCGGCCAGCACCCAGGCCAGGATCACCAGCTCCGGCAGCGGACCGGCGACCCACAGCCAGACGCGCAGCAGCACGAACAGCGCGGCCTTGATGACCAGCGCGGAGAGCAGCGGGGAGACCGCACTGGGGGCCGAGGAGTGCGCCGGGATCAGCCACCGGTGCAGCGGCACCAGGGCCACCTTCAGCGCCAGGCCGAGACTGATCAGGCACAGCGCCAGCACGACGGCGGCGAGGTCGGCGTCGTCCTCGGCGGCGAGCCCGGTGATGATCTCGCCGGAGTCGATGATGTCCAGGGTGCCGGTCACCGAGTAGATCAGCGCGACCCCGATGAGGAACAGCAGCGAGCCCAGCACCGCGATGAACAGGTAGCGCAGCGCCGCGGGCCAGGCGTCACGGCCGCCGAGGGCCACCAGCGCCACCGCGGTCAGTCCCACCAGCTCCAGCCCGACATAGGTGTTGAACAGGTCCCCGGAGAGGAAGACGGCGTTGAGCCCGGACCAGCAGCCCAGCCACAGCGGCCAGAAACCGGCGTGACCCGCGCGCCAGACTCCGGGGGGCTCCGTGCGACGGTGATGCTGCTTGTCCGCATCCCGGTCCGGTGTGCCTGGGACCAGCCGCTTCCCGGTGGAGGCGGGGCGCGCGGCGGCATAGCAGCTGACCACCGCGCCGACCACGGCGGTCATCGCCAGGAACAGGGCTGAGAGGCCGTCGGCGCGCAGAGTGATGCCCAGCGGGGACTCGAAGCCGCCCAGGGCGAGCTCGAGGGTCTGCCCGGAGGTGACCTGGACCAGGATCGGGGTGCTCAGGCCGAGCACCGCCGCAGAGGTGATCACGCCCAGGACCCGCCGCGCCACTGAGCCCAGCAGCACGCTCAGCGCGCTGGCCAGCAGCGGAACCAGCACCACAGCGCCCAGGCAGAACAGGGTCAGGCTCATCGGTGCGGTCACTCCTCGGCCTCCGCGTCCTTGGAGCCGTTGGAGTGTCCAGAGTCTCCGGCGTCTTTGGTGTCCGCGGGGCCTTCGACGTCTTGGGCACCTTCGATCCGGCGGATCAGCACCGCGCCGAGTCCGGTGAAGGCCACCGTGATGACCAGCCCGGTGATCACCAGTGCCGAGAGCACCGGATCGGTCCCGTCCCCCGCGCCGGCCGCATCACCGGATTCCGCCGTGCGGGCCGCCAGGGCGAGGATGAGCATCAGCGAGCCGATCCCGGTGACGTTCAGCGCGATCAGCCGGGCGACCAGGTCCCGGGTGAGCAGCATCCGCACCATCCCGATCACCGCGATCGCCGTGCCGAGAAGCAGGTACCACTGCACCTGGGACAGGTTGATCGCGCCCACGCCAGCCATACCGAGGGCCACAGACAAGGGCATCATGTGGTGACCTCGCGCCGCGCGGGGTTGTCCAGGCACAGGTAGATCGCGTAGAGCCCGGCCGCGATCCCCAGCGTCAGCAGGATCTCGATGGTGAGCAGCACCGGGAAGGAGAAGGGCGCGTTCAGGTGTGCCAGGGCGGCCAGGATGAAGACGACGACGCCGGCCACCAGCACTGGGCGCAGCCAGCTCACGGTGAGCTTCCCCAACGGCACGTGGGCGCTGTGCAGCAGGATCAGCACCGCGCAGAGCACGGCCCCGGACTGGAAGGCGCCCCCGGAGTCGGTGCTGCCGGCGAAGAGCAGCCACAGTCCGGCCAGGAACAGCACCGGGGCGAACACTCGGATCAGCCAGTGCAGGCTCGCCGGGATCGGCGGCGCCGGGCTCAGCGCGCCGCTGAGTCCGGCCCGAGGCCCGACGTCACCGTGACCCAGCGCGAGCACGGCGACGGCCGTGAGCATCAGCACCGCAGATTCCAGCAGGGTGTCGTAGAAGCGGAAGACCAGCAGCACGCCGGTGATCTCATGCTCCACACCGGTCAGCCCCATATTCGCGGTGAGGGCCGCGTCCCAGGCGGGCAGCGACTGCTCGGCGCGGAGCCAGACGGCCGCGGCGACGACGATCAGGGTGATGGCGCTGAGCGTGCCCACCACAGGTCGCAGCCAGGTCCACCGCGGCGCGGTCGCGGCATCGGGGGAGGGCTGGGCGGGGGAGCTGACCGAGACCCAGACCAGGAGTGCTGCGAGGATCCCGCCGCCGATGCCCGCCTCGGCCAGAGCCACGTCCACGCTGCCCAGCCGCAGCCAGGCCAGCGTGGTCAGCACGCCCAGACCGAGCAGGCCCATGGACTGGGCGAACCGGGAGCTCGGAAGAACGGTGCACAGCACCGAGGCGAGCAGCCCAGCCCCGAGCACCAGGTCTGCGGCTGGGACTCCACCGGTCATGACTGGCGCTCCGGGGTGTCCGGCGTCGGTGGAGTCGCCTGCGTCGCCGAGCCGCCCCGGCGCTGCTGCGACTGCTCGGCGGCGTCGATGCCGCCGAGCACATGCGCCGAGATCGACGCCGCCGCCAGCGCCAACACCCAGGTCAGGACCAGCACCGCGGCGCTGGTCCAGCTCCCCAGCAGCAGCGCGACGCCGGTGAGGACCAGCCCGAGGCCCAGATTGTCCGCCTTGGTCAGAGCATGCAGCCGGCTGCGCAGGTCGGGGAAGCGGATCAGGCCCAAGGTGCCCACGCTGAAGAAGAAGGTGCCGGCCAGGATCAGCGCCAGGGCCGTCAGCTGGCTGAGTTCGCTCATGCGGGCTCTTCCGCGCCGGTTCGCCGGGGGCGCCTGCGCAGTCCGGCGCGCACCGCCGCCGCGACCGCCGCCGTGCCGGTGAGCACCAGCGCCACGTCGAGGTACCGGGCGCCGTCGTCGGACAGGGCGGCGAGCACCGCCGCCAGTGCGGCACCGGTGGTGCCGGTGAGCAGGACCACCAGCAGCCAGTCACCGGCCAGGCCGCGACGGGCGAACACGGCCAGGGCGAGAACGTAATTGGCGAGCAGCACTGCGAAGACGCCCAGCAACACTGCTTCGCTCATCACCGCTCCTCACTCACCAGGAATCTGTCACTCGGCAGGGATGTGTCACTGTCCGCGCCAGTCGTCAGCTGCTCGAGCCGACCCCCACCAGCCTAACGATCTGACCCCGCCGCCAGGACATACACTGAGGCACTGTGACCTGTCTCTCAATCTGAGACCGTTCATGTGGAGTTCACGCTCTGTCACCCAACTCGTCAGTGGTGTGGCTAACATGAGGTCAGTAAATACTGGAAGGAAGCTGGATGAGCTCTGCTGTGCAGACTGAGCAGGAACGGACGCGCGCTCGCGCGCACCGACGACGGCAATCGAAGAACTGGTCCCTGTTCCTGCTCTTCGCGGGTCCGAACATCCTGCTGATCCTCGCGTTCATCTATTACCCGCTGTTCTCCAACATGTACTACTCCACCCTGGACTGGCGGCTGGGCTCCTCCAGCGCCACCCAGATCGGGCTGGAGAACTACGTGGCCTTCTTCACCTCAGACTCCGGCCTGGAGGTCTGGCGGGTCACCGGCATCTTCACCGCCGGCGCGGTGCTGGGCTCGATGATCCTGGGCCTGCTGATCGCGCTGGTGCTGAACAAGAAGATCCCGGGCAAGACCGCCGCCCGCACCGCCGTGTTCTCCCCCTATGTGCTCTCCGGGGTCGGGGTGGCGATGGTGTGGAACTTCATCTTCGATCCCACCCGCGGCGGGCTCTCCCACATCCTCGGGTTCTTCGGCGTCAGCTCCCCGGAGTGGTACCTGAATGAGGACTGGTCGCTGTTCATGGTGATCATCGTCTATGTGTGGAAGAACCTCGGCTACTGCGCGGTGGTATTCCTCGCTGGGCTGCAGTCCATCCCGAAGGACCTGATCGAGGCCGCGACCATCGACCGGGCCGGCCCGATCCGCCGTTTCGTCTCGGTCACGCTGCCGCTGCTGACCCCCACGGTGTTCTTCCTGCTGGTCACCAACATCCTCTTCTCGATGACCAACGCCTTCGACATCCTGCGCACCATGACCCCGACCGGTCACGGCACCAACACCATCATCTTTGAGATCTACCTGCAGTCCTTCGGCGCCTATCAGCGAGCCGGCTACTCCGCGGCCATCGCCGTGGTGCTGTTCTTCACCCTGTTCTTCATCACCGCTGTCCAGCTGCGCTTCGTCGAGCGGAAGGTGCACTACTCATGAGCCTGACCCGATCGCGACCCCCCAAAGAGGATGCACAGCCCCGCGGCATCGCCCCGGAGAAGAAGCAGAAGCTGACCAAGGCCGAGCGCAAACAGATGCGCCGCGGCGGCTGGCTGGACGCGTTCAGCCGGCAGAACCTCGCCGACACCATCTTCACCGGCTACCTTCCGATCTTCGTGGCGCTGATCGTGATCGTGCTGCCGCTGGCCTGGATGGTCTCCTCCAGCTTCAAGCCGCCGACCGAGATCGTCACGCTCAACCCCACGCTGCTGCCGCAGGATCCCACCCTGGACAACTTCGGCAACGTCGTGGATCGAGTGCCGCTGCTGACCATGTTCGGCAACAGCATCTACGTGACCCTGGTGGGCTCCAGCATCAAGGTGCTGCTGGCGGTCACCACTGCCTACGCGCTGGTCTTCATCAAGGTCCCAGGCCGGAACTTCATCTTCCTGGGCATCCTGGTGGCTCTGATGGTCCCCCCTGAGGTCTCGATGTTGCCGAACTACCTGACGATCACCGGCCTCGGCGGCCGCGACACCCTCTGGGGCATCATTCTGCCGGGTCTGGGCACCGCCTTCGGCACCTTCCTGCTGCGCCAGCACTTCATGGCCCTGCCCAAAGAGATGTTCGAGGCCGCCGAGCTCGACGGCGCCGGACACTTCCGCAAGCTCTTCCAGATCGCGGCACCGGTGTCCATCCCGGCCATCGCCACCGTCGGTCTGGTCACCGTGGTCAACGAGTGGAACAGCTTCCTCTGGCCGCTGGTCATCACCGGCAGCGCCGAGAAGATGACCCTGCCGGTGGGCCTGAACCTGCTGCAGTCGGTCGAGACCCAGGCCGGCAGCTACGGGATCCTGATGGCCGGCGCGGTCATCGTGATCGCCCCGATGCTCATCATCTTCGCCGCGCTGCAGAAGTACATCGTGGCCGGACTGACCCAGGGCTCCGTGAAATGACCCAAGCCGAGATGCTCTCCGCCGCCGGTCCGCCGGGCGCCACCCAGACCTCCCTGTCACGACTCCGAATCAATCACCGCACCACAAGGAGCACCTGATGAAAAAGCTGAACAGCAGGACGACGACGGGCGTCGCAGCCCTGAGCATCGCCGTACTCGCGCTGAGCGCATGCGGCCCCGACACCTCCGGCGATGAGCAGGAGGCCGGCGAGGGCGTCGACTGGGCCGAGGTCGAGCCGGCCGAGGAGATCGTCTTCTGGTCCAACCACCCCGGCGGGTCGGTGGATCAGGAGGAAGAGCTGATCGCCGCCTTCGAGGAGGAGTCCGGCATCTCGGTCACCCTGGAGAACTCCGGCGCCACCTACGAGGAGACCTCCCAGGGGTTCCAGACCTCCCAGGGCACCGGCGCGACCCCCGACGTCGTCGTCCTCTCGGACGCGACCTGGTTCCCCAACTACCTCAATGACTCGCTGCTGGCAGTCGATGAGGTCCTTGAGGCGGCCGAGGTCGACACCGACGGCTATGTGGAGGCCCTCTACGAGGACTACGTCTATGAGGACTCCCACTACGGCGTGCCGTATGCCCGCTCCACCCCGCTCTTCTACTACAACGCCGATCACTATGAAGAGGCCGGCATCGAATCTGCTCCCGAGACCTGGGAAGAGGTCGCCGAGGTCTCCCAGCAGCTGGTGGAGGCCGAGACCGCGAACTCCGCGTTCTCCTTCCCACCCCAGGAGGAGTATCCCGCCTGGTGGATGCAGAACCTGATCTGGGGCTACGGCGGCAGCTGGTCCGATGAGTGGGACTTCGCCCCCGTTTCTTCCGAAGAGACTGTCGAGGCGCTTGAGTTCGCGCAGGACGCCACCGACGACTGGGCCTCGGTCTCCTCCGGTGATCCGGCCGATGACTTCGGCTCCGGCGCCACCAGCCAGATCGTGCAGTCCACCGGCTCGCTCGGCGGCATCCTGGACACCGCCGACTTCGAGGTCGGCGTGGCGTTCCTGCCCGGCGGCCCCGAGGCTGAGGGCGAGACCCCCACCGGCGGTGCCGGTCTGATGATCTCGGCGAACTCCGAGCCCGAGGAGCAGCTGGCCGCGGCCATGTTCATCGGCTTCATGACCAACACCGAGAACACCGCATTCTTCTCGGAGAACACCGGGTACATGCCGGTCCAGCAGGACGCCGACATGTCGGCCGTCTACGAGGAGACCCCGCAGTTCCAGGTCGCCGTCGAGCAGCTGGAGCGTGCGCGCTCGCAGGACAACGCGCGGGTCTTCCTCCCCGGCGGTGACCTGGAGCTCTCGCAGACCCTGCAGAGCATCCTCACCAACGACGTCGACGTGGCCGAGGAGATGGAGTCCGTGCAGTCCTCCCTCGAAGACCTCTACGAGCGCGATCTGGCTTCCGAGCTGGAGTAGACACCGCAGCATGTGAACACCAGAACCGCCGCTCGACCCACTGGGTCGGGCGGCGGTTCTGTGCGTTCGTCGGTTCTGCGGGTTCGCTACAGTCAGACCATGAGCGAACCGACCCCGCACCAGAACACCATCTTCTCCCTCAACGGAACCGGCACCGGTGAGCAGACCGGTGAGCAGACCGGGCACGGCTACCTGGCGCTGCCCGAGAGCGGCTCCGGGCCCGGGGTGATCGTGATCCAGGAGTGGTGGGGACTCACCGATCACATCAAGGACGTCACCGACCGGCTCGCGGCCTCCGGCTTCGTCGCACTGGCCCCGGACCTCTACGGCGGGTCGATCACTCACGACGGGGCCGAGGCCAGGGAGATGATGTCGAGGCTGCCTGCCGAGGAGGGCGCCAGACTGCTCGCCGGCGCCACCGATCACCTGTTGGGGCTGGATGCGGTCACCTCCGCCTCGGTCGGCGCCATCGGCTTCTGCATGGGCGGCGGGTTCGTGCTCGCCCTGGCCGCCCAGCAGGGGGACAGGGTCTCCGCCGCGGTGCCGTTCTACGGAGTGGGCCAGGGCGCGCCGAAGAGCTACGTCGGGGTCACCGCCGCGGTGCAGGGCCATTACGCCGAACACGATGACAGCTGCCCGGTGGAGCGGGCCCGCGAGCAGGCGCAGCAGATCCGGGCCGAGTCCGGCGCCGAGGTCACCTACTTCTACTACGACGCCGGCCACGCGTTCCACAACGACACCAACGCCGCCGGCACCTACGATCCAGAGCAGGCGCAGCTCGCCTGGGACCGTGCGGTGGAGTTCCTCGCAGAGAAGGTGGTCTGAGCCCCAGCGCTCCTCCCGCGTCCGCAGCCTCGGCAGGGTCACCCGGGGGAAGGTATCGTGTCCGCTACGGAACTCACTCTCTGTCACATGGGAGGACAGATGGCGTCGGTCCTGGACCATACGAGCATTCCCGCGTGGGCGCGTGCGCCTGCCGCGCAGCCAGTGGACCCGGCAGCCGCCTCATGCACGATCCTCACCTACGGGTCGTCGTCGCTCGCCGCAGGGTGGAGCAGCGAACTCACCGACCTCGGCATAGAACACCGCATCGTCGCCCTGGCATCGGGAGACAGCGCCCAGGAGCAGCTCATCATGGGTGAGGAGCTTCAGCGCGCCGTCGTCGGGTGGAGGTTGATGATCGTGGGACCGCTGGCGGACGTCCTGCGCGCCCGCTCCCTGGCGTTGCAGGCAGGGCTGCTCGGGGCGGAGATCATCGTGAGCACCACAGACGTGGATCGCATTGAAGTCAGCTGCGCCCACTGTGCGGCGACGACGCTCACCACGGCGCGGCCGGCCCAGCTCATCGCCTGTCATGGCTGCTCGGAGACCCTGGTCGTCCATCATCATCTCTCGCCTCTGAGAGGCAGCTTCCTCGGCTCCAAGCACGACGCGGAACAGCGGCTCGAGGCGAGGAGAGAGCCGGCATGAGCACCTTTGCCCTGGAGGTCACCGACGTGGTGGACGCCTCCCCAGAGGTGCGCACGCTCACGCTGGCGCGTCCAGATCGTGGCTGGCTTCCGTCATTCACCCCGGGCAGCCACCTGATCCTTGAATGTGGACCCTCGGTCAACGCCTATTCCCTGCACGGGGACTCCCAGATGCCGGACGCCTACACGATCTCGGTGCTCCGCACCGGGTCTGCCGAGGGAGGCTCGAGGTGGCTGCATGAGCGCCGCCCGGGAGACACGGTCCTCGCCCGACCGCCGCGTTCGCTGTTCCCCCCGATGCAGAAGGCCAGCAAGCACCTGCTGGTCGCCGCGGGCATCGGAGTCACCCCGATCCTCTCGCATCTGCGGGCGGCCGTCCGCTGGGGCCACGCGGTGGAGGTCCGCTACATGCATCGACCCGGTCACGGGGTCCACCTGGAGGAGCTGCGCAACCTCGCTCCTGGGTCACTGCGCAGCTTCACCGACCGCGTCCAGTTCCGCGCCGATCTTGAACTGTGCCTGCAGCGCCAGCCCATCGGAACCCATCTGTATTGCTGCGGGCCGGCGACCTTTATGGACGCGGTCCGCGAGGTGGCAGCACGACGAGGCTGGCCGCTCGAGCGGGTGCACACCGAACGCTTCGGTGCTGACGTACTGGACCCGGGGAAGTCTTTCGACGTCGCCCTCAGCGTCTCGCAGAAGGTCATCACGGTGGCTCCGGGTCGGAGCATCTTGGAGGAGCTCGAAGACCAGGGACTCGCGGTGCCGAACCTCTGTCGGCAGGGATTCTGCGGGGAATGCCGGATCGACGTCACCGCTGGGATCCCGCTGCACCGCGACCAATACCTGGAGGACGAGGAGCGGGCCGCCAACGATTCGCTGATGTGCTGCGTCTCCCGAGCCGCATCTGACCGTCTCGAAGTGCCGCTGTGAGCGCTGATACGGTCGCCAGGGATCTGGTCCGCACTTTTCCCTTCCCTTTTGCCGGTGACACGTACCGATACTCCACCAACCTGGAGCCAGCGCGTCAGTCGGTGCAGACGCCGGCAGGCCGATGGGGAGACGCCGTGGTGCACATCGACAGTGGATACGCCGCCGAGCTCGCTGAGCGAAGGGCCATTCTCAGCAGCGACCCCTCGCGGATGCAGGTGCTGCCGCATATGCGTCCCGCCGCGTGGGACGCCATGCTGACCCTGATGCAGGAGCTGACCCTCGCCTACCCGGACACGATGCGTCTGGACCGTGAAGCCGGGACGTTCCTGTGGACCAACCGGCGCAGGGGCATCGAACAGCGGTTCGTCTACGGGAACCCCAGCACGCTGCCGCAGGAGCCGCTGGCGTTCATCGGCGACCAGGTGCAGGAGGACATCGTCCTGCTGGACCAGCGCGAGGGTCAGCTCTTCGTGGATGCGGGACTGGTCTCCTTCGCGTCGAACTGGTCCTTCGGCTTCGACCTGGGGATGAGCTTCATCGAGATCCACGGGCCGGTGCCGCGGGTCCACGACACCGGGGTCATCGCCCGAGCCCAGAAGTTCCTCATGCGTCTGCAGCCGGACGCCCCCTATCGCCGGACCAACTGGTCGCTCTCCGTAGGGCGGCGCCTGGATCTGTCCACCGAGACGTATCCCGACTGGGGGTCTGAGAGAGGAAGGGTGCTCAGCCTCGACGACGCGACGTTCGGCGCCGAGGTGCACCTGCGGGTGGAGGTTCAGCATCTGGTGCGGCTCCCCGAATCCGGGTGTGTCATGTTCTTGATCCGCACCTACCTGCTCCCCCTGGAGGCGGTCGCGGAGGTGGAGCCCTGGCGGGACAGGCTGGCGGCAGTTCTCGCCGAGCTCCCTGAGGACATGGCCGACTACAAGGGCTTCCTCGCCTACCGCGATCGCGCGGTGGACTGGCTGGCGGCCCGAAAGTCCGAGGCTCCGTAGACTGACCCGATGAGACTGGGAGCCATACCGGGCGCGACGCCGGACAAATGGGTGACGCGCTGGCGTGAGCGGTACCCCGACTTCGCCCTGAGCGTGGACCGCTTCGACGAGGCGGGTCAGTTGGAGCGACTGCGCGCCGGCACGGTCGACGTCGGATACATCCGGTTCCCCGAGGACGCGCAAGCCCCCACCGGGGATGACCTGCACCGGGTCTGGCTCTACCGCGAGGCCCCGGTGGTCTGCGCCTCCCGCGATCACTGGGTGGCCGCCGCCGAGACCTCGGTGACCTGGGATGAGATCGCCGCAGAGTCGTTCTTCGACCCGGCCGAGATGCTCCCCGAGCCCGGTTCAGACACGTCAGCTCCAGACCCGTCCACTTCAGAGCAGTCAGCGCCGGAGTCAGAAGAACCGGAGGAGCATCAGCCGGCAGATCCGGAGCAGCTCGCCGCAGATGACATCCACACGCCCAAGCTGGGCGTCGATCTCGCCGCGGGGGAGCGGATGGCCTTGGAGGTCGTCGCCTCGGGTGCCGGACTGGTGATCCTTCCGAACTCGGTGGCACGGATGCTCGCCCGCCGAGACATCGTCATCCGCGAGGTCGAGGGCCTCCCAGGTTATGACGTGGGCCTGGCCTGGCTCCGCGAAGCCGACGGCCCGGTGATCCAGGAGTTCATCGGAGTGGCGCGCGGCCGGAAGCCCGGCAGCGGCCGCAGCGAGATCAGCACCGGCGTCGAGGCGAAGTCCGGGTCGAACTCTGGCTCGAAGCCTGAGGCGAAGTCTGACCCGAGGTCGAAGTCGACCCCTAAGCGGGCAGCTGCTCGCGCAGCGCCCGGGCGCTCGCGGCCGGGTCCGAAGCCTGGGTCACGGCGCGGACAACCACCACGCGGTCGGCGCCGGCCGCGGTGACCTCGCCGATGTTGGCCTCATTGATCCCGCCGATGGCGAAGAAGACCTTCGAGCTCTCCAGGCTCGCCGCCTGTGCCGCCAGCTCCAGTCCGACAGCGGCGCGGTCCGGTTTGGTCGGGGTCTCCCAGATCGGACCGGTGCAGTAGTAGTCCAGGCCGATGTCGGAGTCAGCTTCACGCACCTGCTCCCAGGTCTGGCAGGACCGGCCGATGACGACGTCGTCGCCCAAGATCATCCGGGCCTCTTCAGTGGTCAGGTCGTCCTGGCCGACGTGGAAGACGTCGACCCCGGTGATCGCCGCGACGTCGGCCCGATCGTTCGCGGCCGAGAGTCCGCCGTGCTCATTGGCGACCTGGCGCAGCAGGGTCAGCGCGGCGATCTCCGTCTGCACCGCGACACCCTTGTCCCGGATCTGGATGATGTCCACACCTCCGGTGTAGGCCGCGACGAAGAAGTCGTACAGCGCGTCGAAGTCCAGCTCATCCACCGGCCCCGCCTCGGGCCGGGTGATGAATCGCTGGAGGTCGGTGCAGACGTAGAGCCTGGCCGAGACCAGGCGATCCCGGCGCAGATGGCCCAGGTGGGAGGGGTGTGGGGTGTGTGCCATGGTCTCAGTCTCATCCATATCTCCACATTAGGGCACCCCCTGGGGCTGTGGCCTTGGGATTGGTGAACGACATGGCTCCGGCCTCCGCGGAGCGCCAGCGCAGACAGAAGCGGCCAGGACCCATCTCTGGTCCTGGCCGCAATGCTCGTCAGCCGTCAGCCTTTCGGCCGGCGTGGCCTGTTCAGCCCTTCGCGACCAGCGTCAGGAACGCGTGGTTGAAGTCATCCAGATCATCGGGGGTCCGGGACGTGACCAAGCCATCGCTGACGACGGCGGACTCGTCCACCCATTCGGCGCCCGAGTTCGTCAGGTCTGTCTTCAGGGACGGGAAGCTCGTGACTCGACGGCCCTTGACCTGATCGATCTCGGTGAGGATCCAGGGGCCGTGGCAGATCGCGGCCACCGGCTTCTCGGCAGCGAAGAATGCGGAGACGAACTTCTTGGCAGCATCGTCGATCCGCAGGCTGTCAGCGTTCAGGGTGCCGCCGGGCAGGATCAGCCCGTCGTAGTCCCCGGCCGAGGCGGAGCCGAGCTGGACGTCGACGTCGAAGTGATCGGAGTGGTTCCAGTCGCCCTCCATCGCCTGGAGGGACTTCTCGTTGGGGGAGACGATCTTCGCGGTCCCGCCGGCAGCCTTGATGGCGGCGATCGGCTCGGTGAGCTCGGGCAGCTCGACGCCGTCGGTGACCAGCAGCGCGATGGTCTTGCCAATGATCTGTGGTGAGTTCTCGGCCATGGTGATGCTCCTTGGTATCGGTGGTCATGTCAGGCCCGTGAGGGCCTTCTGCGCCTGTCGAATCTAGCCGGTGGCGCTGGTCGGTGCCATCGCACCTCCTGCACGCGAGCTGAAGATCGGAGGTGCTCGCGAGACCCGGGGCGCCCGCGGGACGAAGGTCAGAGGACCTGGGAGATCTGCTGGAAGCCGAAACGCTCTCCGCGCGGGTACTGGGCGTCGTCGTCGGTGCTGGGGCCGTGGCCCACGTTCAGCACCATCAGGGTCTTCCAGCCGGTCTCCGCGTGGACTTCGGCGTCGACCCCAGGTGCGTCGAGTCCGGCCATCGGTCCGACGTCGAGGCCGTGCGCGCGCAGCGCCACGATGAAATACCCGGCCTGCAGGAACGCGTTGTCGCGCCCCATCTTCTCGCGGAACTCGACTCGCTCGGCGAACTTCTCCCGCAGCCCCTCCACCTGGGGATAGAGCGTGGGCATGTGCTCATGCCAGTTCGGGTCATAGGCGAGGACCACGGTCATCGGTGCCGCGGAGGTCTTCTTGCCGTTGTCCCCCTTGAAATGCTCGACGACGGCGTCGCGCCGTTCCCCGGGGTTCAGCACGGTCAGGCGCATCGGCTGGCAGTTCATGGAGGTCGGAGCCCAGCGGGCGTCCTCGTAGGCCTGGTGGATCAGCGCCAGGTCGACCGCGCCCTCGGAGAAGAGGTTCGTGGTGTGGCGGCCTTCGAAGAGTTGATGCATGGTCTCGCGGTCCACTGCTGCAGTCGCCGTGGGCATGGGGGCTCCTCGTGCTCGTCGGTGTGCGCTTGAAGATGCCGGTTGCGGCACTATCAACACCAACGCCGAAGGCTTAGAGGTTCTTCCCTCCGCCGCTCCATCCCGCCTCTTCCTCATCTGAGCAACGGGTGTGGCTCGGGGGCGGCGCGCGTGACCCCGGTGCACCTGGTAATCTCGAAGCCTGGCTTCACCAGGCCAGAATGCGGGCGTAGCTTAATGGCAAAGCTTCTGCTTCCCAAGCAGACGACGCGGGTTCGATTCCCGTCGCCCGCTCTGTGAACACCAGGGCGAACACCGCAGTCATCGGCGCCGGCGTGATCGGGCTGTTGACCGCCTGGCAGCTGCGTCTGACCGGCCATGACGTCACCGTCATCGCCCCGAGCATCGCCCAGGACGCCTCCTACGCCGCCGCCGGAATGCTCGCCCCGATCAGCGAGGTCCAATACGGCCAGGATGATCTCTGGCCGATCATGACCGCCTCCCGGTCCGAGTACCCGCAGTTCCTCTCCACGCTTTCCCGCGCAACCTCGGTGCCCACCGGGTACCGCGAGAACGGCACGCTGCTCATCGCCGCCGACCGCTCCGACCGCGACGCCGTCGCGGAGCTGGCTGTTCTCCAGCGTGAGCACGGCATGGAGGTCAGCGCGCTGACCAGCTCCACCCTGCGACGTCGTGAGCCGGGCCTCGCCCCCGGACTCTCCAAGGGCTGGGACGTCCCCAGCGATCATCAGATCGACCCGCGCCAACTCGTCGCCGCCACCCGGGCCGCGCTGGAGGCAGACCTGGACCCGCGTCAGTTCCCCGGAGCCGGAGCTCCCGCCCGCTGGCACACCGCCACGGTCACTTCCGTCGAGGAGGCGCCTGACGAGCAAGAGGCACCCGGTCAACGGTTCATCCTCACCACCGACGACGGCGCGGCGCACCCGTTCCACTCGGTGCTGATGGTGCCCGGACTCGGCTACTCCGAGATCGCAGGACTGCCGGAGACCTGCCCGCTGGAACTGCGCCCGATCCACGGCGATGTGCTGCGCCTGCAGGTCAACCCGGCTCAGCTCATGCGCGGGGAATCCCACGTCCTCGATGCCACCGTCCGGGCCAAGGTCAACGGCCGCTCGGTCTACCTGGTCCCGCGCGCCGACGGGGGACTGGTGATCGGAGCCTCCTCCCGCGAAGACAGCCTGGCCGGCACCCACGCCGGCTCCGTCCAGGAGCTGCTCACCGACGCCGTCGCCGTGCTGCCCGGGGTCAAGGACATGGAGCTCACCGAGATCACCACCCGGGCCCGCCCCGGCACTCCCGACGAGCGGCCCTTCCTGGGGGAGCTGCGCCCCGGACTGGTGGTCTCCACCGGCTACTCCCGCCACGGCATCCTGCTGGCCCCGCTGGCCGCTCGGCTCGGCGCCGCACTGGTGAAACCTGCACTGTTGGGATCTGCATCGTCGGACCCCACACCCGAGCTCAGCGCAGAAGATCAGCAGCTGCTTAGCCGCATGCGGCTGACCCGGCACCGAGACTGACTCACTAGACTGGTCACGGCCCGCGCCGCGCGGGCCCGAGTCCTGGATCGGACCAGGAACACACCCGGCCCGTGCCGTGTTGTGCCAAGACCACCCGCACCTGATGACGTGGAGAACCATGCTCACCGTCCGCATCAATGAAGAACCCGTGACGCTGCCTGAGGACGCCACCGTGGTGGACGCCGTCGCGCAGACCACCGGGCGCAGCCTCAACCCCGATGGCACACCCGCCGACGGGGGTAGGCTCGGCGTCGCCGTCGCACTCGACGCCGCCGTCGTCCCGCGCAGCCGCTGGTCCGCGACCACCCTGACCGGTGGCGAAGACATCGAGATCGTCACCGCCGTCCAAGGCGGCTGAGAAGAGAGCCCTATGAACACACCACTGCGCGCAGCAGACCTTCCCGCCGTCGAAGTCGGTGACTACACGCTGACCAACCGCCTGATTATGGGCACCGGCGGAATCACCGACCTCGACGCGCTCGAACGCGCCCTGCTGGCCTCGGGCACCACGCTGACCACCGTGGCCATGCGCCGGTACAGCCCGGAGACGAAGACCTCGGTGTTCTCGATGCTGGAGCGGCTCGGGATCGACATCCTGCCCAACACGGCAGGCTGCTACACGGTCAAGGACACGGTGCTCACCGCCGAGCTGGCCCGCGAGGCGCTCGAGACCAACCTGATCAAGGTCGAGGTCATCGCCGATGAACACACCCTGCTCCCGGACGTCATCGAGACCCTCGAGGCCACCGAGCAGCTGGCTGACCGCGGGTTCATCCCGATGGTCTACACCTCCGATGACCCCGCCGTCGCGCTGCGCCTGGAACAGGCCGGCGCGGCCGCGGTGATGCCGCTGGGTGCGCCCATCGGCACCGGGCTGGGCATCCTGAACCGGCACAACATCGAACTCATCACCTCCCGGGCCAGCATCCCGGTGGTCCTCGACGCCGGCATCGGCAGCGCCTCCGAAGCCGCCCTGGCCATGGAGCTCGGCTGCGACGCCGTGCTGGTCGCCTCCGCGGTGACCCGCGCCCAGCGCCCCACCGAGATGGCCACCGCGATGCGAATGGCCGTGCACGCCGGCTACCTCTCCGCCCGGGCGGGGAGGATCCCGCGCCGCGAACATGCCCAGGCCTCCTCCGCTTTTGACGGCCGGATCTCCCCCATCGACGAACTCACCTGAGGAACCTCCCCCACGATGAATGATCTCTCCCAGTTCTCCCGCTCCCAGATGGAGCGGTTCCAGCGGCACTTCTCGCTGGACGGCTTCGGCATCGAGGCTCAGGCGAAGCTGCTGAACTCCCGTGTGGTGGTCATCGGCGCCGGCGGGCTGGGCGCACCGATCCTGACCTACCTGGCCGCCGCCGGGGTGGGCACCATCGATGTGATCGATCACGATGTGGTGGACCGCTCGAACTTGCACCGCCAGGTGATCCACTCCGAGTCCAGCATCGGGGAGCCCAAGACTGCCTCCGCCGCCGCGGTGATGCGCGGGCTGCACCCCGAGGTGGTCATCCACGAACACCGCGCACCGATCACCGCCGCCAACGCGCTGGAGCTGATCGCCGAGGCGGACATCGTGGTGGACGGCTCGGACAACTTCGCCACCCGCTACGTGGTCGCCGACGCCTGCGAGATCGCCGACAAGCCGATGGTCTCCGGGTCGATCCTGCGCTTCGCCGGACAGGTCAGCCTCTTCTGGGCTGGCCACGGACCCGCCTACCGCGACCTCTACCCCGAGGCTCCCGACGCCGGCGAGGTCCCCACCTGCGCCCAGGCCGGGGTGCTCGGGGTGCTGCCCGGGGTGATCGGATCCATCATGGCCACCGAGACCATCAAGTTCCTCACCGGCATCGGTGAGACCCTGTTGGGACGGGTGCTGATCTATGACGCGCTCAACGCCAGCTTCCGCGAGATAGGCCTGCACCCCGATCCCGAGCGGGTGCCGGTGACCAGCATCGGCGCCGATGTCGCCGGACTGGGCGGGTTCAGCGCCGACGCCCCCGCCGCGGCGGCCGCCCCGAACGCTTCGGCGCCCGCGACCGAGCCCGCGACCGAGCCCGCGACCGAGTCCGCCACCGGGCAGTCTGAACCGGAACCGGCAGCCGAGCCGGCCGCCGTCGACGATCTCGACTTCAATCCCTTCACCGGGGACCCCAAGCTCGACGATGAGCTGACCCCCAAACAGTTGCGTGAGCTCCTGGAGGCCGGAGCGATCGGCGGCATCGTCGATGTCCGGGAGCCGTGGGAGCACCAGATGGGCACCATCGAAGGCGCGGTGAACATCCCGCTGGGGGATCTCTGGCACGACGACGCCGGGGTCTCCGGTCTCGACGACGTCACCGGAAAGCCGGTGGTGCTCTATTGCAAGATAGGGGTCCGCTCCCGCCAGGCCCTTGAAGTCCTGCGCCAGCGCCACCCGGAGGCGGAGCTGCGCAACCTCATCGGAGGCTATGAGCTTTACAAACAGCTCTGAGCTTTCTTGGGTGCGGTAGTTTAGTAGTGTGAGTGCATACCTGGCGGTCATCGGAGAATGCCTGGTAGATGTCGTCCATTCGGAGACATCTGCCCCCAAAGCGCACGTCGGAGGTTCGCCGTTCAATGTCGCGGTGGGACTGGCCCGGCTTGAGCACGACGTGGTCTTCGCCGGTCGCCGCGGAGACGACGACTATGGACGGATGATCGCGCGCAGTCTGCGCGCCCAGGGCATCACCGCCCTGCTGGAGGCCGACGCCTCCCCGACTTCCGTGGCGCGCGCCACCCTGGACCCCACCGGACAGGCCAGCTACGAATTCACCCTGGACTGGACGCTTCCCAGCGCTGACGAGCTGGAAGAGAAGTTCTGTGCCCTGGCCCGGGAGACCAAGCCCGCCGCCCAGAACGGCGACGACACCGGCCCGCTGGAGCACCTCCACGCCGGTTCGATCGGGGCCATGCTCCAGCCCGGCGCCGAGACGGTCAAGGGGGTGCTGGACCGGGCGCGGGGGGTCGCGACCATCTCCTATGACCCGAACTACCGCCCCACTCTGGTGCCCAACCGCGAGGAAGCCCGCCTGCAGGCCGAGGAGTTCATCGCCCGCGCCGACGTCATCCAGGCCTCCACCGACGATCTGGATCTGCTCTACCCCGAGCGCAGCCACCGCGAGACCATGGAGGCCTGGCTGCAACTGGGTCCCGCCCTGGTCATCGTCACCCGAGGACCGTCCGGGGCGATGGGGCTGACCCGCGCAGGCTTCGCCGAGCAGGAGGCCTTCTCCATCGAGGTCGCTGACACGGTCGGCGCCGGAGACTCCTTCATGGCCGCCACGCTTTCCACGCTGCGCGGGATGAACCTGCTCGGTGCCTCCCGGCGGGCAGCGCTGCGCGAGATCAGTACCGACCAGCTCGCCACCGTGCTGCGCACCGCCGCCCGGGCCGCGGCGATCAACTCCTCCCGCTTCGGCGCCCAGCCTCCCACTGCGGATGAGCTCACCCAGGCTCTCAAGAGCTGATCAGATGACCGAGCTCTCCTTCCCCGCCTCCGTTCCGACGCTCACCGGTGGGCCGGTGCACCTGATCGCCAGCGACATCGACGGGACCATCCTCAGCTACACCCACACCCAGTCCGGCACGGTCTCCGCGCGCACGGTCGAGGCGTTCCAAGCCGCCCAGTCGGCAGGTGTCCGGGTCGTGCTCGTCACCGGACGCCCGGTGCGCTGGCTCAAACACATCAGCGAGACCCTCGGCGCACTGGGCACCGTGATCGCCTCCAACGGCGCAGTCATCTACGACCTCGCCGGCGACCGGCTCATCCACGAGGCCGTCCTGAACGCCGAGGCGCTGTTCAGCGTAAAGGATATGATCAGCCAGATCGATCCGCGGGCCTCCTTCGCCGCGGAGACCCTCCAGCACGTGCACATGGAGGAGCCCTTCATCGCCGGTTCGCTGTTCTTCGAAGAGGACCGCCGCCGCGCCGCCGGCGTCACCGAGGAAGACCTGCGGCTCGGGCCGCTGGACGAGACCCTGGAGCGCGATGGGCTCACCCACGCGGCCCGGACCCCGGGAAGCGACGTCACCAGCGCCCACGTGACCGATCGGGTGGTCAAGCTGCTATGCAAGACCAACACCATGGCCCCGGATGAGTTCCTCGGCCGGGTCCAGGAGAAGGTCGGGAACCTGCTCACCGTCACCCACTCAGCCCCTGGGGTCAGCCTGCTGGAGCTCTCCGCCCGCGGCGTGAACAAGGCCGCCGGCCTCGCCCGCTACGCTGCCTCCCATCAGATCGACCGGGAACGCGTCGTCGCCTTCGGGGACATGCCCAATGACATCGAGATGCTCCGCTGGGCCGGCACCTCCTGGGCCGTCGGCTCGGCCCACCCGGAGGCCCGCTCCGCCGCGAACCACACCGCAGCATCCTGTGACGAGGACGGCGTCGCGCAGGTGATCGAGAAGCTGCTCGCCGGAGAGCTCTAGATGCCCAAGCCCTACCGCAGGCACGCCTATCGGGACGTGGCGTACCTGCTGAACTCCCGGCCCGGGCCGCTGCACCACCGGCCGCTGGCCTTCGCCCACCGCGGCGCTGATCCGCGCCGTGAGAACACCATGGGCGCCTTCCGCCATGCGGTGGAGCTGGGGTACCGATACCTGGAGATCGACGTGCGCACCGCCGCCGACGGCACCCTGGTGGTCTTCCACGACGAGGAGCTGGACCGCGTCACCACCGGCAGCGGCCCGCTGGGCGAGAAGACCTGGGCTGAACTCGCCGAGCTGCGGGTGGGCGCCGGCGAGGACTTCACCGAACCACTGGTGCGCTTCGAGGAGCTGCTGGACGCCTGGGATGACGTCCACCTCAACGTCGACCTCAAGGACTCCGCCGCGGTGACCGAGTTCGCCCGGCTGGTGGACTTACACCAGGCCCACGACCGGGTGCTCTCCGCGAGCTTCAACGACGCCCGCCGGCACAGTGTTCGACGTCGGCTGACCCGGCCGGTCGCCGCCTCAGGCGGCTGGGCCGCCACCGCGCTGATCGTGCTCATGGGACCGCTCGGACTGATGGGCCGGCTGGGCGGGCGCATCGCCGAGATCGACTGCGTGCAGGTCCCGGTCTCCCAGGGCCGGCTGCGCGTGGTGACCCCGCGCTTCGTGCAGCGCTGCCACCAGGCGGGCCTGCAGGTCCACGTCTGGGTCGTCGATGACCCCGCGCAGATGCATGAGCTCCTGGACATGGGCGTGGACGGTCTGATGACCGACGACGCCGAGGCGCTCGCCGAGGTCATGCGCGAACGCTCCGTCTGGCCGCAGCGCTGACCTGGTCCGAAGAAGACGTCACCCCACAGTTCACTCCCAGGTCGGGTCGTGGGTGTCGATCTGCTCGATGACGGACTGGATCGCGTCCAGCTGCTCCTGGCTGCGTCCATGACCGGGCAGCACCTGCGCCCAGCCGTCCACCGCGACGTCTCCGAAGTTGTGGCCGTGGCTCGGCGGGACCGCCTCGCTGACCAGCATGTCTGCCACCAGGTGCAGGAACGTGACTCCGGGGATCCAGCGCATCGAGTCGCTGACATCAGCACCCCGTCCGCCCGAGGCCGCAGGTCCCTGCAGCCACTCGGGGGACCGGACTATCACGGCAGGGTCGAGCCAGGTGATCGGATCCGTGGCGTGCTGGAGGTAGCCCAGGCGAGGCTGCCGCCAGGATCCCCCGAGTGCGGCGAAGTCGCCGGGCTTGGACTGCCAGCGCACCTGCTCACCGTCCCGGTAGACCGGCCGCCAGATGGGACTGCCCGGATCCCGGTTCGCCTGCAGGGTGCGCCACGGCTCGGAGGTCGCCGGCGGTCCGGTGAACAGGGCGGCGTCGGTGCGCGCCAACAGATCCTCCAGGCTCAAGAAGCTGCCGGACATTCCCAGCGCGCCCAGGCTCAGCCCGTAGACCACCAGCCGGGGCCGGTCCGCCTCTGGCAGCTCCTGCCACCGAGCATGGACCGCGTCGAAGAGCACCCGGCTCGAATCTTTCGGGAGATCCGGGTCGAACAGGAAGGGGACCCAGCTGGGCTGCACCGAATACTGCATCGAGGCGGTGGCGGTGTCTCCGGCATAGAGGTGTTCCAGGGACGCTATGGCCTGCGGCTCGAGCCAGCCGGAGCCGGTCGGCGTAGCGACGAGCAGCACTTCACGGTCGAACCCGCCGTGGCGTTCGAGCTCCTCCACCACCAGGGCCGCGCGGGCCGCCGGGTCTTCCCCCTGCGAGAGCCCGGCGTAGGCCCGCACCGGCTCTTCTGCCTCAGCGCCGGTGACCTGCGCGATCTGCGCCGCGCTCGGGCCGCCGCCGGCGAAGGCTCGGCCCTGTCGGCCCAGCCCGTCCCACTCTGCGGCCGAGCCGGGCCCACCGGAGCGGCCAGGAAGAACCGGGGGAGAGCTGCCCTCGAGCGTGCCCGCGTCCCGGTCGTGATAGACCTGGCCGACGACGCCGAGCCCGCCGCCGACCAGCCCGAGGATCAGGGCGAGCACTGCAGTCACCCCCGTGGCCCGTGACGCCCAGCGGCCCCGTCGCTCGGAACCGCTCCGGCGGACCACCCACCGTCCCACCGCGCTCCGCAGTGCGGTGATCCCCCTGGCGATCCCGAGGAGCAGACCCATCGTGGCGACCATGCTCGCCACGAAGGCGACGTGACCGGCCCCGTCGACCGGTTCCATCTCCACGAGTTCGCGGACCTCGTTCTGCCAGGACACCACGAGCGCCCCATAGCCGACCACATAGGCCAGCAGCGCCACGACGAGGGCACCGGTGAGGCGCACGGTGCGACGCGGTGACCGCTGCTGCATGCCGGCAGAGGGAGGCGCGCCTCCAGGTCTGGGAGCTCGACGAGCGTGCGACGATGCGACCCCACGCCTGGTCGGCTGGCTGCCGGGAAGCTGGTCACCGACCCGCTGGTCACCGACCCGCTGGTCGTCGAAACGCTGCTTCCCGAAACGCCGTGCGAGAGCCCGCCCCCCACGGCGCACCGCGAAGCCGAGCTGGAAGCCGACCATGAACCACAGTCCCGCCATGACTCCCTGGAACACCGTCGGACGGGGCACCAGTGAAGGGGTCAGCGCGAGGGACGCTAGCGCCAGGGCGCAGACCAGGTTGATCAGATGCGCCCGCAGGAAGCCGGCGCAACGTGCAGCGAGGCTCATCATGCCGATCACCTCCGCGCTGACGACACCACTCGGTGGCCAGGGAGGGGCTCTGCAGGCTTTCCAGGTCACTCTGTGAGCGCAGTCTAAGCGCGCGGGGGTCGGTTGCGGGAGGGCTCAGGGATGAAGCCCGGTGGAACATCAGCGCTGATCTGGTCCCGCAGCATGAGGACCCGCTCAGGTGCGGCTTCTAGACTGGGGACGTGAATCCCTCCAACGCTGTCCTCGCCGCACGCCTGCTCACCGAGAGCAACCCCGTCTGGGCCTGGGCCATCGCGGTCACCGCGGTGGGGCTGCTGGTGGCGGCGCTGATGGTGCTGGTCCAGGACACGGGCAAGCCCGGCAGGCGCGCCGCGATCTGGGGTGTGGTGATCTTCATGATCCCGATCATCGGCCCTGCGTTCTACCTGATCTGGGAGACCGTGCGGTACCACCGTGAGCATGGCCGCCCGGAGAAGGGCATGGTGGAGAAGTATGCCCCCGAAGAGGTGGCGCAGCGCCGAGAAGAGGCCCGCCGAGAAGAGGCCCGCCGGGACGAAGACCGGCGCGGATCGAGACGGGGCGACGACGCCGACGCCGCTGCTGACTGACTCCCAGGCCGGGGGTAGGCGCGCCTTCGGCGCGATCGGGATCGAGGTCCTCCGTGCACAGCAAGAGGGCGGGATCCGAATACTCGGATCCCGCCCTCTCAGGTGTTGCTCGGTTCAGCGGATCACGTCACCAGGATGACGATGATCACGATGAGCAGGATGGCGGTGAGGCTGATTGGAAGAATACGTCCCATGTTGTGTCTTGCCTTTCGATGATGATTCGTCTGTGTCGGTCGTGAACTGTCTTGCGCTAACGTCGGGTCACTGCCCTGATGATGAAGAGAATCCCCACCACCACCAGGATCGCGAGAACGATGTTGAAGAACAGGTTCAGAACGACGCCAAACAGCCAGAGGGCGATCCGTAGGAACACCAGCACCAGCACAATGGAAATGACAATAGACAGTGCTCTATTGGCCATGACCCCCACTTTACGGGGTTTTACCTGTGCAGTTGCTGGGTACTGGGGTCTCTGCCCGGGTCAGGGCAACACGTAAGCCGTCTTGACCTGGGGTGATATCTGCGGCTGTCAGTCTTCGGCGTCGGCCAGTGCTTCCACGTCGGAGAGCGAGGCGTGGGGGGTGTGCTCCGGGACATAGCCGTTGAGGCGCAGCCCGTTCTCGATGTCGAACAGGTGTACATGGTTCGGGTTCGGCTTGATCGTGACCCGCTCTCCGCGCATGGGAGGACGGCGGCCGTCGACCCGGACGATGAAGGGCTGGAAGGTGTTGATGCCGTCGGGGGTGCCGAAGATGTAGGCGTCGGCGCCGAGCTCCTCGACCAGGTCCACGGTCATCGGCAGACCGCTCCCGTCGGAGGTGAGCTCCATGTCCTCGGGCCGAACGCCCAGGATGACCTGGTCGCCGTGGGCCTTGTCCAGGTGGCCGTCGGGGATCGGGATGACGTCCTGGCCCACGACGATGCCCTGTCCCTGGACCTTGACCTGGAACAGGTTCATCGCGGGGGACCCGATGAAGCCGGCGACGAAGACATTGGATGGGTTGTCGTAGAGGTTGCGCGGGGAGTCGACCTGCTGGAGCACGCCGTCCTTGAGCACGCAGACGCGGTCGCCCATGGTCATGGCCTCGACCTGGTCGTGGGTGACGTAGACGGTGGTGGTCTGCAGCTCGCGGGTCAGCGCGGCGATCTGGGTGCGGGTCTGGACACGCAGCTTGGCGTCCAGGTTCGAGAGCGGCTCATCCATCAGGAAGACCTTGGGAGAGCGCACGATCGCGCGGCCCATGGCCACACGCTGACGCTGACCGCCCGAGAGCGCCTTGGGCTTGCGCTCCAGGTAGGGGACCAGGTCCAGGATCTCGGCGGCCTTCTTGACCCGCTCGGCCCGCTCCTCCTTGGAGACGCCGGCGATCTTCAGCGCGAAGCCCATGTTCTCGGCCACGGACATGTGCGGGTAGAGGGCGTAGTTCTGGAAGACCATCGCGATGTCGCGGTCCTTCGGGGAGACGTGGGAGACGTCCTCGCCGCCGATCATGATGGCTCCCTCGTTGACCTCTTCGAGGCCGGCGAGCATTCGCAGTGCAGTGGACTTGCCGCAGCCGGAGGGTCCTACCAGGACCAGGAACTCGCCGTCGGCGATCTCGAGCTGAAGCTGATTGATGGCCGGTCGCGCGCCGGGGGTGTAGATCCGGCTGGCGGAGGCATAGGTCACAGAAGCCATGGTGATATGTCCCTTTCACGGGCAGGTACGTGCCCGACGATCCGTTGTGAAGGTGATTGTGGTGACACGCGGCTCACGTGTGATGGGCCACATCTCCTGTGCATCACATCACAGCGGCAGCCAGAAGTCCAAGACCGCCTCTTCGCAGTGCGGACCTCCGCCGGACCCCGCATATCGACCCCCAGACACGACGACGGCGCCCGCCCGCCTCGCGCACGGTGTGATCCGTGGTGGAGGTGAGCAGGCGCCGTCGCGCGCTGTGGCTGAGCTGAGCAGAAGGTCAGCTGTCGCGCAGATCAGGCGTTGTCGTCCTCGAGGATCAGCGGGTAGACGCCGTTCTCGTCGTGGACCTCGCGGCCGGTGACCGGGGGGTTGAAGACGCAGACCACGCGGATCTCCTCCTCCACCTCCACGCGGTGCTTCTCCTGGCCGTCGAGCATGTAGAGGAAGCCATCGGTGATGGTGTACTTCTCTCCGGTCTCCAGATCGGTCAACGTGCCCTTGCCGCCCACGCAGTACACGGCTTCCACGTGGTTGGCATACCAGAACTCATTGGTGGTGCCGGCGTAGAGGGTGGTCTCATGCAGCGAGAAGCCGACCTTCTCCTTGGCCAGCACCATGCGCCGGGAACGCCAGTTCTCCTGCTGGATGTCACGGTCGGTGCCGTTGAGGGCGTTGATGTTCAAGGTGTACACGCAGATCTCCGATCAGTGGCTGCTCTATTGCGGGGACGAAGGGTTCTACCGGGGTGCTCGCAGGCGGGAGGGCTCTCCGAGGTTCCCGGTGGCCGCGAGGAGTGACTCCTCGATGATGCCCAGGCCCTTCTGCAGATCTTCGGACTCGATGTTCAACGCGGGCATCAGCTTGATGACCTCGTCCTGCGGTCCGGAGGTCTCCACCAGCAGATTACGCTTATACGCCTCGGCAGCGACCTTGCCGGCCGTGTCGGGGTTCGGGAAGTGGATGCCGGTGAGGAATCCGCGGCCGCGGATCGAGGAGCCGGGAACGTGTTCTGCGATCCGCTTGAGTCCCTCGTTGAGCTCGGTGATGCGCTCCGCGAGCTGGTTCTGGAAGGTGTCATCGGCCCAGAAGAGCTCGAGTGCCCGTGCGGCGGTGACGAAGGCGAGGTTGTTGCCGCGGAAGGTGCCGTTGTGCTCGCCGCCCTCCCAGACATCAAGCTCGGGCTTGAACAGGGTCAGCGCCATGGCCAGGCCGTAGCCCGAGATCGACTTGGAGACGCAGACGATGTCCGGGTAGAGGCCGGCTTCCTCGAAGGAGAAGAAGCGGCCGGTGCGTCCACAGCCTGCCTGCACGTCATCGACGATGAGCAGGATCTTGTGCCGGCGCAGCAGATCGGCCAGTGACTTGAGCCAGTCGATCCGGGCGGCGTTTAGGCCGCCCTCGCCCTGGACGGTCTCAACGATCACCGCGGCGGGCTTGTCCACGCCGGAGCCGGAATCCTCGAGGATCTTCTCCAGCCACAGGAAGTCAGGCATGTCGCCGTCGAAGTAGTCGTCATAGGGGATCTTCGAGGAGTTCGTCAGCGGGATGCCGGCACCGCGGCGCTTCATCGAGTTGCCGGTCACCGAGAGCGCACCCAGGGTCATTCCATGGAAGGCGTTGGTGAAGGAGAGGATGTGCTGGCGGCCGGTGACCTTGCGGGCGAGCTTCAGCGCAGCCTCGACCGTGTTGGTGCCGGTGGGGCCGGGGAACATGACCTTGTAGTCCATGTTGCGCGGTTCCAGGATGATCCGTTCGAAGGTCTCCAGGAAGCGGCGCTTGGCCGGGGTCTTCATGTCCATGGAGTGGGTGACGCCGTCGTTGGCGACGTAGTCCACGATCAGATCGCGCAGCTCGGGGTGGTTGTGCCCGTAGTTCAGGGCGCCGGCTCCGGAGAAGAAGTCCAGGTAGCGGGTGCCGTCCTCGGTCCACTGGTAGGGGCCGGAGGCCTTGGCGAAGGTGGCGGGCCAGTTCATGCAGTAGCTGCGGACCTGGGATTCGCGTGTGTCAAAGATATCTGTAGGCATGGTGCTCATCTGTCCTTACGTTCCGGGGAAGTCGGGGTGGATATTCACTCAGCGCGACGGCGTGGCCGGCTTGGGCTGCGCAGCGAAGCGGGTGCACTCATCGGTGTGTGCGTGACCGGTCAGCTCAGTGGGGCCACGGTGTAGAGGTCCTCGGCGGCATGTACTTCTCCAGACTCGTCGGCTGAGGGGAAGACTGCTTCGGAGAACAATGCCGTGGTGGTGATCTCGGCGTTCTTGTCTCGTGCAAGACCGGTGAACAGCGCGATCGAGGCCGCGTTGTCGGAGGTGATGGTCGTCTCCAGCCGGTGCGGGGCGACCGAGTCTACGAGGGTGCCGAGCATCCGGGAGGCCAGTCGGCGTCCGCGGAAGCGGGAGTCGACGGCGACCTGCCAGATGAACAGGGTCTCTGGGTCGCTGGGGCGGCTGTATCCGGAGATGAATCCCGCGGGCTCTCCATCGACCTCGGCGATCACCGAGGTCTCGGCGAAGTCCCGCGCCCACAGGATGTAGGCGTAGGGGGTGTTCACATCCAGTACGCCGGTTCCGGCAGCGAGCCTCCACAGGGAGGTGCCGTCGGCCACGGAGGGCGTGCGGATCTCAACTCGTTCCGAGCCCGTGGAGGCATCGGCGGAGTTCTGGGCAGGGGTGTCTGCGGTATTAGCCATCGATCTCCACAGTAGTGAGCCAACATTGAGATTCAACCGAGAACTCCGCGAATACCGGGTGAAATCGCGGTTCAGAGTGCCCAGAAAAGTTTAGTCCCAGAGTTATCCGTAGCGTTGGATGCCATGTATGGCAAGGGAAGGAGGAGATCTGCCACTTCTTCACAACGAAATATGACGAATGTAATCATTATGTGATTAATTTTCAGATTGCCTAAAGTTGAGGACGTGATGGGTCCCATGCTCAGCGCCTGGTGTGACGGTGCTCAGGTGAAGCTAAGGTTGCTGTGATGACTACGCAGAAGAAGAGCCGCCTCCCAGGTTTCGGATGGACGCTCCACGGTGACGGCAAGACGGTTCGACCCGGCGCGGTGGTGACCCCTGACGAGCGGCTGGGCTGGCTGCAGACCACCGGCGTGGGTATGCAGCATGTGGTGGCGATGTTCGGAGCCACCTTCCTGGTGCCGCTGATCACCGGCTTCCCGCCGTCGACCACGCTGTTCTTCTCCGGGGTCGGTACCGTGCTGTTCCTGATCATCACGGCCGGTCGCATCCCCAGCTACCTCGGCTCCTCCTTCGCCTTCCTCGCTCCGGTCGGCGCCGCCACCGCGCAGTATGGGATGTCGGGTGCGCTCGGCGGGATCTTCCTGGCCGGGCTCGGACTGGTGGTGGTCGGCCTCATCGTCCACTTCGCCGGCAGCCACTGGATCCAGCGAGTGATGCCCCCGGTGGTCACCGGCGCGATCGTGGCGCTGATCGGGCTGAATCTCGCCCCGGCTGCCTGGAACAACGTCAACGAGGCCCCGGTCACCGCCACGATCACGATCGTGTCCATGCTGCTGGCCGGAGTGCTCTTCCGCGGTCTTCTCGGGCGGCTCTCCATCCTGGTCGGCGTGGTCGTCGGCTACGTCGTGGCCGTGCTGCGCGGTGAGGTGGACTTCTCCGGCATCGGCTCCGCCGGCTGGGTCGGACTGCCCGAGTTCACCACCCCGACCTTCCACATCGGCGTGCTGGGCCTGTTCATCCCGGTGGTGCTGGTGCTGGTGGCCGAGAACGTCGGGCACGTGAAGTCGGTGGCCCTGATGACCAAGCGGGACCTCGATCCGGTCACCGGGCGCGCGCTGATGGCCGACGGTGCTGCGACCATGCTGGCCGGCTCCGGCGGCGGCTCCGGCACCACGACCTACGCCGAGAACATCGGCGTGATGGCCTCCTCGCGGGTCTACTCCACCGCCGCCTACTGGGTGGCCGGTCTCTTCGCGATCGCGCTGGCCCTGCTGCCGAAGTTCGGCGCCCTCATCGCCACTGTGCCGGTCGGTGTGCTCGGCGGTGCCGGCACCGTTCTCTACGGCATGATCGGGGTGCTCGGGGTGCGCATCTGGGTGCAGAATCGTGTTGACTTCGCCAACCCGATCAACCTCGCCGTCGCAGGCGTGCCGCTGATCATCGCGATCGCGAACTTCACCATGGTCTTCGGCGAGATCGTCTTCGAGGGCATCGCCCTGGGCAGCTTCGCGGCCCTGGCGATCCACCACGTGATGAGCGCGATCGCCCGCTGGCGCGGCACTGACGTCGGCTTCGCCACGGACGACGACGACGCCCTGGCCACCCCTTTCAATGCCGATGACCTGGCCGCCCAGGAAGCGGATCACGTGCCTGCGGCTGAGCCGGATCGCCGCAAGCCATAGGTTGCGGTGCGGCATCGGTTCACTGGGAGTTCCCTGGAAAATGCCTAATCAGGGTGACAGTGCCCAGTGTGGTCGGTAGCGTGACAAGAGAATTGTCCGCCGACGAAAGGAATCACCTATGGGACTCGATGACAAGGCCAGCAACAAGACCGAAAAAGCCACCGGCTCCGCCAAAGAAGGCTTCGGCAAACTGACCGGCGATCGGGAGGCCGAGGCGGAGGGCAAGGGCCAGAAGAACCAGGCGAAGGCGAAAGACGTCGCTCAGGACGCGAAGGACAGCGTCAAGGGCTTTGCTGAAGGTCTGAAGAAGGACAACTGAATCTGACCTCTCTGAGGCTCCGCTCACCGCGGAGCGCAGGTGAGAGATTCCCGGCGCCGGGTTCGAGAAATCGGACCCGGCGTTGTTGTGTGTTCTGCCGTTCTCCGGCAGACCCTGGGCGCAGCTCCTGGCCGCTCAGGCCTGCGTCATGGTGGCGGCCAGAGCGAGCAGCTGCTCCTCTGACCCGGTGCGTCCGATCAGCTGGATCGACCAGCTCAGACCCTCGGCGTCGGTATGGGTCGGGACATTGATCGCCGGCAGGCCCATCACGTTGACCACCGAGCTGTAGGGAGTGAAGCGGCACTGTTCCCGGTAGTTCTCCTCGGGGGTCAGGCTCGCGAACCACCCGATCTCCGGCGGGGCGTAGGCCAGCATCGGTGTGGCCAGGACATCCCAGGGGCCCATGAAGGCCTCGGGGTCGTCCGCGAAGTCCTCCAGCGCGGCGATCGACTCGCGGGTCTGCTGTTCGGGGCGGCTCTTCGCGAGTTCGATGAAATAACGGGTCAGCGGGGCCATGGCGGCGAGCTGCTCGGCGGGCGGATCCAGTTCGCCGAGCGGGGTGGTCCACAGCGCCTGGAAATGCCGGTGGTAATCGGGGGGCCAGAACGCCTCCGCACCGGTGCAGTGGCTGCTGCCCTGCAGGATGTGACCGCGCTGTTCCAGCAGCGAGAGCCCCTGTTCCAGGGCCAGGACTGCCGATTCGGCCAGGACGATGTCCAGCTCCGGGGAGAATGGCGATTCCGTGATCACCCCGATGCTCAGCTGGTCCATTCCCTGGTGCAGCGCCTGCCGCACCCGGCGCAGCGCGGGCCCTGCCGGAAGGTCCTCGGGGGCAGGACCTGGGCGAAAACGGTGACCGGCCATCACGTCGAAGAGCAGGGCGGCGTCCTCCGCGGTGCGGGCGATCGGTCCAGCCACCGCCAGGTTGCGCACACTGCTGCGCCTTTCGTCATCGGGGAGCCGTCCACGCCCTGGCTTCAGCCCGATCAGACCGCAGGCCGCCGCCGGGATGCGCACCGAGCCGCCGCCGTCGCTGCCGGGCGCCAGCGGAAGCATGCCTGCCGCCACGGCGGCGGCTCCACCTCCGGTGGATCCTCCCGCGGTGCGCTCCGGCGCCAGGGGATTCCGGGCCGCTGGTGCGAGCTCGTTCTCCGAGTAGCAGGGCAGCCCGAACTCGGGGACCTGCGTCTTGCCGATGCTGATCATCCCCGACATGTGGACGCGGCGTGCGAGCGGGTCGTCGTGGGCCGGGATGCTGGCGGCAAGTGCGGCCGTGCCGCGGGTGGTGGGCATTCCCGCCACGTCGACCAGATCTTTGAAGGCGGTGGGCAATCCCAGCAGCGGCGCGCGCGCTGCGAGTTCCTGCATGGCGGCGCTTCGTGCGGCACCGGTGCGGGAATCGAGCACGGCGCGGCGGACCTGGTCGATCTCAGCCGCTCGCAGCAGAGCCGACTCGGGGTCGAGGTGGATGAAGGCGCCGAGCTCGGCATGGGCTGTGGCGGCGGTGACCGCGGTGGTGGTCAGCTCCACCGCAGAGATCTCACCGGCGACGAAGTCGTGGCGCCACTGCACGGCGCTGGCGGCGCGAAAGTCGACCAGCGGAGACGATTGGCTTGTGGAGGGTGCCAGGGCGAGTGGGGCAGGATCAGCGGGATGCACCATGGGCTCACTCTATGCGGACTGAACTGGGCAGGCGATAGTCTTGACAGCGCACCAGACCTGTTTGTTCCGCTCTGAAGGAGGCCGCAGATGGCAGATTTCGAGACCGTCCGCGCCGCAGACGTCCCCGCCGACGCCGCCCTGCTGGATGTGCGGGAGGGCTACGAGTTCGCCGAGGGGCACGCCCCGGGGGCTCTGCACATTCCAGTCGACGAGATCCCCGGACGGTTCGAGGCTGAGCTCGATCCGGACGAGGACTACTACGTCATCTGCCGCACCGGTGGTCGCTCGGTGCGGATCACCGCCTGGCTGACCTCTCAGGGCTACTCCGCAGTCTTCGTCGCCGATGGCATGGGCGGCTGGCTCGAGGCCGGGCGTCCGATGAGGTCCTCCACCGGGGAAGCACCCAAGGTCCGATGAATACCTCTACGAACCCCTCTGCGCAGTCTCAGGCCAGTGCTCCGAGGTACTCCTTCCTCGGGCCCGCCGGCACCTTCACCGAGGCCGCGCTGCTGCAGGTGCCCGGCTCGGACCACGCCGCGCGAGTGCCGGCCGGCTCGGTGCTGACCGCGCTGAACATGGTTGAATCCGGCGAGGTCGACGCCGCCATGGTCCCGATCGAGAATTCAGTGGAGGGTGGGGTCACTGCGACCCTGGATGCCATCTCGGTGAGGCATCAGCTGCACATCCTGCGCGAGGAGCTGGTGAAGATCAGCTTCGTGCTGGCCTCCGCGGCCCCGCTGCCCCTGGAGCAGATCCGCACCGTGGCCACCCACACCCATGGGTGGGCCCAGGTGCGCCGCTGGGCCGAGTCCGCAATCCCGGGTGCGGAGTTCGTCCCAGCCTCCTCCACCGCAGCGGCGGCCCGTGGGCTGCAGGCAGACGCACCCCTGGCCGACGCGGCGGTCTGTTCCCCGCTGGTGGCCGAGCAGCTCGGCCTGAACGTGCTGCAGCGCGGCATCGAAGACGTGACCGGTGCGGTGACCAGGTTCGTGCTGGTCTCCCGGCCCGGGGTCACCCCGCCGATGACAGGGGCGGACAAGACGACGATCATGATTCCGCTGCCGCAGGACCGGGCAGGAGCCCTGATGGAGCTGCTCGAGCACTTCGCGACCCGCGGGGTCAACCTCTGCCGCATCGAGTCCCGACCCACCGGCGATGGTCTTGGGCAGTATTACTTCTCCATCGACCTCGAGGGTCATATCGACGAGGCGCGCGTGGCAGATGCGCTCGCCGGGATCCACCGGATCGCCCCGGGGATCCGGTTCCTGGGCTCCTACCCCCGAGCCGATCGCAAGCCCCAGCAGACCACGGCAGAAGTCTCCGACGAAGCCTTCACCGCCGCCTCCGCGTGGATCAGCTCGCTGAGACACGCGTAAGAGAACCCGGCGCGGGCCCCGCGCTCGGCGAAGCCGAGGGTGGGAGCCGGGTGAACGGGATCAGCTCGCTTCAGACACGCGTAAGAGAACCCGGGGCGGGCCCCGCGCTCGGCGAAGCCGAGGGTGGGAGCCGGGTGAATGGGATCAGCTCGCTTGCACCACGCGTAAGAGAACCCGGCGCGGGCCCCGCGCTCGGGGATCAGCCGGTCTGATCAGGCCCCTGGGGCTCCTTGGTGATCCGACCCTCGGTGAGCCTCGGCTGCTCAGCATGATCGCTGGCCTGGTCCGCCTCGGAGTCTTCGTGCGCGGCCTCGATGTCTTGGATGCCCCGGACGGAGACGCCGTTGACCACCAAGGCACGCGGGCGGACCCGTGCTGAGACGCTGATGACCTCGCCCATGGCGTCGCCGTCGATCTGGAACGGCATCGGCTCGGCCATCGTGATCTTCACGCGCTTGGCCTGGCGCACGGTCATCACGGGGATGTCGGCGGCGAAGCGGGTCACGGTCTTGGCCATGATCCTCGCCCAGTCCCACGCGTGGCGGGGGGTGAAGAGCACCGCATCCATGTGTCCGTCGTCGAACTTCGCCGAGGGCACCAGCAGCATGTTGGCCTGCAGCGAGCCGCAGTTGGCGAGCAGGACCGAGCGCACCCGGTATGCCTGTGCGTCGCCGTCGTCGATGGAGACAGAGATGGCGGAGCGGGAGCCCATGATGTGGCGCAGCCCGGCCTCGCCGTAGGCGAGCCAGCCGGCGCGCTGCTTCAGGGCGTCCCGAGTGTCTCCCATGACCTCAGCGTCGAGACCGCCACCGGCGATGACCAGCGAGTTCTCCTCGTCGGTGCGCCCGTCCGGTCGTTCAAGGCTCAGATCAAGGGTGTCCACACGGTGGCTGCGGCCGTGTATGGCCTCATCCACGCAGGCCCGGAGGTCCTGGAACGGCAGCCCGATATTGCGGGCGAAGAGATTTCCGGTGCCCAGCGGCACGATGCCCAGCGCCGTCTGGGTGCCGACGATCTCGGCGGCCACAGCGCGCACGGTGCCATCCCCTCCGGCCGCGATGACGGTGACGGCGCCGGCCTCCAGTGCCCGCCGGGTCATCTCATGGCCGGGGTCCTCCGCGCTGGATGCCATCACCAGGGGTGCTGGCATTCCCGCCCGGGAACAGGCGGAGTGGATCTGGCGCACGACGTCGTCGGCGGGGTCCTTGGTGGGGTTCACGACCACCGCCACCAGTCGCCCGGGGCCATCGGCAGTCACCGAGGGGTGAACCGCAGGCTTGCTTTCGAGCTCCTGGGTGAGTTCGGCCGTGCTCCGGCGCAGCCGGTGGTGGGCGATGCCCAGCCAGACCACGGCGACGAGCAGGATCGCAGCAAGAGCGAGCGTGGACCAGAGGAGGGCGCTGAGCGTGGCGGTAGTCATCATCTTCAGTCTACTGCGGCCGGTTCCAGGGGGAACCGGTGCTGTCCGGAGTCATCTTCACCCTTGGCGGGGGGCCGCTGATCGATGAGCTCCCCAGGGGCGCCGGTGGCGATAAGCTGGGGGCGTGATCGACATCAAGGACCTCATCGAGAATCCCGAGAAGTACCGGGCCAGCCAGCGCGCACGTCAGGCGGACGAGTCCGCAGTGGACTCGCTCATCGCCGCGCAGCAGACACGCAGCGCCGCCATCACGCGCTTCGAGACGCTGCGCGCGGAGCAGAAGTCCTTCGGCAAGCAGGTCGCACAGGCCGCCGGGGAGGAGAAGCAGCAGCTCCTCGCCGAGGTCAAGGACCTCTCGAACCAGGTGAAGGCCGCCGAGGCAGAATCCCAGGGCGCCGCGGAGCAGCTGCGCCGCCTCCAGGCCGCCTTCCCCAACCTCATCCACGAAGGGGTCCCCGCCGGCGGCGAGGAGGACTTCATCGTGCTGCGCGAAGAGGGTGCCGCCCGCGACTTCGCCGCTGAGGGCTTCACGCCCAAGGATCACCTCGAACTCGCCGAGTCCTTCGCCGCGCTGGACATGGAGCGCGGAGCCAAGGTCTCAGGGTCACGGTTCTACTTCCTCAAGGGCATCGGTGCACGCCTGGAGCTGGCCATGATGCAGATGGGCATGGACCAGGCGATCGAAGCCGGCTTCACCCCGATGATCACCCCCACCCTGGTGCGCCCGGAGACCATGGCCGGCACCGGCTTCGATGTGGAGCACGACGACGAGATCTACCGGCTCGAGCGCGACGACCTCTACCTGGTGGGCACCTCCGAGGTGGCCATCGCCGGGTATCACTCCGATGAGATCCTCGACCTCGCGAAGGGGCCGGAACGGATCGCCGGATGGTCCACCTGCTACCGCCGCGAAGCCGGCTCCCACGGCCGCGACACCCGCGGGATCCTGCGCGTGCACCAGTTCAACAAGCTGGAGATGTTCACCTTCTGCACCGCCGAGGAGTCCGCCGCCGAGCACGCCAAGCTGCTGGCCTGGGAGGAACAGATGCTGCAGAAGATGGAGCTGCCCTACCGGGTGGTCGACATCGCGGCCGGAGACCTCGGCCTCTCGGCCGCCCGCAAGTACGACTGCGAGGCGTGGGTGCCCTCGCAGCAGACCTACCGCGAGCTGACCTCTACCTCGGACTGCACCACCTTCCAGGCTCGCCGGCTCAACATCCGCGAGCGCACGCTCAAGGAAGACGGCTCCAAGGGGCCGACGACGCCGCTGGCCACGCTGAACGGGACCCTGGCCACCACGCGGTGGCTGGTGGCCATCCTGGAGAACCACCAGCAGGCCGACGGCACCGTCCGGGTCCCTGCGGCGCTGCGCCCATACCTCGGCGGCCTGGAGGTCATCGAGCCGGTGGTGTGACCGAACTCGACTGAGGATAGGCTCGTCTGCCTAGCCAGCGCTTTTCTGAATCATTAGTATCAAGAGGGTCGGCGCCGAACAGCGCCAATTGCCTCAACAGCACAAGGAGTGTCACATGACTCAGAAGTACTCCGACTACACCGCGCCAGGTCTGGCGCAGGAGAACGGTCACGAGATCGCCGGTCTGCTGCAGAACCGCCTCTACGCCCTGAACGACCTCCACCTCGTGCTCAAGCACGTGCACTGGAACGTCGTGGGCCCGAACTTCATCGCCATCCACGAGATGCTCGACCCGCAGACCGAGGTCGTCCGAGGCTTCGCCGATGAGGTGGCAGAGCGCATCGCCACCCTCGGCGGGTCCCCCTCGGGTCTCAGCGGCGAGCTGGTCACCAAGCGCAGCTGGGAGGACTACCCGCTGTTCAAGGCCGATGGTGCCTCGCACCTGGCCGAGCTGGAGAAGGTCTACGACGGCGTCATCGGCGATCACCGCGATGTGCTCAACAAGGTCGGCGAGCTCGACCCGATCACCGAGGATCTTCTCGTCGGACAGGTCAAGGAGCTCGAGCTGTTCCAGTGGTTCATCCGCTCCCACCTGGACAAGGCAGGCGCAGCCTCCTGATCGACTGAGCCTGAGCTCCCTCGAAGAGCCCCCGTCAGCACCTCTCCGGTGCCGACGGGGGCTCTTCTGCGTCAGCCCACCGACTGACACCTGGACGCTTCAGCTCAAGGGGGTCTGGCCACCCGTGAATTTAACGTGCGGGCTCAGACCCCTGGTGGCCGAGGCAAGGGGCCTGTGAAGTCGCCGAAGACAGTGGTCATCCGTGTTGCGCGACTGTGACAGCGGTCATGTGGTGTGTCTTGACACACACCCAGGGCCTATTTAGTCTTACGGCAAGACGAAATCCAGATCACAGTCTGAACCAGGCCCGTTCTGGCTTCAGGACCGGATCTGGTTCGGACTTTGGCGCTGTACTGCTGAGTCACCCGTCCGGCCGATCCGGAGTGCTGGGGAGACCTTGGCGAGGTACCGGTACAGAGCTGGGGCTCGCACTGATGAGAAAGGACGCAACGATGCGCAGAACAACTCGAGTGGCCGCTGCAGGCCTCGGAGTGACATCCCTCCTGGCGCTCTCGGCCTGTGGCGGCGACGACAACGGCGGTGGTGGCGGCGATGCCGATGCTGACGCATGGATTCTCACCGGCGGCGGCTGGCCGGCCATCCAGGAGGACTTCGACCGCTGGAACGAAGCGAACGAAGATGCTCAGATCGACACCGAAGCCATCGAGAACGACTCCTATAAGGGTCAGATCCGTACGGCGGTCGGCTCCGGCGAGGCGCCCACGCTGATCATGTCCTGGACCGGCGGCGCGCTGCTGGAATACGCCGAGGAAGAGCGCATCGTCGACCTCAGCGAGCACACCGGCGAGCTGGAGTCCCGGGTCTTCGATTCGGTCTGGCAGAACGGTCAGGTCGACGACAGCACCTATGCGGTGCCGCTCAACGACGTGCAGCCAGTGGTCATGTATTACAACCAGTCAGTCTTCGATGAGGCAGGCGTGGAGATCCCTGAGACCTGGGAAGACGTCGAAGCCGCCATCGACACCTTCAACGAGAACGACGTCGCTCCCTTCTCGCTGGCCGGCGGCTCCGTCTGGCCGGCACTGATGTGGCTGCAGTACCTCACCGATCGCCACGGCGGCGAAGAGGTCTTCCAGGCCGTGGTCGAGGGTGAAGAGGGTGCATGGGACAACGAGTCCATCCTCTTCGCGCTCGAGACCATGCAGGACCTGGGTGAGAACGGCGGCTTCATCGACACCTACAACTCGGTGACCGCTGACCAGAACGAGGACGCCCAGCTGCTGGCCGATGGACAGGCCGCGATGCTGCTGCAGGGCTCCTGGGTCTATTCCACGATCCATCAGGACTTCCCGGAGTTCGCGGAGTCCGGTGACTTCGGCTTCACCTCCTTCCCAACTCTGGAGGACGGCGCCGGTGATCCCTCGAACATCGTGGGCAACCCCGCCAACTTCTGGTCGGTCTCTGCTGACGCCTCGGAGGAGGAGCAGCAGATCGCCTTCGACTACATCAGCGAGAACCTCTACAACGAGGAGACCGTGACCTCCATGCTGGAAGCCGGTTCGCTGCCGCCGCTGTCCGACATCGAGGATCAGATCGCGGAGACCGATGACGCGGACTTCCTCGAGTTCTCCAGCGGGCTGGTGGGCGAAGCCAATCACTTCCAGCTCTCCTGGGATCAGGCAGTCGCTCCTGAGGTGGCCCAGCCGCTGACGGACAACCTGTCACAGATCCTCCGCGGGGACATGACCCCCGAGCAGTTCGTCGAAGCGATGAACTCGCTCTGATGTACCCCCACAATCGGTTCGGGGCGGCTCCATCAGCCGCCCCGGACCGATTGCCCTGCACCGACAACAGGAATCTGAATCGAGCTCATGACTGAAACCGCTGCTCGAAGCAGGACGACCGGGTTGGGCCATAAGGGACCTTCATTCCTGATGGCGCTGCCGGCTGTTCTGTTCTTCGGAATATTCGCACTGATACCGCTCTTCGGGGTGGTCGTGATCTCCTTCATGGAGTGGAACGTTCTGGGCTCGCCCACCTGGGTGGGTCTGAGCAACTGGCAGGCGGTGCTCTTCGACCGGCCCTTCACCTGGACCGCTCTGGGCCTGACCATCACCTTCGTCATCGGCTCCTACCTCTTCCAGGCCCCCGTGGCCCTGCTGCTCGGCGTCTTCATGGCAGGACAGCAGCGCTACCGCGCGCTGCTCGCGGTCCTGTACTTCCTGCCGCTGCTGTTCTCCTCAGTGGCCGTGGGCCTGACCTTTCAGTCGCTGTTCTCCCCGAACTACGGCCTCTCCGCAGCCCTGCCCTTCGACTGGCTGCCCAATGACTGGTTGGCGAACTCCGACCTGGTCATGTGGGTGATGATCTTCGTGGTCGGCTGGTGCTTCGTGCCCTTCCATGGTCTGCTCTACCAGGCCGGGGTGCGCCAGATTCCCCAGTCCATGTATGAGGCCGCCACCATCGACGGCGCCGGCCGGGTGCGGCAGTTCTTCTCGATCACGATCCCGCAGCTGCGCTACACGATCATCACCTCTTCGACGCTGATGCTGGTCGGTTCACTGACCTACTTCGACCTGATCTTCGTGCTCACCGGCGGCCAGCCCGCCAACGCGGTGCGGATCCTGCCGCTGGACATGTACGTGACCGGCTTCAGCTCATACAACCTCGGCTACGCCTCGGTCATCGCGGTGATCTTGGTAGCCATCGGACTGACTCTCTCCTTGGCGCTGAACATCATCTCCGGTTCATCCAAGATGGAGAGCGACAAGGCAGGCGCATGATGACTCCCACCGCAAGCACCCAATCCGCGACCCCCGACGCCGGCATGGCCCTCGCCCCCGAGGTGCCCGGCTTCGAGCGCCGCGACGTGAAGCAGAACAAGGTCCGCCGCACCGGCGCCCCGGGAGAGAAGCCGAACATCCTCGGCGGCCTCGGCGGCTGGCTCTGGCTGGCCATCATCATCCTGCCGATCTACTACATCGTCATCACCTCGTTCCGCACCAGCGAGGATCTGCGCTCGTCCAACCAGCTGCTGCCCACCACGAATCCCACGATCGCCCCCTTCATTCGGGTGATCCAGAACGACTTCTTCCATTACTTCACCAACTCGCTGATCGTGACGCTTTCGACGGTCGCCGTCGTGCTCGCCGTCTCAGTGATGGCGGCCTACTACATCGCTCGGTCCACCACCCTGGGCGGGAAGCGACTGTTTCAAATCATCCTGCTGGGCATCGCGATCCCGGTGCAGGCCACGATCATCCCGGTGTACTACCTGATCCAGCAGCTGGGGCTCTATGACACCCTCTGGGCGCTGATCCTGCCGCAGATCGCCTTCGCGATCCCGTTGAGCGTGCTGATCATCGTGAACTTCGTCCGCGACATCCCGATGGAGCTCTTCGAGTCGATGAAGGTCGACGGCGCCGGAGAGTGGAAGATCCTCACCGCGCTGGTGCTTCCCATGGCCAAGCCGGCCCTGATGACCGTGGGAATCTACCAGGCGCTGCAGGTCTGGAACGGCTTCCTGTTCCCGCTGGTGCTCACCCAGAGCAGCGACGTGCGGGTCCTGCCGCTCTCGCTGTGGGAGTACAGCGGCCAGTTCGGCATCGACGTGCCGGCCACCCTGGCCGCCGTCGTGCTCTCCGCGCTGCCGCTGCTGGTGGTCTACATGTTCGCCCGCCGCCACATCGTGGCCGGTCTGACCGCCGGCTTCGGCAAGTGACACTCGGCACCACGCATTGATCCCCTCGGCGAAGCTGCCGGTCCTTCTCGATCGGCAGCTTTGTTGTTCCTCGACTGACCGCGACAGCTGCGCTGCGCCGATATCCCTAGGAGTTCACACATGAGCAACCCCACGACCGAACGCATCACCGGCCCCTGGAACGACACCTCCCTCTCGGCGGCGACGCGCGCCGAGGCGCTGCTGGAAGAGATGACGCTGGAGGAGAAGGTATCCCAGCTCGGCTCGCACTGGGAGATGCGCGAGGACAAGGACGCCCAGGGTGAGGTCGCGCCGATGGAGGACGCCATGTCCTCGGGCAAGCTGCCCTTCGAGTCCGAGATCCTCGACGGCGAGGGGCACCTGACCCGCACCTACGGCACCGTCGCGCTCTCGGTGCCCGAAGGTGCCGCGGATCTGCGGCAGCGGCAGGCCGCAGTGGTCGCCGCAAACCGCTTCGGCATCCCCGCGATCGCCCACGAAGAGTGCCTCACCGGTTACACCGCCTATCAGGCCACGATCTACCCGACCTCACTCGCCTGGGGTGCGACCTTCGACCCGGAGCTCATCGAAGAGATGGCCGCCGCGATCGGCGCGGACATGGCCGCCACCGGCGTCCAGCAGGGGCTCTCCCCGGTGCTCGACGTCGTCCGCGACGCCCGCTGGGGCCGGGTGGAGGAGACCATCGGCGAGGACCCCTATGTGATCGGCACGCTGGCCACTGCCTACGTCAAGGGTCTGCAGGGGAGCGGGATCATCGCCACGCTCAAGCACTTCGCCGGCTACGCCGCTTCCCGGGCGGCCCGGAACCACGCCCCGGTGCACATGGGCAGACGTGAACTCATCGACATGATCTTCTACCCCTTCGAGCTCGCCGTGCGCGAGGGCAAGGTCGGCTCGGTGATGAACTCCTACGCCGACATCGACGGCGAAGCCCCGGCCGCCTCGCACTGGCTGCTCACCGAGGTGCTGCGCGAGCAGTGGGGCTTCGAAGGCACCGTGGTCGCCGACTACTGGTCGGTGGCGTTCCTGGAGAAGATGCACCACGTGGCAGCCGACCAGGCCGAGGCCGCGCGGCTGGCCATCTCCGCCGGGCTCGACGTGGAGCTGCCGCACACCAGCGGCTACCGCACGCTGGCTCAGCAGGTCCGCGACGGGCTGCTCGAGGAATCGATCCTGGACGCCTCGGTGCGCCGGGTGCTGCGACAGAAGGCCGAGCTCGGCCTGCTCGACCGCCGGACGCACGACGCCGACTGGGAGCCCAGCATCGATGAGTCGGTGAACCTGGACTCAGACAGCAACCGGGCCCTGGCTCGCACCGTGGCCGCGAAGTCCCTGGTGCTGTTGAAGAACGACGGCGTCCTGCCGGTCACCGCCGATTCTCTGGCCGGCAGGCGGATCGCCGTCGTCGGGCCCTCCGCCGACGAGCCGCGCACCATGATGGGCTGTTATTCCTTCCCCAACCACGTGCTGGCCAAGTACCCCGCCGGGACCTTCCCGCACAAGGGAATCGGCGTGCCGATGCCCTCGGTGCTGGAATCTCTGCGTGAGACCTACCCCCAGGCCGAGGTCACCTACAGCTATGGCTCCCCGATCGTGAGCTACGACGACTCCCAGATCGCCGCGGCCGCTGAATCCGCGGCCGCGGCAGACCTGGCCGTGGTGACCGTCGGCGACCTGGCCGGCATGTTCGGCGCCGGCACCTCAGGCGAAGGCTGCGATGTCGCAGACCTCAAGCTTCCGGGCGCCCAGCACGAGCTTGTCGAAGCCGTGCTGGCCACCGGCACTCCCGTGGTGCTGGTGGTCATCTCCGGCCGCCCCTACGCCCTGGGCGGCCTGGCGGAGCGCTGCGCGGCGATCGTGCAGGGCTTCTTCCCCGGAGAAGAAGGCGGCCCGGCCATCGTGGACCTGCTCAGCGGGGCCATCGAGCCCACCGGGCGGCTGCCGATCGGCGTGCCGGTCCACCCGGGTGGACAGCCCTCGGGCTACATCGCGGCCCCGCTCGGCCTCAACAGCCAGGGCGTGTCCAACCTCGATCCCACCCCGCTCTACCCCTTCGGCCACGGTCTCAGCTACACCACCGTGGAGTACTCGGATCTCCTCGTCTCAGGCGCACAGATCCCGGTCGACGGCACCGTGGAGGTCTCGATGACGCTCACCAACACCGGAGACCGGCCCACCGAGGAGGTGGCCCAGCTCTACTTCGGTGACCGGGTCGCCTCCGTGGCTCGTCCGGTGCGCCAGCTGCTCGGCTACGCCAAGGTGCAGATGGCTCCGGGGCAGAGCCGCACCGTGACCTTCGAGGTCCACGCCGACCGGTTCTCCTTCACCGGGGTGCACTACCGCCGGATCGTGGAGCCCGGGGCGATCGACCTCTACGCAGGTCCTTCGGTCGGGGAGCTGCCGTTGCAGGCCGAAGTCACGCTGATCGGGGACATCCGGGAGATCAACGGCCAGCGCGTGCTGACCACTCCGACACGCGTCAGCTAGGTCCACGCTCAGCTGGCCGGCGGCCGAGGCATCAGCGAGGGATGAGGGAAGCCCCCGGCGCATCAGCGTCGGGGGCTTCCCTCATCGGGGCTCTGGGGGAGGGGCGGCTCACCTCGTGCAGCCAGACGATGTGCCACGGGTCCGTGATCCGGATCAGGGTCGCTCGGCACGGAGCGAGCGCCTCAGTGCTTCTCGGCGATGAGCCCGCGGCGGGCGGCGTAAACCTGGCGGACCTCCGGGGTCGGGGTGGCGGTGATCGTCTGGGTCTCCACCGTGGACCAGGCTGGTGGCTTGGGCGCTCCGGAGAGCACCCAGGCGGCCTGACGGGCGGCGCCGTCGGCGACATACTCGCCGGGAGCCGGGACGCTGACCTCGCGGCCCAGGATCGCCGGGGCGATCTGCTGGACGGCCGCGGAGCGGGCAGCGCCGCCGATCAGCGTGATGGACTCCACCGGGACGCCCTGGGAGGTCATCGCCTCCAGGCCGTCGGCGAGGCCGCAGAGCAGGCCTTCCACGGCGGCGCGCGCGACGTCCTGCGGGTTCATCGAGGCCAGCGTGAGCCCGATGAAGGATCCGGTGGCGTAGGGGAGGTTCGGAGTGCGTTCCCCCTCGAGGTAGGGCACCAGGGTCAGCCCGTTGGCGCCGGGCTGTGCGGCCAGGGCGAGTTCCGCGAGCCCGGCGTGGTCCACACCGAGCATCTTCGCGGCGCCGTCGAGGACTCGCGATCCGTTGAGGGTGACCGCCAGCGGCAGAAACTCCCCGGTGGCGTCGGCGAAGCCGGTGACCATTCCGGAGGGGTCCTGGATGGGCTCCGGCGAGACCGCGGAGACCACGCCGGAGGTGCCGATGGAGAGCGCGACGTCGCCGGTGCTCATGCCCAGACCCAGGGCCGCGGCGGCGTTGTCCCCGGCGCCGGGGCCCAGCAGCAGGTGCTCCCAGCCGCGGGCTGGGTCCCCGGTGCCCACCTGCTCCTGCGGTCCGCATACGCGCGGCAGGATGATCTCCCGGGCGGCGTCCTCGGAGATCCGCAGGGCGCGGGCCAACAGGTCATAGCGGTAGCTGCCGGCGGCGGTGTCGAAGTAGCCGGTGCCGGAGGCGTCGGAGCGATCGGTGGCCAGGTCCGCCAGCTCGGTGGAGCCCGAGAGCTTCCAGGTCAACCAGTCGTGGGGGAGTGCGACGGCGGCCAAGCGGGCGGCGTTCTCCGGCTCCGCATCGACGAGCCAGCGCAGCTTGGTCACGGTCAGCGAGGCCACCGGCACCGAGCCGGTCATCGCTGTCCAGGCTGCGGCACCCTCGGTCCCGCCGCCGTATTCGGCGATCAGCTCGGCCGCGGCATCGGCTGAGCGCGTGTCGTTCCAGAGCAGCGCGTCCCGGATGACCTCGCCCTGGGCATCGAGGGCGACCATCCCGTGCTGCTGCCCGCCCACCGAGGCGGCGGCGACGTCGGCGAGCCCGCCGGCGGCCGCAATGGCGTCGATCAGCGCAGCCCACCAGGCGGCTGGGGCGACCTCGGTGCCCTCGGGGTGCTTCGCGGAGCCGGTGCGGACCAGCTCTCCGGTGTGCGCGTCACGGATGACGACCTTGCAGGACTGGGTGGAGGAATCGATACCGGCGACCAGAGTGGGCATGCGGTGTCCTTTCGTGACGCTCGCCCGGGCAGGCTGCCGGTCAGGGTCGGCCCTTGGCGCTGGCGGGGGAGCTGGCGTGGGGGATGGTCTGGGGTCGTTTCTCGAGGGTCCCACAGCGGTGGCCGGCCGCTCCAGTGTCCTGATGCGACCGGCCACGCGGTGAAGCTCAGCTGTTCGGCCGAGGCCCGGCCGAACTGGTGAGGATCAGCCGATCAGGTGTTTCATGGCCAGCTGGTTGAGATTCACGAAGCCGTAGTTTCGCTCGGCTGCCTTGTCCACGTCGAACTTCTCGTAGCTGGAGGTGTCGGCGAGGAAGTCGGTGAGCGACTCGCCGGCGGCCAGGGTGGACTCGCCGAGCTCGTAGACGCCTGAGTCCTTCAACGCAGCCTGGACCTCGGGGTCCGCACGGAAGGCCTTGGACTTGTCGGCGAGCATGGTGACCATCTCGACGTTGGCCTTGGCCGAGTCCCAGATGCCCTGCACGTAATCGGTGCGGGAGGGCTTGTAGTCGAAGTGCATCCAGCCGTCGTAGCTCGGTCCGCCGCCTGGGAAGCCGTTGACCAGCAGGTCGACGGTGAAGAACGCCGAGGCCAGTTCACCGTGGCCGAAGACCAGGTCCTGGTCATACTTGATGGAGCGCTGACCGTTGAGATCGATGTGGAAGAGCTTGCCCGCCCACAGCGCCTGCGCGATGCCGTGGGTGAAGTTCAGTCCGGCCATCTGTTCGTGACCGGTCTCCGGGTTCAGCCCGACGATGTCGCCGTGCTCGAGCTGGGCGATGAAGCCAAGCGCGTGACCGATGGTCGGCAGGAAGATGTCACCGCGTGGCTCGTTGGGCTTGGGCTCCAGTGCGATGCGCAGATCGTAGCCCTTGTCCTTGATGTAGCTGGCGATGGTGTCCACGCCCTCGGCGTAGCGCTCGTGGGCGGCGAAGAGATCCTTGGAGCCGTCGTACTCAGCGCCTTCACGGCCGCCCCACATCACGAAGGTCTCGGCGCCGAACTCCGCGGCGCGGTCGACGTTGCGCAGCAGCTTGCGCAGGCCGAAGCGGCGCACCGAGCGATCGTTGGAGGTGAGTCCGCCGTCCTTGAAGACCGGGTGGGAGAAGGTGTTGGTCGTCACCATCTCGACCTTCAGACCGACCTCGTCCGCCACCTCTTTGAACCGGGTGAAGTACTTCTCGCGCTCGGCGTCGTCGGTGCCGAAGGGGGCGACGTCGTCGTCGTGGAAGGTGACGCCGGACGCGCCGGCCTCCTTCAGCTTCGGCAGGTACTCCCAGGGCTCGAACGCAGGGCGGGAGGCCGAACCGAACTGGTCCTGCGCGGTCCATCCGACGGTCCAGAGACCGAAGGAAAGCTTGTAGTCAGATGCTGGCGTCGATGCCATGGGGGCCTCCTGCAAGGAAAAGGAATGGTTCCGGGTGCACCGGGAAAGCTGTGACCCGGCACTCATTTTGTTTCTAGATGTAACCTAAATCCTATTGGGGCTAAGATCAAGTCCGTGAACCGAGACACTCCCCGCAGGACGGCAGGACCGAGCCCCAGTACGGCGTTCGGCGTGACCTCGCGCGGCTCGCTCGCCCGGCTGGGCCGCAGCTCCGGAGACGACCACGGCGACTTCTCCCGCGCCCCGCGCGGAGACGGAGCGGCCAGCGACCAGTCCTCCCGCCCCGGCGCCCGCCAAGAGACGCTGCGCGAATCCAACCTGCTGCTGCTGACCGAAGAGATCTTCTCCGCCGTCGAGCCGCTCTCCCGGGCTGACCTGGCGATGCGCACCGGCATGACCCGCTCCACCGTCTCGCGGCTGGTCGATGACCTGCTCGCCGCCGGGATCATCCGCGAAGGCTCCCCGGCCGTCGGCGGGGGCTCCCGCGGCCGGCCGGCCGTGCCGCTGCACCCTGCGCGCGCGACCCTGGCCGGGCTCGGCGTGGAGATCAGCGTGGACTTCATGGCGGCCCGTGCGCTGGATCTGACCGGGGAGACCCTGGCCGAGGAGATCATCGACGGAGACTTCCGCGGCTCGGATCCAGAAGCCGTGCTGCCTCGGGCTGGTGCGATGGCGCTGCGGGTGGCCCAGCAGGCCACCGCCCGAGGCGCGCGCGTGGTGGGCACCGTCCTGGCACTGCCGGGCCTGATCGGCGCCGACGAGCATTCGCTGGTGCTGGCCCCGAACCTCGGATGGCGCGGCGTGGACGCCGTGCCGCTGCTGGTCGGTGAGCACCGTGACGCCTTTGGTGGATTCATCCATGCCGCGAACGAGGCCAAGCTCGCAGCGCTTGCGGTGGCGCAGGAGCTGGCCGCGGCTGATCAGCAGGAGCAGACCTTCCTCTACGTCTCCGCGCAGATGGGCATCGGGGCCGCCGTGGTCATCGAATCAGTGGTCGACGTCGGACAGCACGGCTGGGCCGGAGAGATCGGGCACATCTCGGTGGAACCGGAGGGGCCGCAGTGCGGCTGCGGAGCGCTGGGCTGCCTGGAGACCTACGCCGGGAAGCGTTCTCTGCTCGCGGCCGCCGGGATGGAGCGCACCGCCACCGCGCAGGACCTGGTGGAGCTCAGTCAGCGCGACGACGACGCCGGCCGGACCGCCTGCCAGGCCATCGACCGCGCCGGATGGGCGCTCGGCGTGGCGCTGGCCGGGGCGATGAACCTGCTCGACGTCCACGACATCGTGCTCGGCGGGGTCTACGGCCCGCTCGCGGACATGCTGCGTCCGCGCATCGAGAAGGAGCTCAACTCCCGGGTGCTCTCCGCGCAGTGGAGCACCTTCCGGGTGCGCACCGCCTCGAGCCAGTCGGCACCGGCGGCAACCGGCGGTGCGCTGCGCGCGATGCGCTGCGTGGTGGACGCGCCGCTGCAGTGGGTCCCCCAGCCCGGGTGAACCCAGCTTGCATGAACCGAGCCTGCATGACCCCGGGCAGCGTGTGCCCATGAGTGGAGCGCCGCAGCTGAGGGGTGTCAGTCGGCTCGGATGGCTTCGATGCTGTAGCCCATGCGGAACCATTTCCCGGGCTCCAGGTGGATCAGGTCCTCACCGCTGTTGAGCGCATTCGGCGGGCAGGTCATCGGTTCGACGGCCACCCCGGCGCGATCGATCCGCTCCCCGGTGTAGACCTGGACCCAGGGCGAGTCGGCGATCATGCGCACCACGAACCCTGAGGGCCCGTGGATGAGTTCCGCGGTCCAGCCCTCCTCGGGCAGATCGGTGAAGGCGTGATCGATGTTGCGCCCGGCCAGCAGCGGGCCGTTGGTGAGGTCGAAGTCCTGAGAGACCGACTTGCGGCCGGTCACAGTGCCATCGGCCTTGGTCTTGAGCATCGTCCGGGCGGGGAGCCGCAGCCGGCATTCCCTCAGCGAGGCCCCACCAGCAGTCAGGTAGGGGTGGAAGCCGGCGCCGAAGGGCGCGGTCTGCGGGACCTGGGCGGGGGTCGCGTCGGTGCCATCGATGTCAGCATCAGGGGCGTCGGCGTCGCGGACTTCGGCTTCTGAGGCTTCGCCGTCGGGGACGTCGGTGTCGGCGACTTCGGTGTCTGTCGCGTCGGCATCGGCGACCGCGGCGTCTGGGGCCGCACTCTCCTGGTCTTCGCTGGCGGAGGCAGCCAGGTCGTGCTTGAGATCCTCGTCCTCGGCTGTTTCGCCGTCGGGGGTGTCGCCGTCAGGGGTGTCGCTGTCTGCGGCGAGGGCGTCTGCAGCGTCGGCGTCTGCAGCGTCGGCGTCAGGCGTATCGCTGTCGGGCTCGGCTGCACTGAGGCCTGCGCTGTCGGGCTCGTCGGCTCCGGGGCTCACGTCGTCGTCGTCCCTCGCGCCTTCTGAGGCTTCAAGATCACCGGCTTCGACGCCGTCTGCGGCCAGAACGCTGTCATCAGCTTCGACAAGAGGTGCCTCGGTCTCCGGGGCGCCGTCCTCCAGCTGCTCAGGGCGGTAGCGCGCCATCAGTGTCGCGGCGAGGCCGACGTCGGCGGAGACCCGGTAGGTCAGGGCGATGTCCAGGCCGAAGGGGTATCCCTCCGAGCTCTCCAGCCAGCCCGCCAGCTGCACCTCGGACTCCTTTTCGGAGATCACGCGCAGCGGCAGGTCGATGAGCAGTCCGTGCAGGGCGGCACCGGTGGCCTCTTCGTTGACCGGAAGCAGGTGCTCCACCCCGTTGTAGGTGTAGCTGCCACCCTTGGTCCGATTGGGCCACGGAGCCAGCACGGCCCCGGCGAAGGAGCCGTCGGTCTTCGCGGCGGGCACGATGAGCTCGTCCTCGTGATGTGTGAGGTTGAGCAGCTGGCCGCCGAGAAGGCTGACCTCTGCCGTGTATCCGCCGCCGGTGATGGATACCGAGTTCATCGCGTCCATTTGTGGTGCCTCCTACGAAGCGTCGCAATTCTCTGCGCTTCCCTGACACTGCCCCGACCCGGCTGAAGACCAGGCGGACGGTGGCAGTGAAACGCAGAGTTACATGTATGGCAACAGTACCCAAAAGGCGATAGTCCGGCCTATTCGTGCCGAACCTCGGGGTGCGGGGGTGCAAGACTGACCCATAAGGCATAATGACCGGTTACCCCTTCCGAGCGAGTGTGATGACAATGAATACATCTGCAGTGACGACTTCTGAAGAATTCTCGATCCCGGCGGCCGGCGCAGGCGGCAGCTTCTCCCATACCCCGGGGAAGAAGATGGTCTGCCTGGACGTGGACGGCACGATCGTCTTCCACGACGGTCGGATGTCCGACGCCGTGAAGGAGGTCGGTCGCGCCCTGGTGGCCGAGGGGCACACGGTGGTGGTCTCCACCGGCCGGTCCCTGCCGGCGACGCTTCCCGTGGTCGAGACCTTCGGCATCGAACACGGCTACGCGGTGTGCAGCAACGGCGCAGTGACCGTGCGGATCGATGTGTCCCTCGAGGACGGTTACGAGGTCCTGGACCGGCGAATCTTCGACCCCGCTCCCGCGCTGGACGCGCTGGTGGAGCGGCTGCCGAATGCCCGCTACGCCATCGAGACCTCCGTCGGCGACTTCCTCTCCACCGAACGCTTCGAGGACATGTCCTTCGGCCTCGATGCCCGCGGCGTGAGCTTCCAGGAGATGAAGGAGGCCGAGGCCGTCCGGCTGGTGGTCAACTCCACCGAGTCCACCGCTGAGGACTTCGCCACCGCGGTGCAGAGCATCGGCCTGCACGGAGTCACCTATTCGGTGGGCTGGTCGGCGTGGCTCGACATCGCCGCCTCCGGAGTCAGCAAGGGGTCCTCCCTGGAGGCGCTGCGCGAACGGCTCCAGGTGCCCGCCAAGGACACGGTCGCCGTCGGTGATGGGCGCAATGACATCGAGATGCTCGGCTGGGCCGCCCGCGGCGTCGCCATGGGGCAGGCGCCCCAAGAAGTGATCGACGTCGCCGACGAGCTCACCGCCCCGGTCGAGGAAGACGGACTGGTGCCGGTTCTGCGCAGCATTCTGAAGCAGGATTGAGGCGCGGGGGCGGTCACCCCGCGCCCAATCCGCCCCAGCCGCCCCACAAACACATCGAGTGGGCGATCCGAGTGGATTCAACGGCCGTTCCGGCCCGGAGAATCACTCGGAACGCCCACACGCAGAGGGTGGGGCGCTAGGAAGCGAGGTCAGCGCAGGGGCAGCTTCTCGTCTGCGGTGAGCGCGACGTCGTCCTCGGGCTCCTTCTCCCCGCTCCACGCCCGCTTCATAGACATGATGCACTCCACCAGGACCCAGACCGCGGCGAAGATGATGACCACGTTGATCGTCAACAGCAGCCACTCGCCGTTCTCGAGGAAGCTGAACACCTGGACCACAGCGGCGTAGGAGCTCATCACGAGCACGAACGCCATCGGGATCAGCACCGGCAGGAACGGGCGGTTCTTGCGCATCAGCATCACCACGATGATGCCCATGGTCAGCGAGGCCAGCAGCTGGTTGGTGGTGCCGAACAGCGGCCAGATCAGCATGCCGCCGGAGCCGTCGGCGCCCTGCGAGAAGGTCAGCCCGCCACCGATCACGATCACCACGATGGTCGCCGTGATGACGCCGATCCGGATCTTCGCGAGTTCGCCGATCTCCTGGACCACGAAGCGCATCAGGCGCACGCCGGTGTCCATGGTCGTCGCCGCGAAGAGCACGGCCATGGTCGCCAGAATGGTGGCCGAGAGACCCACCGGGATCCCGAGGCCCGCGTTGACGATCGCGCCGCCGCCCGCGACGAAGTTCCCGACCGGGTTGTCGTTGAAGGAGGAGTAGACCTCTTCCCACTGGGTCAGCGTCTGGAAGCCGGCGGTGGTGGCGATGATCGCACCCAGGGCCAGCAGGCCCTCGCCCACGGCTCCGAAGTATCCGACGAAGCGCGCATCGGTCTCCCGGTCCAGCTGCTTCGAGGTGGTCCCGCTGGCGACGGTGCCGTGGAAGCCGGAGATCGCGCCACAGGCGATGGTGACGAAGAGCAGCGGAATCATCGAGGGGGTGCCCTCAGGCAGGTTCGTGTTGATCGCCGGAGCCACGATGGTCGGGGTGGCGAACATCGTTGCGCCGTAGAGGATGCCCAGACCGATGAACAGCTGCACGCCGTTGATGTAGTCACGTGGCTGCAGCAGCACCCACACCGGCAGCAGCGAGGCGATGCCGGCGTAGAGGAAGAGCACGATGATCCAGACGCCGTTGGGCGCCAGGCCGAAGGTGCTCTCCGGCAGTTCGATCGGGTACGCGTTGCCCAGGATGATCAGGCTGTAGAGCGCGATGACGCCGACTGCGGTGACTGCCAGCAGGTTCCAGCGGAACCGGTAGATCGCCTGACCAACCAGCAGCGCGACGATCAGCGCGCCCCAGGTGGGTATGACCGCCCCCGGCTGGGAGACCAGCAGGTTCGAGATCACCACGGCGAAGGCTGCGACCACCATGAGCAGCAGCAGGAAGACCACGACCAGGAACAGGTTGCGGCCGCGGGCGCTGATGTAGCGACCCGAGAGCGTGCCGATCGACTGGCCACGGTTGCGCTGGGAGGCCCAGAGTGCGCCGAGGTCATGCATGCCCGCGATGAACACGGTGCCGACGGTGACCCAGATGAACGCCGGGAGCCAGCCCCAGATGACGGCGACGGCGGGGCCCACGATGGGCGCTGCGCCGGCCACCGAGGTGAAGTGGTGGCCCCAGAGCACGTAACGGTTCGTGGGGACGTAGTCCACGCCGTCGTTGAACTGATGTGCGGGCGTCTTGAACTCCGCGTTGAGCTTGTAGACCTTCTTCGCGAGGAACCGCGAATACAGGAAATAGCCGCTGAGCATCATAGCGACGCCGATCGCGGCGATGACCAGAGAGTTGACTCCGTCCATCTTGACCTCCTCATTGGGGGCGCCTGCATGAGGGCAGGCGCCGGTTACGGTGCGAATGATGTGATGGCAGACATAGTACGCAGATTGTGTGAGCGAGGACACCGCCGAGTCGTGACGCGCGACTAGGATCATCAGATGCCTCAGCCCAGCGAGCGCCCGTTGACCCCCGCACTGACCTTGGAGGAGCTCTGGCCGCCCTTCGGCCTGCGCATCCAATCCGCGCGGATTGAGCTGCGGGTCGTGCGCGAGACCGACTTTCCTGCGTATGTGGACGCCGCGACCTCGGGGGTCACCCAGACCAGCAGGAATCCGTTCCGCCATGCCAGGAACGAGCAGGAAGCTGCAGGACTGCCGAAGAGTGCGCTGCCGCGGCTGTGGTCCACTCGATCCGAGATCGGCCCAGACCAGTGGAGTCTGATGCTCGGAATCTTCCTCAAGGGTGCCGGCAGCGCCGAAGGTTGCCTGACCCAAGAGCCCGGTGAGCTCATCGGGATGCGGGACTGCCGCGCCGAGGATTGGTCCGTGCTGCGCACCATCGGATCCGGCAGCTGGCTGCGCGCCGACCGGCAGGGCCAGGGCCTGGGCACCGAGGCTCACGCCGCGATGCTGCTGTGGGCCTTCGACCACTTCGGCGCCGAATACGCCGAGTCCGGCGCCTCCACCTGGGACGAGCGCTCGCGGCGGGTCGCCGAGACGCTGGGCTACTTCACCGCCGGCACCCGTCGGGTCCCGGATGCCCACGGCGAGAAGTCCGAATGGGAGCACATGTTCCGGCTGCCGAAGAACGACCTGCTCCGCCCGCCCTGGCAGATCCAGGTCACCGGCAACGACCGACTCAGGGGCTTCTTCGGTCATGACTGAGTCAGAGGCAGGCCCCGCGCGCTCGACGCCGGCACCCCCGGCGACGACGACGCCCGCGCTGCCCGTGAGCACCGACTGGGTGCGCGCCGTCGTCACAGGTGCCCAGCACATCCCTGCCCCGGCCGGCCCCGGGTTCTACGCCAGCGCGGCGGGAGTCCTGCGCGGAATCGGGCTGATCCAGCTGGACCCGCTCACCCGGGTCTCCACCGCGCAGCGGCTCACCACGCTGACCCGGCTGCCGCGAAGCGCCCGGGCCGAGGACATCGACTCCTCGCTCTGGCCGGCGGGAGCTCCGCTGCACGGGGCGCCGGTCTCCTTCGAGGCCTTCACCAAGGTCGCCTGCGTGTTCCCGATCGAGGACTGGCCGCTGCTGCAGCTGCGCCGCGAACGCGTCCGCGAGACCTACGCGCTGAGCCTCGATCCGAAGATGCGCGCGCAGATCCGCGAGGTGGTCGCCGCGGCGGAGAGCGGCGCCCAGATCGGCGCCATCGAAGCCGCGATGGGCGCCACGCGCACCACCGGCTGGAACTGGTCTGAGATCAAGCACGCCGCCGAGCTCATGGTCCGCACCGGGGAGCTGGTGATCACCGCGCGCAACGGGATCATCCGGCTCTTCGACCTGCCTGAACGCGCGCTGCCTGCACCGATCCTCGAAGCGGCACACCTCCCGAGGGATCAGCTGCGCGCCGATCTCGCCCGCCGGGCCGCCGGAACCCTCGCGGTGATGACCGCGGCCGACTTCGCCCACCATTACCACCTCTCCACCGCCGACGCCGCCCGTGGCATCGCGCTCGCCGGGCTCACCGCGCTGCAGGTCCAGGGATGGAAGGACCTCGCCTACTGCCACCCACAGCTGCTGGACCCGGTGCCCGATCGCGCCGCCCCTGAGGAAGGCGCCACTCCGCAGCCCTCCCCACACACCACCTCGCCGCCCGGCACCGCACCGGCAGCCCAGTCCCGACTCATCGGCCCCTTCGACCCCTTGCTGCGAGACCGCGGTCGGGCCCGCCGGATCTTCGACTTCGACTACAGCTTCGAGGCCTACGTGCCCAAGGACAAGCGGCTCTACGGCCACTACGTCATGGCGGTGCTCTCCGGCACCGAGATGGTCGGCCGGGTGGACCTCCAGCGCGTGGGCGGGGTGCTGCAGCTCAATCGGATCTTCCCTGAACGTGGACACAGCACCCGCGCGGTCACGGCCCGGGCCCGCGCCGGGGCCGGGACGCTGGGCGCCCAGCTCGGCACCGAGGTGGAGCTCCGGGACGCCGCACGAGACCGTTGACCGGGCGCAATGTGTACGCTTGGCCGTGGAAGCGGACGCGCAGCGAGAATCCTTCACGGGCTTCCGGTGCGGCCGCACAGCAGTGCTCTTGACGCTCAACACTAGGAGAACCCGTGGCCCTGACTCACGATGTCACCATCGAAATTCCCGAAGGCTCCCGCGTGAAGTACGAGATCGACCATGAGACCCACCGTCTCCGGCTCGACCGCGTGCTCTTCACCCCCATGCAGTACCCGACCCACTACGGGTACTTCGATGACACCCTCGGTGAAGACGGTGACCCGCTGGACGCGATGGTCTGGATCCCGGGCGTGGACCTGGTCCCCGGCGTCGTCGTGGAGTCCCGCCCGGTGGGCGTGCTGAACATGACCGACGATGGCGGCGGCGACGCCAAGCTGCTCTGCGTCCCCAAGGACAAGCGCTTCGATCACATCCAGGAGCTCGAGGATGTGGATCAGTGGACGCGCCAGGAGATCGAGCACTTCTTCACCCGTTATAAGGACCTCGAGCCCGGCAAGTGGGTCAAGATCGAGGGCTGGGCCGGTCGCGAAGAGGCTGAGGCCGAGCTGACCCGCTCCATCGAGCGCTTCAAGGGCTGACCCAGCCCGACTTCACATCGAGTGGGCGATCTGAGCGACTTTTCCGCCGTCTTCGACGGCGATCTTCGCTCATATCGCCCACTCGCTGCGTGCGGCGGTGTTCGCGCGCTCGCGGACCCCGCCGCGTCCAAGCACCCGCTGCGCGCTGGGGCACCTTGCCTGGGCCGGACTCTTCGGCCGACGGATGCTCAGCGACAAGATGCTGGACCAGATCACCGGCCGGGTGATGGGCTGAGCGTCGCCGCCATGGGCTGAGCCCGGCCGCCCGGCTGGCGGCGCTGTCACGGAGCTGAGGTTGTTGTGGTGTGATGGACCGATGAACAGCACCTCCACGGCACAAGCCAGTGACCTGATGATCAATTGGGAGCTCGCCACCACGACGGCGGCACGAGTGGCCCCGGCGGGGCCCCGGTTCAGCGCGGCCCAGGTCCAGGAGGAGGTGGCCGCCCTGCGCGGCGCAGCCGCCGAGGCTGTCGACCACGTGCACCGGATCACCGGGCTTGAGGCGGCCCGGAACCTGGGCGCCGATCCCGCCGAGACCCTCGTGGTGGACCGCGCCACGTGGTCCAAGGCCAATGTGGAGAGCTTCCGCGAGCTGCTGGGCCCCGCGCTGAAGGTCGCCCTGGAGCAGAAGCCGGAACTCGGCAAGGAGGGCTCCAACGCGCAGGTCTTCGGCTCCTCCTTCGCCGGCGCCGAGCTCGGCGCGGTGCTGGCCTTCCTCTCCGCCAATGTGCTGGGGCAGTTCGATCCCTTCACGCAGAACCGGCTGATCCTGGTCGCCCCGAACATCGTGGAGATCACCACCGAGCTCAACGTGGTGCCCGAGGATTTCCGCCTCTGGGTGTGCCTGCACGAACAGACCCACCGGGTGCAGTTCGCCGCCGCACCCTGGCTCGCCGACCATCTCAAGGCCAAGATCACCGAGCTGAGCTCTTCCACCATGGGTATGGCCTCAGGACTGGGGGATCGGCTCGGGGAGATCATCGAGCAGGTCCGGGCCGGCCGGGGACTGGTCGAGGTCATCCAGACCCCGCAGGACCGCGAGACCATGTCCCACCTGACCGCCGTGATGAGCCTGCTCGAGGGTCACGCCAACGTCATCATGGACGGGGTCGACGCCTCGATCGTGCCCAGTGTGAAGACCATCCGGCGGCGCTTCGAGGCCCGCGGCAAGACCCGCACCCCGCTGGAGAAATTCATCCGCAAGCTGCTCCAGCTCGACGTGAAGGCCGCCCAGTACCGGGACGGACAGAAGTTCGTCGGACACATCGTGGATGCCATCGGCATGGACTCCTTCAACATCATCTGGGAGTCCCCCGAGCACCTGCCCACCGAGCATGAGCTGCACCACCCGCAGGAATGGATCGAGCGCATGGGACTGGCGTGAGCCCCCGCTTCCCCGACTCGGTGAACCGGGCGCGCCGCGCCGTCGAAGCCGTCCTTGATCCTGAGGGGCTGACCCTGGTGGCCTGTTCCGGCGGAGCCGACTCGCTCGCCCTGGCCGCTGCCGCCGGCTTCCACCAGCAGCGCCGCGACGGCGGCAGGGACAGCGCCAGCCCTGACAACAGCCCCAGCGCACCGGGCGGTGCACGGGTGGGTGCCGTCGTCGTGGACCACCAGCTGCACCCGGACAGCGAGGCCGTCACCACGACGGCGCGGGCCCAGCTGACACGCCTTGGGCTGCACCCGGTGATCTCCGTGAAGGCGACCGTGGACCCCGACTCCGGCGAGGGCCCCGAGGCGGCAGCTCGCTCGGCGCGCTACCGGGCCTTCTCCCAGGCGCTGGCCCAGACCGGGGCCACTCGGATCCTGTTGGCCCATACCCGTGATGATCAGGCCGAGCAGGTGCTGCTGGGCCTCGCCCGCGGGTCGGGGACCCGCAGCCTGGCCGGGATCCCTGCCGTGCGCGGCCCATTCCGGCGCCCGCTGCTGGGGCTGACCCGCGCCGAGACCGAAGAGATCTGCGCCCATGCGCAGCTGAGCCCCTGGCAGGATCCCGCGAACACGGATCCCCGCTTCCTGCGCTCGAGGGTCCGCACCGAGATCCTGCCCTATCTCGAGGACCAGCTCAGCAGCTCCATCCGAGAATCGCTGGCGCGCACCGCGCAGATCGCCGCAGAGGATGCGGCATACCTGGACCAGGAGGCGAAGGCCCACTTTGAGCTGCTGCTCGAAGATCCCGGGCTTCAGGGGCAGCTGCGGATGGCGCTGCCAGCGCTGCTCGGCGCGCCGCCGGCGATCCGACGCCGGGTGATCGCGCTCGCCGTCGTCGCCGCGGGAGGCGCCAACCCCTCGTTCGAGCGGCTCGGCGCGGTGGAGAAGCTCCTGGCGAAGACCGGATCGGCGGGCCCGATCGAGCTGGAGGGAGGGGTCAGCGCGCACCGCGGGACGCGGGGGAGCCCGGACTATGCGAAACTTGTCATCGTTCCACGCCTGAACTGAGGAACGCGAGACCTTCTACAAGGAGCTGGACACCACCCATGGACGCTCAGGATGTCAGTGCAGATCTCACCGAGGTGCTCTACACCAAGGATGAGATCGACGCGAAGATCAAAGAACTTGCCGCAGTCATCGATCGTGACTACGCAGACAAGGACGTGCTGCTGGTCGGCGTTCTCAAAGGCGCGGTCATGGTCATGGCCGATCTGGCCCGCGCGCTGAGCTCACACGTGACCATGGACTGGATGGCGGTGTCCTCCTACGGCTCCGGCACCAAGTCCTCCGGGGTGGTGCGCATCCTCAAGGATCTCGATGCGGACCTGATGAACCGCCATGTGCTCATCGTCGAAGACATCATCGACTCCGGCCTGACGCTGTCCTGGCTCAAGACCAACCTGGAATCCCGCGGACCCGCCTCGCTGGAGATCTGCACACTCTTCCGCAAGCCCGACGCCGTGAAGGTCGACATCGACGTGAAGTACGTCGGCATGGACATCCCGAACAAGTTCGTCGTCGGCTACGGCCTGGACTTCGCCGAGAAGTACCGGAACCTCGACTGTGTCGGGATCCTGGCTCCGCACGTCTACCAGTGAGCTGACCGCTCGCCGCGGCAGACACGGGAGGAGCTGGGCTGTGGATGAGATCGTACCGGTGCGGCCGGTGAGCAAGGCCGCAGCCGCCTACTCCAGCCTGCGCAGCAGCATCCAGGCCGGCGAGCTCGCGCCGGGGGAGCGCATCACGCTCAGATACCTGAGCGACATGCTCGACATGAGCCTGACACCGGTGCGCGAAGCGCTGAATCGGCTTCAGGCCGAAGGGTTCGTGGTTCACGACCCGCACGGCAGCACCTTCATCGCCGAGCTCACCCCGGAACGCATCGAGCAGGTCTACCGGCTGCGCACCGTGCTCGAGCCGCTCGCGGTGCGCCAGGCCGGGCAGCAGCTGACCCCAGGTGATCTCGAGGATCTGCGCGAGCTCGTCTGCGCCTGCGATCAGGCACAGACCGCGCTGGAGGTCGTGCAGCGCAACGAGGCCTTCCACTACGCGCTGTATCGGCTCAGCCGAGACGCCCTGTTGATGGGCTTCATCGACCAGCTCTGGGCCGGCATGCCCTATCCCTCTCTGGGCCTCTACGCAGATCAGGAGCGGGTGTCCCAGTCCAGCCGTGAGCACCACGCGATCCTCGACGCCCTGGTGGCCGAGGATCTGGATGCCGCAGCCGCACTGACCGCGCAGCACATCGAACACGGCCGTGAAGCCGCCCTGAACAAGCTCTGAGCCTCCGGCCGTCGAGCCGCTCCGGCCCGAGGACCCTGGCGCATCCCGGGCCACTGGCACACCGGCACCCGCCCCATGCCGGGTCCGTCCGCCGCCTCATGCAGGGTGCCGCTCGCCTCGCCAATCCTCGCACCGCTCGCCTCGCCAATCCTCGCACCGCTCGCCTCAGTTGATACTTTATAAAATGCAAAGTAGCGTAACGCTGGCCACACCGGTGACGTGCCACACACAGGCAGTGAGCCCGCGCGGTCAGGCATCTGAGACTTTCGAGGAGACACGTGCGCGGCGAGACTGAATCGCGGGCAATGCAGCCCGCAGGATCCCCCTCCGAGACGCTTCCGGGCGAGGGGACTTCCAGCGAGACCCACAGGATGACGACGCCGGCCGAGCCGGTCCACGCAGACGCCGCCGAGGAGTTTGACCGGCCCGAGAGCTGGACCCGCATCATGGGTCTGCCCATCGGATGGTTCGCCCTGCTGTTCGGCGTCATCCTGCTCTGCGCCGCGCTGGGAGTGCTGCCGAACACGATGCTCGCCGGCTTCGCCGTCGTCATCCTGGTCGGGGCGCTGCTGAACTGGCTCGGCGGACGAGTGCCCGGCCTGCGCAACTACGGCCTGCCCACCGTGCTGTGCATCCTGACCCCGGCGATCCTGCTCCACTTCGGCTGGTTCCCCCAGTCGCTTGCGGAGAACATGGAGATCTTCACCGACGGCTCCGAGATCGGCTTCATCGACTTCTACGTCGCCAGTCTCATCGCCGGCTCCATCCTGGGCATGCCGCGAGCGCTGCTGCTCAAGGCCGGCGCGCGGATCGCGGTGCCGCTGATCGGCACCATCATCACCGTCTTCGTCGTCGTCGGCGCGGTGGGAACCGCGCTGGGCTTCGGGCTGCGCGATTCGGTGCTCTTCGTGGCGGCTCCGATCATGGGCGGAGGTGTGGGCGCCGGCATCGTGCCGATGTCCGGGATCTACTCAGACCAGATGGGCGGCGACGCCGGAGCCTATGTGGCACAGCTGATCCCCGCGGTGATCATCGCCAACGTGCTGACCATCTTCTGCGCCGGCATCTTCAACGGCATCACCTATAAGGGCCAGCAGTTCTTCGTCGGCTTCAACGGCAACGGGCAGATCGTGCGGGTCGAAGGCAGCGCTGATCAGTTCAAGTCCAGGCCGAAGCCCACCAGCGGATCCTTCAACGTGCTCGTCGTGGGCCTGACCCTGGCCGCCACGCTCTTCCTGGCCGGCAGCATCATCGCGGAGTTCGTCCCCGGGCTGCACGCCTACGCCTGGACCATTCTGCTGGCTGCCTCCATCAAGATCTTCGGACTGATGCCAGCCTCCTTCGAGGACGCCGTCTCGAACTGGTTCGGGTTCGTCTCCGGAACGCTGACCCCGGCGCTGCTGGTGGGCATCTCGATCACCTTCTTCGAGTTCGACGAGCTCGGCCGGCTGCTCTCCGACTGGCGCTACCCGGTGCTCGTGGCGCTGGCCGTAGTGGTCGCGATCCTGGTCTCCGGTGCGCTGGGCTGGCTGGTGAAGATGTATTACGCCGAAACCTCGATCGCCATCGGCATGGGCATGACCGACATGGGCGGCACCGGGGATGTCGCCGTGGTCTCCGCCGCGAACCGGCTTGAGCTGATGCCGTTCCTGCAGGTCTCCTCCCGGATCGGCGGGGCCCTGGTGCTGCTGACGGTCTCGCTGCTGATCCCGATCATCGGCTGACCCGGTCGTTTCGCCCCCTCCGTTCGGCGCACGCTCCCGGCTGGGCGAGTTCTCCCGGAGGCGAACTTGTCCAGCCCGGGTTAGCCCCATCACCTCGAGCCCGAGTACCTTTAGATGCTAGGTATATCTGCGTCTGACGGAGCTGCATGAACTTCAAGAAGATCTTCACCGGGCCACTGTTCTGGATCGTCCTGGCGGTGGTGCTGCTGCTGCTTGTCGTGCCGATGATGTTCTCCTCCTCGGCCAACGGTCAGCGGGTGGACACGAATGTCGGCATGGAGCTCCTTGCCGAGGGTGAGGTCGTCGAGGCCTCCGTCGAGGACGGCGACCAGCGCGTCGATCTGAACCTGAGCTCCCCGTATGAGCAGGACGGGCAGGAGGTCGGCGACGTCGTCCACTTCTTCTACTCCTCGGCTCGCGCCGAGACCGTGGTCGAGGCCATCGCCGACGCTGACCTCGAGGGCTACACCGATGAGCCGGAGCAGTCGAACTGGCTGCTCTCCATGCTCGGCTTCATGATCCCCTTCCTGATCATCGCGCTGCTCTTCATCTGGCTGCTGACCCGCATGTCCGGCGGCAACTCCCGGGTGATGCAGTTCGGCAAGTCCAAGGCCAAGATGTTCGACAAGGACATGCCCCAGGTGGCGTTCGGCGACGTGGCCGGCGCTGAAGAGGCAGTGGAGGAGCTCCATGAGATCAAGGAGTTCCTCTCCGAGCCCGAGAAGTTCCAGCGCCTAGGGGCGAAGATCCCCAAGGGCGTGCTGCTCTATGGCGCCCCCGGCACAGGCAAGACGCTGCTGGCCAAGGCCGTGGCCGGCGAGGCCGGCGGCGCCTTCTACTCGATCTCAGGCTCGGACTTCGTGGAGATGTTCGTCGGCGTCGGCGCCTCCCGCGTGCGGGACCTCTTCAAGCAGGCCAAGGAGAACGCCCCGGCCATCATCTTCGTCGACGAGATCGACGCCGTGGGCCGCCAGCGCGGCGCCGGTGTGGGTGGAGGCAACGATGAGCGCGAGCAGACGCTGAACCAGCTGCTGGTGGAGATGGACGGCTTCGACGCCAACACCAACATCATCGTCATCGCCGCCACGAACCGGCCCGACGTGCTGGATCCGGCGCTGCTGCGTCCCGGCCGCTTCGACCGACAGATCCCCGTGGAGGCTCCCGACTTCGCCGGCCGCCGCGCGATCCTGGAGGTCCATGCCAAGGGCAAGCCGATGGTCGACGACGTCGACCTCAAGGCCGTGGCCCGCAAGACCCCCGGCTACACCGGTGCGGATCTGGCCAATGTGCTCAACGAGGCCGCGCTGCTCACGGCACGCTCCAACGCCGACCTGATCGATGACCGCGCGATCGACGAGGCCATCGACCGGGTCATGGCCGGACCGCAGAAGCGGACCCGGCTGATGAAGGACCACGAGCGCCGGGTCACCGCCTATCACGAGGGCGGCCACGCGCTGGTGGCGGCTGCGCTGAACTACTCCGCGCCGGTCACCAAGATCACGATCCTTCCGCGCGGCCGCGCCCTGGGCTACACCATGGTCGTGCCCGAGGAGGACAAGTACTCCACCACCCGCAACGAGCTGCTGGACACCATCGCCTACGCCATGGGCGGCCGCGTGGCGGAGGAGATCGTCTTCCAGGACCCCTCCACCGGGGCCGCGAACGACATCCAGAAGGCCACCGAGACCGCACGCCGGATGGTCACCGAATATGGGATGAGCGCGAGGGTCGGCTCCGTGAAGCTCGGTTCCGGCGACACCAGCCCGTTCCTGGGACGCGAGATGGCCCAGGGCAAGGAGTACTCCGAGGACCTCGCCTCCGTCATCGACTCCGAGGTCCGCGCCATCATCGACGAGGCCCACGACGAGGCCTACCACGCGCTGCATGAGAATCGGCATGTGCTCGACCGCCTCGCCGAGGAGCTGCTCCGCGTGGAGACCCTCAATGCCAAGGAGGTCGCCGCGATCTTCCACGACGTGATCAAGCGCCCGGTCCGCCAGATCTGGGAATCTTCCCCGGGACGACCGGTCACGATCACCTCCGAGGTGGTGCCGGAGGACGAGCGGGACCCCGAATACCAGTTCGGCGGCGAGAACTCCGATGCCTGACCGCCCTCCCACCCCATCCGTCGACCGGTCGGGCAGTCGCTCCGTCGGCGCCGCCGGTGCGGGCACCCCGCTTGAAGGCTCGGTGGATCTGCCGCGGATCGAGGCTGCGGTGCGCGAGATCCTGCTCGCCGTCGGGGAGGACCCGGAGCGCGAGGGTCTCAAGGGCACCCCGGCCCGGGTGGCCCGGGCCTATGAGGAGGCCTTCCAGGGTCTCCGCGAGGACCCTGCCGAGCTGATGTCGACCACCTTCGACATCGGCCACGAGGAGCTCGTGCTGGTCCGCGACGTTCCCTTCTACTCCACCTGTGAACATCATCTGGTGCCCTTCTTCGGCCACGCCCACATCGGCTACATCCCCTCCCCGGAGGGCAAGGTCACCGGACTGAGCAAGCTCGCCAGGCTGGTGGACATCTTCGCCAAGCGCCCGCAGGTCCAGGAGCAGCTCACCACTCAGGTGGTCGACGCCCTGGTCGAGCATCTGGCTCCTGGCGGGGCGATGGTCGTCGTCGAGGCCGAGCACCTGTGCATGTCCATGCGCGGGGTCTCCAAACCCGGGGCGCGGACCATCACCTCTGCGGTGCGCGGTCAGCTCCGCGACGCCGCCACCCGCGCCGAGGCGATGAGCCTGATGCTCCACGGCCGGCCCCACTAGCAACCCTCCTGACTGAATCGGAGAGCCAGATGCGCACTTCCATCATGGGGATTCTGAACCTCACCCCGGACTCCTTCTCCGACGGCGGCCGGTTCGACGACGGCGCGGGCACCCCCGACGTCGTGGCCGCGGTCACCGAGGCGCTGCGGATGACCCAGGCCGGCGCGGCACTGATCGACGTCGGTGGGGAATCCACCCGCCCCGGCGCGCAGCCCACACCGTTGCTCGAGGAGCAGCGCCGGATCCTGCCGGTGATCGAGGAGCTGCTGGGCTGCGGGATCGCCGTCTCGGTGGACACCCGTCGCGCGGCGACCGCCCGGGCCGCCTTTGAATGCGCAGATCGCCGCGGAGTCGACCCGCGGACGCTCATCATCAATGACGTCTCGGGCGCGCTCACCGAACCGGACATGCCGGAGCTGATCGTCGAGTCCGGGGCGCAGGTGGTGATCACGCACAACCGCGGAGACTCCCAGACGATGGGGTCGCTGACCGATTATGACTCGCTGCTCGAGGACGTGATCGCCGAGCTGCTCGCCGTGCGGGACCGCTATCTCGACGCCGGTGCCCGCCGCGAACAGCTCATCCTGGACCCCGGGATCGGGTTCTCCAAGACCCCTGAGCAGAACTGGGAGCTGATCCGCAGCCTGGAGAGCTTCGTCCGGCTCGGGCACCGAGTGCTCTTCGGGGCCTCCCGCAAGGGATTCCTCGCCCCGGTCACCTCCGGGGAGGCTCGGGACACCGCCACGGCGGTGCTCTCGGCGCTGGCGGCCCAGGCCGGCGTCTGGGGAGTCCGGGTCCATGACGTGCAGGGAAGCCGCGATGCTGTGCAAGTGATCGACAAGCTGAGAAGCTAGAAGGATGTCCAGCAGGAGCAGCTCCCGTGACACCATCCGGCTCACCGGACTCACGGCCACCGGCCACCATGGGGTCTTCGACTTCGAGAAGCGCGAGGGCCAGATCTTCCGGGTCGACGCCGAGCTCACGGTGGACTTCCGCGCCGCCGGTCGCAGCGATGCCCTCGCCGACACCGTCTCCTACGTGGAGATCGCCGAGCTGATCCACGCCGCCATCACCGGCGAGCCCTTCGACCTGATCGAGGCCCTCGCCGATCACCTGGCCCGGGAGATCCTTGCCGGCGATGAGCGCCTTGCCGCCGCGGAGATCACCGTGCACAAGCCGCAGGCGCCGCTGACCCAGACCTTCCAGGACGTCTCGGTGACCGCCCGCCGGGACCGCGCCGACCTGGTTCCCGGCCTGGACCCGGACGCCGCCCCCGCCGCGGAGGTCACCGCCGTGCTGGCGCTGGGATCCAACCTCGGGGAATCAGCGGTGACGCTGGCCTCGGCGGTCGCCGCGCTGGACCGCGTGGAGCAGGTGCGGGTGCTCAAGCAGTCCCCGGTGGCCAAGACCAGGCCGGTGGGCGGGCCTGCCGGGCAGCCTGACTTCCACAACCAGGTCATCGAGATCGCCACCACGCTGAGCCCGCATGCCCTGCTGGGATGCACCCAGCAGATCGAGCAGGAACATCACCGGGCCCGCGGCGCCGCGAACGGCGAGATCCGCTGGGGCCCGCGCACCCTGGACATCGACATCATCACCTACGGCCAGGCAGGAATCTCCTCGGTGACGCTGCAGGTCCCGCACCCGCGGGCCGCACAGCGTGGATTCGTGCTGGTCCCCTGGACCTGGATGGACCCGCAGGCGAAGCTGGCCGGAGCGCCGGTGGCCGAACTCGCTCGGCATGCCGCCGATGCCGGCGCCGTGGAACCGCTGGAGAGTGCGCGATGAGCCGGCTCTCCGTGCTGCGCCTGCTGATCATCGGCGCCGTCGCCGCCCTCGTCGGGTTCATCACCACCGTCTACTTGTCCGCCCACGGGATGGGCTCCCCGGTGCTGCCGCGGACCTCCTTGGTGACCCTGCTCGGGATCGCGCTGATCGTGCTGACCCTGGGGCTGATGGTCTGGCGCGATCAGCGCAGGATCGCGACCGCGGCGGCGAAGGGTCGGCGCAGCCAGCGCAGCCTGCACCCGCTCCACGCCGTCCGGGTCCTCACCGCCGGACAGGCCGGCGCCTACGCCGGGGCGCTGATCGCCGGCTGGCATGCGGGTATCCTCGGGGACCTGGTGCCTGCCGCAGCGCTGACCGCGCCGAACGTGAACTCATCCCTGCTGATGATCACGGGAGGAACGATCTGGGTGATCATTGGATTCGTCGTCGAGCTGCTCTGCAGGATCCCCCCGGACGAGAATCCACCGGGCGAGGGGCGCCGCAGAGAGCCCGAACGCAACACAGGACCGATACCCGAGGAGGGCTATGCCCGCGGAACCCATTGATCCCACAGGTGTCACCTGGACCCGGGTGGACGAGCGGTACATCACCGTGAAGTTCATCACCGGCATCCTCGGCTGGGTGATCACCCTGGCAGTGGTCGGTACCCCGATCGTGCTCGACACCCTCGGGGTCTTCGGCGGCATCCCGCTGTGGATCAAGATCGTGGTCTCCGCCGTGCTGCTGACCTGGGCGGCCGTGGACCTCTGGCTGATCCCGCGTCGGATCCGGGCCATCGGCTACCACGAGCGCCAGGACGATCTGCTGATCCGCCGCGGCATCCTCTTCCAGCGGGTCGTCGCGGTGCCCTACGGCCGGCTGCAGTACGTCGACATCGAGGCCGGGCCGCTGATGCGCCGCTACGGGCTCTGCACGGTCCAGCTGAAGACCGCCGCTGCAGCCACCGACGCCGTGATCCCGGGCGCCTCCCGCGAGGAGGGCGCACGGCTGCGTGAAGAGCTCTCGGTCCGCGGCCAGGCTCGCCTGGCTGGTCTGTGAGCCGGCGCATGAACGAACAAGCCACCGAGGACCACGCCACCGAGGACCACGCCACCGAGAAGCCGAAGCGCACCTCCGAGCGCTGGTTCGACGCGACCTGGACCAAGGTCCACCCGCTGAGCCCCGTCGTGCGCGGCGGGCTCGCCGTCGTCGCCATCCCGGGCCTCCTGCTCAGCTACAACTGGCAGAGCTGGCTGGATGCCTGGGAGGCGTTCCGCAGCGGCGAGATCCAGCGCAACGTGGAGTCCAACCCGATGCCGTTCCTGCTCGGCGCCGGCGGCGTGCTGCTGGTGGTCGCGCTGATCTTCGCCGGCTTCGCGCTCTCCTGGTGGTTCACCCGCTACAAGATCACCGCCGAGCATGTGATGGTGAAGTCCGGGATCTTCGTGCGCCAGCACCGTCAGGCCCGGATCGACCGGGTCCAGGCCGTGGACCTGCGCCAGCCGCTGCTCGCCCGGCTCACCGGCCTCGCCGAGCTGAAGTTCGAGGTGGCCGAGGGCGACGGCACCGCCGCCACCCTGGCGTTCCTGAAGAGGTCCCAGGCCGAAGAGCTGCGCTCCGAGATCATGGACCGCGCCGCCGGCCGGAGCGAGTCGCCGGCGGAAGTCGAGGGATTCGGGGAGGTGCCCGGTGGTGCGGGTCCCGACTCCGCGTATGCCGGCTTCACGCATCCCGACGACGCGGAGGCTGCCCACCGCTATGATCCCTACGCCGCGCACGACCCCTACGCCCCGATTCATCCCACCCCCACCGGCCGTGCAGCTGCGGGTCTGCATCGCGCCGCGCATCAGGACCGCCTCATCGCGAAGGTCCCCACCGGACGGCTGATCGGCTCGGTGCTGAGCGGCTGGGGGACGATCTTCGTCCTGGTCATCGTGGTCATGGCCGTGGTCGCCGTCGGGATCGGTCTCGCGGTCGGCTCCGACGGGGGGTCGGTGTCGATCTGGGCCGTGCTGACCGGAGCCGCACTCCCGGCCGTCATCCCGATGGGCATCGCGGCGATCACGATCTACTACCAGCAGTTCAGCTCCGGCTTCGGATTCACCTCCACCGCCACCAGCTCCGGGCTGCGCGTGCGCTACGGGCTGCTCGAGACCACCAATCAGACCATCCCTCCGGGTCGGGTGCAGGCGCTGCAGATCCAGCAGCCGGTGCTCTGGCGCCCGTTCAGGTGGTTCAAGATCGTGGTCACCGTCGCCGGCTACGGCATCGGGGAGAAGCGCTCGGTGCTGCTGCCCGTGGGTCGGCTCGACGACGTGATGGTCACCGCCGCGGAGATGTTCCCTGACCTGCAGGTCGAGAACCCCGAAGAGGTCTTCACCGCCGGGCTCACCGGTTCAGGCACGAAGCTCGGCTACACCGAGGTGCCCCGCCGGGCCCGCTTCTTCGACCCGATCGTGCGCCGTCGTCGCGGGTTCCGCACCACCCCCACCGCGCTGATGTTCCGCGACGGAAGGGCTTCGCGGCAGCTGACGATGGTCCCGCATGAGCGGATCCAGTCGCTGAGCCTGACCCAGGGGCCGTTGCAGCGCCGGCGAGCGATCGCTGACATCTTCATCCACTCCCCGGCCGGCCCGTTCGCGGCGAAGCTGAAGAACCAGGACCTCGACGCGGTCAAGGACCTCTTCGAATACGAGTCCGATCATGCCGCCCAGGCCCGCCGCTACAGCGATCGGAATCAGTGGATGCGCCTCGAGGAGCTCCGCGAGTTCGAGCGCAAGGCCGCCGAGGCGCTGGCGGCACCGGCGGAGCCCAGCACCACCGGACCGGCACACCCCGCTGCCCCGTCGACCTACCAGGAACAGGACCCCCGTGACCGTTGAGCAGCCCGTGGATCCCTATGCCGCGGAACTCCCGCCCTCCCAGCGGGAAGGTCGCCTCGGCGTCGGCGTGATCTCCGCCGGCAAGGTCGGCGCGGTGCTGGGCGCGGCGCTGCGCGGGGCCGGTCACTCGGTGATCGGCGCCCACGCCGTCTCGGAGGACTCGCGCAACCGCGCCGAATCCCTGCTGGGCGGGGTGCCGGTGCTGGAGATCCCGGAGATCATGCGCCGGGCTGAGCTGGTCCTGCTCGCGGTGCCCGACGACGCCCTCGCCGAGCTCGTCTCCGGGCTGGCCGAGGCCGGCCACATCCAGGCCGGTCAGCTGATCGTGCACACCTCCGGCCGCTACGGCACCGAGGTGCTCGCTCCCGCCCAGCGCAGCGGCGCCATCGGACTGGCGATCCACCCGGCGATGACCTTCACCGGGCTGAGCATGGACCTGCAGAAGCTGCACACCTGTGCCTTCGGGGTCACCGCGCCGGGGCCCGTGCTGCCGATCGCGCAGGCACTGGTGGTGGAGATGGGCGGGGAGCCGGTGGTGATCCGCGAGGCCGACCGGCTGACCTATCACGCGGCGCTGGCGCACGCCTCGAACCACCTGAACACGATCACCGGGCAGTCAGCCGAGATGCTGCACCGGATCGGGGTGGAGCGCGCCGAGACCGTGCTGCGCCCGCTGATGCAGGCCTCGTTGGACAACGCGTTGGCCTCGGGGGAGGGCGCGCTGACCGGGCCGGTGGCTCGCGGAGATGTCGGCACGCTCCGGCATCACGTGCAGCTGCTGGCGACCTCGGAGCTGCCCGCCGACATCCGCACCGCGTATATGGCCATGGCGCGCGCGACCACCCAGCGTGCCCTGGATCGCAGCATGATCACCGCCGCGAAGGCCGCCGAGCTGCTCGACGTCCTCGACGCCTGACCCGCGCTTCTCGCAGCCTCCGCCCCGCCCCGCTGCCCCTGACCGACGCGACGGGCGACAGGCGAGCGCCGCGCGCGGTCCTAGACTGTCCCGGTGACTCCACCGCAGGTACTGACCACTGTCTCCAGCTTCCGCGCCGCGCTCGCCGAGGCCGTCGCCGCGCACGTCCGCGAACGCGGGGCCGCCCCCGCGGTGGGGCTGGTCCCCACGATGGGGGCGCTGCACTCCGGACACGCCGCTCTGGTCGACGCCGCCCGGGCTGCCTCAGACATCGTGATCGCCTCGATCTTCGTGAACCCGCTGCAGTTCGACGACGACGCCGACTACCTCCACTATCCGCGCACGCCAGAGCGCGACGTCGCCCTGCTGGGTGCCCACGGGGTCGATCTGATCTTCACCCCGGACCTCGCGCAGATGTACCCCGGCGACTCGCACGCCCCGCTGGTCCGGGTCAGCGCCGGGCAGCTCGGAACCCGCTGGGAGGGGGCCGCGCGCCCAGGACACTTCGACGGGGTGGTCACCGTGGTCGCGAAGCTCTTCAACATCATGAGTCCCCCGGCGCCCGCGAGGCTCGAGGCCTGGTTCGGCGCCAAGGACGCCGAGCAGGTCGCGATCATCACCCGGATGACGGCAGACCTGAACATCGACGTGGACATCCGCACCGTTCCGATCGTGCGGGATGAGCACGGCTTGGCCCTCTCCAGCAGGAACCAGCGCCTGGATGAGACCGACTACTCCGCGGCGCTGGCCATTCCCGCCGCGCTCTTCGCGCTGAGCGAGGACGCCGCCTCCGAGCGCCGGCTGGGAGTGGCCGATCAGGTGGAGGAGCTGAGATCTGCCGAGGGTGTGGAGCTGGACTACCTGGTCGTCGTCGACCCGGACTCCCTGGAGGAGCTCCAGCCCGGCGACGCGCTGCTCGACGAGCACGGGGTGCTGCGCGGGCGTGCGCTGGCGCTGATCGCCGCCCGGGTCGGACCGGTGCGGCTGATCGACAACGTGATCCTGAGTCCGGGCAGGTCACAGCCCCGGGAGTAGGCTGGAACCATGACCGATACCGCGAGCAGCAGCCCGAACGCACCCGCCTCCTTCCCGTACATCGATCATGACGTGCGCCCGCAGGACGACCTGCAGCGCCACGTCAACGGTGAATGGCTCAAGACCGCCGAGATCCCCGCGGACATGGACGCCTACGGGTCCTTCCATGAGCTGCGCGACAAGGCCGAGGCTGATGTCCGGGAGATCCTGGAGCAGGCCGCGGCCGGAGAGATCAAGGCGGAGCAGCTCGACGCCGCCGCGGAGGCCATCCCGGCCCGGATCGGTGCCTTCTACACCTCCTTCATGGATGTCGAGGCCGCTCAGCGGCGCGGGCTGAGTCCGATCGAGCCGATGCTGGAGCAGCTGGAGTCCGTGCGGAGCGTGGAGGATCTGGTTCGGCTCTCCGCCGCCTGGCAGCGCCAGGGCGTGGACGGGCTCCTCGTCGCCGGGTCCATGCGCGACGCCGGAGATCCCACCCGGATGCTCTGGCACGTCATGCAGTCCGGACTCGGTCTGCCCGATGAGTCCTACTACCGCGACGAGAAGCTGGCCGAGATCCTCGCCGCGTACCAGGACCACCTGGTCCGGGTGCTTGAGCTCAGCGGAGTCGACGACGCCGCGGACGCCGCCGCCGCCGTCGTCGAACTCGAAGGTGTTATCGCCGCCGAGCACTGGGACAAGGTGACCCTGCGTGATGCGCAGAAGCGCTACAACCTGGTGACCGACGACGAGGCCGAGACCTTCATGCCGCTGCTGCGCGAGGCGTTCGCCGGCTGGGGGCTGCAGCCGCGGCACACCGAGCAGCTCGTGCTCGCCCAGCCCGACGTGCTCCCCGGGATGCAGGCGGCGCTGACTCAGCAGCCGCTGCGCACCTGGAAGCTCTGGCTGCGAGTCCAGCTGCTGCGCTGGGCGGCCCCGCTGCTCCACGAAGAGCTGGTGAACGAGAACTTCGACTTCTACTCCAAGCGGCTCTCCGGAGCCCAGCAGCTCAAGGAGCGCTGGAAGCGCGGGGTCGCCCTGACCAACGCCCACCTGGGTGAGGACGTGGCGCAGATCTACGTGGCCCGGCACTATCCGCCTCAGGCGCGGGCCGCGATGGACGAGCTGATCAACGCGCTGATCGAGGCCTACCGCCAGTCCATCAGCGAGTTGAGCTGGATGGGGGAGGAGACCAAGGGCCGCGCGCTGGAGAAGCTCGACGCGTTCAAGCCGATGGTCGGCTTCCCTGAGCGCTGGATCGACTATTCCCGCGTCGACGTGGACCCGACCGATGTGGTGGCAAACGTCCGCCGTGCCGCGGCGTTCGAATGGGAGCGCGACATCACCAAGCTCGACGAGGGACCGGACCCCGACGAGTGGCACATGCACCCCCAGACGGTCAATGCCTACTACTCGCCGCTGGAGAACGTGATCTGCTTCCCGGCCGCGATCCTGCAGCTCCCGTTCTTCTCCGCCGAGCGGGACATGGCGCAGAACTTCGGCGCCATCGGGGCCGTCATCGGCCATGAGCTCGGACACGGCTTCGACGACCAGGGGTCCCGCTACGGCGCCGACGGCTCGCTGAGCAACTGGTGGACCGAGGCTGACCGCAGCGCCTTCGAGGAGCGCACCACGAAGCTGGTGGAGCAGTACAGCGCACTCACCCCCTCCCAGGCGCCGGAGCACAAGGTCAACGGCGAGCTGACCCTGGGTGAGAACATCGGTGATCTCGGCGGGCTCGGCATCGCGCACAAGGCCTACCGGGTGTGGCTGCAGGCACAGGGCGCTGAGGCCGCCGACGTCGAGGGCTACAGTGCTGACCAGCGGTTCTTCTTCGCCTGGGCGCAGGCCTGGCGGAACCTCACCCGCCCCGAGCGGGCGGTCACGCTGATCAGCATCGATCCGCACGCACCGGCCGAGTTCCGCGCCACCCAGGTGGTCAAGAACCTCGACGCCTTCCACTCCGCCTTCGAGACCCAGCCCGGGGACGGGATGTACCTGTCGCCGCGGGAGCGCGTCACCATCTGGTGACTGCGGGGCCCAGGCTGCCTGAGGGCTGCCTCGGCCCGGTCGGAGCGACGGGGCGACGGGACTGCCGCCGCGATTCAGGCAGGGCGCACGGCACGTAGAATGGCCGACTGTGACTGCCCAGAATTCCGCCGCCTCCGGCGCCAATGACCTTGACACCCACGACCAGCGCGCCGTGCGCCTGGACAAGCGTGAGCGCCTGCTCGCCGCCGGGGTCCAGCCCTATCCGGTGAACGTCGAGCGCTCCGCCTCGCTGAGCGAGGTCCGGGAGCGCTTCCCGGACCTGGAGCCCGGGGCCTCCACCGGCGAGACGGTGGCGGTGACCGGTCGCGTGATGTTCGTGCGCAACACCGGCAAGCTGTGCTTCGCCACGCTGCAGGAGGGCGGCCCCGACGGCAGCGGAGTCCGGCTGCAGGCGATGATCTCCCTGGCCGAGGTGGGGGAGGCCGCGCTCGCCGACTGGAAGTCGCTCGTGGATCTCGGTGACCATGTCCGGGTCAGCGGTGAAGTCATCGCTTCGCGCCGCGGGGAGCTCTCCATCATGGCGAGCTCCTTCGAGATCGCCTCCAAGGCCGTGCGGCCGCTGCCGGTGCTCCACGCGGAGCTCAACGAGGAGACCCGGGTGCGTCAGCGCTACGCGGATCTGATCGTGCGGGACGAGGCGCGGCAGATGGTCTTCCGTCGTGCCGCGATCACCCGCTCCCTCCGCGAGACCCTGCACGGACGCGGCTACGTGGAGGTGGAGACCCCCATGTTGCAGCTGATCCACGGCGGCGCCCAGGCGCGGCCTTTCCAGACCCATCTCAACGCCTTTGATCAGGGCATGACGCTGCGCATCGCCACCGAGCTCTACCTCAAGCGCGCCGTGGTGGGCGGCATCGATCGGGTCTTCGAGATCGGCCGGGTCTTCCGCAATGAAGGTGTGGACTCCACGCATTCCCCGGAGTTCACCACGCTGGAGTCCTATGAGGCATGGGCGGACATGTACGTCATGGCCGAGCGGATGCGCGAGATGATTCTGAATGCAGCAGATGCCGCCGGGGCGAGCCGTCAGATCCCGACGGATCAGGGCGTCATCGACCTCGACGGCGAGTGGGCCTGGGTCTCGGTCTACCCGGGCCTCTCCGAGGCCGTGGGGCAGGAGATCACTCCTGAGACTCCCGCCGAGACGCTGCGCGCCGTCGCGGCCGCACGCGAGGTCTCCGTGGACCCGGCCTGGGACGCGCAGAAGCTGGTGATCGAGCTCTTCGCCGAGATCGTCGAGCCCACGCTGATCCAGCCCACCTTCGTCTGTGACTACCCGCCTGCGGCACAGCCGCTGGCCCGCGCCCACCGAGACAAGCCCGGCGTCATCGAGGCCTGGGACCTGATCATCGGGGGCATGGAGCGCGGGACCGCCTTCTCCGAGCTGGTGGACCCCGTGCTGCAGCGGGAACGCCTGGTGGAACAGGCCCGGATGGCGGCCGCCGGTGACGACGAGGCCATGCAGCACGACGAGGACTTCCTGCGGGCCCTGGAATATGGTGCACCACCGATGGGGGGCATCGGTCTGGGCGTCGACCGCCTGGTGATGCTCTTCACCGGCACCGGTATTCGCGAGACGATCCTCTTCCCGCTGCTGAAACCTGAAGCGCAGGCGTGAACGTCATGCCGCGCAAAGACGTAGCATGATTAGCAATGGCAGCGACAGTTTTTTAACCTGAATGTAAGCAAGGAATTCCATGGAAAATTTCTGGACGTACTTCGAAGTTCTTGCCCCCTCCATCGGCGTCGGGCTGGTCTTCTGGCTGGCTATCCGCGCCATCTTCCGGGCTGATCGGAATGAGCGCGCCGCCGAGATTCAGGTGCGCGAAGAGGCCTCTCAGCAGGGAGTTCAGCGCGATGAGCCGACTTCTGGCCCGCACAGCTGAACACCTGATCTGCTGCCGGATCCATGATTCTCATGGCGCCGTCATGGCCGTCTCCAGCCGAGAAACTGGTTCCATATGAGAATCATCTTCCGGCTCCGAAAAAGTAACAATCTCTCCAGCTTGACCGTGAATTGTATTTCTTGAAATACTTGGCTTCACATAGATCGTTCTTGATCTATCGCAGCGAGAAATGCGCCGAGCGAGATGAGACCCATTGCGTCTCGGCGTGTGAGTGAGCAGTGAGGTGTATGAGATGGCCCAGAAGGTAGAAGTGGTTCTCGTCGATGATCTTGACGGCAGCGAAGCAAAGGAGACGGTCACATTTGGGCTGGACTCCCGCTTTTATGAGATTGACCTCAGCGAAGAGCACGCCAAGGAGCTTCGCGAGACGCTGAAGAAGTACATCCGCAAGGGTCGGGCCATCGCCCCGCCCTCGCCGCAGAATGAAGCCCGTCAGATTCGTGACTGGGCCGTGAAGAACGGATATCAGGTCTCCAGCCGAGGTCGCTTGCACCGCGACATCGTAGAGGCCTACCGAAACGCCAAGAAGCGCTGATTCTGCGCACCCGTTGCGGTGCTGCGAAGACGACCGACCGAGGTTGGCCTCAAGCCCGGACGCAGCATGATGCTGCGGCCGGGCTTCGCTCGTGCCCGGCGCAGCGACCCTTCCGGGGAGCCGTCGGAGCAGGCAGAACTTTTCCCTATGGCGAACAGCGGCGACTAGACCGCGCGATGCCCGTAGCCTTGAGGCAGAGCACCAACGCTAGGAGTGTCTGTGGCTATGTTCGAGAGATTTACTGATCGCGCCAGGCGCGTGGTTGTGCTTGCCCAAGAAGAGGCACGCATGCTGAACCACAACTACATCGGCACCGAGCACATTCTGCTCGGCCTGATCCACGAAGGTGAGGGTGTCGCGGCCAAGGCCCTTGAGTCGCTGGACATCTCACTGACCGGCGTGCGCGAAAAGGTGCAGGAGAAGATCGGACCCGGCCAGAACGCGCCGAGCGGTCACATCCCCTTCACCCCGCGCGCCAAGAAGGTCCTGGAGCTCTCGCTGCGCGAGGCGCTCCAGCTGGGCCACAACTACATCGGCACCGAGCACATCCTGCTGGGCCTGATCCGTGAGGGCGAGGGTGTCGCAGCCCAGGTGCTCGTGGAGCTGAACGCCGACCTGAACAAGGTCCGCCAGCAGGTCATCCAGCTGCTCTCCGGCTACTCCGGGGGCAACCAGGAGAAGGCAGGCGCCGGCGTCGGACAGGGCGGCGCCAACGAGGGCACCCCGGCCGGATCCGTGGTGCTCGACCAGTTCGGTCGCAACCTCACAGCCGCCGCCCGCGAAGCGCAGCTGGACCCGGTGGTCGGCCGTGACTACGAGCGTGAGCGCGTGATGCAGGTGCTCTCCCGCCGCACCAAGAACAACCCGGTGCTGATCGGTGAGCCCGGCGTCGGCAAGACCGCCGTCGTCGAAGGCCTGGCCCAGGCCATCGTCAACGGCGATGTGCCGGAGCTGCTGAAGGACAAGCAGCTCTACACCCTGGACCTCGGGTCCCTGGTGGCCGGCTCGCGCTACCGAGGCGACTTCGAGGAGCGCCTGAAGAAGGTGCTCAAGGAGATCCGCACCCGCGGTGACATCATCTTGTTCATCGACGAGATCCACACTCTGGTCGGTGCAGGCGCCGCCGAAGGTGCGATCGACGCCGCGAACATCCTGAAGCCGCTTCTCGCCCGCGGTGAGCTGCAGACCATCGGCGCGACCACGCTCGATGAGTACCGCAAGCACATCGAGAAGGACGCCGCGCTGGAACGGCGCTTCCAGCCGATCCAGGTCGAGGAGCCCTCCGTGGAGGTCACCGTGCAGATCCTGCGCGGACTGCGCGACCGCTACGAGGCCCACCACAAGGTCTCCATCACCGAGGAGGCGCTTGAAGCCGCCGCCTCGCTGGCGAACCGGTACATCAACGACCGCTTCCTCCCGGACAAGGCCATCGACCTGATCGATGAGGCCGGCGCCCGGCTGCGGATCCAGAAGATGACCGCGCCGCCGGAGCTCAAGGAGTTCGACGGCAAGATCGAAGACGTCCGGCGGGAGAAGGAATCCGCCATCGACGCCCAGGACTTCGAGGGTGCTGCCAGCCTGCGTGACAAGGAGCAGAAGCTCGTCGAAGAGCGCCAGGCCAAGGAAGACGCCTGGAAGTCGGGCCAGATCGACGAGATCGCAGAGGTCGACGCCGATCTGATCGCCGAGGTCCTCGCGTTCTCAACCGGCATCCCGGTCTTCAAGCTCACCGAGCAGGAGTCCGATCGCCTCCGCCGCATGGAGGAGGAGCTGCACAAGCGGGTCATCGGTCAGGACGAGGCGGTGAAGTCGCTCTCCCGGGCGATCCGCCGCACCCGCGCCGGGCTCAAGGACCCCAACCGGCCCTCGGGCTCGTTCATCTTCGCCGGGCCCACCGGCGTCGGCAAGACCGAGCTGGCCAAGTCCCTGGCCGAGTTCCTCTTCGGCGACGAAGACGCCCTCATCACCTTGGACATGTCCGAGTTCTCCGAGAAGCACACGGTCTCCCGGCTCTTCGGCGCCCCTCCAGGCTATGTGGGCTACGAGGAGGGCGGTCAGCTCACCGAGAAGGTGCGTCGCCGTCCGTTCTCCGTGGTCCTCTTCGATGAGGTCGAGAAGGCCCACGCGGACCTGTTCAACTCGTTGCTGCAGATCCTCGAGGACGGTCGACTGACCGACTCCCAGGGCCGCGCCGTGGACTTCAAGAACACGGTGATCATCATGACCACCAACCTCGGCACCCGGGACATCTCCAAGAACGTGATGACCGGCTTCACCTCCAGTGGGGACACCTCGACCAACTACGAGCGGATGAAGGCCACGGTCAGCCAGGAGCTGCGCCAGCACTTCCGGCCCGAGTTCCTCAACCGTGTCGATGACACGATCGTGTTCCCGCAGCTCAAGCAGGAGGAGATCGTCCAGATCGTGGACCTCTTCGTGAACAGGCTGCGCTCACGGCTCGCCGAGCAGGCCATGACCCTTGAGGTCACCCAGCCCGCTCGGGTGTTCCTCGCCGAGACCGGCTACGATCCGGCGATGGGTGCCCGGCCGCTGCGCCGCACCATCCAGACCCTGATCGAGGACGAGCTCTCCGAGCGGATCCTCTACGGCGAGATCCCCCACGGCGCCGGCATCGAGATCGGCGTCGAGGGTGAAGGCAAGGAGCGCAAGCTCACCTTCGAGTGGCACGAGCCGCAGGATCAGATCGAGGCGTCAGAAGAGCCCGCCGCCATCGAGAGCTGATCCCTCGGGTCGGCCAGCGCTGACCCAGACATGAGTGAAGCGCCGTCGGAATCATCCGGCGGCGCTTCACTCATGTCTGGGTCCCTGCAACGCTGAAGCTCTCGGGCCTTCCGGGGCTGTCAGCCCCCGGGCGGGCCGATGATCAGCAGCACCACGAAGAGCATGACGACCCCGGCGCTCAGCACCCCGCCGACGAGTCCGGGCCGGTTCAGCAGCACCCGCAGTGCGCGGTCATGCCGGCTTCTGTCCCGCGGATCTTCGGTGAGCGCCGTGCGCCAGGGCCCCTCGAGCCGGCCGCTGCGCTTGAGCCAGAGATCCACCGGAATCGTCGCATAGGGGATCACCGCGCTGATCACCGCCACCGAGGTGGGGCCGGCGCTCCAGCGCTGATTCTTCGCCACAATCACTGCGGTCGCGGCATAGGCCAGGAACACGAAGCCGTGGATGCCGCCGCCGATGCTCACCGCGATGTCCAGGCCGTTGGTCGCGCGCAGGATCATCCCGCCGATCAGCAGGGTCCAGGAGACGGCTTCGGCGAAGGCCAGCACGCGGAAGAACATCTTGGGGGAGCGGAACACAGGTCTCCTGAGTCGAAAGGGGGATGGGGGCTCCGAGCATCGTACGGGTTGTGACCGGGGTGCGCCGAAATGTGTCTGTGCCCGGCGGTAACGTAGGGACCATGGCAACTCGCACCGCGTCACGGAGTACGGGGAAGTCCCGGTCCAAGGGATCCCCGGCGTTTGAATGCACTGGATGTGGCTGGCAGACCGTCAAGTGGGTCGGCCGCTGCCCGGAGTGCCAGGCCTGGGGCTCGGTGGAGGAGAAGGGCCAGGTCACTGCCAGAACGACGGCGGCGAGCCAGCTTGCTCAGCCGGCCCGGGTGATCCACGAGGTGGATGCCTCCGAGGCGGAGTTCCGTCCCACCTCCATCGGGGAGCTGGACCGGGTGCTCGGCGGAGGGCTCGTCCCGGGCGCGGTGATCCTGATGGCCGGCGAGCCCGGCGTCGGCAAGTCCACGCTGCTGCTGCAGGTGGCCTCCGCGGTGGCCCGCGCCCACCCCGATTCCCCGGTGCTCTACCTGACCGGTGAGGAATCCGCAGCCCAGGTGAAGAAGCGCGCCGAACGCATCGACGCGATCTCCGACGGCCTCTACCTCGCCGCCGAATCCGATCTGGGCCAGGCGCTGGGCCAGGTGGAGAAGCTCTCACCCCAGCTGACGATCATGGACTCGGTGCAGACCTTCTCCTCGGCCGAGGTCGACGGCGCCCCCGGCGGCGTCACCCAGATCCGCGAGGTCACCGCCTCGATGATCGAGTCGGCCAAGCGCAAGAACATGACCACCATCCTGGTGGGGCATGTGACCAAGGACGGAAGCATCGCCGGGCCGCGGATGCTCGAGCACCTGGTGGATGTGGTCTGTCAGTTCGAAGGGGAGCGACATTCCCGGCTGCGGCTGCTGCGCGCGGTGAAGAACCGCTACGGTCCCACCGATGATGTGGGCTGTTTCGATCTCAATGAGGACGGCCTGACCTCGCTGGCTGACCCCAGCGGGCTCTTCGTCTCAGCGATGACCGAACGCGTCCCCGGCACCTGCATCACCATCACCCTGGAAGGTCGCAGGCCGCTCACCGCAGAGGTCCAGGCCCTGGTGGCCGAGTCTCAGGCGGCCCAGCCCCGCCGTGCGGTCTCCGGCCTGGACTCTCCCCGGGTCTCGATGCTGCTCGCAGTGCTCCAGCGTCGCGCCAAGCTCACCGCGCTGATGAAGTCCGAGGCGTATGTGGCCACAGTGGGCGGGGTCAGGATCACTGAACCCGCGGCTGATCTCTCCATCGCTCTGGCGGTGGCCTCCGCGGCGCTGGAGAAGCCGCTGCCGAACCGGTTCGTGGCCTTCGGGGAGGTGGGCCTGGCTGGGGAGGTGCGCCCGGTGCCGGGTCTGCGTCAGCGACTGGAGGAGGCCCAGCGGCTGGGCTTCACCCATGCGATCGTCCCGCGCAGATCCACCGGCACGGAGAAGGACGCCACCCCGGAGGGGATGCGGGTCCGCGAGGTCGGCTCACTGGCCGAGGCGCTGAACCTGGTGCTCGACGGCGGCCAGTCAGGCTGAGCCTGCAGAATCTCTGGCGGCAGTTCCGGCAAGGACAGGCGCGGAGGCGCCCAGCCCACCGGGAAGGCTGATCTGCCCTTCATCGGCGGCGGCGAGCCCGTCGCGCAGCAGCGAGTCCAGGCACCGGCTCCGCTGTTCCTCCGCGGCCTCGGGCAGCGCCAGTCCGGCGAGAAGCTCCGTGCGCTCCACGGTCTGGCCCGTGCGCAGCACAGCCATGATCGCGCCACGCACCTGACGGTCTGTGCCCGCCCAGGCCTGGCCGCGGGTCTGCTGCTCCGCGGTGGGCGGTGGCGATCCTGCGGCACGCCAGGCACACAGGTCAGCCACCGGGCAGGACTGGCACTGTGGCGCGCGTGCGGTGCAGATCAGCGCCCCGAGCTCCATGGCCGAGGCGTTCCAGGCGCAGGCGGTGGCGCCGCCGTCGTGCTCGGTGGTGGGCATCAGCTCCTGGGCGAGCCGGCGCTGCGCGGAGGTGTAGGTCTTGCCCGGCAGGGCGTGTCCGGTGAAGGCTCGGGCGTGGACTCGTCGGATATTGGTGTCCACCACAACTTCGGGCTCCTGAAAGGCGAAGCAGGCCACGGCGGCGGCGGTGTACTCGCCCACTCCCGGCAGTGCGCGCAGCTCCGTCGCAGCGCTGGGCACCTTCCCGCCGTGGCGTTCGACCATGGCCGCCGCGGCGGCCTGCAGTCGCAGTGCGCGGCGTGGGTAGCCGAGCCGGTCCCAGGCGGTGAGGATCTCCGCGGTCGGCGCCGCAGCGAGGTCAGCCGGGCGAGGCCAGCGCTTCATCCAGAGCTCCCAGCGAGGGAGCACCCGGACCACCGGGGTCTGCTGCAGCATGATCTCGCTGACCAGCACGCCCCAGGGGGTGCAGCCGGGCTCACGCCAGGGAAGCGGGCGGGCTTTGTCCTCGAACCACTCGATCACACGGTCATGGACCAGCGTGGGCTCGGGCGTGAAGCCCACGTCGGGACGGACGGAGCCGTCCCGAGCGGCAGCAGGCGGGCTCGCGGGAGTGGCGCTGGCGGGAGACTCGGCGGCGGGTGTCATCGCCATGAGTCTAGAGAATCTCGGCCTCCGCCGTGCTCAGCTGGTGGAACCGGCCGAGCTCAGCCCTTCACGTTCAGGCTGCCGAGAAGCTGGCGCACGCGGGTGCGGATGTCATCGCGGATCACCCGGACCTTCTCGAGGCTCTGCCCTGCCGGGTCATCGAGCTTCCAGTCCTCGTAGCGCTTGCCCGGGTAGAACGGGCACTCGTCCCCGCAGCCCATGGTGATGACCACGTCGGACTGCTTCACCGAATCATCGGTGAGCTTCTCAGGTGTGTTCTCCGAGATGTCGATCCCGAGCTCCGCCATGGCTTCCACCGCGATGGGGTTCAGCGACTCCTTCGGCGCCGTGCCGCCGGAGAATACCTCTACGGCATCACCGGCGATCTCGCGAAGGAATCCGGCGGCCATCTGCGAGCGCCCAGCGTTGTGGACGCAGACGAAGAGGACGGTGGGCCTGGGGGTGCTCATGGTGTTCCTTCCGAGAAGCTGTGAGAACAGTGGGGGTCAGAGACTGTGTGGGGCAGCTGCAGCGATCGGGCTCTCCTGCTTGGCGGGGATGTTCGATCCGATGAAGAACCGGCGCGCCCACAGCGCCACGTAGACCAGCGCGACCAGCACCGGGACCTCGATCAGCGGGCCGACGACTCCTGCCAGGGCCTGACCGCTGGTGGCGCCGAAGGTGGCGATGGAGACCGCGATGGCGAGTTCGAAGTTGTTGCCGGCCGCGGTGAAGGACAGCGTGGTGGTGCGCTCGTAGCCCATCCGCAGCATCCAACCGATGACCATCGAGGCGGCGAAGATGACCACGAAGTAGACCAGCAGCGGGACGGCGATCCGGACCACGTCCATCGGACTGCTGAGCACCTGTTCGCCCTGCAGCGCGAAGAGCACCACGATCGTGAAGAGCAGGCCGTAGAGCGCCCAAGGGCCGATCCTCGGCAGGACCTTGGCCTCGTACCATTCGCGACCCCGGGCTCGTTCGCCCAGGGTGCGGGTGAGGTACCCGGCGAGCAGCGGGATGCCCAGGAAGACCAGCACCGAGACCGTGATCGCAACGATGGAGAACTCGGCCGAGGTGGTCTCCAACCCGAGCCAGCCCGGCAGGACCTGCAGGTAGAACCAGCCCAGCACGCCGAACATGAAGACCTGGAACACAGAGTTGATGGCCACCAGCACCGCAGCAGCCTCACGATCACCGCAGGCCAGATCGTTCCAGATCAGCACCATGGCGATGCAGCGGGCGAGACCGACGATGATCAGCCCGGTGCGGTACTCCGGCAGATCGGCGAGGAAGACCCAGGCCAGGACGAACATGAAGGCCGGTGCGAGGATCCAGTTGATCAGCAGCGAAGTGACGACCAGCTTCTTGTCCGAGAGCACCCGGCCGGTCTCGTTGTAGCGGACCTTCGCCAGCACCGGGTACATCATGATCAGGAGTCCGATGGCTATCGGCAGCGAGACGCCTGCCACCTCCATGGACTCCATCGCCACACCCACCTGGGGGACGACGGCGCCCAGCGCCAGTCCCAGCCCCATGGCCGCGATGATCCACACGGGGAGGAAGCGATCGAGCACCGAGAGCTTGGCCACCACGGCCGAGGGGTCCGGGACGGGTGGGGCAGACTGGCTCACAAACACTCCTGGGAAGATCGACAAACTTCGATGCCCCGAGTATCGTCAGAAACATCGATGCATGTCAATCCATGTGACGTTCGCCATGGGGGCAGGCTGGGACGATAGAGCTCGGAGCACTGCTCCCAAGACCGATGACGAACCCTCGAGGAGAAGCGATGATCACTCAGATCGACTGCACGCCCCCGCAGGCGCCCCTGGCGGAGAGCGTCACGCTGGACCCAGAGGGCGCCGCCGAGCTCGCCGTCGGATTCAAGGCGCTCGCGGACCCGAATCGCATCACGCTGCTCACCCTGATCGCCGCCGAGGAGACCGGGGAGGCCTGCGTCTGCGACCTCACCGAGCCGCTCGGCCTCGGCCAGCCCACCGTCTCCCACCACCTGAAGGTGCTGGTCGATGCCGGATTGCTCATTCGTGAGAAGCGCGGCACCTGGTCCTACTACTCGGTGGTGCCCGGCGCCCTGCAGGACCTCTTCAACTCCATGACCGAAAGGACCGCACACTGATGCGCGAGACGACCACCCCGGAGAACTCCACGAGACCCTCGGATCAGCCGGTGCGCGGCGCAGAGGAGGAGGTCGCCCCGGTGGCGCACTCCACTGAGCGCGCCGAGAAGCCAGCGGTGCTCTTCGTGTGCGTGAAGAACGGCGGCAAATCTCAGATGGCCGCCGGGCTGATGCGCCAGGACCTCGCTGCGGCGGGACTCGAGGGCGCCGTCGTCGTCTCCTCGGCCGGCACGCGGCCGGGTTCGAAGGTCAATGCGCTCTCGACAGAGGTGCTTGCGGAGATCGGGGCCGACATCGCCGGAGAGACTCCCACCCAGCTGACCCCGGAGGCGATGCGTGAGGCTGGGCACGTCGTGATCATCGGTGCCGAAGCTGAAGTGGAGCCATTGGAGGGTGTTGAGATCGAACGCTGGGAGGTCGATGAGCCCAGCAGCCGCGGGATCGAAGGGCGGGAGCGCATGGAGCTGGTCCGCGATGACATCCACCTGCGCGTGCGCGAGCTCAGGGAACGCCTGCTCGGCTGAGAAACAGCGCCAGTCTCCTCCGCTAACCTGGGGCCATGGGTTCCCAGCGAAGGCGGCAGTCTGCCGAGGTGTACAGGCGCCGACGCATCCTGGTCGGGGTGCTCGCCGTGGTGCTGCTGGTCCTTGCAGGATGGCTCACCGGCCTCGCCATGGGCGGGGGCCAGGACACGGATGAGGCCGATCCGCAGGAGGCCGCTGAGGGTGCCGCTGCGCAGGACGAGGCAGGTTCAGATCCAGGGTCCCAGAATGACTCGCCGCCAGGGTCCGAGGACTCCGCCGACGCCGACGGCCAGGACCCCGAGGCGGAGGCGCCTCAGGACCAGCCTCCCGAGGATGGCAGCTGCCGCACCGGCGATCTCGAGGTTCGGGCATCCACCGGTTCAGAGTCCTACGGACCTGGCTACGCCCCCAGGCTGGTCATGGAGGTGGAGAACACCGCCGACTACGCCTGTGAGGCTGACCTGGGTACGGCGGAGCAGGAGTTCCTGGTCGAGCACGCCGGAGCCACCGTCTTCTCCACCGCCGAATGCTCCGTCTCCCGAGAGTCGCTTCCGGTGCAGCTGAAGCCGGGCCAGGTGGAGCAGGCGCATTTCACGTGGCCACGCTCAGACTCAGCCGAGGACTGCGCAGAGCCGATCGCGCTGAATCCCGGCAGCTATCAGCTGACCGTGAGCCTCAGCGGCATCCGTTCGGAGCCGCATGACTTCACCCTGAACGAGGGCTGATCGACTCAAGTGCAGTCCGCGATGCGCAGCCCGCCTGGCTCTGCGTCCGCGCTTAGACTGTGCCGATGGGTTCCTTCATCATCAGGCCGGCGCGCACCGCCGATGTCGCCGCGATCATGGGCATGGCGGAGCCCCTGGTGGATCAGCGCGTGCTGGTGCACAAGGAGGCCGTCGCCTACTACGAGGCGATCCAGGAGTTCGTCGTCGCCGAAGCCCAGGACGGTGCCCTGATCGGGTTCGGCGCCCTGCACGTGATGTGGAAGGACCTCGCCGAAGTGCGCACCCTGGCCACCGATTCCCGCTGTCGGGGTCACGGAGTGGGTTCAGGACTGCTGAAAGAGCTCACGGCTCGTGCCCACGCCCTCGGTGTCAGCAGGGTGTTCTGCCTGACCTTCGAGGTGGAGTTCTTCACCCGGCATGGCTTCGGGATCATGGATGACCAGGCGGCGGTGGATCCGGAGGTCTACACCGAGCTGCTGCGTTCACCTGATGAAGGTGTCGCGGAGTTCCTGGACCTCGCCCGGGTCAAGCCCAACACCTTGGGCAACACCAGGATGATCCTGCAGCTCTAGATGTATTGAGTCACGACGTCGATGACACCTGGTTGGCAGGACTCGTTCCGATGTTGGCGCGGATGCGATCAGCGCTGCGACCGGGTCAGGATCTCCACGAGAAGGTCTCGCTCGCCAGGGGCCGCGCCGAGGGGGCCCACGTTGACGAAGGTCATGGCTCCGACTGTGGACGAGAAGGGTTGCAGCCGCTTCACCTGCCATGAACGTCGCATCAACCGCCGCCGTACCGGGTCTGGGAGACGCAGACCCTCTCGCCACTGATCCACCGTCGGTTAGGGTGCTTGTGACGAAGGCGGCACATCATGGACCGAGCATGGGTGACATGGACGGCAGCTGCGGTGCTGCTCCTGGGGGCAGGCTCTGTCGGCTGCGGGCGGCCGTACCTGCACGCGGTGGATGACGGGGTGTACGGCGCGCTGCTCCCTACGACGGAGCAGTGGGCCGAGGAGGGGTCTGAGGGGATCCCGGGAGGCTACGCCGCTCTCAGCGCCGACGGCGCGGAGCGTGTCGTGCTGCGGATCGAGGACGACACTGTCACGTTCGAGCTGGACGGGGAGAGCGCGGTGACCCGACAGGTGGTGCAACGCCGCGACATCCAGGACAGCGAGGGATCGGGCCCGTTCAAGGCCGACTCCCAGGCCCTGGCCCTGGGGGATGAGCCTCTGGTCCTGGGCTCGCTGACGATCAGCGACCCGGTGATCTGGTACGCCGGAGGCTACGACAGCACCGAGGTGGTCGCGATCAAGTCGTGGGACCCCGAAGAGCGGGGGCCGATCGTGCAGTGCGCGGCCGCGGACGAGCAGTGCCTGGCGCTTCCGGTCGGCGAGAGCCTGGTCGGAGATCCGATCGGTGACTACACGGACATGACCCGGCCCGGCGCTGCGGAGAACCCGGTGACCGGCATTCGGGTGACCGCCACGGACATCGTGTACACGCTCGACACCGGACAGGAGGTGCGCAGCAGCCGTGCGGAGGAGACCCTCATCCAGGCATGTGCTCTCTGGAAGTCGGCGGTGTGGCCAGTCCCAGCCGAGATCGGTCTCTCCTTCGACGAACCTGTGCTCGTGGAGACCAGCTGCCCCTTGCCCTCCGGGGAGGCGCCCAGACTCACCGTGATGGAACGCGCCTCGCTCCCCGTGCTCGCGCCGTTGGAGCCTCATCGGGCCGGGCAGTGGTGCCAGCCGGGGCCAGACTGCCTGTGGTTCGTCGACGAGGAAGGCGGCCCTGGCTGAGCGCGACAGCCTCACCCCGGCGACCAGGCCATGTCTGAGCGTGCACATTCATCCGCGTGTGGCACTAGCCGGCCTGAGTCACGACGTAGGTGACACCTGGTTGGCGGGGCCTCAAAGCTCGGGCAGCTGCTCGGTGGCGTCTTCGTGGCTGGCCCCTGTCGCCTGAAGCATGTCCACCACCAGCGTGCGCAGCAGCAGCACCACCGTCTCACCCTCGAGCGTCCCGATGCCCAGCGATTTCGGGTGCAGCCGCTGGGCCAGAGCGGACAGTGCCTCCTGGGCGGTGTTCATCCGGCGCGTGTAGGCCGAGCCAGGTTCAGACACTGCCTGGGAGAGCAGCAGCGAGCCGTCGGCGAACTCGTCCAGCACCGCCGAGAGGTTCGCCACCGCTTCGTCACTGAGTGTGGCGTGGTCCACGGTGCTGATGATCCGGCGTGCCACCACCCGCATGCTGCGCACCGAGAGGTCCACGTGGTCCGCGACCTCGGCCATGTGTCGGACGTAGTGGCGGTGCTTGCGGTAGGCGGGGGAGAAGACCGTCAGCTCCTTGGCTGAACGCACCGCATCGCGCAGCTCATCGATCTGCGGCTGCAGGCCGCGGCAGCGGATCAGCGAGTGCCAGGCCTGGCGCGAGTCTGAGTTCCGCACCGCCTCGGCGACGTCGCGCAGCGAGGCGGTCATCGCGTCCACCACGCTCTTGAGCTCAGCGATCGGCTCGCGGCGCGGATCCTTCGGGGTCAGCAGCGTGATCGCCAGCGCCACCGCACCGCCGACGATGGCGTCCAGGCTGCGCGTGAACGGGCCGAGTGCGGCTGCCTCGGGGGGCGGGATCAGCACCACCAGGAGGGCCTGGAGGCCCATCTGCATGGCCAGCACCGGTCCTGAGTCGAGGAATCGGGCCAACATGATGGAGAGGAAGAGGACCAGCGTGGCGGTGCCCAGGTTCGAGCCGAGCTGGTGCAGCAGCAGATCACCGATGAGGATGCCCAAGGTGCAGCCCACGCTGACCTCGAGGACCTTGCGCATCCGTGGTTCTTTGGTGAAGCCCAGCGCGATCATCGCAGCGATGGCCGCGAAGAGCGGATCGTCGTGGCCCAGGACCCGTTCAGCAATCGTGTAGGCACCCACGCCGGCCACGGTCATCTGCAGCGCAGGAATCACCGAGCGTCGCATCCTGCGGGCACCGACCTTGACTCGGCGCTGCGTGAAGCGGCGCGCACGGGCCAGCAGTGGGGGAGTAGAGCGCTCGGTCGTCACCTCATGAGTGTAGGCCGCGACCAGTCCCGGGGATACGAGGGGCCTCACATCCGCCAGGCCTCCGGTGTGGTGCACGACACACCGGTGAGGCGCGCCAGTTCACCGAGCGTTCATCTTAAGTGGGCACCTTGGCCACCTGTTGAGCGGCCCACTGTCACTTGCCCCTCCTAATGTGATTCGAGGTTCGCCGGAGGCATCCGCGGAGAACCTCATAAGGCTTGAAAAACGGCGCTTCCTCGCGCTTGATGAATCACTCAGAGAGGCATACCCGTGAAGATGAGAACTTTTGGTCGTTCAACGGCCATCCTGTCCATTGCAACCCTGGCACTGGTCGGATGTGGCGACGGCGGAGAAGAGGGCGAAGCTGAGACTGGCACCGAAGAGGGCGGCAACGGGGCCTCAGGCCAGGTCACCATCGACGGCTCGTCGACCGTGGCGCCGCTCGGTGAGGCTGCAGCTGAGATGTTCATGGAGGAGAACCCCGACGTCCAGGTGACGGTCGGCACCTCCGGCACCGGTGGCGGCTTCGAGAGCTTCTGCCGCGGCGAGACCGACATCTCCGAGGCCTCCCGCTCGATCTCCGATGAAGAGATCGCGGCATGTGATGAAGCGGGAATCGCGTACGAGGAGATCGGTGTCGCGAACGATGCGATCTCGCTCATCGTCAACGAGGAGAACGACTTCCTGCAGTGTGCCTCTGTTGAGGAGCTCTCCGAGGTCTGGAACCAGGACTCGGAAGCGACCAACTGGTCTGACATCGATCCTTCCTACCCGGATGAGCCTATCGAGCTCTACGGCCCCGGCACCGACTCCGGCACCTTCGACTACTTCACCGAGGCGATCAACGGTGAAGAGGGCAACATCCGCGCCGACTACAACGACATCGGTGAGGACGACTTCGCCGCCATCACCGGCACCTCCGGCAACGAGTTCGCCATGGCCTTCGTCCCGCTCTCCTACACGATCGAGGCCGAGGCAGAGCCGATCCGCACCCTCGAGATCGAGAATGAAGACGGCGACTGCGTCGAGCCGGCCACCGAGACCGTCCAGGACGGCAGCTACAACCCACTGGGTCGCCAGCTGTTCATGTACCCATCGGACCTCGCCCTCGAGCGCACCGAGGTGCAGGACTTCCTGGCTTTCACGCTGGAGAACAACGAGGCCCTCGCCGAGGCTGCGAACTTCATCCCGCTGACCGAGGACCAGGCCACCGAGGCACAGGCAACTGTGGACGAGCTCGCCGGGAACTGATCTACCCCACAGCGGAGGCTCGGTGCCCTCTCCAGGGCGCCGAGCCTTCGTTCTTCACGTTTTTCACAGCAGAAGGAGCAAGGTGAGCACTACGACGCGAACCGACCGGCCCAGTGTGGTCCTGGTCGCGCAGTCCTCTCGCTGGGGCGAGAAGCTGATCCAATTCTGGCTTGGTTTCTGCGCGATCGCCTCGGTCATCATCACGGTCGGCATCGTTCTGGCCCTGTTCTCGCCGCTGCCTGAATTCTTCAGCCGGGTCGATTTCCGGGAGTTCTTCTCCACCGACACCTGGGCGCCGGCGCTGGCCACCCCCAGCTTCGGTGTCTGGAACATCGTCGTCGGCACCCTGAACGTCACCATGTACGCGCTCATCGTCGCGCTCCCGGCAGGGCTGGGCGCCGCGATCTACCTCAGCGAGTTCGCCGGTCGGCGTGCCCGGAAGGTATTGAAGCCGATCCTCGAGGTGCTCGAAGGCGTCCCCACCGTCGCCTACGGCATCTTCGCCTTCACCTTCGTCACGCCGCTGCTGCGTGACAACTGGCCCACCTGGCTGCCCGGCGATCTCGGAGATCCCCCAGGGATCTTCTCGGCCGGCGCCGCAGGCATCGTGCTGGGCATCATGATCATCCCGACCGTCGCTTCCATTGCAGAAGATTCAATGTCTGCAGTGCCGCGCTCGCTGCGCGAAGGCGCCTATGGACTTGGCAGTACACGCATGCAGGTCGCGACCAAGGTCGTCGTCCCGGCAGCCCTCTCCGGCATCGTCGCCGGGTTCGTCCTCGGTGTGTCTCGCGCCATCGGCGAGACGATGGTCGTGCTCCTGGCCGCAGGTGCCAGCCCCAACATGACTCTGATGCCCAACGAATCGGTCCTGCCGATGACAGCGTTCATCGGACGCACCGCCACGGGCGACATCTCCGCCGGCACCGATGTCTACTTCACGATCTTCGCAGTGGGTGCCCTGCTGTTCACCATGACCTTCGTGATGAACATGATCTCCATCGCCCTCGTCCGCCGATTCCGGGAGAAGTACGAATGATGAGCACGCGCGCCGAGAAGGCGTCAACTGCCGCCCGCGACACCACCCGCCGCATCGCGATGGGCAAGCGCAGTGGCATCTGGAAGGAAGAGCTGTTCAAGTACGTCCTGATCCTGTGCATCGTGATCGCCTTCGTCACTCTGCTGGCGCTCATCATCCATTCGGCATGGCTGGGTCGTTCACGTCTGGACCTCAACCTCATCACGCAGATGCCCTCCACTCTGGATCCAGAGACCTCCGGAATGCAGTCTGCGATCTGGGGCACCGTGATCCTCATGGTCGGTGTGCTGGTGACGGTGGTCCCGTTGGGCATCTCCGCAGCGGTCTACCTGGAGGAGTACGCGGACACCGAACGCTGGTGGAATCGGTTCATCGAGCTGAACATCCAGAACCTCGCTGCGGTCCCGTCCATCGTCTTCGGCATCCTGGGGCTGGCCTACGTGGTCCGTGAGGGCTTCGCCTTCGGGCCGGTGGCCTACGCCGGCTCACTCACTCTGGCGATGCTGGTCCTGCCCACGGTGATCCTCGCATCCCGCGAAGCGCTCAAGGCCGTGCCGGACTCGATCCGACAGGCGTCATACGGCATGGGCGCCACCAGATGGCAGACGGTCTGGCACCAGGTGCTGCCCGTCGCCGTCCCCGGCATGATCACCGGCACGATCCTTGCCATGTCTCGGGCCATCGGTGAGACGGCTCCGCTGCTGCTCGTCGGTGCCACGACCTTCGTGACCTTCAACCCAGACAGCGCCTTCAGCGGCGCGTACACCGCGATCCCGGTGCAGATCTTCCAGTGGGCCTCACGTCCGCAGCCGGAGTTCCGCGAACTCGCGGCCGCTGGTGTGATCCTGCTGATAGCCGTGCTGCTGATCATGAACTCCGCGGCGATCTGGCTGCGCAACCGCTACTCTCGCTACGACCTGTGAGTCACGCGCGCTCCTCCATCTTCACGACTTGCTCTGCACCACTGATCGACAAGGACCCATGACTATGACTTCACAGACCAGCACAGATGCTTTCAACGACACCCGCGGTCACGTTCCTCCGGTGATGGCGACCAGGGGGCTCAATGTCTACTACGGGGATTTCCACGCCGTGGACGACGTGAACCTCGACTTCAACCGCCGTGAGGTCACCGCGCTCATCGGTCCCTCGGGCTGCGGCAAGTCAACGGTGCTGCGCAGCCTGAACCGGATGAACGACCTGATTCCCTCGGCGCGGATCGAGGGTGAGGTCACCTATCACGGCCAGAACATCTACCAGCCGAAGATCGACCCGATCGAAGTGCGGCGCCGCATCGGCATGGTCTTCCAGAAGCCCAACCCCTTCCCGAAGTCCATCTTCGACAACGTCGCATACGGACCGCGGGTGACCAAGATGAAGGTCGATTCGATGAGTGACCTGGTGGAGCAGTCGCTTCGCCGCGCGGCTCTCTGGGATGAGGTCAAGGACAACCTGAAGGGCTCGGCATTCGGGCTCTCCGGCGGCCAGCAGCAGCGACTGTGCATCGCTCGTGCGATCGCCACGTCTCCCGACGTGATCCTGCTCGACGAGCCGTGCTCCGCACTCGATCCGATCGCCACCGCCGCGATCGAGGATCTGATGACAGACCTCAAACAGGAGTACACCCAGATCATCGTCACGCACAACATGCAACAGGCCGCCCGGATCTCTGACACGACCGCGTTCTTCACCGCTGGCCTCGATCAGGACAACGGAAAGCGTATCGGGCGCCTGGTGGAGTACAACGACACCTCCACCATCTTCAACAACCCGGCCGAGAAGTCCACCGAGGACTACGTCTCCGGACGCTTCGGCTGACCATTCTGCTGCTGGCTGGGCGCGTCCGATCAGGACGCGTCTAACCGAGCAGCAGACTCATCACCGTGGTGAGCAGCGCCGTCACTGTGGCGGCGACCAGTGGGGTCAGTACCCAGTAGAGGCAGATCCGGCGGAACTGACGCCAATGGACTGTGGCGAAGCGCTGATTCGATCCAGCCCCGATCACCGATGAAGCCGCGGTCAGTGACGTGGACAGCGGCAGCGCGAACCCCAGTGAACCGACGAAGAGCAGTCCCGAAGTGGTGGTTGTGGCCACCATGCCGCGCAGCGGGTCGATGTCCACCAGACGATGGCCCAGCGTGTGAGCGATTCGCCACCCTCCGGTCAGGCAGCCAGCACCGATCAGCAGCGCGAACGCGACATACGCGTAGGGCAACCAGGCCTCAGCCGCTTCGATCTGCGCTGCCGTTGAGGCGGTGATCAGCACGAAGGAGAACCGTTGACCCTGCTGCAGCCCGGTGCCCAGGGATGTGACGCCGACGCTCACCGACTGCGCCATGCGGGAGGTGGAGTTGACGGCGTCGGGATCACCACCGCGAGCGAAGCGCACAGCCGCGAAGACCAGCAGGTAGGCCAGCCCGAACGCGACCAGCGGAGACAGCAGGAGCGTGAGCACGACCCCGACCCACGGCATGGCAAGAACTTCCGCGAAGTCGAGATCCGCGACGACCGCGGCAGCCAGGGTGCCCCCGAGGAATGCCGCCAGCAGAGCATGGGTGATTGATGTCGGCATTCCCCTGAGGTAGGTGAAGATATTCCACCCAAGCAGGGTCGACGCCGCGCAGAGCGTCACCGTCAGCAGCAGTACTGGATCCATCTCCGGGAATTCGAACCAGGTGAAGAGGTAGATCCCCAGCGGGAGAGTGAGCAGAACCCCCAGGGCGTTGAAACCCGCCGCCACACGTGTCGCCACCCGAGGTGTGAGCGCCCTGGTGCGCACCGGAATGGCGATGGCATTGGGAACATCATGGAGCCCGGCCACGTAGGCGTTGGGAACCAGCACCAGACAGATGAGTCCGAGCAGGATCATCTCCACGCGGGCGCCTCAGGACTCGCGCACGATGATGGAACCGGCAGTGACCGCCACCATCCGCTGGTCGTCTATCGCGGCCAGCAGCGCATCTGCGATCTGCGCCTGCTGCAGCGCGATGTTCGGTTGGAAGGCATTGTCGGTGCTGGTCATCCACACCCGGTGGGTCCGGTTTGCCTGCTTGGTCAGGCGCTGCATCTGAATCCAGTACTCCTCCAGCAGATCGAAGTCCTCCAACCGGGACATCGCGGCCACCGTGAGGTCCAGCTGGCGGCTCAGCGTCTCCAGCTGGTCGGCGCTCTGGCTGGGCAGGCTCAGATGTGGGCGGGCGAGGATCAGGTCACCTGCCGCGACCACGTGCTCCATGGTGCGGTTGAGCTGCTGGGAGAGGGCATAGATGTCATGACGCGGCAGAGGGGTCAGGAAGACGCTGCGGATATGAGTCATCAGATTGAAGTGCAGGTCCACCGCCCGACCCTCCAGGCCGAGCAGCTGGTCCCGCAGTGCGGCCCGGTCCTCGTTCGGACTGCCGAGCAGCTGCGAGATCAGCTGCACACCGGAGCGCACTTCCCGGGCGATGCTGGCCAGCAGGTCGGTGGCCTCAGGCTTTCGCTGGCCTCTGCGTACGATCATGCGGTGTGTTTCCCCAGGTGAACGAGTGTCGACGTGTCGGCCACGAGTGTATAGCCCGAACATGAACTCGGCCGTGATGGCCTGGGAGGAGCGCCGGATGAGGGCACGTGCAGAGGAGCTGGCCGAATCGGCGTGGAAGATTAAGGTGTGCCGGGCTGGGAACGCCTCACGGCGCGGGGCCGCTCGAAGCGGCTCAATAATGGAGCCCGGGGGTTACCGCAGCCCGGCACACCTCAAGTGTGCTCCTTGTTCGGGCACTCGGTCAACTACGCGTCGGGGCAGGTTCGAAATCCACCCCCCGATGAGGTATGCCCAGGCCTACGCTGAGCGCTGACCTGGGCATACCTGTCTCCAGTGGAGGGCTATGGTGGGCCCTGCGGGACTCGAACCCGCGACCAGCGGATTAAAAGTCCGATGCTCTACCAACTGAGCTAAAGGCCCCTGTGAAGCCTCTGAAGACGTGCCCTATGGTATCGCCGCCGGGGCCTGCGGCATAATGACGGACACTATGCAGGTCGGCAGTTGAGCGGCCCGCAGACCGAAGCGAATCTCTTCAAGGAGGACGCGATGACCAGCAAGCCCCGCCACCGTCGGCCGAGCTACACCGAGCCGGCAGCCTTTGATCAGCGAGAGGGCGGCGCGGATCCTGCCATCATTTCCCAGGCCGCCCACGACACCGCGCACGCGCTGGTCTTCCACGGTCGCGACTCCGATGATCCCGAGGTGACGGAGCGGTTCATACGGCTGGCCGAGACCGAAGGCATCGAGGCCATTGCCGAGCTCTGGGCCGACTCTCCGGCACACTCGCTGGCCGGCGGTCTCTGGAGGATCTACGCGATCCGAGCCGCTGTGAACAAAGATCCACAACGGATGAGTGAGTACTACCAGCTGGGCAAGACCGACTCGGCGCCCCACGCGATCGCGGGCGTCGCCGAGCCGCCCACCGCCCAGGAGATGGACCGACTGGCAGATCTGGTGCTCGCGGGGATGTACCGCGGAGACATCGATTCGGCCTTCGACCGGGCGGGGGCATTCTGTCGGGTCATAGCCCGCGGACAGGCGCTGTGGGCGGGAGGCTCCGAAGAGCACAGCCCGGAATCGGCCCGCCGGCTCACCGAGCGTGCCGACCAGCTGCTGCGCACCGCGGAGGAGCTTGAGAGCGCCGCACGGGGCTGCCGGGCCGGAACCCTCGACTGAGCAGCCGCTACGCGCTGTACTTCGGGGATGCGGGCACCCACGGAACTCCTCTGGTCGACATGACTGCCGATGAGCTGGAGGTCATCTGGGAGTAGGGTCCCCTTCCGCGGGCTTACACTCTCCTCGTGCACCAGAACACTGCGAATCTCCCCACGGCGCTGCCCACCGGTGAATCCGTCCTGCAGGGCCTGCCCTGGCGGTGGAACACCCAGGGCCGGATCTTCCTCATCGGTGGACTCGGCTTCATGTTCGACGCCTGGGACGTCTCGCTCAACGGCATCCTGATCCCGCTTCTGTCCGAGGAGTGGAACCTGACACCCTCGGACGCCGCCTGGATCGGCACGGCGAACCTGATCGGCATGGCCGTGGGTGCGGTCATGTGGGGCACGATCGCCGACCGGATCGGGCGCAAGAAGGCCTTCGCCTGGACGCTGCTGATCTTCTCGCTGTTCACCGTGGCCGGTGCCATGACCGGAAGCCTGGAATGGTTCGTGCTCTTCCGCTTCCTCGCCGGCGTCGGCCTCGGCGGCTGCATCCCGGTGGACTACGCCCTGGTGGGCGAATTCACCCCGGCCAAGCAGCGCGGACGGGTGCTCACCGCCATGGACGGCTGGTGGCCCATCGGAGCGGCGCTCGCCGGCTTCGTCTCGGCCTGGCTGGTCGGGACATGGGGCGACTGGAGGCTGCCGCTGCTGGCCATGATCCTGCCCGCGCTGCTGGTCTTCGCGGTGCGGCTCTACGTGCCTGAGTCTCCGATGTATCTGATGCGCCAGGGGCAGATGGAGGAGGCGCGCAAGGTCATCGACTCGATGGTGACCCGCACCGGGGCGCCGGTCCAGGAGTACACGATGGAGACCACCCAGGCTCCCGCGAAGCTCAGCTTCCGTGCGGTCGGAGAGCAGCTGAAGCTCGTCTGGGCGCACGGCTGGCGGGTCACCACCGTCTCCTGGGTGCTCTTCCTCGCGATCATGACCGTCTACTACATCGCGATTCAATGGATGCCCACCCTTCTGATCGACGCCGGGTACGAACAAGATCAAGCGTTCATCCGCACCGCGGGAATGGCCGCCGTCGGACTCGTCGGGGTGGTGATCTCCACGGTGCTCGTGGAGATCACCGGACGCCGGGTGCTGTTGGCGATCTCCGCTCCGGTGGCCACCGCGATGCTGGTGGTGCTCGGGCTGACCATGCACCTGCCCACCGCCGTGCTGATCCTGCTGCTGGGCTTCGGCATGGTGATCCAGATCGCGATCCCGGTGCTCTACACCTACGTCTCTGAGCTCTACCCCACGGAACTGCGCGGATCGGGCTTCGGCTGGGCATCGACCATCTCGCGGATCGGCGCCGGGCTGGGCCCGCTGCTCTTCATCGCCTGGATGGAGCCGACCTTCGGCCTGGCCGGAGCCTTCGGGATCTGCCTGATCGGGGTGGTTCTGGCGGTGCTGCTGATGCTCAAGCTTGCTCCGGACACCACGGCCAAAGAGCTTGCCTGAGCCGAGTTCTGCTGCATCAGGCCGGTGAACATCACCGAAACATCCGAGCAATGTTTGAGCGGGAAATGTGCCGTACTATTGCCTGCATCACTCGTTTCTCGGCACCCGTATGGGTGCCGTTCTTGCACCATGAGGAGAACCCCATGAAGAGGTCCTTCAAGACCAGCGGTGCCATCGCCGCGACGGCCGCCGCAGCACTGATCCTGTCCTCCTGTGGAGAGGCCCCTGAGGAGGAGGGCGACGGCGCCGCCTCCGAAGAGGTCGACTACAAGGCGTGCCTGGTCTCCGATGAGGGTGGCTGGGATGACCGCTCCTTCAACCAGTCTGCGTTCGAGGGCCTGGAGATGGCGATCGACGAGCTCGGCGTCGACTCCGCCGATGCGCAGTCCACCGCCGAGTCCGAGTACGGCCCCAACGTCGACACGATGGTCCAGCAGAACTGCGACGTCGTCTTCGGCGTCGGCTTCCTGCTTGAAGAGGGCCTGCGTGAAGCCGCCGAGGCCAACCCCGAGACCGACTTCGCGCTGATCGACTCCTACTTCAACTTCGAAGAGGGTGAAGAGCCGGAGAACGCGAAGCCGCTGGTGTTCAACACCGGTGAAGCCGCCTACCTGGCCGGCTACGTCGCCGCCGCGATGTCTGAGACCGGAGTGGTCGGCACCTGGGGCGGCATCCAGATCCCCTCGGTGACCGTCTTCATGGACGGCTACGCCGACGGCGTGGAGCGTTACAACGAGGACAACGACGACGACGTCGAGGTGGTCGGCTGGGACAAGGACGGCCAGAACGGCAGCTTCTCCGGCGACTTCAGCGACCAGACCCAGGGCCGTGAGGTCACCGAGCAGCTGCTGAGCCAGGACGCCGACGTCATCATGCCCGTGGCCGGCAACGCCGGCGTCGGTGCAGGTCCCGCCCTGGAGGCAGCCGAGGCCAAGATGATCTGGGTCGACTCCGACGGCTACGAGTCCACCGACTACGGAGACATCGTGCTGACCTCGGTGATGAAGGAGATCGGTGCCGCCGTCTACGCCACCATCGATGAAGGTGTCCAGGACGGCTTCACCAACGAGTCCTACGTGGGCACCCTTGAGAACGAGGGTGTCGGACTCGCACCGTTCCACGACTTCGAGGACGAGGTGCCCTCCGAGGTGGCAGAGGCCATCGAGCAGCTGCGCCAGGAGATCATCGATGGCGAGACCGTCGTCGAGTCCGAGAACGCCCCGTCCTGACCCGCGAATAACTGATTGGCGACACCGCAGCGATGAAGCTTGAGCTCAGAGGAGTCACGAAGCGGTTCGGCTCCTTCACCGCCAATGACCGGATCTCCCTCACCGTGGAGCCGGGCGAGATCCACGCCCTGCTCGGGGAGAACGGAGCTGGCAAGTCCACTCTGATGAACACCATCTACGGGCTCTACAGCCCCGACGAGGGTGAGATTCTGCTGGATGACCAGGTGGTCAGCTTCAACGGGCCCGGTGACGCCGTGGATGCCGGGATCGGCATGGTGCACCAGCACTTCATGCTGATCCCGGTGTTCACCGTGACCGAGTCGGTCGCGCTGGGCTACGAGCCCACCCGCGCCGCCGGCATCATGGACATGACTCAGGCCCGCGCGAAGGTCCTGGAGATCTCTGCGCGCTTCGGCTTCGACGTGGACCCCGATGCGCGCATCGAGGACCTCCCGGTCGGGGCTCAGCAGCGCGTGGAGATCATCAAGGCGCTGTCCCGCGACGCGAAGGTGCTCATCCTCGACGAGCCCACCGCGGTGCTGACCCCGCAGGAGACCGACGAGCTGATCACCATCATGGGACAGCTGCGCGACTCGGGCACCTCCATCGTCTTCATCACCCACAAGCTGCGTGAAGTCCGCGCCGTGGCCGATCGCATCACCGTGATTCGGCGCGGCGCCGTGGTGGGGGAGACCTCCCCGCAGTCCACCGAGACCGAGCTCGCCGGGCTGATGGTCGGCCGCGAGGTCAACCTGACCACCGCCAAGGAACCGGCGGATCCCGGTGAGGTCTGCTTCGAGGTGCGCGGACTGACCGTGCTCAACAGCGCGGACAAGGTGGTCGTCGACCACGTCGACTTCCAGATGCGCCGGGGCGAGATCCTGGTCATCGCCGGGGTCGACGGCAACGGGCAGAGCGAGCTCGCCCAGACCGTCTTGGGGCTCCGGACCCCGGTGGCGGGCAGCATCCTGCTCGATGACAAGGATCTGGCTCCGCTCAGCGTCAAGCAGCGCCTGGCGGCCGGACTGGGCTTCGTCCCGGAGGACCGCAGCACCGACGGCGTCATCGGCGCCTTCACCATCACCGAGAACTATGTGCTGGACATGTATGACCGGCCCCCCTACGCCGGGGGCCCCGGAAACGTCGCGCTGCGTCTGCCGGTGATGCGCGAGGCCGCGCAGACCCAGGCGGAGCGCTTCGATGTGCGCATGGGCGGCGTGGATGACCCGATCTCTACGCTCTCTGGGGGCAATCAGCAGAAGGTCGTGCTGGCCCGTGAGATGAGCCGAGACCTGCGGCTGTTCGTGGCCAGCCAGCCCACCCGCGGCCTCGATGTCGGCTCCATCGAGTTCGTGCACCGCACGATCATCGAGGAGCGCGACAAGGGCACGCCTTGCCTGATCGTCTCCACAGAGCTTGACGAGGCGCTGAACCTTGCCGATCGGATCGCGGTCATGTACCGCGGCAGGATCGTAGGGATCGTGCCGGCCAGCACCAGCCGCGATGTGCTCGGACTGATGATGGCCGGGGTGCCCGCCGATGAGGCGCAGGCCCAGGCAGCCACCCACCACACCGTGCTGGCCGAGGCCGACGAGCAGGCCGAAGCAGAGGAGAACAAGTGAGCGCATCAGGGTCGCAGCAGGGAATGACCCCTGCCCCGAAGCCCGAGCAGCAGAGCCCTTGGGCCGAGGCCGAGGGCCGGCTCTCGCGTGTGCTGCGCGAGCTGGGCCAGACCTCCTGGCTGGTGACCGTGCTGGCAGTCGTCGTCGCCCTCGTGGTCGGCGCGGTGCTGATCCTCGCCGCCAACCGCGACGTCCAGGCCAGCCTGAGCTATTTCTTCGCCCAGCCCACCGGCTTCCTGGAGACCTCCTTCCAGGTGCTGCGGGAGGCCTATTCATCGCTGTTCCGCGGGGCGGTCTTCGACTGGCAGGCGCCCTCGGCGGCGCGTTCGATCCGACCGCTGACCGAGACGATGGTCTACTCGGTGCCGCTGATCCTGGCCGGGCTCGGCATCGCCATCGGCTTCCGCTCCGGGATGCTGAACATCGGCGGCCAGGGACAGATCATCCTGGGCGCCACCTCCGCCGGGTTCCTCGGCTATGCGCTCTCGATGCCGGTGGGACTGCACGCGCTGCTCGCGCTCGCCGGAGGCATCCTCGGCGGCGCCATCTGGGGTGGGATCGCCGGAGTGCTCAAGGCGCGCACCGGGGCCAACGAGGTGATCGTGACGATCATGCTCAACAACATCGCCATCTATCTGCTCGCCTGGTTGCTGCAGCAGCAGTGGTACAAGCAGACCGGCTCCAACCAGCCGCTCTCGAGCTCGGTCGATGAATCCGCGCAGCTCTTCTCGCTGCTCGGATCCGGGTTCCGACTCCACGCCGGGTTCCTCATCGCCATCCTGGCCACCCTCGGTGTGTGGTGGCTGCTGGAGCGCTCCACGCTCGGCTTCGAGTTCCGCGCCATCGGGGAGAACCCGGAGGCAGCGCGGACTGCCGGGATCAACGTGCCCAAGGCCACCGCGCTGGTGCTCGTGATCGCCGGTGGTCTCGCCGGCCTCGGCGGCGCCGCCCACGTGCTGGGCACCGAGTATCGACTCGCCGGCGGTGTGGCCGGCACCTTGGGCTTCGACGCCATCACAGTGGCGCTGCTCGGACGCTCCAAGCCCCTGGGCACCTTCCTGGCGGGGCTGCTGCTGGGCGGGCTGCGCGCCGGCGGCGTGCTGATGCAGGCTCAGACCGGCACCCCGATCGACATCGTGCTGGTCCTGCAGGCCGTGATCGTGCTGATGATCGCGGCCCCGCCGCTGGTGCGCGCGATCTTCTTCCTGCCCCACGCCGATGGGCGCCCGCGGATCCGCACCCGACGCTCCCGGCGCACGGCGAAGGGTGCGGCCCCCACCGGCTCCACGACGGAGCGGGAGCTGCAGACCTCCGGCGCACCGAGCGCCGGTTCGCGGAGCACCGGACCATCGGGCACCCAGGCGTCGGGCACCGGGCCGAATGACACGCAGCCACCGAGCACCACGACACAGGAGCCTGGCAAGTGAGCGAACAGACCGTGAGCACCGCTGCCGTCCAGGCGGACCCGCTGAAGCGGGCGTCCACCGGGGTTCGTCCGATCTCCTGGAAGTACCCGATCACCTACGCCGTGCTGGCAGCGTTGAGCGTGCTCTTCGCGCTGACCGTTCCGGAGGGCGCGCGGACTCACTTCCGACTCTCCTCGGGCGGGGACTTCTTTCAGATCCCGATCGTGGAGCTGCCCTCGCGCCCAGCAGGTTGGATCTCGGCGGTGGTGCTTGTCGTGCTGGCTTGCTTCGCCTTCTGGCAGGCGTCTCGCCGCGCGCAGGCCCGGCTGTGGCTGCCGCTGCTCTTCGGCGTGCTCTTCGTGTTCGCGTTCCTGGTCTGGGCCGGCGCCGACCGCGGCGCCGTCATCCCGCTGGTCACCATGCTCACCGGAGCGTTGGCACTGTCGGTGCCGCTGATCTTCGGCGCCATGTGCGGACTGGTGGGTGAGCGCTCAGGCGTCATCAACATCGCCATCGAGGCGCAGCTGCTGGCCGGAGCGTTCCTCGCCGCCGTCGCCGCCTCGGTGTTCACCAGCGCCTACATGGGGCTGGTCTTCGCCCCGATCGCCGGTGCGCTGGTCGGTGCGCTGCTGGTGTTCTTCTCGGTGAAGTACCAGGTGAATCAGATCATCGTCGGCGTGGTGCTCAACGTGCTGATCATCGGGCTGACCGGATTCCTCTTCTCCACGGCGCTGACCCAGAACCCAGAGCTGTGGAACGCCCGCCAGCAGCTGCCGCGACTGCCGATCCCGGGACTCTCGCAGATCCCGATCATCGGCCCGGTGCTGTTCAACCAGACCATCCTGGTCTACCTGATGTACCTGATCGTGGGGCTCCTGAACATCTTCCTCTTCCGGTCCCGCTGGGGCCTGCGCACCCGCGCGGTGGGGGAGCACCCCAAGGCCGCAGACACCGTGGGCATCAAGGTCAACCGGATGCGGGTCTACAACGTGATCCTGGCCGGGGCGATCGCCGGACTCGGCGGTGCCTTCTTCACCATCGGACAGGGGCTCGCCTTCGGCAAGGAGATGTCGGCAGGCGCCGGCTTCATCGCGCTGGCTGCGATGATCCTCGGTCGCTGGCACCCCATCGGGGCGCTGCTGGCAGCCCTGTTGTTCGGGTTCTCCACCTCACTGGGCAACGTGCTGGCCACCATCGGCACTCCGGTGCCCTCCGAGGCGCTGCTGATGCTGCCCTATGTGATCACCATCTTCGCGGTGGCAGGCTTCGTGGGCAGGGTCCGGCCTCCTGCGGCCAACGGCACCCCATACGTGAAGTAGGCAAGGCGCCGATAGGGCGTCTTTACCGCAGACGACCTTCCCTATAGGCTCTTACCAGCTCAAGCAGCGGGCTCTCGGTTCACTACTTGAGGGTTGCCTATGGAGCACATTTCACGTTCGACCGCACGGCTCACCGGCCGCCACGCCACTCTTCGCTCGCGGGGGGCGCGCGAGCTCCGCGTCAGCGACCTCATGTCCCGCGTCGAGTCGGTCGTCTCGGTGACCGCGCCGCTGAGCGACGCCGCGGCGCTGGTGCGTGGTCTGGACGCGGCCGCACTGGTCGTCGGACTCTCCCACCAGCCGCTGGGCCTGATCACCGAAGCCGCCCTGGCCGAAGTGGCCTTGGAGCATTCTGCGCAGTGGGAGAAGAAGCGCTGCGCCGCGCTGATCCGGGTCGCCCCCGGCCCACTCAGCCCGGAGGACCCGATCGAGGAAGTGCTGGCCCGGTACCGCCTCTCCGGAGCGCAGCCGCTGCTGGTGCTCGACGGAGACCATGCGGTGGGGATCATCTACCCAGACCCGGTCTTCAGCTGGTGCCTGACCCAGCCCTCCTCAGTGTTCGACGCACTCGGCCTCGGCCGTGCCCCACACTGATCCTCGACCCACACTGATTCTCGACCCACACCGACCATCGACCCACACCGACCCTGGGAAGAAGGCAACCAGTCAGATCCCGCTTGGTCGCCGCTGTGGATTACTGTGGCCACTGGATCCGTTGAGATCTAGCACACAGTCCCAGCACACACCAGAATGAGGCGCCATGAGAATCGCAGTCACCGGATCCACAGGCAAGCTCGGCACCGTCGTGGCGCGGGAGCTGCGATCCGCGGGTCATGAGGTCATCGGCCTCGATGTCGAAGGCACCCGCGGCCCGGGCTTCGTGAAGCTGGATCTGACCGACTACGGCCAGGTCATCGACGCGCTCGACGGGGTCGCGGATCAGCATGACGGCGTGGACGCTCTGGTGCACCTGGCCGCTGTCCCGGCGCCCGGAATCCGCACCGACGTCGCGACCTTCCACAACAACGTGACGGCCACCTTCAACGTCTTCTGGGCCGCAGCCCGGCTCGGGATCGACCGGATCGTCTGCGCCTCGAGCGAGACCGTGCTGGGACTGCCCTTCGACACCCCTCCGCCCTACATCCCGGTGGACGAGCAGTACCCCGCACGGCCCGAGTCCACCTACTCTCTGGTCAAGCACCTCGAGGAGCAGATGGCGGTCGAACTGGTCCGCTGGAACCCGCAGCTCTCGATCACCGCGCTGCGCTTCTCCAATGTGATGAACCCCGAAGACTACGCAGACTTCCCGGCCTTCGACTCCGACGCGAGGCTGCGCAAGTGGAACCTCTGGGGTTACATCGACGCGCGCGACGGCGCCCAGGCCGTCCAGCGAGCCCTCGAGGTCGCCGGCCCGGGGTTCGAGCGTTACATCATCGCCGCCGCGGACACGGTGATGTCCCGGCCCAACGCGGAACTCGTCGCAGAGGTCTTCCCGGAGGTCGCGCTGCGCGGTGAGCTCGGCGTCAATGACACGCTGCTCTCCATCGAGAAGGCCCGCCGGGAGCTCGGCTACGAGCCGAGGCACTCCTGGCGCGATGCCACAGACCCCGCCTCGGGCTGACCCTCAGGCTGACCGCGGGCCCTGCGCCTGCCCAGCGTCAGCTCCGAACCAACCCTCAGCTTCGAACCCAGCGTCGGCTCGGAACCGCAGGCCACAGACGAGCGGCCCCCGCTCCAGTGATGGAGCGAGGGCCGCTTGTCTGTGTGGGTCTGCCGCAGCAGGCCGATTCAGGAACGCACATTCGCCTTTCGGGTCTGCGGGTACCGGATATCTTCGACCATCTCCTGCACGTGCTCACTCGGCGGCGCCGTGAGTTTGGAGACCACCACGATCACGATGAAGTTGATCGCGGCACCGATGGCACCGATGCCCTCGGGAGAGACGTTGAAGAGGTGATCGTTCGCGCCGGTTCCGAAGACCTCCAGCGTGTAGATCATGTAGGTTCCGGTGAACGCCAGACCGGTCAGCATGCCTGCGGTGGCACCCGGACCGTTGGCCTTCTTCCAGAAGATCCCGAGGATCAGGATCGGGAAGAAGGTCGCCGCTGCGAGGCCGAAGGCGAACGCGACCACCTGGGCCACGAATGCCGGCGGGTTGATGCCGGCCCAGATGGCGAACAGGATCGCAACGCCCATGGCGATGCGTCCGACCATCATCTGCTCCTTCTCGGAAGCACCGGTCTTCTTGAAGACCCGGAAGTACAGGTCGTGCGAAGCGGCGGAGGAGATGACCAGCAGCAGACCTGCCGCGGTGGACATGGCTGCCGCCATGCCGCCGGCGGCCATCAGGCCGACGATCGGAGCGGGAAGCCCGCCGATCTCCGGTGAGGCCAGGACCAGGATGTCGTTGTTGACGATCAGGTCCGCCCCGGATGTCGCCAGGTTGGACACGGTTCCGATCGTCTCGACGTCCTCGTTCACAGTCACCAGACCCGTCGGAGCCCAGGTGTTGATCCAGTTAGGCAGGCTGTCAGGACCCTGGCCCTGCACACCCTGAAGCAGGTTCAGCTTGGTGAAGGCACCCACGGCAGGAGCCGTGAGGTAGAGCAGCGAGATGAAGAACAGGGCCCAGAAGGCCGAGTAGCGAGCACCGCGGACCGTCTTGGTCGTGTAGAAGCGGATGATCACATGCGGCAGACCTGCGGTGCCCAGCATCAGCGAGAGCGTGACCAGGAAGACGTCGATCTGGCCGCCTGCGCGGCCGGAGAACGCCTCGGTGAACTCGTTGAGCCCGAACTCCACGCTGAGCGAGTCCAGCTCCGCGAGGATCTGCCCGTAGGAGATCTGCGGAACCGGGATGCCCGTGGTCTGGTAGGCCACGGCGAAGGCCGGGATCAGGTAGGCGATGATCAGCACGGTGTACTGCGCGACCTGGGTGTAGGTGATCCCCTTCATGCCGCCGAGCACTGCGTAGATGAAGATGACGACGGCGACCAGCACCACGCCCCATTCGACGCTCAGTCCGAGGAAGCGGCTGAAGACGATGCCGCCGCCGGCCATCTGGCCGACCACGTAGGTGAAGGAGACGACGATCGCGGCGATGGCCGCGACGATGCGCACCGACTCCGAATACCGGTCGCCCACAAACTCGGGCACCGTGAACTTGCCCCATTTACGGAGGTAGGGAGCCAGCAGCAGTGCAAGCAGGACATAGCCGCCGGTCCAGCCCATCAGGTAGACGGAGCCGTCGGAGCCCAGGAAGGCGATCAGGCCGGCCATGCCGATGAAGCTGGCGGCACTCATCCAGTCCGCCGCGACCGCGGCGCCGTTGGCGAGGGTCGGGACGCCCTGAGAGGCGACGTAGAACTCCTTGGTCTCCTTCACCCGAGAGCGCCACGCGATGATGATGTAGATGCCGAAGGTCAGGATGATGAAGAAGAAGGTCCAGAACTGAGTCTCGTTCACTTGTAACCACCTTCTTCGTTGCGCTCGGCCACGCCGAACTCGTCATCGATCTTGTCCATCCACAGCGCGTAGACCAGGATCAGGATCACGAAGACGTAGATCGATCCCTGCTGGGCGAACCAGAGGCCGAGTGGGAAGCCGAGGATCACGATGTTGTTGAGCGGCTCGATCAGCAGAATGCCGAAGCCGAATGAGACGGTGAACCAGATGACCAGCAGGGTGATCATCAGTCGGAGGTTCTTCTTCCAGTAGCGCTTGCGCCAACTGGTGTCCTCCGCCTCTGGCGGACCGCCGGAGGTTCCCTCATGTGCCACATCGGACATGGGAGACTCCCTTCTTCCTAGTGCGAGTAGTGCGGGGCGATTCACCCACGCGGATGCGCAGGGACTGGTCTAAGAAAGTCAAAATGTGGCACAAATCACAAGCCCGGGGACCTCCAGCGGTGCATCTGTGTTTGCCAGCGGCGCGAATCCCGCGCTGAGCGGGTCAGTCAAGCAGAATCACCGTTCACCTGCCGGAATACGCCGCTCAACGCCCGGAAGCCGCCGTTGATCAGTTTCTCCGGCGCATGCTTCGTCTGTGGCGCCGATCACATCTAGGATGACGGCATGACCACGACAGCGGACAAAGGGATCTACGGCGGCATCACCGCGCGGCTGAAGGCTGGCAGCGCCACGGGCTGGGGCGTCTTCCACCCCGGCAGCAAGGCCATGATCCTCGGCGGTCTCATGCTGATCGTCTCGGCCTTCCTTCCCTGGGTCTACCTGCCCTTCATGGCGCAGGTCACCGGGGAGACCTACGCTCTGCGCGGCACCGACGGCCCCGGAGTGATCACCCTGGCGGTGGGCTTCCTGGCCTTCGCCGGCGCGTTCGTGCCGCGCCGCAAGCTGGCGATCGCCCACGCCGGGATCCCAGGCCTGATCGTCACCGGCATCGTGCTGCTGCAGACCTGGAACATCCTCGCCTTCTCGGCCAGCTCCGGCGCCTGGGGCGGGCTCCTGCCCGGCATGGGTCTCGTGCTCGCCGGCGGTGGCGCGGTGGTCCTGCTCAAGTCCTCCTGGAACATGTACCGGACGTGGCTCCCCGCCTGAGGGGACATGGACCTGAGGAGGTGAAGCCGTCTTCTGCAGGCTCGACGCCGGAATCCCCTCACCCGGGTCCTCCCTCGGCCGGCGAACACCGCGCCGGTACCGACTTCCCCGCGGACTCTGACTTTCCCTCTGACAACGAGGTTCGTGACACCCCCGCCGAGGTCGATGCCGCCTTCCGCGCCCAGCGCGGGGTGGCGCTGGCCTACTTCGTCGTCTTCCTGGTGCTGGTGGCCGCCTTCCCGGTGCTGACCATGACGCTGCAGTGGTGGACCCAGGCGCGGGTCTTCGGAGACCTCAGCCCCGGCTTCGTCGCCGCGGCCGGCGGACTCTACCTGGTCTTCGCCATCATCGGCATCGCTGCGGCTCGGCTCAGTGCCTCGGTGGAGTCGCGCATGCTCGGGGGTCAGCACGGACTCGACGACGACTCCGCCGCAGGGGAGGAGCTCAAGTGACCTCGACCGCGGTGGTGACACTGGCCGCGGTGCTGATAATCGTGCTCGGAGTCTCCTTCATCAGCCGCCCTCGGGGCCCCTCCACCGTGGACTTCTATCTGGCGGGCCAGCGGGTCGGTGTGATGACCAATTCCTGGGCGATCTGCGGGGACTACCTCTCGGCCGCCTCCTTCCTCGGGGTCGCCGCTGCGGTGTATGTCTCGGGTCTGGACGGCGCCTGGTATGCGGTGGGCTTCGCCGCCGGCTTCGTGCCCGTGCTGCTGCTCATCGCGGCTCCGCTGCGCCGCTTCGGGGAGTTCTCGCTGGCCGACTTCCTCGGCCGCCGGATGGATTCGGATCCGGTCCGGCTGGCGTCGGTCGGTGTCGTCCAGCTCGTCATCCTCTGTTATCTGGTGCCGCAGTCGGTGGGTGGAGGCATCACCTGGGAGCTGCTGGTCGGGCAGGGCCTGTTGGGCCTCTCTCCCTACGCGACCGGAGTGCTGCTCTCCACTGCGGTGGTCGCCGTGGTCGTCGCCTTCGGGGGGATGCGCGGGACCACCTGGAACCAGGCCGTGCAGTTCCTGCTGCTCTTCGCCGCGCTGGTCTGGCTCGCCGTGGTGGTCACCGCGGACGGCTTCCGCTATGGGGAGGCCGTGCAGAGCCTGAGCGAGGCCCCGCTGGCGAACCCCACGCTCGGCGGCGCCGACGGGCAGGAGTGGACGCTGACCGAGGAGACCAACCACATGCACCCGGGGGAGCCGGCGCTCTTCGGTGAGCCCGGCGCCCGCTACGGGCCGCTGGGTCAGGTGGCGCTGGTGGTCACCCTGGGGCTCGGCACCGCCGGGCTGCCGCATGTGATGAACCGGTACTTCACCTCTCCCACCGGCAAGGCCGCCCGCACCACCACCGTCTGGGTGCTGGTGCTCATCGGCGCGTTCTACGCGATGGCGATCATGCTGGGCACCGCCGCACGGGACATCATCCCTGACGCCGTCGCGGGCAGGCCCTGGCTTCAGGAGCTCACCGTCGACGGAGTGCTGCACACCCCTGAGCACGCGCTGCCGGTGCTGGGCCGGATCTACGGCGAGCAGACCGGGCTGGGGCTGATCGCCGCCGCCGCCCTGATCGCCGCCATGTCCACGGTGGCCGGGCTGCTGCTGGCCTCGGCGGCCACCTGGGGCCACGACGTCTATGAGCGTCATATCAACCCCCGCGCCACGCAGCGCCAGGCAGTGTGGGCCGGGCGGATCACCACGCTGCTGGGCGCAGCGCTCGCGGCGGGACTGGCCATCGCGCTGCGCCCCGAGGCCTTCGCCCCGGCGATGCCCTCGCTGGTCGCGACCATGGTGACCTGGGCCTTCGCCGTGGCCGGCTCCGCACTGACGCCGGTGCTGGTGCTCGCGATCTGGTGGCACCGGACGACGGCGGCCGGTTCCCTGGCCGGGCTGCTCACCGGGGCGACCCTCTCGGTGAGCATGTTCATGACGGCCGGACTGATCGAGGCCGACTGGCTGCGCGAGCTTCTTGCCGCTCCGACCCTGGTGGTCGCGCCGATCACGGTGGCGGTGGTGGTGCTGGTCTCGCTGCGCACCAGGGCCCCCGACGGGGTCCAGGCGCACTGGGTGCGGATGCACGGCACCGCGGCGGATCGCCGCGCCGAACGTATGGCCCGACTGACCCGAGGAGGCGTGGATGCGCGGTAGCGCGATGCTGGCAGCGGGAGTGACGCTGATCTGGATGCTGGTCTATCTCGGCACCCAGGTGTTCGCCGACCCGGCCCTGCCGATGCTTCCCACTCTCGGGCTCGGGCTCGGGCTCACGGTCGGAGCGGTGCTGGGGTACCCGTCGGCGCTGCGCGGGGCCACCGGTCGGCGTCGCCAGCGTCCGGTCTCACCGCGGGAGGTCGAGGTCAGCCGTGGGGTGCGCAACCTCGCCGCAGCGGGACGCTCCATGCCGCTGCGCGCCGGACTCACCCCGGAGGCCGCCCGGCGGACCTGCGAGCTGCTGCGCCCGATGCTCTCCGGTGATGCCGTCTCGATCACCGACCGCGAGCAGATCCTCGCCTATGTGGGACCTGGCGCGGATCACCACCGCGAGGGGGCCCAGATGCAGACCTCCGCGGCCCCGCGCACCATCGCCAAGGGCCGGACCCAGGTGGTCCGCGACCGCGCCGGTGTGGGCTGCCGCAAGCCCGACTGTGAGTTGACCTCCGCGGTGATCGTGCCGCTGCGCGTGGGTGCCCGGGTGATCGGGACCCTCGGGGTGTACCAGGCCGAGGCCGACATCCCGCCGCGTCAGCTGGTCGAGGACATGGCCGCGATGCTCTCGCTGCACCTGGAGCTGGCCGAGCTCGACCGTGAGAAGCAGCTGGCCACCGATGCGCGACTCAACGCGCTGCGCGCCCAGATCAACCCACACTTTCTGTTCAACATCCTCAACACCATCGCCTCGAAGGCTCGCACCCGACCCGATGAGGCCCGCGAGCTGCTGCTGCGGCTCTCCGAGTTCTTCCGCTACGCGGTGCGCCAGGAGGGGCATTACGCCGAGTTCGCCCAGGAGTACTACTTCGTGCGCACCTACGTCTCGCTGGAGCAGGCGCGCTTCGGGGACCGGCTCAAGGTCCGCTATGACATCGACCCGCAGGTGCTCACCACCAGAGTGCCGGTGCTGATGATCCAGCCGCTGGTGGAGAACGCGGTCAAGCACGGCATCGCGGGCAAGCCCGCGGGCGGGACCGTGCATCTGCGGGCCAGAGTGGACCCGCTGGCGCGCACCACGAGCATCCGGGTCAGCGACGACGGCGTAGGGATGGCCCCCGAGGTGTTGGCGCAGATGGCCGACGGAGCCGGTCGCCTCGACGGGAGTGAGACCCTCACCGATGACCCGAAGCATGCCGGTGTCGGCCTGCAGAACATCACCGAACGGCTGAACTCGCTGTTCGGGGACCGCTATGACCTCTCCATCTCGACCCCGCGCTCCGGAGGCACCGTGGTGGAGCTGCAGATCCCGCTTCGGTGACCGCGATCACAGTGACCTGGATGTTCCCCCTATACTGAGTCAATGCACCCACGCGCTCTGATCGTGGACGACGAGGCTCCTGCCCGCGAGGAACTCCGGTTCCTGCTCGAGGAGGTCGGCGGCGTCCAAGTGGTGGGAGAAGCCACCAATGGTGAAGAGGCGCTCCTGCTGCTGAACTCTCTTGCCTACGACCTGGTCTTCCTCGACATCCGCATGCCCGGGCTCACCGGACTGGAGGTCGCGCAGCGGCTGCGCGGCGCGAGTGCTCCCGAGGGCGTGCGCCCGCCTCAGGTCATCTTCACCACCGCCTACCCCGATCACGCCGTGGAGGCCTTTGATCTCGCGGCCGCGGACTACCTGGTCAAGCCGTTCTCCGCCGACCGGCTCCAGCGAGCTGTACAACGCGCGCTCGCCGGGGCCGAGGCCGCCTCGTCACCGGCCGCGGCGGCCTCAGCTGCGGCAGTTCCGGAGCCCGCCCGGGCCGAGGCCGCCCTCCGACGAAATGCGCAGCAGCTGGTGCGGATCCCGGTGCAGAAGGACGGCCGGACGGTGCTCGTGGACGGTGATGCGATCGTCTACGCCGTGGCGGCGCGCGGCTACGCCTCGCTGAAGCTCACCGATGATCGCGTGCTGGTGTCGTTCTCGCTCAATGAGCTCGAGCGTCGCCTCCAGGGCCATTTCTTCCGGGTGCACCGCTCATATCTGGTCAATCTGCGCTACGTCCGGGAGCTGGTGCCAGACTTCCGCGGTGCACTGGTCCTGGTGCTCAATGATCGCCAGCGCAGCCGGGTAGAGGTCTCCCGACGGCACGCACCCGAGCTGCGCCGTCGACTCGGGGTGTGAGGCCCGGACCCTTCCGGGTGTCCGGTCGTCCCCAGGCGCGCTCAGGGGCGCGGGCGATCTTCGGGAAGATCCTGCGGCAATGGCCTCGTCGGCGCGGTGTGGGTCTGCGGGGGCTGCGCGTGGGGTGCGGCGCCTGCCTGGGTGCCTGGCTGCGCCGGCGCTTCGGGAGTCCGGTCAAGCCCCCGCGGGGTGTTCCCGGCAGCCGGCTGGCGGCTCTGCTGCCCCTTCGTCCTGGAGTCCTTCGCGGCGGTGACGGGATCGCGCGTGGCCTCGGGTCGCTTCGCGGCGGCCGACGGTGGCTGCTCCGTCGCCGGCTGGTGTCCCCACGCCTTGATGCAGCCGAGGACGACATAGGCGATGAGCAGAGCCACCGCGAGCAGCCCGTGCAGGATCATGGTCGCCGTGGCGCCGGTCGCGTCCTGATTGAGGAACGCCAGCACGAACATTCCGATGCTGTGCACGATGGTCAGCTCCATCAGGCCGGGGTAGGCCCGGGGGCGCCAGGCGACGAGGGCGAAGAGCCCCGCGAAGACGATCAGCCCGAAGGCATGCCACGCTTCCGAGAGAAACGTCTCGGAAGTGGTGAGCTGGAGCTGCGCCAACGACCAACCGGCGAATCCCGCGCAGCCGAGGGCTGAGACGATCAGCAGGGTGCGCCCAGTGGCTCGGCGTCGTGAAGCGGTGACCTCTGCGGCCATGATGAATCCTCTGATCGGTGCGGAGGAGCGGCGCCCGGCACGGTGCACTCCTATGACTTCAGCTTAGGCCCGTCTGCATCGGCTGACCAGTGAGTAGGCACTCTGACGAGGGGTCTGCGGAAATGGACCCTTGTCGACCGACCTCATGGAATGATCCTGACTGTTGCGTGGTTCACACAACACGAGGGCAGGGCTGCCCTCAGACATGTACGCAGGATGAGAGAGGTTGCCGATGGCTACTGTTCCCACGATCACACTCAATGATGGGACCGCGATCCCCCAGCTCGGCTTCGGGGTCTGGCAGGTTCCAGCCGACGACGCCGAGAAGGTGGTCGCCGAAGCGCTGAAGGTCGGATACCGGCACATCGACAACGCCGCCGTCTATGGAAACGAAGAGGGCGTGGGACGCGCCATCGCTGCCTCGGGCATTCCTCGCGAGGAGCTCTTCATCACCACCAAGGTCTGGGTGAACGACTTCAAGGCCGGAAACACCAAGCAGGCGCTGCGCACCTCGCTGCAGAAGCTCGGCCTGGACTACGTGGACCTCTACCTGATCCACTGGCCCTCACCAGCCGACGAGGCCTACCTGGACGCGTGGAAGGCGATGGAGGAGCTCCAGGCCGAGGGACTGACGCGCAGCATCGGTGTCTCGAACTTCCTGCCTGAACACCTCGAGCGTGTGGTCGAGGCCGGCACGGTGATTCCAGCGATCAACCAGGTGGAGATCCACCCTGCGCTGCAGCAGCGCAACATCCAGGACGCCAACGACCGGCACGGCATCAAGACCCAGGCCTGGAGCCCGCTCGCGCAGGGTGCCGTCTTCGAGGACGAGCCCGTGGTCGCCGCGGCCCAGGCGCACGAGGTGTCTCCCGCGCAGGTCGTGATCCGCTGGCACCTTCAGCGTGGACGCATCCTGTTCCCCAAGTCAGTCACCCCGGATCGGATCGCGTCGAACTTCGACGTCTTCGGCTTCGAGCTCACCGAGGAGGAGCTCTCAGCCATCGACGGGCTTGAGCGCGACGGTCGAACCGGCCCGAACCCGGGTGAGTTCAACCCCTCCTGATCCCGAGCAGGAGGTGTCTGATCCGGCCGGACACGGCTGGGCAGATGAGAAGGGCGGGCCCCAGTTCATTTGAACTGGGGCCCGCCCTTCTTTCACGTGATCAGATCGCGCAGTGCATCAGCGCTGCGTGTCATCACCCGTGGGCGTGTCAGGATCTGACTCGACCTCGCTGTTTCCGACGGCCTCGTCGTAGATCTGCTCGGACTCCCACTGCTGACCGGTGGCGGAATCCGCGAACTCCGGAGTCGCGAACACCTGATCGGCGATCGGATCGTTGAACGCGACGTCCTCGTCCCAGCCGATGGTGCCCGTCTGCGGGTTGACCACGGTGGAGTGGGGCGGGACGTCCTGGATCGCGAACACCATGTCGTCGGAGTCGAACGGCGTGGAGATGCTTGATTCCTTGGAGGTGGGCTTGTCCAGTCCGGCCAGAGTTGCTGAGGTGCCTCCGAGGAAGCCCTTCAGCGCAGCGCGCTGACCGGTGAGGATCGAACGCACGTTCCGGTGCACGCCTGGAGCCGAGTCCCCGCCGCCCGGAGCATTGCGCGCGGTGTCGACCAGCGCCGATTTGCTGGCCGTGGGCCGGATGCGGACGTATCGAGGCATCGTCTTCGTCTCGTAGTTGAACATCCGGACCTGAGCGATCACGGCCAGAACCATCACGATGGACATCGGAGCCGCCGCGCTGATCGCAGCGACCTGCAGCACGCGCAGGGAGGCATCTGCGGCCTCTCCGCCTCCGGCTGCCAGCAGCACGATGGCGGTGATCGCGATGAACACAGTCCAGAACACGCGGGTCAGCTTCGGTGTCTCGGTGCGTCCGCCATAGGAGAGCACATCGGTGACCAGTGAGCCGGAGTCTCCGGAGGTGACGAAGAAGATCGCGATCACCAGAATGGCCACCACCGCTGTGATCGACGCCAGGGGCAGCTGCTCGAGCAGGGTGAAGGTTGCACCGACGGTGTCGATGCTGCCGTCTTCGCCCACCATGACACCCTCGGTCACCTGGTACCAGATGCCGGAGGAGCCGAAGATGGTGAACCAGATCAGTCCGACCAGGGTCGGCGCGAGGAGCACGCCCATGACGAACTGACGGATGGTGCGTCCGCGGGAGATCCGCGCGATGAACATGCCGACGAAGGGCGCCCAGCTCATCCACCAGCCCCAGTAGTAGATGGTCCAGTCGGCGGACCAGCCGCCATCTTCACCGCCGGCGTAGCTGGCCCCGGTCTCGAACAACAGCTGCGGGAAGGCCATCAGGTACTCGCCGAGGTTGCCTACAAGAGACTGCAGCAGGAACAGAGTCGGACCCGCGATCAGGACGAACAGCGCCAGCAGCGCGGCGAGGACCATATTGAAGTTTGAGAGCCACTTCAGACCCTTGTTCACGCCGGTGATCACCGAGAAGGTGGCGATCGCCATGATGACCACGACGATCATGGTCAACAGAACGGTGTTCGCCGGATCCTCGATCCATCCCATGAAGCCGAGGCCGGCCGCGATCTGCTGAGTCCCGATCCCCAGTGAGGTCACGATGCCGAAGACGGTGCCGACGATCGCGACCACATCGATCACGTGCCCTACCCAGGACTCGATGAGCTTGCGGCCGAAGATCGGCTCCAGCAGCCACCGCACCGAGAGTGGGCGTCCGCGGCGGAAGGTCATATAGGCCATGCCGAGTCCGATGACCACGTAGATGGCCCATGCATGCAGGCCCCAGTGGAAGACGGACTGGCCCATCGCGGCGCCTATGGCGGCTGACTCGCCCGCCGCGACCATCTCGCCGCTGGCGTCCATGCCGACGGCTCCCGTGACGTCTGGCGGAGCGATGAAGTGCCACAGCGGCTCGGCCACGCCCCAGAAGACGAGTCCGATGCCCATGCCTGCGGCGAAGAGCATGGTGAACCAGGAGCCGAGCGAGAACTCAGGCTTCTCGTCGTCGCGACCCAGACGGATGTTGCCTACCTTGGAGGCTCCGGCCCAGAGGGCGAAGACCACGAAACCGGTGGCGACCAGGACATACCACCAGCCGATGGTGTTCACGATGGTGGCGTTCAGCGTCTCGAAAGCTTCAGCGCCATTGGCTTCGCCCCAGATGGTTGCGAAGATCAGGCCAGCGACGATGATGAGCACGGCGGGGATGAATACGGGCTTGTTCAGGCCGCGCCAGGCGTCAGCCGGCGACCAGTCCCGTAGTCGAGCTTCGGGTTGCGAAGCCATGTGGTCCTCCTCGGTGAAGTGAGAGTGTTCTCTAGTCATGTGCAAGACGATTCAGTGCGCAGCGATCAATTCGTTCCAGACACAGAAAACGACGACGTCGGCTCTCCGGTCGCTGCGGCGGGGTTGGTTCCCTGCGCCAACGCGACTGTCGGCAGAACTCTGCGTCGTCGCCAGAAGTGTCGTGCACTCTCGAATTTGAAGCGTATATCTTCTATTTACACACCCGTTGGTCTTATAATGCAACTGCTGGCGACCGGGGGAGAGTTTCATCACGGCCCGGCCCGGCGGCGGAGGTCGATCGCTCCTCATTTCCACTGTTACGCCTTGGTAACTGTTTCCACAAGTTGCGTTCTGGGCTTGGCACGGCCAGAGTGCCGCATTACGGTGTAACCCATGCCCAATGGCCAGCAACGATCTGAGCTGCGGGCCAGAGGATTCATGCGCAGCGGTTTCTCCAGCTGCCTCGTGGCCGGTCTGCTAGTGGCTGGATCTTCCGGTGCGCACGCCACGACCACCACCAGCGACAGCATCAGCAGCGAGACCGGGAGCGGCGCCGCCGAAGGCGCGACCACCGCTTCCTACTACCCCACCCCGGGGCAGCCCCTCGTGACGCCTGAGTCCCAGGAGTTGACCACGACCGTGGAGAAGGGCGCCGGGGACATCCGGGTGGCTACCCTTCACGCGCAGATCCGCGGGGCCTCCTCCGCGGAGGTCCTTGAAGAGCTCCACGGCGGGATGCATCCGCAGGCCCGGGTCCTGGCCGAGACCGTGCAGGTCAATGCCCCCGACGTGTTGGTGCTGACCGGGCTCAGCTACGACGAGCACCAGCAGATCGCCACGACGGTCAATGACGAGTACCTCTCCCGCGGCCAGAACGGCCAGACCGGCATCAAGTACTCCCATGTATATACGGCGCCGACCAACTCGGGCATCGACTCGGGCGCGGACCTGGACGGAGACGGACGGATCGGTGGCCCCGCCGACGCGCTGGGCTACGGCCGGTACGCGGGGGAGCGCGGCATGGCGGTCTTCTCCACCTACCCCATCGCTGAGGATGAGGTCCGCACCTTCCAGGAGTTCCTCTGGCAGGACATGCCGGAGAATTCCATGCCCGCGGACGAGTTCTCCGATCTTGAGAAGTCGGTGCTGCCTCTGCCCAGCACCAGCCTGTGGGACATTCCGGTCGAGGTTCCAGGCGAGGCGGATCACGTGCACGTCGTGGCCACCGATCTCAACGGCCCTCCCGGGCCCACGACGCCCGACGTCGCCCGCAGTGAGGACCAGCGCCGGATGGTCGCGGAGTTCGTCTCCGGAGCATCCTGGTACCTCTATGACGACGAGGGCGCCTATGGTGGCCTCGAGTCCGGCACGCCATTCGTGGTCGCGGGCAGCCTTGCCGACGCGCAGGAGCTTCAGACCTGGCCCAACCGCCAGGTCCCAGAGCTCGCCTCGCTGTTGGACGACGGCACCATCCAGGACCCGGGCCCCGAGGCGATCACCGACGAGCCGCTGCCGCAGCGCCGCGACGCTGCCGCAGATCCTCAGGCGACCCACGGACTGACCGGCGGCGATGCCGTGCGATCCTCGTACGTGCTCCCCGCTGCCGCCCTCGACGTCGACAGCTCCGGCGTCTTCTGGCCCGCGGAGGGCGAGTTCGGCTTCAACCTGGTGGACCCTGCCGACCCTGACTCGCCGGTCGGGCGACTCGTCTGGCTGGACATCGCCGGGAGCTGAATGGCTTCCCATCTGGTCGGGGTCACACCCTAGACTGAGGCCATGAAGAAGTCTTCGGGGAACGGGAAACTCATGGGTGCTGCAGCTTCCGGCTTCTTCGCCCAGCAGACGGTATCCATGGTCAAGGGTCACGCCTTTGACGATTCCGGCAAGCTGACCCCGCGTGCGGAGACCTGGCTGACCCGGGCGGTCACCGTGCAGCGGCCGCTGGTGCTGGCCAATCTGCGCAGGCTGCGCAAGGCGCACCCCAGCTTCTCCAATCACCAGCTGGCCGCCCAGCTGGACAAGGACTTCACCCGCGGAATGACCGGCGGAGGCGCCCTGATCGGCGCTACCGCGGCAGTGCCTGCAGTGGGCACCGTGACCTCACTCGGACTCTCCGCGGCGGCCACGGGAAGCTTCCTCGAGGCCTGCGCGCTCTACGCGCAGTCGATCGCTGAACTCTCAGGAATCAGCACCGCAGACCCCGAACGGGCGAAGCTGCTGGTGATGGGTGTGATGCTCGGCGATCAGGGCCGCCAGCTTTTGGGGGAGCTCTCCCAACAGGCGGGCGGCAAGGGTGCCGGCCCGTTCTCCTCCCTGGTCCCGATGAACAGCTCCGCCAACTCCTCCGGGGTGTCCGGACTGGTGGTCAACCAGATCAAGCGGCAGTTCATGCGCCGATTCTTCATCCGCTCGGGCACGACGATGATCGGCCGCGCTATTCCCTTCGGCATCGGGATGGTCGTCGGAGGCGCCGCGAACCATCGACTGGCCAGTCAGATCGTGAAGTCTGCCCACAAGACCTTCGGTGAGCTGCCCGAGCAGACGCCTGCGGCCCTGGTGGCGGACATGAAGCGAGCGCTGGAGCGCGAGCGGCTGCGCGCCGAGCGCAGGGAGCGCCGCGGACGCAAGCGCGAGATCCTCGCTGCGCGTGGATCCCAGAAGCGCCGCGGCGACAGATCCTCCGCCGACGCGCTCGAAACCACCCGCCCCATGGCAGACGCGCCCCGGCGCTGAACACCCAACCCCACACCGCGAGGTCATTCACTCCATGTTCACTGAAGCTTTCCCGAATGTGCCACCCGATCGACGCGCCCCGTTGTCCCTCTAGGCCCAGTCTGGAACTGTGACATTGGAACTCGCCCAGAACCAGGAGTCCGGCGGCGCGCTTCGGCCGGCTCCACCGGTCAGCCTGGACACCGCGCTGCTGCACGATCATTCTCCGGAGGATCCGCTGGATCTCGGTGCACCAACGGACTCCCGCGGTCGGCGGGCAAGGGTCTTCGCGCACCGGGGGGCTTCAGGACTGTTTCCCGAGCACACCCGTGCGGCCTACCGCCGGGCGATCCAGGAGGGTGCAGACGGCCTGGAGATCGACCTGCACCTGACCGCTGACGGTGAGCCGGTCTGCTTCCACGACGCCACGGTTGACCGCACCAGCAACGGCACCGGCTCGGTGGCGGAGCTCAGTCTGGCCCACATGCGCAGCCTCGACGTCACCAGTTGGAAGACGCCGAAGCTTCCCGGCGACTACGGCACCCAGCATCAGCAGCTGATGACCCTCGCCGACGTCCTGGAGCTGATGATCGACGCCGGTCGCGATCTCGACCTCGCCGTGGAGCTGAAGCACCCCTCGCCATATGGGGATCGGCTGGAGACCAAGGTGCTGCGCACCTTGCTGCGCTTCGGATGGGACCCAGAGACGTCGGCGATTCCCGCCGGTGAGTTCGGCCAACATGCAGTGACCGTGTCCTTCATGAGCTTCTACCCCGGATCCCTGCTCTACCTGGCGGACATGGTGGCCCCGGACAAGCTCTGCGCCCTGCTCAGCTCGGTCACCGAGGCGCAGGTGCAGAAACGGCTGGAGAAGATGCCGCTGGCGACGGCGGTCCGGCCCGTGGTGGCCGCCGTGATGCGCGGAACCCTTCGCGACTCCGAGACGCTGGTCTGGAACGGACGGGCCGGAATCGCTGGTCCCGGACTCGCCTACGTCAAAGACCATCGGGCCGAGGTCAAGGCCTGGGTGGCACGGGGCTCTCGGCTTCGCGTATGGACGGTCGATGCCCCGCAGGACGCGGCGCTGCTCATCGATCTCGGGGTTCAGGAGATCACCACGAACTACCCCGCACGACTGTTGCAGACGGTCGCCTCTGCCAGCTGAGCGCGCCGAGCCCCTGCGCCGAGCCCGGCGAACCCTCGGATCAGCGGCGTTCGGATGACGCGGCCACCCGCGGATGTCTCAGTCGACATGGAGCGATATCATGGGCCCAAGCTGACCGCCACGGCCTCCAGGAGCTCATCATGAACCCCGCACCGCACCGTGAACCCCCAGACAGCGCCTCCCTGCGCAGCGGTCGCGCGTCCCACCCGCCCGCGGCAGAAGAGACACCGCGCCCGGCCCGTTCGGCGCGGGGCAGGGTCTGCGGCGTCGTCGTCGGTGTGGACGGCTCGGAGCAGTCGCTGCGCGCCGCGCACTGGGCCGCGGCCGAGGCTCATCGCCGCCAGCTGCTGCTGACCGTGGTCACCGCGTATTCGATCCCGGCCTTCGCCGCCTCCTCGATGGACGGCGGCTACGCGCTGATGGATGACTCGGCGCTGCGTCAAGGCTCAGAGAAGGTCATCGAGCAGGCCGCGGAATTCCTGCGTGACTACCCCGGGGAGGTCCGCTACGAGGTCGAGTCGGGGGACCCGGCCGGAGTGCTGCTGGACTACTCCCACGACGCCGTGGTCCTGGTGGTCGGCAGCCGCGGCCGGGGCGGGTTCCTCGGGCGGCTGCTCGGGTCTGTCTCATCTGCGCTTCCGGCCCACGCCAAGTGTCCGACCGTCCTGGTGCCGCTGAAGTTCTCGTCCAAGGAGTCCAATGCCGTGACCACCGCCACCGGAGCCATCCCGCTCGTGGGTGGGCCGGCCCAGGGTGCGACGACGACTCATGCGACTCCGCCGGGCAGCGCCGCGCCCGCCTCGGTGATCGCCGAGGGTGCGCACCCGATCCGACCCAAGGACTCGCGTCCGGTGGCGGCAGGCGTGGACGGATCGGACTTCGGTCGCGTCGCCGCGCTGGTGGCCGCCCGTGAGGCCAGCGAACGGGGGACCAGCCTGCGCATCGTGTGCGCGCTGCCGCCGGTGGGCGCGACGCTGGTCTGGATCCCGACCAGCATCGACAACGACGCGGCGCTGCAGGAGCTGCGCGAGAAGCTCGAAGCGGGTCGACTCTGGCTGCACAGCCACTACCCGGAACTGCAGATCGAAGCCGAGGTGATCGACGGCACCGCCGTGGATGTCCTGGTCCAGGAGACTCGTGGCGCGCAGCTCACCGTCATCGGCACACGCGGCCGTGGTGGTTTCGCGGGGATGCTGCTGGGATCTACCTCCCAGGGCGTGCTGCACCACGCGGAGGGCCCGTTGATGGTGGTCCCGGACAACGAGGACACGCGGCTGGAGGACCGCCCTGAGTTCGGACCGATGCTCGGAGACTGACGCTCCCCGCTTGACCCAGACACAGAGAAATGAGGGCCCCCGGTGTCCGACGCCGGGGGCCCTCATCATCTTCATCTTCGATCCGTCTCGCCGCCCTACCGCGAGCGGGAGAACCAGTGAGAGGTCATTCAGTTGTGCGTGTGGTGGTTCAGATCATGCGGCGCACGACTGAGGGTGTCTGGTAGACCGAGCGGACCTGGAGTCCACGAGCGGGGTTCGAGGCATCGACCATCTGGCCGTTGCCGAGGTAGATGCCCACGTGGCCCGGTGCAGAGGCGCTGCCGAAGAACACCAGGTCCCCGCGGCGCATGTCACCCACGGAGACTGCCCGTCCCTCGTTGACCTGGCTGAACGTGGTGCGGCTCATGCTGACTCCGGCCTGTCCGAAGGCCTGCTGCACCAGGGAGGAGCAGTCAAAGGCATTCGGACCGTTGGCGCCCAGCACGTAGCTGACGTCGCCGCGGTTGGCCTGCGCGACGGCCCAGTTGATCGCAATCTCAACACCGTTGGAGTTGCTGCTGGCCGGGACCACGTTCGAGGACTGCGCCTGGCTCTGTGCCGGGTTCTGTGCCGGGGCAGGCGCGGGGGCCTGCGTGCGCTCCGGGGCAGGCGCGGGGGCCTGCGTGCGTTCCGGGACGGGCGCAGGGGCCCGGGTGGGCTCCGGCTCTGGTGCCGGCTCGGGCTCAGGTTCTGGTTCGACCTGGGCTGCGAGGTAGTCCACGTGCCAGCGCATCTTGTTCCACGAGGCATTTCCGTCCGCGTTGGTCAGTGCTCCGTTGCTCAACACTGCCCGGTAGTAGTCCTGAGCGCCTCCGCTGAAGGAGGCCTCAAGCTCAGCGCCCTCGCGCATCAGCGTCTGCATGCTCGTGCTGAGACTGCTGAACGACGCGATCGTGGGCTCCGGTGCAGGCGCAGTGGCCGGCGCAGGCCGTGGCTCCTCGGAAGGTGCGGCTTCCCCGGCCGCACCTTCCGAGGAAGTCTCTTCAGCGGCGGCCTCTTCGGCTGCTGCTGCTTCGGCCGCTGCCTGCGCGGCGGCGGCTTCTTCGGCTGCTGCTGCTTCGGCGGCTGCCTGCGCGGCGGCGGCTTCTTCAGCTGCTGCTGCCTCTTCGGCTGCTTCTTCAGCGGCGGCCTCTTCGGCTGCTGCTTCTTCAGCGGCTGCCTCTTCGGCTGCTGCTGCTTCGGCCGCTGCCTGCGCGGCTGCTGCCGTTTCGGCGGCCTCCGACTCTTCAGCTGCGGCCTCAGCTGCTGCCTCAGCTTCTTCCGCGGCGGCGGCCTCGGCTTCGGCCTCTGCTGCTGCCGCCTCTTCAGCTTCGGCGGCGGCTGCTGCCTCAGCCTCGGCGGCCTCCTCAGCGGCTTCATCGGTGATGCGAGCCTGCTCGGCGTCTGCGCGAAGCGCGGTGATCCGGTAGCTCAGCTGCTCGTGATCGACTTCGCCGTTCTCGTCGACGAACTCACTGTTGCCGAGGATCTGCTCGAAGAAGCTCTGCAGGTCACCTTCCCAGCCCTCAAGCTCCATCAGGTTCTCGAGGAGCTCCTGGAGCCGCTCACCGACCTGTTCGACGTCGGTGCGGGTGGTCTCGGTGGCGCGCTCGGCGTTCGCGCTGGCCTCAGCGGCGCTGGTGGAGTTCTGGCGAGCCTGTTCGGCAAGGCTCTCGGCCTCGGCGGCCTCCTGCTCTGCGGCGATGGCGTCTTGTTCAGCCTGCTCCTGAAGCCGTGTGTCAGTCGCGGCGTCGGCCAGGCTGTCCTCTTCGGTGAGCAGGACCTCTGCGACGGAAGTCTCAGGTTCCTGGTACGCCTCCACGGCAGCCGCCTGAGTCTCCTCAGCGGCCGTGCGCGCTTCATCGGCTGCAGCGGCAGCCTCATCGGCGTCGACCTGTGCCTGTACGGCGGCCTGGTGTTCTTCCTGCATTGCAGATTCCAGCTCCAGCGCACGTTGGCTGGCCTGGGAGATCCGGTCAGAGATCTCGTCGATCATCTGTTCGGTGGCCTGGGACGAGTCCCGGGCGGTGGAGATCTCTTTGGCGGATGGAACCGCGGGGAGTTCAGTCAAAGTGACTGAGTCGGCGGAGTTCTTATCATTCTGTTCGACGGCATTGGCGGCGCGATCGGCCACCAGATCGGGGAGAGTTGTCCCGACCAACGCTGTCGTCACGACGGCGGCAGTAATTGCGGCCACCGCAAGATTGCGACGGTATTTCACGGTAGATCCTCACTTAGTCCTCACTGGGGAAGCGCCGCAGCCCGTCTCACAGGGCAAGGTTCGAATCGCGGTTGCCTCAGCTCTTGGACTCACGTGACCAGGCGGACCCAGGGAAAGACAGTTTAAAAACCCTCAATCAAAAAGGTGATCGCCGTGCGGTGATAGCCGTGTGATCCAGAGGCCGAAGCGTAACGATGGGAAACGCGATTCGAGCCTTTTGGCGCTACGCCGGTAACGATAGTTGTGGATTTGTCATCTTGGCAACAGGTCGTGTCGTTCCTGTGATCAAGCTATGGAGGGCTACTTCCCTGTCATTCCGGGGATCTAGCGGCACAAAGCCTTAGTTGCAACCTTCAAGTAGGTTGAAGGTTGAGCCTCCCCGACATTGCAATAACACTGTGCTAATAGCGTTATAGGTGGCGGCCGATATCCTCGGCGCCGCTGTATTCAGCCCCAGCCGAGACGATGCAGAGTGTCATCGTCGATCCCGAAGAAGTGGGCCACCTCGTGGATCACCGTGATCGTGATCTGATCGAGCACTTCCTCGCGGCTGTGGCACATCTGCAGGATCGGCTCCTTATACAGCGTGATGTGATCCGGCATGGACCAGCCTTCCCCGCCGCGCTCAGTGAGTGGGGTCCCCTCGTAGAGCCCCAGCAGCACCGTCGAGGGATCCTCCCATGACTGTGGTTCGTATCGGTCCTCGACGAAGACCGCCACATTCTCGAGCTGGTCGGCCAGTTCTGCGGGAATGCTGTTCAGGGCTTCGGTGGAGGCGGCGTCAAATTCCTCGTCGCTCATGGGAAAGACCATGGCTTCATCCTAGAGAGACCCGCACCCAGAGGGGGTCTTCGCCGGCGGATTTGCTCTCCGGGGGTGCTGGACCTAAACTTTTACAGGTTCCCACTAGGGATCGGGCCCCCATCGTCTAGCGGCCTAGGACACCGCCCTTTCACGGCGGCGGCACGGGTTCGAATCCCGTTGGGGGTACTCCGGTGAAACGGGGACTGCGATGGCAAGTCGCGGATCATGGTCTTGTATCTCACGGAAGTGTGATTTGGATCGAAGGGGTGGGACTGGTAAGGTTTCACTTCGTGCCGAGCGGCACAAAGTAAGGCCCTGTAGCGCAGTTGGTTAGCGCGCCGCCCTGTCACGGCGGAGGTCGCGGGTTCAAGTCCCGTCAGGGTCGCTTCACTCTCTGTACAGAGAATCTGGGCGGAGAGCGAGTCGTCGTCGCAGTTGGCGATTTATGGCTCTGTAGCTCAGTTGGTAGAGCGTTCGACTGAAAATCGAAAGGTCACCGGATCGACGCCGGTCGGAGCCACCTTTACCCGGTATCGGGTGAGAAAACCCCTGGATCTCCAGGGGTTTTCTTGTGTCTGGGGTCAGGTGCGAACCTGCATCCAGTCGCGCATTCCGGAGATCCCGGATATTCAGGTCAGTCCAGCGAGCTGCTTCTCTACGACTCTGGCTGCATCCGTGGCCGCCTTCAGCGTCTATGCAGACGACACGGGTGATGGAAGGATTCCAGGGCCTGTGATTCCATCTCGCCCGCACAGTGGGATGCCCGAGTGCTCGGGAAGCCGTAGAAGAGGCGCAGCAGCTTGTACTTCACAGATGGGTGGAGCCTGGAAGCGTGCGCTTCCAGGCTCCACCCATCTGAAGTATTCATCGCTCTCTAGCGCTTCTTGGCGTTGCGATAGGCCTCAACGATGTCGCGGTGCAATCGGCCCCGCGTGGAGACCTGATAACCGTTGTTCACCGCCCACTCACGAATCTGCCGAGCCTCATTCTGCGGTGACGGAGGGGCAATGACCCGCCCCTTGCGGATGTACTGCTTCAGCGTCTCACGCAGCTCCTTCGTGTGCTCATCGCTGAGGTCGATCTCGTAATACCGAGCATCCAGACCAAAAGCCACGGTCTCTTTCGCTTCACTGCCGTCAAGATCATCGACGAGCACCACTTCAATCCTCTGAGCCATATTCAACACCTCACTGCTTAATCGAGGATGAGGCAGTACCTGCCTCGTCCATCGCATCGACTCCTGCAAGGAGAAGTCCTGCAGAAGGTATAGCTAATGATGGTTACTCCGGAAAGGTGCCCTGCGTTCAAGCTTGTCCCAAATAAAAATTTAATTCGAAAGAAGAGTAGATGTCCGGGCATGAGTGCCCGACAGGTTGGCTGAACCGTGGGTCTGGTCATATAAAGCAGAGACACATTTACCACCCTCGTCTTATGGGCGGCACGAGAATCATCACTGATCACGAGCTGGTCAGGGTCGGCGAAAGGTTTAGTGCGAGGGGCTGAAGCTTCCCGCTTGTTTGTGAGATTTATCACATTCGATGGACCCCGGATGGTTTATGGATACTCTGGTAGAGATTTAGTTCAAATTTGTATTAGCTATTCGTTGCTAGTCAGCCTCCTTGCACGGAGCCCGGCTCTGGCAACGGGAAGGCCCGTTCCGATGCCTGATCAACTGACCGTGAAAAGCAGCTTCTGTGCGAGTCTTCCCGTCGCCAGCACCAGAGCGCACAGCTGGCCCGACCGGAGGTCACTGGCCGGCTGGAGACGGTCAACGGCGGACTGGGAAGGAAAGCCAGTGGGCGTCGTGGGGCTCACCCGCACCGACGGGAAGCGCAGACTCTCGTCGTGGCCAGGTCCAAGGTTCCCTGTTTCTCCAGCGATCCGGGGTTCGAACGCACAGCAGTTTCACCGCTTCGGCACCTGTCCGGGCCGTGACGCCATGGGGTGCAGCGCTCAGAGAAATGAATCCCGCAGTCCTGAGGCACCAGAGGGAGCTTTCGATGCGTCACGAAGGTGAGGCGCCCTTCGACGTCTGTGCAACGTTCGCTGTCCACGGGTCTGCTCTTTTTGCGTTCGCACTCAACGCGCTGGGTGACCGGGCCGAGGCGGAAGACTGTGTTCAGGAGGTCTTCATCCGTGCCTGGCGGAACAGAGGGCAGTACAGCAGTGAACGGGGCTCGGTGAGAGCCTGGTTGTTCGCCATCGAACGGGACCTCGTCGCGGACGCGTTGCGAGCTCGCGCTCGGCACCCGGCGCGATCGGGTCCGGAGGGGATCGAGGGGGCGACCGAGCCGGGGACAGAGGATCTCCTCCTCGTGGAGCGGTTGGACCTCTATGCGTCTCTGGCTACGCTCACGTCCGAACACCGCGAGGTCATCGTTGCTGTTCAACTGCACGGCGTTGGATATCAAGAGCTTTCGGAACAGACAGGAGTTCCGGTCGCGACCTTGCGGACGCGCATGTACTACGGGCTGAGATCGCTGCGGACGGCACTGGAAGTCTGAGAATGCGATCGAGCGCAGTGCGGTCGGCAAGGTGCGAGCGGTCTCCGCGATGATGAACGCCTTCCTGGTATCGGCCTTCGCGGACCTGGCGTGCATATGCGCGAGCTCGACCGCGTCGGTGGCCCGGGTGACCGCCACAGGCGGGGCACCGATCGTTGCCGATTGATCCACCCACGATCAGCGCTGCGCCATGATCATCGGTCAGCGCAGCGCCACGGCACTGCTTCCGGGACACTGTCGGGAAGAAATTTCGGAATCACCTTGAACGCGCTCGCAGTTGGTGACGTATCACCCCTATGGACCCTCCACCATGCGGCACCGGGTCCTCTAAGTGGTGCCACAAAACCATGAGGCGCTGACGTCTCCAGCCGAAAAGGTGATTGATTGTTCTATACGAAGGCTCGCCGAGCACCCTCCCCACGGCGACCCGGGAACTTGCACTCAAGATTCACCCGTCGCACGTGCGACGGGAAGAACTGCCTGGACGCGGAGAAAGACGCCGAGCAGTACGCCCCGATCACCGCGCTCGGTTGGTCTCGGGCCCACCGAGGCGGGCATATGGTCAGGCTTCGTTGCCAGGAGGGTTATGGATTCCGATGAACTTCGGGTGACCTACCTTCCGAAGCTTGAAGCCAATGGTGCGGTGGGGGATTCCATCGCGCGCACTATCCGGGTCCTCAGCTCCCAGCGCAGACTGCAGACCCTGCTCGACGCCAGCAACGTCGTGGCCAGCGATCTGGACCTGGAACATGTTCTGCGGCGCATCGCCGAGGAGGCCAGGACCGTCGCGGACGCCGAGTACGCCGCACTGGGCGTCATCGCCGCTGATGGCTCCCTCGAGCGGTTCATCCACGTCGGGATGGCGCAGCACGTGGCCGAGAAGATCGGAGACCTGCCCGCCGGGCACGGGGTCCTGGGCGCGGTGAACCAGAGCAGCAACCCGATCCGACTCACCGACCTCACCACGG
>NZ_JAJOYY010000004.1:0-374231 GCF_022565895.1 Nesterenkonia sp. YGD6 | reverse complement strand
GTCCGTCCATGAAGGTCTCGGCTGCGCCGTCGACGGTCATGTAGACCGTGGCCTGGTTGCCCTGGCCCTCGATGAGCACGTCACCGACGGTGCCGCTGTTGTTCAGCGGGTCCAGGTTGGCCTGGAATGACCAGGACTCGCTGGAGGTCGATGTGGCGGCGCCATCGGTTGCTCCGCCGTGCTCGGAGTGGGCCATGGCTGGGCCTGCGCCCAGAAGGATTGCGCCGAGCGCGAGGGTGGGGACGGCGAACAGTTTGGATTTAAACATTTGAGGGACTCCTCGTCACAGTGATTTGGTCGCACGGCCTCTGATCGTGGTGTCGACCAGGCCATGTACGCGGAGTTCGGAGCGACATCAGGATCGGATGGTGAAAATCCAAAAAAAGTTTCTCAGCTCACCGATCCGCCTCAACTAGCTAAACCTTTATCGATATCGAAAGACTGATTATTCTCCGCGCGGGAAGTGCTGGGGTCCGCTGTGTCGGACCGGCCATTCGGTCTCTAACTGGCGAGGGTGGCGTAGACCACGTAGTTGTCCTCGTACTCTCCGGTGGCCTGGTCGTACCCGTCGCAGGTGATCAGTCGGAGTTCGGGGTCTTCGGTGTTGCCGTAGACCTCGAGGGTGGGGAAGGTGTTCTTGCCGTATTGCTCGGCCTTGGTGACCACGAAGGTCGCGGTGCCGCCGTCTTCTTGTCCCACGGTGATCTCGTCGCCTTCGACGAGTTCTGGCAGGTCAGCGAAGACCCCTGGCTCGCCGAGAGAGTCATCGACATGGCCCAGCAATACTGAAGGGCCTTGGTCGCCTGGGGCGGGGGATCCGGTGTACCAGCTGGCTGGGGAACCTGGGTCACCGGGTGGGACCTCCAGGGTGCCGTTGTCCCTCAGGCCCAGGTGCAGCAGCTCGGAGCTGGCATCGATGGCCGGGATCTCGAACGCGGCGGGGGGTGCGGTCTCGGTGGCGGCCTCGTTGCTCTGGTCTTCGGCGTCTTCAGGTCCGTCGGTTCCGTCGGGGGCCGGTGTGGGTGAAGCTTCAACCTCACCCTCCTCACCGCTGGTGGCGTCGGTCTCCGCTGGCTCAGCTGGTTCATCCGCTTCCGGTGTGCCCGCCTCGGATTCGACCACCGCGGTGGGGCTGCCTTCCCCGGCACCCGGATCGTCGTCCTGCCCAGGTGAACATGCAGAGATCGCAAGCATCAGTGCGGTCGCCACCGCCAGTGCGGCGCCGCGGGGCCAACGGTCTGCTGCCGACAGGGCGGTGTGGTTGTCGTGCCGACGGAGAGGAGACATCAAGGTTCTCTTTCGGGTTGGACCTGCTGGGCTGCGCTCCGGTGCGGGTGGCCGATCTCGTCTAGAGGCAGATATGCCCACAATCTACAGTCCCGCCGATCGGAGGTGCGGCGACAGGGGTGCAGTAGTGCTCCGGCCCCTGCCGACGACACGTCAGGAGTCTCTGCGGACCACGACCACCGTGACATCATCGGGGGCCTTTGCCTGCTCGGCACGGCGCAGCGCCTCCTTGACAGCACCTTCGAGACCCTGCTCGCGCAGGACCTGCTCCACCTGCCCGTAGGGGTCCTCGAGGTCCAGAAGGTCCAGGAGTCCATCGCTGCAGGAGAGCAGGGCATCTCCGGGGTGCAGCTGCACGGTGTTCAGTCCGTGGGGCTCGCCCATGCCCATCGCCAGCGGCAGCCCGGTGGATTCCAGGTGCTCCCAGCTGCCGTCGGCGCGATGGATGAAGCTCAGGCTGTGTCCGCCGTCGACGTAGCTGATCTGGCCGGTGCGGGTGTCGATGTCGGCGCAGAACATGGTGACGAACATGTGCAGATCACCGATGTCCCGCTCCAGGAGAGAATCGATCTCAGCGACCGTGGCCTGCAGGGAACGCTCCGGAGCGGTGCGCATCGAGGCGCGGACGGCGGAGGCGATGATCCCTGCGCCGATGCCCTTGCCCATGACGTCGGCCAGGGTGACCCGCAGCTGATCCCCCCGGAGAACCACATCATGGAAGTCCCCAGAGACGCACCCGGCCGGGGCGGAGCCGGCGGTGACGGTGAATCCCGCGGGCTGGGGGAGATTGCGGGGAGTCTGTGCGCGCTGGACCACGACGGCATGGTCCAGCTCCTGCTGCTGCGCCAGTTCGGTCTGGACCCAGCGCGCGAGATCTTCGAGAAGGTCGCGTTCCTGCTCATCGAGCTCACGAGGCTTGGTGTCGATGAGGCACAGCGCTCCCACCTGTTCGCCGCCCGGGGCCTGCAACGGGTGACCGGCATAGAAGCGCAGGTGTGGGGCGCCTTCGACATAGGGACTCGCCGCGAACGCCTCATCCTGCTTCAGGTCTTCAATGACCAGGGTGCCGGTCTGCTGGATGGTTGATTCGCAGAATGCGTACTTGCGGGGGGTTTCTCGGCTGCCGAGCCCGACCGAGGACTTGCTCCACTGGCGATCATTGTCGAGGAGATTCACGCTCACCATGGGTACGTCGAAGAGCTCTTGAGCCATCCGCGTGATCCGGTCCACACGCTCGTCGCGCGGCGTGTCGAGGATCTTCATGGCGTCGAGCGCGCTCTGTCGCTTCTTTTCGTCGATCATTCCAGAACCCCTCAAGCTTTTCGTTCAGAAAGTACCTGATAGTGACTTTAGTCCATGTCAGGGGTGTTTTCTGAAATCGCCGGTGTCACAAATTGAATTGAGGGTTTTCCGCGCTGATCGAGTCGAATCTGCTGCGTATGACTACAACCCGCTATGGGCGCATGATTTCCCGTTCAGCTCCGGTTGGGCAGGATCATGTTCGTCATCCGGGCGGTCGAGAGGCGGCGGCCGGCGTCGTCGGTCATCACGATCTCGTGGCTGGTCAGCTGCCGGCCCAGGTTGATCGGGGTACAGGTGGCCGTGACCATGCCCTCGGTGACCGAGCGATGGTGGGTGGCGCCGAGCTCGGTGCCCACCACGGCATTGTCCACACCCAGGTTGACCCGCGCGTGCAGGATCGCGGCGATCGAGCCGAGCGTCTCGGCGAGCACCATATGCGCGCCACCGTGGAAGAGGCCCATGTTCTGCTCGTTGCCCGCCACCGGGAGGGTGGCCACCATCTTGTCCGGGTGCATCTCCACGTAGCGCAGCCCCATCTTCACGCCCAGCGGAGTGACCCCGTGCGGGCCGGTCCACTGCTGATACTCCTCAGGGATCCCGGCGGCCTCCATCCGGGCGGCGCGCTCCTGCTCGTCGGGGAACGGGGTGGGCGCACCGGGGACGGCGCTGCTGGAAAGGCGGTCGAGAGCGTCAGGCTGAGAAGTCATGGGCTCCAGTTTAGATGCCGGCGGGGAGCGACGGACATCCGCCCCACGAACCGGAGCGGCGTGGGGCCCGTGAGAGGTCTGGGGTGAGCGCGGGGGTCGCGATAGGCTGGGGCTCGTGTCAACTAGTCCCAATAAACTCCTGGTCATCGACGGTCACTCCATGGCGTTCAGGGCCTTCTACGCCCTGCCCACCGAGAGCTTCCTGACGGATTCCGGCCAATACACCAATGCGGTGCACGGCTTCACGAACATGCTGCTCAAGCTGATCCGTGAGGAGCTGCCCACCCACGTGATCCTCGCCTTCGACCTGGACACGCCCACCTTCCGGCACACCTCCTACGCCGAATACAAGGGCGGCCGCGCGAAGACCCCCGAGGAGTTCCGCGGCCAGATCGACCTGATCAAGCAGGTCGCCGAGGGGATGAACGTCGCCACGGTGACCCTGGAGGGCTACGAGGCCGATGACATCGTCGCCACCTACGCCACGAAGGCCGACACCGCCGGCTGGGAGACCCTCATCGTCTCCGGCGACCGCGACACCCTGCAGCTCGTCACTGAGCGCACCACCCTGATGTACCCCACCTCGGGGCTCTCCAAGGTCGCGATGCTCGACCCCGCCGGGGTGGAGGAGAAGTACCTGGTCCCGCCGCTGAAGTACCCGGACCTCGCCGCACTGGTGGGGGAGTCCGCGGACAACCTGCCCGGCGTGCCGAAGGTCGGGCCCAAGACGGCGGCGAAGTGGATCACCGAATACGGCTCTACCCGCGGGATCATCGAGAACGCCCACCTGATCGGCGGCAAGGCCGGGGAGAACCTGCGGGAGGCACTCGCCGATGTGGAGCGCAACCTGGAGCTGAACCTGCTGCTCCGCGACCTCGAGCTGCCCGTGGCGCTGGAGGACTCAGAGCTGAAGGTCCCTGACCGCGAGGTGCTGGAGCCGCTCTTCGACGCGCTGCAGTTCAACCAGATCCGCGAACGGCTCTTCGAGACCTTCGCCGCCCGTTTCCCGGAGACCGTGGTCGCGCCCACCCCCACCGACGCGCTCCCCGCGGTCACGGTGACCGAACAGGCCGAGGAGATCTCCGCGTTCCTCAGGGCCCACGCCGGAGCGCCGATGGCGATCGCGGTCTGCCTGGACCGCGCAGGTGAATCGCTGACCACCAAGCCCAAGCGCGACGAAGCCGCCCGTGTGGCTGAGGCACTCGCCGTCGTGCTGGTGCCCTCGGCTTCCGGGGACGTGGCTGGAGCTGCTGATGCTGCCGAGACTGCAGAGACCGACGACGACGCCGGGGAGCCTGCCGCCGAGCCGACCGGCATCCCCGCGTTGGCGCTCTCGCTGACCTCGCTCGACGCGGCCGCCGACGCAGTCTTCGCCGAGTGGCTGCAGGACTCGGAAGCGCCGAAGCTGGTCCACGACATCAAGGACGCCGGCAAGCGGCTGGCCTGGCGCGGACTGCGCCTGCGCGGCGCCGTGGAGGACACCCTGATCTCCGGCTACCTGATCCAGCCGGACCGGCGGAACTTCGCCTTCACCGAGCTGGTCACCCAGTACCTGGGAGCCTCCACCGACCCGGCCTCCTACCTCGGCGGCCACAGCGAGGACGACGCCGAGGCGTCCGGACCGCAGGGCCCGGACCTGTTCTCCTCTCAGGACCTGCTGCCCGGGGTGACGGCGGAGGACCTGGACACCGCCGCGCTGCACGGGATGCTGCTGCACCAGCTCTCCCAGGCGCTGGGGGAGCAGCTGGTCGAGCGCAACGGCGAGAAGCTGCTTCGTGAGATGGAGATCCCGCTGGCCGAGATCCTGCTGCAGATGGAGCTCACCGGCATCGCGGTGAGCCCGGAGAAGCTGGACGCGCTGGACGCCGAGTTCGCCGCCGCCATCGAGGCCTCCGCGCAGGAGGCCTACGCCGTGGTCGGGCACGAGGTGAAGCTCGGCTCGCCCAAGCAGCTGCAGACCGTGCTGTTCGAGGAGCTCGAGCTGCCCACCGCCGGGGTGAAGAAGAACAAGACCGGCTACTCCACCGATGTGGAGACGCTGCAGGCGCTGCTGATCAAGACCCAGAACGACTTCCTGGTGCACCTGATGAACCACCGGGACTCCACCAAGCTGCGCCAGACCGTCACCGGGCTGATGGAGGCCGTCACCGGGGATGGGCGGATCCACACCACCTATGCGCAGACCGTGGCCGCCACCGGACGGCTCTCTTCGCTGCACCCGAACCTGCAGAACATTCCGGTCCGCACCGCCGCCGGTCGGAAGATCCGCGACGCCTTCGTGGTCGGCTCCGGCTACGAGACCCTGCTGACTGCGGACTACTCGCAGATCGAGATGCGCATCATGGCGCACCTCTCCGGGGACCAGGCACTGATCGAGGCGTTCCGCGCAGGGGAGGACCTGCACAACTTCGTCGGCTCCAAAGTCTTCGGGGTCGAGGCCTCGGAGATCACCCCGGAGCAGCGCTCCAAGGTCAAGGCGATGAGCTACGGGCTGGCCTACGGGCTTTCGAGCTTCGGGCTGTCCAAGCAGCTGGGCATCGGAGTTGATGAGGCCCGGAACCTGATGAACGAATACTTCGAACGCTTCGGCGGGGTCCGCGACTACCTGCGCGAAGTGGTCACCCAGGCGAAGCAGGACGGGTTCACCTCCACGCTCTTCGGGCGGCGCCGCTACCTTCCGGACCTGAGCAGCGAGAACCGGCAGCTGCGCCAGATGGCCGAACGGGCCGCGCTGAATGCCCCGATCCAGGGCTCCGCGGCGGACATCATCAAGCAGGCGATGATCGGCGTGGACTCCGCGCTGCGCTCCGAGGGCCTCGAGTCCCGGCTGCTGCTGCAGGTCCACGATGAGCTCATCTTCGAGGTGGCCTCGGGGGAGCGCGAGGCCCTGGAGAAGCTGGTCACCACCCACATGGGTGCCGCCACCGAGCTCGACGTCCCGCTGGATGTGCACGTGGGCGTGGGCTCCTCCTGGCACGAGGCCGCACACTAGGTGTGCTGAGTCACCACGTTGGCGACGCCGGGTCGGCAGGAGTCGTTGCGCCACCGGTGTGGATCCGCACAGGGGCCGGCGACCTGCTCAGCGGCTGAACAGGGCCCCGAGCCCCTGGACGCGAGCCGGGTGGCCGGCCAGGCGGAGCCCCTGCCAGGCGGTGACCTGGTTGGCCGTGAGCACGGGCACGCCCAGGGCCTCCTCGAGCCGGGGCAGCACGGCGATCGTGTGCAGTGCAGTGTCCGGGATCAGCAGGCACTGCGCGCCGGTCAGGTCGGCGGCGCGGGCGGCCTCGAGCACCCACTCGGCTTCCAACAATCCCGCGTCCTCGCCGCTGGGAACGTCGTAGGTGGACAGCGCGCTCACCGCGATTCCCTCCTGCCCCAGGAATCGCATAAAGTGCGAGGCGACTTCCTCGGGATAGGTCGCGGCCACCGCGACCCTGCTCAGCCCCAGGTGGTGCACCGCCTCGGCGAAGGCCAGGGAGGTGGAGGAGGACGGGACGCCAGCGGCTTCCTCGATCCATCCGGCCTGCTCCCGGCAGCCATCCCGGCCATAGACGAAACTGCCCGAGGTGCACGCCCACATCACGGCGTCGGGGGAGAGCTCGCGGGCCTTCTCGGCGGACGGCACCAGGTTGTTCCGAGATCCGAGAGCCAGCAGCGCGTCGACATCGTGGTCGGTGCGGCCCTCCCAGGTGTGGATCACCCGGAACGAGGTGTCCGGGATGAGTTGTTCGAGAGCCGGGAACTCGTCCTCCGCGCTGTATCCGGGGTAGAGGATCGCGAGGGTATGCATGGTGGTGGAGGCCCTCTCGTGGTGCGTGACTGGTCTCCCCGAAAAACCTACAGGTAGATTGTAGACAACCATAGGTCGCCGTTCCGTGGCGCCTGCAGTCCATCGAACGGAGACTGCTGATGACCCGATACCTCACCATCACCTTGGAGAAGCGCGGCGTCACCGCCAGGGCGCGCCTGCTCGACGTTGAGGCCCCGCGCACCGCCGAGGCCGTATGGCAGGCCCTGCCCCAGTCCGGACAGGTGTTCCACGGCAAGTTCGCGCGCAACGAGATCTACGCCCTCGTCCCCGCCTTCGCCGCCGAAGAGCCGGGCCCCGAGAACCAGACGATCACGCCGATCCCGGGGGACCTGTGCTATTTCACCTTCGAGGGCGTGCTCAACAATCCCGCCTACGGATACGACGCCTCCGCGGGGACCGCTGAGAACCGGCTGTTGATCGATCTCGCCGTCTTCTACGGACGCAACAACCTGCTGGTCAACGGCGACGTCGGGTGGGTTCCGGCGAATGTCTTCGCCACGATCGAGGAAGGACTCGACGAGCTCGCCGCCGCGTGCCAGGACGTCTGGATGGGCGGTGCCCGAGGGGAGACGCTGAGCTTCGCGCGAGCCGACGCCGACCCGAAACACGGCATGCGCTGATCAGGATGGTCACTGTTCAGAGTTAACACTCCAGGGCGCAGTCGGTACCTGACGTAGCATCTTGACCATGGGCCCCTCCGCCGTCAGCGACTGGCCACCCCAGAGCCGGGCCACCGGCGAAAACAGGCATGTAGTTCGTTCAGGCACCACTGTTCTACTCGGCAGAAGGGGCTCCACCGTCAAATCTCGTTCTGGAACTGAATCCGTCTTCCAACGAATGGTCCACATCTCACGGCCGGTGCTGTGGATCAATACCATTGGTCCCGCCGTCCTGGGAATGTGGCTGGCCGGTCACTTGTGGCATTGGGATGCATTGGCGTTGATCTTGTGGCTGACGCTGCCATTCAACCTGCTCATCTACGGCGTCAATGACATCTTCGATCAAGAAACCGACGCGCTCAATCCGCGTAAGGGGTCTTTTGAAGGCGCCCGGATTCGCTCTGGTGAGGTCTTCCCGATATGGGTCGCAGTTCTTGTGACCAATCTTCCGTTCCTGACTTACTTCGTGTGGGCGCTTCCCGGTGATGCACTGCTGTGGATAGGGCTCTACCTGTTGGTGTTCGTCTTCTATTCGGCACCACCGCTGCGGTTCAAGGCCCGCCCGTATCTGGATTCGCTCAGCAACGCCGCCTATGCCCTGCCGATGGTCTTTGTTCCGCTCGCACTAGGATCCGGTCCGGTCTGGGCCGCTGCTGTGGCGCTCATGGCATGGAGCGCGGCCAAGCACACTTTCGACGCAGTCCAAGACATCGAGGAAGACGAGGCGGCCGGGATCACCACCACGGCAGTGCGCCTCGGTGTTCGCGGGGTGGTGCTCTGGAGTGGAGTCTGGTGGACGGCAGCTACGATCGGCTTTGCAATGGTCAATGTTCCGGTCGCGCTTGTCAACGCGCTGATCAGCGGTTGGCTGCTCTACATGCTGTTCCGCTCCCCCCTCAGCACCACCGCCCATGGTTTGTACCGCCACTCCATCGCCTTTCCCTATGTCGCCGGAGCTGTGGCCGGCATTCAACTGGCTGCGGCGCTGCTGCTGGGGTGGTACCCATGAGTCGTGTCGTGGTGGTCGGTGGCGGAGTGGCGGGCCTGACGGCCGCAGTGCTCTCAGCCTGGGCAGGACACGCTGTCACGCTTCTGGAAGCTGGCTCGGCACTGGGCGGCAAGAGTCGCCGTATCGAAGTTGGTGGTCAAACCATCGACACCGGCCCTTCGCTGTTCACATTCCCGGCCGTCTGGCAGGAACTGCTGCGCCGACTGGATGACTCCAGTCAGGATCCTTCCTCAGCGGCCGAAGAGACAGCAAGGCTGAATCTGGAGCGGCTTCCGGAAGTAGGCCGGTATTACTTCCGCGGGCAGGTCTGTTCACTGCCGGTTCCGCCGGGACACCCGTGGCACCCGGCGTGGGAGCGTTTCGCTGCGCTGCACGGACCCATCGGGCCGGATGTGACCCGGCTTCTGACCACGGCGGTGCTGGCACGCGATGCACGCCCCTCGCTGGCTCTTCTGGGGCGACTCTACGGGCACCGGCTCACTACCCGCAGCTATCTCGACAGCCTCACCTGGCTGCCCGACGGGCTGCGCGAAGTGATCGCCATCCACACACTCAACGCGGGGGTGGGCCCATCCCGCACCCCGGCGTTGTATGCCAGCATGCCTGCGGTGATGGCCCAAGACGGGGTGTGGGTGCCGCAGGGCGGCGTCCACGAACTGGTGCGGGCCCTCGAGCGGCTGGCGCGAGCTGCCGGGGTCGATGTTCGCACCGATGAGGCCGTCCTTGACCTGGAGCGGGGACGCGTCAGGACTGCCCAGAACGTATATCGGGCGGACGCCGTGGTCAGCGGCATGGACGCCGACCGCCTCGAGGGACTGCTGCGTGGGCGCACACCTCGACCACCGCGGAAGCTCTCCTGCTCAGCGGTCGCCGTGTACGCCTCGCTCAAGCGTCCCCTTCCGGCGGATATGTCGCGGCACAGCGTGGTTCTGCCCGAGGATCCCACCGCGCTCTACGCGAGTCTGGAGGCCCAGCGCGAGCCGACTCAGACCATGGCGTTTCTCAATCACTACCCAGCCACGGACTCAGGCCCCAATACCGCCGACACACTCGCAGTGCTGCTGACAGCGCCCTCAAATGGACAGCGCTATGGCCTCAACAGTGCCTTTGTCGACCGAGAACTTCGCCGCGTGTGGACCACGGCTGGGCTGCCAGGAAGTTTCGACACGTGTATCGAGGAGAGCACCATCCTGGATCCGAACTATTTCAGTCTCACAGGCGCGTCCGGAGGTGCTCTGTATGGACCGATCCGTCCTTTGTTGATGAGCGGGCCCCTGCACCGTCCAGCTCACCATAGCCTGAGGCGGCCATGGCTGTGGCGGGTAGGTGCCTCGGTCCATCCGGGCGGCGGATTGCCGGCAGTGATGGGCGGGGCCATGATCGCAATGGATGGGATGCTTCGCGCACTGCCGCCCGGGCCTGGCGGGCGCAGCTGAAACCGACACACAGCTGAGGACGCCACCAAGCCCGGGACAGACCAACGTCCCCGTCAGACCCAGTTCGGGTGAGTTGTCATTGCGCATAGGAGAAACATGACACCGGAAGCTCAGGGCCCGCCTCCCCGCGGGGCGCTTGGCGTCGTCATGCCGTTCGACATGGAGCTCGATGCAGAGCTGTGGCGCTGGCTTCCCGCCGGCGTCGACTTGTCGGTGACCCGGACGCCGTTCTTGGATGACGTTGTCACCGTGGAGTTCGCTCGGGAGGTGGCGCAGACGACAGTCGTCACCGAGGGTGTCCGCAGCGTCACAGCCGGTCGCGCGGATGTGGTCGTCTACGCCTGCGCGTCCGGGAGCTTCGTGCGTGGTCGGGCGGGACAGGAAGATCTCGTTCGCGCTATGACGGATGCCGGCTCACGTGACGCAGTGACGACCTCCGGCGCCCTCGTGGAAGCTCTCGGCGCCCTCGGGATCACGCGTGTCTCGACGGCGACGCCCTATGTGCCGGCTTTGTCGCTCCTGATGGAGACATTCCTCGCTGAGTACGGCGTCACCGTGACCGGTCGCGCTGAGCTCGGGCTCGACAGGCGCATCTGGGAGGTCCCCTACGCGCAGACTGCGGAGCTGATCCGTCGGGCTGATACGCCCGACGCCGAGGCCGTCGTGGTCAGCTGCACAAATCTTCCTACGTACGACCTCATCGCACAGCTGGAGGTTGAACTGGGAAAGCCCATCATCACCGCCAACCAGGCCACCATGTGGGCCGGACTGCGGCGCCTGGGAAAGCTCGCGAACGGCGAGGGGCAGTCGCTGCTGCACATCACGGCCCAAGGCGAGCAGCGCGGTCTCGGACTCACGGCGCGGCCCCGCATCAGAAACTCCCGCCCGGCCGTGCCCGACTCGACGGAACCGTCGATCCTCCCCAAGACCTGACAAACCGCTTGGCAGAGGCCTGGTGTGGTGGTGTCCGGTCATGGGTGGGACTGGGCCGATCCGGTGGATATCTCCTGATGAATCCCTATTCGATACAGCGACCCCCTGTTATTTCGGCTCAAATGAACATAGGTTGGCATCACCTGAACTCAGAGGAGCTGCCGTGAACCTGGACACGATTGAGCGAACTCAGAATGACCTGCTGATGAGAGTTCGTTCCCGTTTGAACAGCCGGAGCGCTGCGAAGGTGCTCAAGTCGATCGAAGCCGCGAAGGGCCCGCTTCCAGGGCATCTCAGGGCACAGGCCGATGAGTACGCCGCCGATGTGCTGGGTTCCAAAAGGTATGCCCCGTGGCTCTACATCTACAGCGCGATGGCCGGTGAGTTCCGAGAGGGGTGGATCCCCGACAACTACTACATGCAGGTGGTTCTTCCTGCGATCGAAGGTCGGTATGGCGACCTTTCTGAAATGCGGTCGATGACGGCGCGCGTCTTTGGGCAGGAAAAAGAGATTCCCGACCGCGGATACGTGGTCAAGGGCCGGCTGCTCAACGCGTCACTCGAACCGGTCTCGTCGTTGGAGGAGTTCACGGACCTCGTCTTTGCCGGGGTTGAAAAAGTGGCTTTCAAGGCTGACGCGAGTGATCGCGGCCGAGGCGTGCAGATTCTTGATCGAGACAGGTTCACGCAGATTGCTGCGGGCCTTCCCGACGGTGTGATTCAGCCCTTCATCGACCAGCATGAGGCCTTTGCTCAGGTCGCGTCCCGCTCGGTCGGGACGCTGCGGATGACAAGTGTCCTCGAGCCTGACGGGCAGGTCACTGTCAGGGATGCCTACATGCGATTCGGACGAGACACGGATGACCACGTATTTTCAGAGTCGAATATTCGCCTTCTTCTCGATACCGCTACAGGCGTGTTCAGCTCGATCGGATACTCGGTGGACTGGCTCGAGATCGACCGGCATCCCGATTCCGGCTTCGTGTTCGCAGGCAACGAGGTGCCGAACTATGCAGCCTGCCTCGAGGCAGTAAAACGGCTGCATCGGCGAATCCCGATGGTCCCGGCGATCGGTTGGGATCTGACTGTTGCTCGCGACGGTTCCGTCCAAGTGCTTGAGTGGAACAGCGGCCATAACGACATCAAGTTCTCTGAGGCGACGTCGGGGCCGTGCTTCGGGGGACTGGGTTGGGAGCATCTAGGCCGGAACGGCGGAGCGACCCAGATCACCGGGTGATCGCGGGTGGCGGCCAGCTGCGGCAGGGAGACCCTGGACCCGCACCGGGTTCCACCGGGTTCTGTGCACAACCGAGTTCCCCACCGCCTGGCCCCGGCACCAGCGGACCGATAATGTGGTTAACCGTGCCAGACCAACACGTACCCCAGCAGCCCGAGATCGCTCCGCTCGCACCAGGACTCCGCAGCGAGTCCTTCCGCGCGGCCCTGAACTCGGACGGCAAGACCGCCGACGCGCAGACCGCCGCGTTCGCTCAGACCGCCGAGCAGGGCTTCTACGAGCCCTGGTTCACCGACGAGCAGATCAACCGCATCGGGCGGATCCTGGTCGAGGACGAGCAGCTCCTGACCGGCGTCTACGTGGACCAGGACACCGCCGCGGATGAGCCCTGGGGCAACGCACTCAAAGAGGTCGGCTTCGACCCGTCCCACCCGGTCGGCACGTTCGTCGACTATGACAAGACGCTCAACGCCGGGGGACCGGCCGGCCCGCTGCCTGCACGGCTGATCACCATGGTCACCGTCAATCCGAGCTTCCGCCGCCGCGGCATCCTCAAGCACCTGATGACCTCCGCGCTCTCCCGCGCGGTCGAGGACGGCATGGCCGTGGCCGCGCTGACCGTCTCCGAGGGCGGCATCTACGGCCGGTTCGGCTTCGGCTGCGCCACCCGCGAGGCCAGCATCCAGGTGAACCTCGGCGAGGGCAGCGGGCAGAGCTTCGCGCTGCGCAGCGCGCCCGCCGGCCGCGTCATCTCCGCAGACCCGGTCAAGCTCGACGAGGTCATCGACACCAGCTTCGAGGCGTTCCACGACCGCACCCGTGGCTCCATCGGCCGCCAGCAGACCTACCAGCTGGTCAGCTCCGCGCGCTGGAACCTCGAGGACAACAGCGCCTGGAATCGCAAGCTCCGCGCCGCCGTCCACGTCCGCGAGGACGGCAGCATCGGCGGCTACGTGACCTTCAAGCACGAGGGCTGGGACACCGACCCCAGCACCATCCGGATCTATGACCTGATCGCCGCCGACGACCAGAGCCACCTCGCGCTCTGGGACTACATCGCCGGACTCGACATCGTCCGCCGCGCCACGATGAGCACCGCCGCACTGAGCGATCCGCTGCAGTCCGCGCTGGTGAACCCGCGCAGCTACCAGGTCCGGAAGCTCAGCGACGTGCTCTGGGTCCGGATCCTTGACGTGGTCAAAGCCCTCGAAGCCCGCGCCTGGACCGCCGACGGCGCGTTCCGCCTCGAGCTCGAGGACGGACAAGGCATCACCGGCGGCAGCTTCACGGTGAGCGTCGACGACGGCGCCGCCACGCTCACTCGGGCAGGTGACGGTGAAGCGCCGGTGACCTCAGACCTCCCGACGCTCCAGCTCAGCGTCGAGACCCTCGGCTCGCTCTACCTGGGTGACGTCTCGGTCCGCACCCTCCACGCAGCCGGAAGGCTCGGAGGCACCACCGCCGAAGACGTGGACCGGATCTCCCGGATCATGGACCTGGCCACCCTTCCCTTCTGTGCGACACATTTCTGAGCAAGTCATCGCGCTCGGGACAGCGGTTGATTCGGATTGGATTGCCGGTATAAACTGACACGGCGCGTTCTGCGCACAGAGTCGACCTGACATCTGATGCAGATCATGCTCGAAAGTCCGCTCTTCGGCGTCGCCGCCGGAATCGGGACCTGACGAGCTCTCCTGTTCATCTGTTGATCGCTTTGTGCGCCGGAGTGCCATCTTGCACGGCACGCCCGTGCACTGACCACGCCAGCCACAATCCATATCGGAGCCCCTACTACATGACCCCCACCACCACTGCCCCACAGGTCGCCATCAATGACATTGGCACCGCAGAAGAGTTCCTCGCCGCTGTAGACGCGACTATGAAGTACTTCAATGACGGCGACCTCGTTGAGGGCACCATCGTCAAGGTCGACCGCGACGAGGTCCTCCTCGACATCGGGTACAAGACCGAAGGCGTCATCCCGTCCCGCGAGCTGTCCATCAAGCATGATGTGAACCCGGACGAGGTCGTCGCCGTCGGCGATCTGGTGGAGGCTCTGGTCCTCACCAAAGAGGACAAAGAAGGCCGCCTGATCCTCTCCAAGAAGCGCGCACAGTACGAGCGCGCCTGGGGCGACATCGAGCGCATCAAGGAAGAGGACGGCGTCGTCTCCGGCACCGTCATCGAGGTCGTCAAGGGCGGCCTCATCCTCGACATCGGCCTGCGCGGCTTCCTGCCCGCATCGCTGGTCGAGATGCGCCGTGTCCGCGATCTCGCGCCGTACATCGGCCAGGAGATCGAGGCTAAGATCATCGAGCTGGACAAGAACCGCAACAACGTGGTCCTGTCCCGCCGTGCATGGCTCGAGCAGACCCAGTCCGAGGTCCGCTCCTCCTTCCTCAACAAGCTCGAGCGCGGCCAGGTCCGCACCGGCACCGTCTCCTCGATCGTCAACTTCGGTGCGTTCGTGGATCTCGGCGGCGTCGACGGTCTGGTTCACGTCTCGGAGCTCTCCTGGAAGCACATCGATCACCCGAACGAGGTTGTCGAGGTCGGCCAGGAAGTCACCGTGGAGGTCCTCGAGGTGGACATGGATCGCGAACGCGTCTCCCTGTCGCTCAAGGCCACCCAGGAAGATCCGTGGCAGACCTTCGCCCGCACTCACGCGCTGGGCCAGGTCGTCCCCGGCAAGGTCACCAAGCTGGTTCCCTTCGGTGCGTTCGTCCGCGTCGAAGACGGCATCGAGGGCCTCGTGCACATCTCCGAGCTGGCAGTGCGCCACGTTGATCTGGCCGAGCAGGTCGTCTCCGTGGGTGACGAGCTCTTCGTCAAGGTCATCGACATCGATCTCGAGCGCCGCCGCATCAGCCTCTCGCTGAAGCAGGCCAACGAGGGTGTCGATCCCGAAGGTGCCGAGTTCGATCCGGCCGTCTACGGCATGGATGCCGAGTACGACGACGCCGGCAACTACAAGTACCCCGAGGGCTTCGATCCGGAGACCAACGAGTGGATGGACGGCTACGACGAGCAGCGTTCCGTCTGGGAGGCCCAGTACGCCAAGGCCCAGGAGCGTTGGGAAGCGCACAAGAAGCAGGTCGTTGCAGCAGTCGAGGCCGACGCCGAAGCTGCCGCACAGGCCACTGTCGGTTCTTCCAGCTCCAGCTCCTCGAGCTCGAGCTCTTCCAGCTCCAGCAAGTCGGAGCCCGCTCCGTCGAACTACTCCTCCTCGCAGAACAGCTCCTCCGAGGATGCCGGCACGCTGGCATCCGACGAGGCACTGGCTGCGCTGCGCGAGAAGCTCACCGGAAACAGCTGAACCACACGGGCGGATCACTGATCCCGCCTGAGTGACACATAGAGAAGGCCGGTTCCACCCTCGGGTGGGACCGGCCTTCTCTATGTCTGCTGCCCTGCTTCCAGAACAACAGCGACGACAACAGCGAGGACGACGGCGCCGCGTCCAGCAGCGCCGCCTTCTAAGTCAGCGCTTCGTCGACACCGTCACGGTGAACCGCGCATCGCGGGCCAGCTGCTCGGTGGGCCCGACCTCCTTGGTGAGCACCGTGCGGTGCTTCAGGTGGGAGTTCCAGACGCTGTAGATCCGTCCGCCCGGTGCGAGCACACGTGCCGCGGCCCGGATCAGCCGGTTCGCGGCACCGGGGTCCACCGCGTTGCCCTGGTGGAACGGCGGGTTGAGCAGGATCACCTCGGCGGAGGCGTCCTCGAACCGGGAGAGCGCGTCATCGCGGACCGTCTCGATCCGGTCCGCGACCCCGTTGGCCTCAGCGGTGAGCTGGGTGGACTGCACCGCAGAGGCCGAATGATCGGTGGCGATCACCTTCAGCTGCGGATGCCGCAGCGTCAGGAAGGCGCTCACCGTGCCGTTGCCGGAGCCGAAGTCGATGACGTACTCGGCACCGGGGAACCCCGGGTGGGCCTCCACAGCCTCGAGCATCAGCCGGGTTCCGGGATCGAGCTTGGTACCGCCATAGGTGGCGCCCAGGCTGCACAGGGTCAGCTCGGTGGAGCCCTTCCCGGGGATGCTGACCTGGTGGATGTTCTTCCGCGGGGCAGAGGTGGGCACGCCGTCGCGCGGTCCGCGAGCGGTGAGCACCCGGGACTTCGAGCGGCCACGGCCGGCGGAGACGTCGGTGAAGTGCTTCTGAAGCACCTGGTTCATCGAGTGGTTCATGTGCTTGTCCCGGCCCACGGCCAGCACGACGACGTCGGCCGCCGCGTGCTCGCGGATCAGCCAGGCCCAGTCGTTGAGGGTCTCCAGAGACCGGGGCAGGTGCATCAGCACCGTGTGCACCCCGGTGAACGCGTCGGGCGCCTCCTCGGTCAGGCTGGGCAGCTCTTGGGGGACCGGCGCCGGGAGATCGGCGCGGCGGGCGTTGCCCTGCAGCGCACGCTCCGCGCCGAGCTCGTCGGCCAGCACCCGCACGGCGGACACGGCGTCTTCGACCTTCGCGCACACCGCGCCGGGCTTGCCGGCATCGGTTATCAGGGAATGCAGGATCGGCAGGGTGAGCGCTCCGGAGCGGTCATCGAGGATCAGCACGCCCTCGCGCGGGTGGCCGTCGGCCCACCAGGCCGCGGCGGTGTCGAGCAGCAACAGGTCCACCGCCTCGGGCGGGGGACTGATGGGGGTGAAATCGAAGTTCTGGGTGAGTTCAGAGGGCTGGACATCGGGGGTCTGACCCGCGGGAAAAGGCATAGAGCCAGCTTAGAGGATCACCCTGTCACGGCTCCCGAACAGCTCAGCACCAGCTTCCCCCAAGAATCGTTACTGGAATGAGACGCCGGGACTGCATGCGGCTCGTTCCGGGAATTATTCGAGTGTGCTGGACTCAGATCAGGCCCCATCGGCGCAGGATTCGACTCACGAAAGTGCGTCGGCGGCCCAAATTCCATACCGTAGGGACGATCATCCCGCCTGTCAGGTGTCAGACCGCCAGTCTCGTGCCCCGCAAGGGAACCGAGGGTTCTGCCTCTGCCGGGCGCGGGCAGCGACTACACCCACGAAAGGCCAATGATGCTGCTCCGACTCCATAACATCTTCAGGCTGCGCACCAGCCCGATCCTCTTCTTCGGATCAGCCGCGATCGTGATCACGTTCGTCGTGCTGACCCTCCTGATGCCCACCGGCATGGGCGAGTTCTTCGGCACCGGCTCAGGCTGGATCTACGACAACCTCGGATGGTTCTACATCTCCGGTGTCACGATCTTCCTGATCTTCCTCATCTTCGTCGCCTCCGGACGCTTCGGCCGGATCAGACTCGGCGCCGACGGCGAGGAGCCCGAACACTCCAACATCGCCTGGTTCGGCATGCTCTTCGCCGCAGGCATCGGCACCATCCTGATGTTCTGGGCCGTGGCCGAGCCTGCCAACCACTTCGCCAACCCGCCCCGTGAGGGCCAGATGGGCGTAGAGCCACGCTCCATGGAGGCCGCGAATGAGGCGATGGGCTTCACGCTCTATCACTTCGGTCTGCACACCTGGACGATCTTCGCTCTGCCCGGCCTGGCCTTCGCCTACTTCATCTATAAGAGGAACCTGCCCCCGCGGGTGTCATCGATCTTCCAGCCGATGCTCGGCGACAAGATCCACGGCCCCATCGGCAAGTTCATCGACATTCTCGCGATCGTGGGCACCATCTTCGGCGTCGCGGTCTCCATCGGCCTGGGCACCCTGCAGATCCACGCCGGACTCGCCCGCCTGCTCGGCGTGAGCGATGCGGCCTGGAACTTCATCATAATCATCGCGGTGGTCACCATCATTGCCACGATCTCCGCGATGCTCGGCGTGAACAAGGGCATCAAGCGGCTCTCGAACTTCAACATCTGGACCGCCATCGGGCTGCTGCTCTTCGTGCTGATCACCGGCCCCACGGTCTTCATGCTGCGCGGCATGATCGAATGGACCGGCGTCTACGCCCGGATGCTTCCCGAGCTGGCGTTCTGGAACGACACCCTCGCCAACACCGGCTGGCAGGACGGCTGGACCATCTTCTACTGGGCATGGACCGTGGCCTGGGCGCCGTTCGTGGGCATCTTCATCGCCCGCATCTCGCGCGGCCGCTCGGTGCGCCAGTTCGTCGCCGGCGTGCTGGGACTGCCGACGCTGTTCACCATCATCTGGTTCGGCATCTGGGGCGCCGGCACCTTCGACATCGAGCTCAACGGTGACGGCGGCCTGGTCGACACCGTGCTCGACGACGGCGTAGAGGGTGCGCTCTTCGCGTTCCTCGCCGAGTTCCCGCTGGCCACGCTGACCTCATCGATCGCGATCATGCTGGTGGGCATCTTCTTCATCACCTCGATGGACTCCTGCTCACTGGTCCTCGATGACATGTGCAACGGCTACGAGGGACGCTCACCGCTGCACCAGCGCGCCTTCTGGACCATCTCCATCGGCACCATCGCCGCGATCCTGCTCACCGCCACCGGCGAGGGCGGGCTCCAGGCGCTGCAGAACGTCGCCCTGGTGCTCGGGCTGCCGTTCTTCGTCCTGGGCTACTTCATGATGTTCAACCTCTCCCGGGCGATGCGGGAGGACGCCGGCGAGGTCGGCTTCCTGGTCACCCGCCGCTGGCTCAAGACGCTGCCTCCGGAGGAGTACGAACGCCGCATGGAGGAGCCCGACCGCTCGCTCACCGAAGCTGTGGTGGCCCCCGATTACCACGAGGGCACCCAGCCGGAGAACGCGCCGGACGTGGATCACGTGGAGCAGCCACCGATCGTGGAGCAGTACCGGGTCCGCACCGGGGATGTCCCGATCGTGGATCCGGCCCAGGTGAACGGCTCCTACCCGAAGAACTGATCTGCGCCTGCCGAGGCAGTTCGCTGATCGACACCGAGATGCCCGGCTCTCCAATGGGAGAGCCGGGCATCCCTGTCAGCGGGTGAGTCGAGTACCGGGTGCGCTAACGTAGCGCCCATGAGCCAGAAGCGCAGGCCCCGGAACACCCCACGGACCTGGAAGGACGGGGCGCTCATCGCCGCTGTGGGTATTGCCGCTGCCGTCATCGTGGGCGCAGTGGTGATGGTCATTGCTCAGCCGGAACGTGACATGGCCGAACCACAGAGCATCGTCGTCGTCGGCGATTCGAACACCGAGATGGACTCGCCCGACTTCGCCGCGGGGGAGATCGGTGACGACTCCTGGGTGTCCACCGTGCTTGCTGCCGGTCATCGCTTCGCGGGTGGTTGGGCAGTGGCGGGGTCTACCTCGGTCCAGCAGGCAGAGGGTCTCGATGACGTCGAGGGTGCAGACGTCCTGCTCGTGATGACAGGAACGAACGACCTCGCCCGGGGGGTCCCCTTCGAGCAGACCGCCCCGAGCCTGGATGCGATCGTCGCCAAGGCACCAGCCGACCATGTCGTGGTGCTCGCGATCCCGCCGCGTGACCGGGAGACCACGCCGACCAGCCGCGAATTCAACCGAACGCTGAAGGCCCTCGCCGAGGACCGGGGCTGGGAGTACTTCGACGCCCTCGAGTTCCTCCGCAGCCCCGACGGCGGCTTCGTCCAGGGAATGACGAATGACGGACTCCACCTCACCCCCGAAGCCCAGGAGCAGTTCGGCGAGACGGTGGTCGATTACCTGAGTCGAGAGACTTCCTCCTGAGCGGAGGGCTCGGGCTCTGCGTTCGACGCCGGCGCCAGTTCCACTTCTTGCACATCCTCCAGCGGCCCAGGTTCCGGCGGTGGCGCGGGCTGCGCCGGGGGAGTGCCGCGCACCGAGGCGTAGATGACCCCGCCGACCACCAGCACCCCGCCGCCGAGCTCCAGCCAGGTCGGGACCTCGCCCAGGGCGACCCAGGCCGCCAGGATCCCGACCACCGGCACCAACATCGAGAACGGGGCGACGGTGCCTGCCGGATGCCGACGCATCAGCCAGACCCAGATCCCCGCGCCCGCGACCGTGCCGAACAGGATCGTGTAGCTAAGGCCCAACCAGGCCGGGATCGCCGCGACGCTGATCGAGGTGGCCAGCGCGGCGCCGATCTCCTCAGGCCCCTCCACCAGGAAAGCCACCGTGAGCAGCGGGATCGGTGGGACCACAGCCATCCACAGCACCAGCGCCATCGGCCGGTCGGTCTGGGCCTTCCGCGAGGCCAGGTTGCCCAGCGCCCAGCCGAAGGCGCCGAAGAGCACCAGCAGGAACGGAGTCCACCCGTCCAGGACGCCCCGGGAGACCCCCACCAGCCCCAGTCCCAGCACGGCGACGCCGACGCCGGTCGCCCGCCGCGCGGTGATGTGCTCCTTGAGCACCAGGGCGCCGAGCAGCACGGTGAACGGCGCCGAGGCCTGCAGCACCAGCGAGGCGAGCCCGGTGGGGAACCCGGCGGCCATCCCTAGGTAGAGCCCGAAGAACTGCAGCGTGCCGAAGCCCAGCCCGTAGCCGAGCAGGTAGCGGATCTTCACCCCGGGCCAGGGCACGAACAGCAGCGCTGGCAGCGCCAGGATCAGGAAGCGCAGCCCGGCCAGGAACAGCGGCGGAAACTGATCCAACGAGATCCGAATGGCCAGGAAGTTCAGACCCCAGAAGACAGCGACGAGCAGGGCGAGCAGGGTGTGACGCAGGGGCATGGGTTCATCCTCCGGCACAAGACTGATCAGGTCTACTGAATGCTTCTGCACTGAGCGTGTAGGTTGCCTACATGGCATCTTCTAGCTCGGAACGCAGCCAGCAGCACGCGCGCCATTTGGAACCCCGCCACCTCGAGCTGCTGCGCGAGATCGCCGCCCGCGGCACCCTGGCCGCGGTGGCCAAGGCCACCCACCGCACCCCCTCAGCACTCTCCCAGCAGCTGCGCACCGCCGAGCGGGATCTCGCGGTGAAGCTGGTGGAGCCGGATTCGCGCGGGGTGCGGCTGACCCCGGCCGGGCAGCTGCTCGCCGAGGGCGCCGATGAGGTGATCTCCAGCCTGGCCCGTGTGCAGGCCCGGCTCGACGCCTCCACGGGAGAGCCTCGGGGATCGGTGAGCATCGGCACCCTGCCCAGCGCCGGGCAGGTGCTGCTGCCGCGGCTGCTGCGCCAGCTGCGCGACACCGCCATCACGCTGACCCTGGATGACTTCGACATCGCCGAGGCAGATTTCGCGGCCCGCGCTCTGGACGCGGACATCGTGATCAGTCACAGCATCAGCGGACGCGTGCCGCGCGGGGCCGAAGGGCTGATCAACACGGTGCTCACCCGGGAACCCATCGACGTCGTGCTGCCCGTCGAGCACGCACTCGCGACCAAGACCGAGCTGACCCCGCACGACGTGGTCGATCATGACTGGGTCGGGGTTCCCGAGGGTTACCCCTTCGACGCGATCCCGGTGGCCATCGAACAGCTGATCGGGCGTCCGGTGCACCGGACGCTGCGGCTGCGCGACAATCACCTGCTGGAATCCCTGGTCGGCGCCGGGGCGGGGATCGGCCTGTTGCCGAGGTTCAGCACCCGGCCCGCACCAGGGGTAGTGCTGCGGCCACTGGTCGGCGTCAGCGCCTCCCGAAGCATCGTCGCGCTGAGCAGGCCTGACCGCTACGAGCGTCTCGCCGTCAGGACGGTGACCGAGCATCTGGTCAGCATCGGGGCTGAACTCATGGGCGGATACTCGGTTCAGCATGGTTGACGCACGATCAGCGCCGGTGAGTCTCATTTACACTCAAGGGATGCATCGAATCCTCTCAGTGGGCCTGACCGGCGGGATCGCCTCGGGCAAGTCAGCGGTCTCGAACCGGCTGGCTGAACATGGCGCTATCGTGATCGACGCCGACCTCCTGGCCCGGGAGGTGCTCGAACCCGGCACCGACGGGCTGCACGAGGTCGTCGAAGTCTTCGGGCCCGGCGTGCTCACCGACTCTGGAACCCTGGACCGGGAGGCGCTGGGCCAGATCGTCTTCGCCGATGAGGACGCCCGCGCCCGGCTCAACGCCATCGTCCACCCCCGAGTCCGCGAGGCCCGCAATGCGCTGCGCGCCCAGGCTCCCGAGGGTGCCGTGGTGGTCGAAGACATCCCGCTGCTGGTGGAGACCGGACAGGCGGACCGGTTCGACGTGGTCGTGGTGGTCGCCGCGCCGCCGGAGCAGCGGCTGAACCGGATCGTCCGGGACCGCAACACCAGCCCCGAAGACGCCCAGGCGCGCATCGACGCGCAGACGTCTGAGGCCGAACGCACCGCCGTGGCCGACATCGTGCTGGACAACTCCGGGACCCTGGAGGAGCTGCACGCACAGGTCGATGAGCTGTACGAGAAACTCCGTGGGCGGGTCACCGCCCAGCAGTAGCATTGATCTATGAGTCTCGCTCAGAAGATCAGCCGCACCGTCGCTCCCTTTGAGGTCATCAGCCCCTTCAAACCCTCGGGTGATCAGCCGAAGGCGATCGCCGAGCTGGTGGAGCGGATCGAGGGTGGCGAGAAGGACGTCGTGCTGATGGGCGCCACCGGGACCGGCAAGTCAGCCACAGCGGCCTGGCTGGTCGAGCAGGTGCAGCGGCCCACGCTGATCATGGTGCAGAACAAGACCCTGGCCGCGCAGCTGGCGAACGAGTTCCGCGAGCTGCTCCCGAACAACGCGGTGGAGTACTTCGTCTCCTACTACGACTACTACCAGCCCGAGGCCTATGTGCCGCAGACGGACACCTTCATCGAGAAGGACTCCTCGGTCAATGAGGAGGTCGAGCGGCTGCGCCACTCGGCCACCAACGCGTTGCTGACCCGGCGGGACGTGGTGGTGGTCGCCACCGTCTCCTGCATCTACGGCCTGGGCACGCCCGAGGAATACATCAAGCAGATGGTCGCGGTCGAGGTGGGGGAGAAGATCGAGCGCGATGAGCTGCTGCGCCGCTTCGTCGGCATGCAGTACGCCCGCAATGACACCGACTTCCACCGCGGCACCTTCCGGGTCCGCGGGGACACCGTGGAGATCATCCCGATGTATGAGGAGCTCGCGGTGCGCATCGAGTTCTTCGGCGACGAGATCGAATCCATCTCCACCCTGCACCCGCTGACCGGCACCGTGGTGCGCGAGGAGGAAGAGATGTACATCTTCCCCGCCAGCCACTACGTCGCCGGTGACGAACGGATGGCCAGCGCCATCACGCGGATCGAGGATGAGCTGCGCGACCGCCTGGCCGAGCTGGAATCCCAGGACAAGCTGCTGGAGGCCCAGCGACTGCGGATGCGCACCACCTATGACCTCGAGATGATGCAGCAGATGGGCTTCTGCAACGGCATCGAGAACTACTCCCGGCACATCGACGGGCGCGGCCCCGGTTCCGCCTCGCACTGCCTGCTGGACTACTTCCCGGACGACTACCTGCTGATCGTCGACGAGTCCCATGCCACCATCCCGCAGATCGGCGGCATGTATGAAGGTGACATGTCGCGCAAGCGCACCCTGGTGGACCACGGGTTCCGGCTGCCCTCCGCCATGGACAACCGGCCGCTGAAGTGGGACGAGTTCCTCGAGCGCATCGGACAGACGGTCTACCTCTCGGCCACGCCCGGGCGCTACGAGCTTGACCAGGCCGATGGTGTGGTGGAGCAGATCATCCGTCCCACCGGCCTGGTGGACCCGCAGATCGTGATCAAGAAGACCAAGGGTCAGATCGATGACCTGCTGGGGGAGATCCGCACCCGGACCGCGAAGAACGAACGGGTGCTGGTCACCACGCTGACCAAGCGGATGGCCGAGGATCTCACCGAGTACATGCTGGAGAACGGCATCAAGGTGGAGTACCTGCACTCGGACGTGGATACGCTCAAGCGGATCGAGATCCTGCGTGATCTGCGTCGCGGCGTCCATGACGTGGTGGTCGGGATCAACCTGCTCCGTGAGGGCCTGGACCTCCCCGAGGTCTCGATGGTCGCGATCCTGGATGCGGACAAGGAAGGGTTCCTGCGTTCCACGACTTCGCTGATCCAGACCATCGGCCGTGCCGCCCGCAACGTCTCCGGCGAGGTTCACATGTACGCGGACCGGATCACCGATTCGATGCGCCGCGCGATCGATGAGACCGACCGCCGCCGGCAGCGCCAGATCGACTACAACACCGAACATGGGATCGACCCCACCCCGCTGCAGAAGAAGATCGCCGACATCACGGACCAGCTGGCCCGCGAAGATGCCGACACCGCCGAGCTGCTGCAGGGGATGGGTGGCCTGGCCACCGGCTTCCAGTTCGGGAAGGGCCACCGCGGTTACACCAGCTTCGACAGCGAGGACGGGGAGGACAGCACCGGGAAGAAGCGCTCCGGCAAGTCACTCGCGGCGCAGACCCCGGCCAAGGACCTCACCGACCTGATTGCCCAGCTCACCGCCCAGATGCATCACGCCGCCGAGGAGCTGAACTTTGAGGTGGCAGCCCGGCTCCGCGATGAGATCGGGGAGCTGAAGAAGGAGCTCCGGCAGATGCAGAACGCCGGCCACGATCAAATGTGACAGACGCGTGCTACGTCTCAGATCCTGAATACGTTCAATCAGAGTCTGAGTTTTTGCTGAGAATCCCTTATGCTGACGTAGGTCATATCAGTGGGACTTTGGGGGACAGCAGTACGTGGAATTGCGTGAATATTTAAGGATCCTCCATCGCGGATGGCTGATCATCGTGCTGGCGACCCTCGCCGGCATCGGTGCCGCGGCTACGTACTCGATGCTCCAGAGCCCCCAGTACGAGGCCGGGACCAGGGTGTATGTCTCCACGGATTCCGCGTCTACGGTGGCGGAGCTGGGCCAGGGCACCACCTATACCCAGCAGATCGTCGAGAGCTTCGTCCAGGTGACCACGACCCCGCGCGTGCTCCAACCGGTGATCGATGACCTGGGGCTCCAGCAGACGCCGGCCGAACTGGCAGGATCTGTCGCGGTGTCCACTGACCCCAATACGGTGCTCATGCAGATCACCGCGACAGATGAAGACCCCAGGCTGGCAGCCGACATCGCGAACTCTGTGACTGAGAACCTGATCGGCGTAGTCGGGGAGATCACGCCAGGTTCATCCGGTGAGGACAGCCCGGTCACCGTGGAAGTGCTTCAAGAGGCCGTGGCACCAGAATCCCCCGTCGCCCCTCGGATACCGCTCAACCTCGCTCTCGGATTCCTCGTCGGGATGGCCCTTGGCGTGGGCATCGCCGTGTTGCGTGAAGTTCTGGACACCAAGATCCGCGGTGAGCATGACATCTCAGCGATCACTGACACTCCCGTTCTGGGAGGCATCACCTATGACCCCGAGGCCCAGAAGCGTCCTCTGGTGGTCCAGGTCGACCCGAAGAGCCCCCGTGCGGAGTCCTTCAGAACCCTGCGCACAAACCTCCAGTTCCTTGAGGTGGGAGAATCCAGGCGCAGCTTCGTCATCACCTCGTCCATCCAGGGTGAGGGCAAGTCCACCACAGTCGCCAACCTCGCCATCACCATGCAGGAGGCGGGCCAAAGGGTACTGGTGATCGACGCCGATCTCCGCCGGCCCAGAGTTGCCGATTACTTCGGGCTCGAAGGCGCGGTGGGTCTGACCAACGTGCTGATCGGCAAGGTGGACCTCGCAGACGTCGTCCAGTACTGGGGTCCCCATGACCTTGCGGTGCTTCCCGCCGGAGACATCCCTCCGAACCCCAGTGAACTTCTCGGTTCGCCCAGCATGGACGCGCTGCTGCGTTTCGTGGAGGACCAGTTCGACGTCGTGCTGATCGATGCGCCGCCGCTTGCCGTCACAGATGCTGCAGTGCTCGCCACACGTGCAACCGGCGCCATCATGGTGGTCGCTGCGGGAAAGACAACGCGCCAGCGGTTCACCAGATCCATCAGCTCCCTGGAGAGCGTCGGAGCCAAACTCTTCGGCGTTGTTCCCACCATGCTTCCCACCAAGGGCCCTGACGCCTACGGCTATGGCCTCTACGGCTACGCGTATACCTATGAAGAAGATGGAAAGGCCTGAGCGATGTCGGACCCCTTCCGCATCCTCGTGGTCTGTACCGGAAACATCTGCCGCTCCGCCCAGGCCGAGCAGCTTATCCGCGCCACGGTTGCCGAGAGCTTCCCGGAGCTTGAATCAGTGGTTGTGGTGGAAAGCGCCGGAACAGGAGCCATGGTCGGGTCCGGTATGCCCGCAGAGGCCGCGGCGCTTTCCGCGCGCCATGGTGGGGCCCCCGCGGACCACGCGGCGCGCCAGCTGACGGCCGAACACGTGAGAGCAGCAGATCTCGTCCTGGCCATGGCGGCCAAGCATCGGAGCGCGGCGGTACGGCTGCTGCCGCGCGCGTCACGGAATACCTTCATGCTCACCGAGTTCGCGGCGCTGCTGGAGAGCGCGGAGCAGAATCCCCTGCCGCCGACGGCGGAGTTCTCCTCTTTGGACGCGGCAGACAAACTGCGAAGCGCCGTGAAGTGGGCATCAGCGCGCCGGGGGTTCCTATCCCTAGAGGGTGGGGCTCCAGCTGACGTGGTGGACCCATACCGCCGCTCGGAGGAGACCTACGCGGAATCAGCGCGCCAGATCGTCGAAGCGCTCGATCGCACCCAGCGAGCCGCGGTGAGCCTGGCCCAGCGAGTCAGAACGTGAGCGGCACGACGAGAACCCCCAGCCGCAGGCGTGCTGCGGATGCCTCGGAAGATGCCGAACCTGACCCCAACGCCGACGCAATGCAGAACGCACCACGCCTCCTGGCAGTCGCAAGCGACACCGTGGCCTCGCGTTCTGAAGGGGGCGCCTGCGATGAACATGGATCCCTCGATCTCTCCATGGACGTAGGTGAGATTGGGCGTGCGGCATATCCCTCGGAGGAGAATCTAGGACGCCCACTCTGGGTGTCAGGCTCTGACTACACAACCGACCAGTCTGCGATCGCCTCCGGAGCTGACTGTGAATCTCAAGGCGCGCGCAAGTTCAACTTCGGAGTTTCCTGGACTCAGGAAGAAAAAGTTGTATCCAACTCAGTGGGTGGTGACGCCTCCGTGGTCTCCCGTAACGGATCGGTATGGAGTGTTTCGCCTGACAGCACCGAGTGGTCTCAGCGCGGCGTGAGCGCTGTTGTGGCGCTCAGCGGCTCCGATGGGCGATGGAGCGCGGCGATCGATCCCCGAAACCTCAGAAGGAGTTTCGACTGATGAGCGCCACAGAGGCTCCTGACATAAACGTCACCTACACCGGCATTCAGACTGTGACCGAGGGCCACTTGCCTCGTCGAGTGTGGCAGAAGCGGTACGCAGCGCGTCTGCTCACTACTGACTTCCTTGTCCTCGCGCTCGTCATTGGCACCATTCACCTTTTCTGGCTTGGCTTCGACGACACGGCAAACTTCGGTTTTCCCGCAAGCTCGGGAAACGAGTACGGCGGCGAGGTCAGTTATGGCATAGTTTCCGGCGCGATACTCGTTCTCTGGATGGTGGTTCTCGTTTCGGTGGGAAGTGTTGACTCCCGAGTGATGGGCGTAGGCCACACCGAATATCGCAAGATCACGGACAGCGGAATCGGTCTGTTCGCCGCAGTAGCCACCATCATGTTTCTTCTCAAGCTCGATGTCGCTCGCGGATACCTCCTCCTTACCTTCGCAATAGGCATAGTAGGGTTGCTGCTCGTTCGACTGGCCTGGCGCCAGTGGTTGAAGAAGCACCGCACCCGCGGGGACTACTCAAATCAGGTTGTACTGGTCGGCTCACGGTCGTCGATCCGCCACATCGCGGATGAGTTGGCGAAGCAACCCTGGGCCGGTTACAACGTGGTGGGGGCCGCTCTGGCACAGAGCCCCAAAGATAGTGGCGTGCTCGCCATTGGCAACGTCCCGGTCATCAGTGATTTCGATGGCGTCCGAGAGGCTATGGACACCATTGGAGCAGATACCGCGATTATCACGGGAGCGGACCACCTCGACCCGCAGAGGGTTCGAGAGTTGAGTTGGGAGCTTGAGAAGGGCGAGTACTCCCTTGTCATGGCGCCAAGCCTCACCGACGTTAGCGGCCCTCGCATCCATAGCCGCCCTGTGGCGGGGTTGCCCCTGATGCATGTGGAGACACCGCGCTACACCGGCTTACGGGCAGCGATGAAACGCTCCTTCGACATCGTGGGATCTCTATTCATCATTGTCTTGCTAGCACTGCCGATGGCTGCAGTTGCCATCACGGTTAAGGCCACATCCCCGGGCCCGGTCCTCTTTAAGCAGCATCGAATCGGTCTCGATGGGGAAGAGTTCCGAATGCTCAAATTCCGATCGATGCGCCACAACGCTGAGCAGCTCCTGGCCCAGCTGGACACTGCGGATCGACTCGATCCGGACAATATTCTGTTCAAGATGAAAGACGATCCCCGCATTACGGACGTTGGTCGCTTCATACGGCGTTTCAGCATCGATGAGCTTCCGCAAGTATTCAATGTTCTGATGGGCAGTATGTCGCTGGTCGGTCCCAGACCGTCTCTCGCAAGAGAAGTCGCTCAGTACGAGCACCATGTTCATCGGAGGTTTCTCGTTAAGCCGGGCATTACGGGATTGTGGCAAGTCAGTGGCAGGTCCGACCTGCCATGGGATGAGGCTGTGCGACTCGATCTTTACTACGTGGAGAACTGGTCGCTTACTGGAGACCTCGCAATTTTATGGCGGACAGGAAGAGCAGTTTTCCATGGCGCAGGGGCATATTAAATCTTTCCTTATTAGTTTATACTGCAAGTTGTCGCATCCTATTATTTAGAAATGGAAGTCGAAAATGAGAGTACTAGTCACTGGCGCAGCAGGCTTCGTCGGATTCCACGCGTCTAAGAGATTCCTAGAGGACGGGCATGAAGTCTTTGGGGTCGATAACCTTAGTGACTATTACGACAAAAACCTCAAGCTGACCCGCAAGTCCGAGCTCGAACTGTTTGACAAGTTCTGGTTTTCCAAGGTAGATCTGGTTGACTACGAGCATCTTTTAAGCGAGGTCGCGAATTTTCAGCCTGACATCGTTTTGCATCTGGCTGCACAAGCGGGAGTTCGCTACGCCCTTGAGGCGCCACGCGAGTATGTTTCGTCCAATCTCATCGGCACTTTTAACGTACTGGAGCTGGTCAGGGAACTACGACCCAAGCACACCCTCGTAGCGTCATCTTCCTCGGTCTACGGCGGAAATGCCGTGCAACCCTATGCCGAAGTCGATCGCACTGACTTTCCCATGTCTTTCTACGGAGCCACAAAAAAGGCTACCGAGGACATGAGTCATTCGTACTCACATTTATACGACCTTCCCGTGACTTGTTTCCGATTCTTTACGGTCTACGGTCCTTGGGGCCGTCCGGATATGGCACTTTTCAAATTCACTGAGTTGATATCTTCAGGGCAGCCTATTGAGGTGTACGGCGACGGGCTCATGAAGCGTGACTTCACTTACGTCGATGATCTGATCGAAGCAATCTCGAGATTAACCTCTGCGGTGCCGCGCGCAGGTGAGTATTCGTTGAGCCCCTCCGGTGACTCCATTTCGCCAGTCGCCCCTTGGCGCAGCGTGAATATCTCCGGCGGACGGCCGGTTGAACTTCGCACGTTCATAGAGGTTCTTGAGCAGGTGATGGGGACTACTGCGCAGAAGGTATTCAAGGCTCGTCCGAATGGTGACGTTCCAGAGACGTTCGCAGACTATCGCCTGCTCGAAAGTCTCACGGGTTTCCGTCCTGGAACACGGTTAGAAGACGGCATTTCCGAGTTTGTCGATTGGCACAGCCGTTACAAGGCGTCGAAAGATGCTTCTCGTCGCCTGGAAGCGAATATCCATGGCTCCTGATCTCGCACCGAAGACGGTTGTACTCGGTGGTTTGCCCACAGTACAAACCACCCGCCGCCAACTTGCTCAGCTGATGGTTAGGGACGCGGCGGTGAACCATGACTCGGAAGGTCGGGTCCCTCCTAAGTTGGTTTTCTCATCAAATGGACAGGGTCTCGCTCTGACATGGAACAATGACCGGTTCCGTGCAGCGATGATGAAAGCTGACTGGATCCATGCGGACGGGATGCCTGTAGTGTTGGCCTCGCATTTGACGAGGACTGTTCTACCGGAAAGAGTCTCCACTACTGATTTCTTTCACGATGCTGCGGAAGCTGCCACCGCCGCGGGACTGAGTTTCTACATGCTCGGTGGTAGTGAGAAACAAAACTCAGACGTAGTAGCGGCGGTACGACATCAGTATCCCAGCCTTAGGATCGCCGGTGCTCATCACGGTTACTTCGAGGATGAGGATTCGGTAACAGTGTGTGCCGATATCCGGGCCAGTGGAGCGGATGTTCTCTGGGTCGGTCTTGGAAAGCCGCGGCAAGAATACTGGAGCGTCATGAACCAAGAACTTCTGGGTGGAGTTACATGGGTCAAGACGTGCGGGGGATTGTACTCTTTCCTGACTGGTGACTCTCCCAGAGCCCCCAAATGGATGCAGGCGGCGAGTTTGGAATGGCTGTTCAGAGCATCCCAGGATCCGAAGCGCCTTCTAGGGCGATACCTTGTCACGAATCCAATCGCGATGTACCGTCTGGTCCGACATACCGACTCCGGACTGTTCAACCAAGGTCGGCTGAGACGCAATGAGTTGGAGAGTGCCACAGAACGTCCTCATTTTCGGACTCCTGGGGCTGTCTGAAGCCCATGTATGTATTGCGCGCGGCATTGGAGCCTGGCACGCTAGGTGGTCGGTTTCCCTTGATCATGTTGCGGACGTGGAATATGGCCCCGTATCGCACATCTAATTTGCGGTCGTGGACCAGAATTTCAAGCGGCTCGGTCGACGCGGCGACTGGATGCTGGTGAAAAGGGGCCGTGTACCTTCCAAAGTTTGGGCGGCGAACCTCCTCTCGCGACGGGTTGAAGCGCGCTAAAAGACTGAGCGCTTTGCTCCTCATGTGCAACGTCCCCCTCCGCGAGCGGGGAAGTTGCTAAGCGATGCGGGGGTCGGTTCTGTCGAGAATTTGTCTCGCTGGTCGAGGCGCCTAGGTAGTGACACCTAGAGGGGAGGTGCTCTCGACCGAGAATTTGATGCGAGTCAGCCAGCTTGGAACCCCGCATCAAATTCTTGTTTTGAAATTCAAACGTTGCAAGAAGTCGGGTTCTCGTCTGGCAGTGAAAGAGTTCTGTTCGTTGGCTCGAAGTGAGCCAGGGATTCGTGGCTCATCGCAGATGAGGGTGTAGGAACGGTCTGAAGCCTCCAGTGTCCAGCAGTGATCTGGTGATGTAGTGGGCGAGATTGCGGAACCCCAGAGCGGTGCCACGCAGATGCTTGAGCTTGCCGTTGAAGCTTCTGTTGGGCCGTTTGAGGTGCCGGGCCTGTTGAAGTAGGCCATGATGTCAGCAGCCCGGCGGTTGAAGGTTCGGCCCAGACTGATCAGCTCATGCAAGCGATGCGGCACCGCCGGCCGCAGTGAGCCGATCACCGCCTGCAGATGCTCCTTGTACTCATTCTTCGAGGGGTTTCGGTAGGCGGCGACGATCTTTTGATAGATCCTCCAGGTCGCTTCGACCTCGACATGTTCATCCTCTGTGAATGCTTTCTTCAGCCGCTGATGCTGCTTCTCGGTGAGTAGATCAACGCCGGTCCGAAGCGTCCTACGGGTCCCTTAGAGCGGCTCACCAGAACGCCCCGGTGCACCAGAGTGTCCTGCTGGACCCACTGCCGGCACCGATCCAGCGCATCACCGGCCAGAGCGACCGCATGGAACGGGTCCATCACCGCAGTTGCCCGCGGGAGCTTTTCGGCGGCGGCGGTCTTGAACTAAGTAAACCCGTCCATGGCCACCACCTCGATCCCGTTCCGGAACTGCTTGTACTGGGCGTCGAGCCAGATCTTGAACACCTGCTTGGAAACGCCCGGAACCATGTCCCTCAGCCGCGCCGTCCCGTGCCGTTGCGGCACGGGGTCAGGTCGATGATCACGGTCACGAAGTGACTGCCCGGACCGGTGTGGCGCCAACAGTGTTCATCAACGCTGAGCACGGTGAGCCCGTTGGAACGGGCCGAGTCATTGATCAACAGCTTCGCTCCGGCAGCGAAGACCGCGGCGTTGACCCTGTGCCAGGCAGCACCGAGTCCGGCGGCGATCGGGGTGATTGACATGCGGTCGATCACCAATGACTTCAGCGCTCAGAGCACCGCGTGGCGGCTGAGGTTCGCTCGTGGTGCCGCGGCGCGGCTGGTGTCTTGGCGCCAGACTCGGGCGCAGTCAGCGCACCGGTAGCGGCGCACCGGAACCAAGAGGGTGGTGGGCCGCCAGCCCAGCGGCACGTGCGCGAGCCGTCGCGCGACGGTGGCGATCGAGACGCACTCGGCGCCACGGTCCCAGCACCACGGGTCGTGGTGGAGGACCTGGCATACCAGGACGGCTCGGCGTTCTTCGAGGTGCTGGCCGGTGGTGGTGAGTCCGAGCTGGTCGACCAGGCAGAAACTATCAATATCGGGGATGGAAAAAGTAGGCTTGGCTAGGTCGAGGTCTTTCAGATGGGCAGTTTGGGAACTTCCATCTTCGGAAGGCCTCGACGTCTATCTGCGCACCACCACGCCAACGGGTTGTACACCCTAATCTGCGAAGAGCCGAATTCGTGCACTGTGACTACCCGGTGAACTCTGACTTCAGTGTAGTCGGCGTGTCCGCCTGTGCACTCGACAATCCAGTTTCCCGCCGGGTTGGGGCAGGCACGGAGGCGTGTGGCTCTTACTTCAGATTCAGGCCGAAATGCCAACGGAAGAGATTCACTGTGTGTTAAAGAACCCACATGCCCTCAGGTTAACCAGCGAGGCTTTGGAGGTCTTCCTCGCTCTAGTAATTGAATTTACCGCCGTTAAACTTCTACTTCTCGCATTAGATTGGTTTGACTGGTGACGGGAGAGTCAACCAATCACCCCAAACGCGATCCCACTCGGGTGTAGAAAAGGAAACGAATCCGCTGACAGGGTAGAAGGTTAGCTCACCGAAGTAGACTTTTCCGTTCACTTCGTACAAGTCGACCCGGACGTGCGGGTGGCCCCGTGATAAGTCACGCGCCATCCGCAGCATGTCAGCGTAACGCTGGGGCTTTGGGGGTGGAGACGCTAGATTCGAGGGTGACTGAATATGATCGATCGCGGAAAAAGTTTCGTCAAAATAGTCAAATTGAACGTCACCGGTACGTCGTTCTGACGCCAAAAGTACCGCTTTAACGTGACCACCGAAACAAAAAAACTTATAGTCAATAAGCTGCCCGGAGGAGTCATCTACAAGGAATGGTTCAGCGATAATTCTCGGCTGGAGATCTCGGTAATGGGGCTCCCGTCCGATATGATAAAAATTCTGTGACAGCGCTCGCTTGAGCCCCTTTCTGATTTCGGGCCTGTCGATGCGGCTCTTGTCCTCCACGACGACCACGCCCTCAGAATCGTGCGTGCACTTGAGCACGAACGCGTCCGGTAGTGCATCAAAGTCAATGTCGTCTTGTGTGTCATACACCGCCAGGGTCGGGATGATATGTGCTTCGCCGATGACGTCTGCCACACGTCGCTTAACTTCATACTTGTCGACTAAGTCAAAATATTCTGGAACGCGATAGTTGATCTTCATCCATTGAAGCTTTTCATTAAATGTTGACGGCTTTCGGAGATTGGCAAACTTTCGAAACTTCGCAAAATAATAGAGCTGGATGTAGGGCTGGTCTGGCACAAAACGCAGAAGTCGCTTGATGGTCTTCAGGTGCCTATTGCTGGTCATGGGCTGGAGTGTCACCTTCCGGTGGAGATCGGCGTGAAGTGGTCGGAGCAATTAGTCGCTACAGAGTGCCAGATTTTCGCTCCTGCCTGCCTCTGCGAAGCACGGTTGCACCGGCGTCGAGTATGACTGTACGCGTGTCAGGGAAGCAGAGACATACCAGAACGTACAGGACGGAGCAGCCTACGATCCCCAGCGTCGAGAAGCCCCAGTGTCCCTCTGATAGGTGGGCAAACCAGGCCGCCGCAACTCCCATGACGCCTGCACATATCAAGGGCGCGTAAAGGTTTCGCAGCACCCGGATAAATCCAAAACCAGCGATTAAGAAGACCATCCACTGGCTGATCGCGATAGCGACTAGACGGACCAATGCGTTCACAATGACCAGCGTCGCGAAGCCGTCGAGTGCGGCAAAGTAAATGGCTGGAATCATGATCATCATATACAAACATTGCGAAAGCAACGAGATACGCGGTTTACCAAGGGATCTGAAGATTTCACTACAGTAGTGGGAGAGGACGATACTGGAACTTGTGGATAGTGCCCAAGCGCCGAACATGAGACTCGCCTCAGCCCAATCTGGACCGAAGAGAAGATCAGTAAAGAAGTCACGGTAGAAGAATGCTCCAACACCAGCTGGGAATACAACTAAGGAAACCAAAAATTGAAAACGGAAGAAGAATTTTCGATAGGCGTCCGGGTCATTTTGTAAGCGAGATAAGGCTGCAAAAAGGATTGGCGTCGTCGCGCTTGTAATAACCGCGAAGGCGGAGGTGACGACCAGCATTGGCTGGCGGTATAGCCCCAGTTCATGTGGACTTAGAATGGTACCCACGACGAAAGTGCCCGCCCACATAGTCGCCCAGATTGAAATGGCTTCTAGGAGCGTCCAGGCGCTGAAACCAAACATCCTTCTCAGGATGCCAAAGGAGAAGTACAAGCGAGGATTCCATGGTGACACCCACGTCATCGCAACCGCATTCACCAGGTGGGCCGCGAGGACCCCAACGATTAGGGACCAGTAGTCCATCCCGTAGATGGCGAGCGGGACGGACACGACAAGGGGAATGAGTCCAACTCCGACACGGATTGGGAGCAGTGCCCTGTAGACGAACGCACGACGGAACAATGCATTCTGTGTGCTGACGACGACCGACATCGGAAGTGACAATGACGCGATTGCAATCGGGACTCCTAGACCGGGATTTCCGACCAACGTTGCCAATTGGTCACGGAGAAGAACTATTAGTAATAGAAGGACGAGTGAGATCGCCATACTCGACCAGAACGCTACGTTGGCTGCACGATACAGGCTGCGTTTGTCGGGGAATTCGTGCTGGATCAGATACTTTTGAAACCCTGCATCGGCGAGCATTTCGGCGAAGCTCGCCACCATTATTACGATTGCGAGCACGCCGAATACTTCGGGTGCGAGGAGCCTGGCCAGGACTAGTTGCGAGACCGGTAGGGTGATCTTTGCAATAGCCTCTGTTATCAATGACCATTTTGCGGCAGATTTAGTCTTGCCAGCTAGATTCTCGGTCACATCGCACCGTTCCGAATCGCCGTTCGATCCACTCGCCGCAAGTCATGCCTGCCAAAATCCATCAATATTGCTCGACGGCTGACAGGTCTAGGAATTGGCCAAGCTCAAACTCGGCGGATCTCGGCTGGATGGGCATCATTCCTGACACTGGGTGAAAGGTCATCTCGGAGAAGAGGACTTGCCCGAAGTGCTCGAATAGGTCGACGCGAACGAACGGAATGTCTCTGGAGAGTTGACGGGCCATGTCGATCATCTTCGCGAAACCCACGGGCTTTTCGGGTAGATCTATGAAGTGCGTGTAGTCGGGTCGCGCAAAATCAGCGAGTTCCCAGTCAAGGGTGAGAAAATCCATCCTCGCAGTGTCGTGATCGTGCAGACCCTGCGACACGTAGAGGAACTTGGGCTCACCGTGGAAGCAATAGAATTTGTAGTCGATAAGGCCGTTCCGACTCACGGACGAGTCAGATATCTCAATGGATCCGGCTGAGGTTGGCAGTAGAGCGTCTTCGGCAGACGCCGATCCTCTCTCTGGTGTCCAGGTAGGCAAATACACCTCCGCGAGAATGCGCGGGACGACATCTTTGTAGGGCCACTCGCGGCCGGAATGGTAGTAATTGCGGGCCATGGCTCTATTAATCTTCGTACGGGATGTTTCAACGTCGAAAGCGGAGGGGTCATCACAGATCACCAGACCTCCCGAGTCATGCGTGCATTTAAGGACAAACTGCTCAGGCAAGGCGCCAAAGTCGATCTCATCAAATGAGCTCCAGACTCCCAACGTTGGCACCACGTGGGACTCGCCCACAAGATTTGTGACCCACGCTTTGACATCGTGCTTATCGACCAGAGTTGTATAGATGGATTGCCTGTCTCTGAGTTTTAGCCACTGAAGCTTCTGACTGAAGGTCTCGGGGGATCTGAGGTCCAGCCGCCCGCCCGTACGCACGCGGAAGAGTAACCTCAAATATCGCTCATCGTCCCAATGCCGCAAACGCTCATTGAGTCGGAGCCTGTAGAAAATCCCACTCTTGATCTTGCGCAGCGTATATGAGCCCATCATCCCTGCATCCTCTCGCTCGCCTATTCCCGGGAGTATGTCTGGCAGATCTGGAAATAGGGTCTTCCGCGCCCCGTGGTTGCCGCGTCATTTTGGTCAGCCCGTCCATGCCGCATCAACATACTAGATCAGAGGGCCTTCGCAGGATGCACGGCTGTGCGGTCTCGGGCGAAGATGCTGCGAGGTACGCTCTACATGGCCCCAATTGCCCTACGCTCTCCTCGAGTGCCACCAAATAGTGTGTTGAAGGCTTGCGTGTACGCAGGTGGATTGTCTCGAGCGTGCCACCACTTGCGGGCACTGCCCTCTCCCGGATTCTCCCCCTCCATTCGGCTCACCTATCGTTGGTTGCCTCCGCGGGGCGGTGTAGCTGTGATCCTAGCGGCGGTCGTAGGGCGTATTCGTAACGTGAAATTCTCGGTGGACCCGGTGCGGATTGAGGCTGTCGCTGCGACTTGGTTTGCGAAAGTTGTACCCAGTCTCTACGCTCACACCGGACCACGCTGCGTTGACTGATGTAACTCGGGACCGCGATGTCAGTGTCGGACGTGTCTTGCTTCTCCCTAACAGCCAACAGAATGTTCTGTTTCTCTTCTATTTACGCCGTCTTGGAAGGCCCTCATGAAAGTTCTAGTTTTCAGCACGAACGGGGCCATCAGGGATGGCATTACTTCGTGGACGATTCAGAATTTTGGTTTGATGGACCGCGACGGTATCGAGGCGGTAGACACCATCGCGTTCGATGGTGTCCCAGATTCAATACTGGAGCAGCTCAACGCGGCGCAAATCCGCACACATATTTTGCCTTCTCGAAGGAGGCGCCCTATCGCCTATATGCACAGTCTGCACCGCTTAGTCCGACAGAATAAGTATGACGTTGTGCACATAAACGGGAACAGTGGGACCGTTGCCATCGACCTGATCTCCTGTCTCGGGACTGGCGCTCGCGCAAGGATCGTTCATTCTCGAAACACTCAAGGGAGGTACGGAACTCTTGACAAGTTGCTCAGTCCCGTGATGCAGAACCTGTGTACGGATCGTGTGGCATGCGGAAGGGATGCAGGCCACTGGCTGTTTGGGACTCGCACCTTTACAGTGATCCCGAACGGCCGAGACTTCGGAGAGTACTCTTACAATTCGGAGACCCGTCGGCTCGTTCGGTGCGAGCTCGGGCTGTCAGAAGAGAACGTCGCTGTCGGCCACGTTGGGAATTTCAACGAGGCGAAGAACCATAAATTCTTGATCGAGACGTTTGCATTAGCCCTAGGACGGAACCCGGACCTTCGGCTGTTCCTCGTGGGGGATGGGGCGCTTCGGACTGATGCTGAAGCCCAGGCTCGAGCCTTGGGTATAGAGCAGGAAGTGGTGTTTCTCGGCCGCAGCGCGCGGGTGCCGGAGTTTATAAACGCCCTCGACATCGCCCTCTTGCCCTCGTTATACGAGGGTTTTCCGAATGTCGTCATCGAATGGCAAATCAGTGGACTACCGTCACTTGTAAGCACGGCAGTGACCGATGAGTGTGCGGTCACGGGACTGGTAGAGGCGATTCCGGCAGGCGACCTCTACGCTTGGGCGGAAAGGATCGCGTGCGCTGTGCCAGTGGATAGGACCTCAGCCTCCCGAGATGCTCAGCAGCTACTCCAAGCTGCGGGTTACGAGGCAAGAGAAGGGGCCGCGAGGCTCCGAGTGCTGTACAGCGCTATCGCGCTACGGGAGGAACTTGCTGCTTCGCCCTCGTAGGACCGCGCGGTAGAAGTCTGAGTTGCCGGCCCTGTCAACATCCAACAAGGGGCTAGCCCTCAGTATCGTGCATGTGAGTTAGCCTATCTACGAGGGAGTGCGGTTGACTTGTGAGTTACCTGCCGTGCGATCGAGCGTGGAAACCGAAGGGGCGAGACTGTTCGTAATGAAGAAGCTCAAGTGGGAGACAGTGCGGCTTGCGATCAGGAATCGCATGCAAATTCCGAGTGTGCGACGTTTTTTTGAACGTAATTTTATGGTCACCGGTTCCACAATCATATCCAGAAATTGCTGGAGCGGTACTGTCTATGAGACGTACGGTTTGCCGAAGCTGAGTCCAACTCTAGGCGTGTTCTTCATGCCCGGTGACTATCTCCAATTCAAGAGCGACTTGGATCGCCGTCTCGCCACTCCCATGAAGTTTGTCAAGCCCAGGCATTCGAAATCGCGTTCAACCCTCAAAAACAAGGGCAACTCGGGCTCATGGCTAATGGCGCGACTCGGAGAAGTTGAGTTACATATGCTCCGTCAACACGATGAGAAGGTCGCTCGGAAGAAATGGGAGTCTCGAGTCAATAGAGTCAACTGGCAGAGGTTGATCATCAAATTCAACGATAAAAATGGCGCAACGAACGACCAGCTGCGTCAGTTCGATCGTCTGGACTTGGAGCACAAGATCACCTTCACAGTGCGTGATTCGGTTGACATTAAGTCTGCAGTCAATGTCCCCAGGCCGTCGAGTCACGCGTATGGGCGTGCGTCCTATGGACCCGCGAGCGACAGAAAATTCGAAGTAGCGAAGTACGAAAACGCCCGATTCGGACCCGAGAAGTGAGGCGTGCGTTGAACATCTCGATGGAGAACCGCGAGGTGATATTTGTCAGCAACGTGCTAGCGAACGGGGGTGCTGGGCGAGTTCTGTCGCTACTCGTAAATAGCTTCTCGTCTCGAGAAAGACGAGTGGGAGTTCTGTCCTTCTTGCCGCATGAAGGCGAGTATCGTCTCGATGATCGTGTCCTTAAGGAATACGCGGGGCCAGGTAATGGGGTCTGGGCCAAAATACGACGCATCTGGTGGATTCGCGGGATTGCCAAACGAAATCCAGGGGCCTCGATCGTTGCCTTCGAGTACTTCGTCAACATGCAGGTGCTGGTCGCCTGTCTAGGCCTTCCCAATCGAGTGATTGTGTCGGAGAGGAACGACCCAGCGCAGGTGGGCAACGACTTTCCGACTGACTTCTTGAGGAAAATATTGTACCAAACAGCAGAGGCGCTTGTCTGCCAAACTGACGAGGCGGCGTCGTACTTCTCAAAAAGAATCACAAAGACAGTCATTCTAAACCCCATCAGTCCTGAACTTCCGGCGCCTGTGACAACAGTAAGACGTAAGACTGTCGTCAGTTTTTGCCGCCTAGAGCCGCAAAAGAACCTAGAAATGTTGATCCGGGCGTTTGCGGCGTTTCACAAGAGCTGCCCGGAGTACACGTTAGAGATCTATGGCGACGGGAAGGAGCGTTGCGCGCTCATTGCGCTGATTGATTCGCTTTCGCTTGGTAGCGTCGCAAGCGTCCTCCCTGCCCGGAGCGACGTCCATGATGTCGTACGAGACTGTGCCGTCTTCGTTCTACCTTCACACTACGAGGGTTTGTCGAACTCGATGATGGAGGCTATGGCGTTGGGTCTGCCGACTGTCTGTACTGACTGTCCCTGCGGGGGTGCTCGCATGGTTATTGAAGATGGAGTAAACGGGCTTCTTGTGCCTGTCGATGACGTGGACGCTCTAGTCGAAGCTCTAAAAAGGCTCGCGGAGGATCAGGACCTGAGTGCCCGTATCGGACGTGCTGCAGAAGAATTGCGTGACCGTTTGTCCTTGGACGCCATTATGGCCGAATGGGAGACCCTAGTTGCACCCACAATGGTTCAGTGATCCCGGTCTCCTTACCAAGGTGCTGGGATCGAGGGCCCTGGCGCGTTCCTCATGGGCCTTTAAGTCTTCAGCCTCAGGAAAAGAGAACCTGTCATTGAATGAACGCCACCAGAAAACATTTTAGGTTAGTGGAATTGAGTCATCATTTATGATTAATTACACGCGAGGAAAAGTCGACAACCGCAACGGGGTTGGCATCTTCAATGTTGGCCCCGGTGAAATAGCTATTGCTGGTTTCATTTTTACGACCATATTCTTTTCCGACGGGCATGCGTTTCATTCCGTCTCAAGGATCGCCATTGTCGGCGTGTTTTTGATAGAGTTTCTTTCCGGAAAAAAGCTGCACTTTAACCCGTTTCTCTGCACTGCCTTAGTTTTCGTCGCTTTGAGTGCAGCATCGTTGGCGTGGACCGCTGCTCCCGAAAGTTCTTCCGCGCGAGTAGGTACGTTAGCCTATCAACTGATTTCGTATATAGCGCTCATTAACCTCGTCTCTTGGCGCAAGAATCGATTGGATTTGTGTCTGACCTGGATAGTCATATCCGCCTTGGCGGCAGGGTCTTACGTAGTTCTAATCCAGGGGATCACATTTCAGGACGATCGCTCCATGGTTGGCGTAATTTCGGCAGGTCAGTTAGCTTTAGCGTGTGCGGCAGGCGTTATGGTTGCAGTATTTAGGTTTTCGGAAACCCGGCGGAGTCGTTACCTTCTAGCAATTGCGATCCTTAGTGTCTTTCTCCTTTTCACCTCTAGTAGACGCGGTTTACTGCTAATTTTATTCTTTCTCGCCATATTTTACTTCTTTGGCGCAAAGGGTCCAGGCCGCAGATTTTTGTCCTTCATTGGGGGGATAATTATGTTTTCTGTTGCTTATGCGCTGGTCATTCGGGTTCCTGTTTTGTATGAATTCGTGGGGCAAAGGCTTGAGGCCTTTGTGAGTTTTCTTCTGCTCGACGCAACGGGCGATGCTAGCGTACAAGGACGCAGTTCACTGGTTGACTTTAGCTTCCGTCTGTTTCAGGACTCGCCGTACCTAGGTCATGGAGTCGATTCCTTTCGAGTGCTTTTTTCTCAGCGGCATGGCTCGTGGTACACAAGCGCTGACAATAACTACCTCGAACTCCTGGCGGGTCTGGGCATTTTGGGGTTTTTCGCCTACTACATTCCTTACTTGATCTTCGTGATTAAGGGTCTTCATGGTGTCACTACGAAGAGTCGCGCAGTCCACTTCGCGTTAGCCGCCGTGCTGTCCATGGCTGTCATTGATTTCGCTACGGTGTGGATTTATTCCAGGGTTGGCCTGGTTTTTTTGGTCTTGTGTTATCAGGTAGTTTACAGGGAAAGTAGGCTGGTTTCTGAATCACTAGGGACCCCAGCAGTGACCCCTGATTCAGGTTCTGCTATACGTCGAGCTGCCCACTAGTTGGTCCAAGCTCGTCATGGCTGTGCGCCAGATCGAGCATGAAGCCCCTGGCCGCGGGCATTACCTGAAAGAGCTGGCGGTGGGAAGGACCCCTCGCGAGGCTTGTACTGTTGTTGGTCGGTGCGTTGTGGACAGGTGAGATTAGCGAGGACCTCCGGGCAGTATTTGGGCGACCACACTCAGCACCCTGACCACAGAAGTCTTTGTGTCCCACGCGTAGGAACCGCTGACCACTCTGGGTGGCATGGACCCGGCCATTCGCAATGCGGAGGATCACGCTCCGTTGCGCCGCGCTGTCGCACGGTTCAAGGTCTCTCCAGCCCGAGCCCCAGCACCTGCATCGAGACGGGCCTCCCGCTCCCGTCAGCGTGAGTTCATGAATGACCGCTTTAGCAGACCCCGGCACTGCCCCACGCCGATCTGGGCCCGCCTCGAGAGACGCATGATCGCACTGTGCTATATCCGCCGATTGGGACCACGCCGCATTGCTTACCGACTCGGAGCGCCCGGCGACGCGCGGTCGACCGAGTGCTGGAGCCATACCTTAAGCCGCCATCGACCCATCTGGATAATGCCACCGGACTCCCAATACGCAGACCTGTCCCGGTGCCTTACGAGCAGTGTCGACCTGGTGAGCTTTTTCACATCGATATCGAGAAGTTGGTTGGCGTCCCGACCGGCGACGGTTGGCGAGTCCACGGGCGTGGATCCGCTCAAGACCGGAGATCCAACTCTTCCCGCGATCAAGCAGCGCGAACTGGTGCCCCAGGATCAGGGGGTGCCTCTATGAAGCTTCTATATCTGTCAAGCAACGATGGGGGCTGCCGCAGAGGCATTGAGCGTTCGGTAGACGCGGCGGGCCAGGTAACGTTTGAGGCAGCGGCGTTCTTCTCTGCCTCCGCCCTTGCTCGCGTCGCATCTGGACATACTGACGGGTCTCGGCATCGTGGGTCATTCTCGATATAGCGACCAGGTGTAGGGCACTGTTCAGACTTCTGTCGCCGCCACGATTCAGGCGATGCCTGACCATGTTTCCGGAGGACGCGGGAATACGGTCCACTCCAGCGAGGGAAGCGAAGGCGGCTCCGCAGTGGGCTGAGTCCAGCGGCGGCCATCGGCCATTGCCAGTCTGGGAGGGGTCGCATCGGAACAGCACTGTGATGAGTCACGCTCGATGAGGAGCGGACAATCTTCTAATCAAGCTACCGACGCGGGCCAGGCGGGTGCCGGCCGACCACTCCGATGAACAGACAAATCTTCTAGAAGACACACGCAGGTCAGCTAACAGGTGAGTCACATCCCCGGAGTGGAACGGGCCAGTCCCACCTGCCAACCGATCCCAGACCAGCCAGCTCAAGTCTCGCAGCTAACGGGGGCTACCGTACTCCCACCACACGGTGGCTGATCATTTTGGTCGTGCCTACTTCGAGATCCTCGATTACAGGTGCACAGACACCGCGACGGGACTCTAGCGCCGAGCGCAGACCTTCCTCCCGGCCGTCGGAATCAGGATCATCGCAGTCATGACCAATACCGGGGCCCGGTACCTATCTCATCAATGCGGTGAGGCGTTGGGGAGCATCAGGCACCAGTTCGCCCAGCCCTATAGGCTCCAGACCCCCGGCATGGAGGAACGCTTCAACATGACCCTGGTCGTTGAATGAGCCTATAGGCTCGCCTATGACTCAGAAGACAATCGAGCATTGACTCATTGAGCCTGGGTCCACGATTACAATCACCATCGGCCCTCGCTGAACTCGGGGGACTGGCGCTTTCGGCTCGTGTTCCCAACCGCACCGACGACTACATCTAGTGAGGGCTGAATGAATCCATCTGCCACACTATTTTCAAGAATCTCGGTAGAGCTCCATCGCCCATCTCTCGACACTGACGCCCTATCTGCAGCTTGTGCTCCGCCGTGACCCGGCTTTGGATCCCGCCCCGGGATCGTAGGTTGCCTTGGGGGCAAGCGATCATGTGCAGAGACCGGTCTGGCCACCGCCACTCATCCTGAATAGAAGACGGTGCCCCAGGAGCCATAGGGGCACCGTTTTGCAACGCGGCTGGTGTCTGCCGGGTGTATCATCATCCAAGCGTGGGGGAGTATCCCTAACACTGTGGTCGTCAGCACGCGGGGCATCGTCGCTCCGCCGGACACAGAGGCCTGGACTCAGGCGGAGAGACTCGCGAAGACATCGCTGTACCCTTCTTCGCGAAAGGCTCCTTCATGGAGATCTCCCCACTGGTCTGGACCGTCACTCTTGCGCTGATCGTCGGCCTGCTGCTGTTCGACTTTGTCTTCCACGTGCGCAAGGCGCACACCCCCACCATCAAAGAGGCCGCCCTCTGGTCTTCCTTCTACGTGGGCGTCGCGCTGCTCTTCGGACTGGGCTTCTTCGTCCTGGGCCACCCGGAGATGGCCACCGAGTACTACGCCGGCTACGTCACCGAGAAGGCGCTCTCGGTGGACAATCTCTTCGTCTTCTTGGTCATCATCGGCAGCTTCAACGTCCCCCGGGAGTACCAGCAGAAGGTGTTGCTCTTCGGCATTGTCTTCGCGCTGATCGCGCGCAGCGGGTTCATCTTCATCGGCGCCGGGTTGATCAACCTCTGGAGCGACGTCTTCTACCTCTTCGGCATCATCCTGCTGATGACCGCCGGCCAGCTGCTGAAGAAGGAGCTCGCTGGGGACACCGGGGGAGACGAGGCGGACAACTTCTTCATCCGCTTCGCACGCCGGCACCTGAACACCACCGAGGAATACCACGGGGACAAGATCACCACCCGGGTCAACGGCAAGCGCATGTTCACCCCGATGCTGCTGGTGATGCTCGCCATCGGCGGCACCGACCTGCTCTTCGCCGTGGACTCGATCCCGGCCATCTACGGGCTCACCCAGGAACCGTTCATCGTCTTCGCCGCCACGGCCTTCTCGCTGATGGGTCTGCGTCAGCTGTACTTCCTCATCGACGGTTTGCTGGACCGGCTCATCTACCTCTCCTACGGCCTGGCGCTGATCCTGGGCTTCATCGGCGTGAAACTGATGATCCACGCCCTGCACGAGAACAACCTCTTCTTCATCAATAACGGCGAAGACGTCTCCGTGGTCGAGATTGAAACCGGACTCTCGCTGTTGGTCATCGTGGGTGTCCTGATCATCACGGTGACCACCTCGCTGCTGGCACCGAAGGGCCGGGCGCTTCGCGCCATCCAGAACGCCGAGAAGTACTCCCAGCGCTACGTGGATCTCCGAGAAATGGCGCCCGCGGACCGAGAGTTCAACCTGATCCAGACAGCCCAGAAGTACGACTACTGGGCCACCAAGGTGGCGAAGGTGCCCGAGAAGTACCAGGAAGACCTGATCGAACATCGCGGCCAGTATCTCGCGCTGCTGGAGAAGGCTCGAGGTCTGCGCAGCGGCGTGCGCTGACTCCAGTTCGGCCGAGCCAGAGTCAGGTGCGCTTCAGCAGCTCCGCGAAGACTCGGGCGCCGTCGTCGCCCAGCCCGTCATGGTGGAACTCGGAGGTCTCCCAGACGCTGATCCCGCCGATGAGGTCCGCGGTCTCCCAGGAGGGCTCCCGCGCCACATACACGTCATCGGTGTAGAGCGCCGCGGCGGTGGGCACCCGGTTGCGGCGCAGCTGGGCCGGGTCATAGAGCGGCTCCCAGTCTTCGACGGCGGCGAGCAGGTCCGCCGCCTCCACCAGGTCCTTGAGCGTCGGGTCCAGGAGCAGGTGTTCGCGCAGGATCATCTCGCCCAGCAGCAGGGGAGAGGTGCCCTCCGCGTCGAACTCCGGGAACTCGGCGCCCACCCGCTGGGCCGCCCAGCCGGTCGCGGCGCGTCCGTCGGTCAGCTTGGCGGGCTGGCCGTAGATGGATTCATGCATCACCGCGTACATCGGGTTCGCGGCGAAGGAGAGCTGCTGACCCACGCCCGCGAGGAAGGTGTCTGAGAGCTCGGTCCGCTCCGGCCCGGTGAACGCTTCTTCGAGCAGGTAGTGCAGCGAATCGGCGCGGGCGTTGCCACCCAGCAGCATCCCGACCAGCTGGAACCGGGCAGGGGTCAGCGGGGATCCGTCGAGCAGCTGCACCTGGTGGGTGCGCAGGTGGGCGAAGACCGCGTCCAGGATCTCGCGGTCCTGCGGGAACCGGTCGAAGTGCTCGTAGTTCCGGGCCCGCATCTTGGCGTAGGTGGCACGGTAGACCCGGTCCGCGTGACCTGTGAGCGGCGCCAGGCCGCCGGTGATCAGCGCCCGGTCCAGCGACTCCGGGACGAAGGAGAGATAGCTCAGCGTGGCGAACCCGCCGAAGCTCTGCCCCAGTACACTCCAGGACGCCAGCCCCAGCGCCCGTCGGAATGCCTCGGCGTCCTTGACGATCGAATCCGCGCGGAAATGGCGCATATATGCGGCCTGAGCCGCGGCGTCGCCTCTTGCGGCGAGGGAGTGCCGGGTGAGCGGGGTGGAGAGTCCGGTGCCGCGCTGGTCCAGCATCAGGATCCGGAACTTGGCTCCGGCCTCGGACATCCAGCCGCCGAGCTTCGCCGGCCGGGTGCCCTTCCCGCCGGGTCCGCCCTGCAGGAAGAGCAGCCAGGGGAGTGACTCCACATGCTCCCGGCCCTGCGCGGCGGCCTCCGCGGCGATGAACTCCCGGGCGTAGATCCGGACCCGCTCACCGTCGGGCGCCCGGTGGTCCAGCGGCGCTTGGTGGTCTAACGGCACATCGAGCCAGTGATCGGTGATCTGGGTGCCGTCGATCAGCGTGGACGTCGCCCCCGCGGTACTGGCCTCAGGTGTTCCTGAACCGGCGGCGCCCAAACCAGCCCTGGTCATCCCAGTTCGCCGACCCGGTCCATGATCACCACGGGGGCCCCGGTCTCATCCGAGGCGGTGAGATCGATCCAGGCGTGGATGCCCCAGTCGTGGTGGGAGTCCGGGTCATCCAGGACCTGCACGGCCCGCCAGTAGCGGCGCTCCGGGTCCGGGGTGTCCTTCGGAGAGACGTCGATCCGCACCAGGCTCGGCCCGCGGGACTGGGCGTCAGTGTAGAGGTCCTCGTAGATGTTGAAGTAGGCGTCCAGCGCCTGACCCCAGCGGTCCTTGTCCCAGCCGTGCTCGGCGTCGAGCTCGGCGAGCTTCGCCTCCTTCTCCTGGGCGAAGAGCTCCGCGCGCAGGAACAGGGCGTTACGCACCATGACCTTGAAGGCCCGCGCGTTGGAGGTGACCCGGTCCGGGTGATCCAGCGCGGAGATGTCAGCCTCCATGGCGGCGAGCTCGGCCAGCTTCTCCGGGTCATCGCCGGCCTGCAGCCGCTCCCATTCCTCCAGCAGCGAGCTGTCGGTCTGCCGGACCACCTCGCCCAGCCAGGCGAGCAGGTCTTCGAGCTCCTCGGTGAGCCGGTTCTCCGGGACCGTCTGCTTCAGCGCCTTATAGGCGTCGCTGAGGTAGCGCAGCAGCACGCCCTCGGAGCGGGCGATCTGGTAGTGGTTCACCATCGTGGTGAAGTCGAAGGCCCGCTCGAGCATGTCGCGGACCACCGATTTCGGCTGCAGCGCATAGTCGGAGACCCAGGGTGCGCCGGTGCGGTAGATCTCGAACTGCTGGGTCAGCAGCTCGGCGAGCGGCTGCGGGTGGGTGAGCTCGTCGAGGATCCGCATCCGGTCCACATACTCCACGCCATCGGCCTTGAGCTCGCCGATCTTCTCCGACTTCAGCTGCTTCACCTGGGCGCCGGTGATCTGGTGCGGGGTCTCCAGGATCGACTCGATCACGCTGATCACATCGTGGGCATAGGACTCGGACTCGGTGTCGAGCAGCTCCACCGCGGCCACCGCGAAGGGTGCCAGCGGCTGGTTCAGCGCGAAGTTGTCCTGCAGGTCCAGGGTGAGGTCCACGGTGCGGCCGTCCTCATCGGGACGCTCCAGGCGTTCCAGCACCCCGGCGGTGAGCAGCTCGCGCAGGATCTGCAGCCCCTGCCGCTGCAGCTGGGCCTTCCGGGCCGGGGTCTCATCGGCGGCGAGGATCATCCGGCGCATCGCCCGGATCGGGTCCTCGGGCCGCTCCAGCAGGTGCAGCACCATCGAGTAGCTGACCTTCATCCGGGAGACCATCGGCTCCGGGGTGGCGGTGATGATCCGCTCGAAGGTCTTGTCGCTCCAGGAGACGAACCCGTCACGGGGCTTCTTCTTCCCGGCCGAGCGGATCGCCTGGGAGACCTTCTTCTCATCGTCACCGTGCTTGGCGCGGGCCTTCTCGATCGAGGCGTTGTTCTCGATCACGTGCTCCGGCGCCTGGACCACCACGGTGCCGTGGGTGTCGAACCCGGCCCGGCCGGCGCGACCGGCGATCTGATGGAACTCGCGCGCGTTGAGCTGCCGGGTGCGGGTGCCGTCGTATTTGCTAAGCGCGGTCAGCAGCACCGTGCGGATCGGCACGTTGATCCCGACCCCGAGGGTGTCGGTGCCGCAGATGACCTTCAGCAGGCCCTGCTGGGCGAGCTGCTCGACCAGCCGGCGGTATTTGGGCAACATGCCGGCGTGGTGGACCCCGATCCCGGCGCGGAGCAGCCGGTTCAGCGTCTTGCCGAAGCCCTTGGCGAAGCGGAAGGTCTCCAGCTTCACCCGGATCGCCTCACGCTCGCCCTTGGAGACCACGTTGAGCGAGGCCAGGCCGACGGCGCGCTCGGCCGCCTCGCGCTGGGAGAAGTGCACCACGTAGACCGGGGCCTGGTGGGTGGTGACCAGCTCCTCGAGCTTGGTCTGCAGCGCGGTGGTGGAGTACTCATAGCTCAGCGGCACCGGACGTTCGGCGCTGGAGACCGTGACGACGTCGCGCCCGGTCCCTGCACTGAGCCGGGCCTCGAACCGGGAGGTGTCGCCCAGGGTGGCGGACATCAGCAGGAACTGCGCCCGGCTGCCGGCGGCGCCGTGTCCCGGGGTGCCGGGCTCGGCGCGGCCGGTGAGCTCCAGCAGCGGGACCTGCCAGGCCCAGCCGCGCTGCGGATCGGCGTAGAAGTGGAACTCGTCCATGATGACCGGGCCGACGTTGGCGTCGCGGCCGTCGCGCAGCGCCTCATTGGCGAGGATCTCCGCGGTGCAGCACACGATCGGGGCGCCGGCGTTGACCGAGGAGTCACCGGTGACCATCCCGACGTTCTCGGCGCCGAAGATCTCCACCAGGGAGAAGAACTTCTCCGAGACCAGCGCCTTGATCGGGGCGGTGTAGACGCTGCGCTCGCCGCGGGAGAGCGCGAAGAAGTGCGCCGCGGTCGCGACCAGGGACTTGCCGGAGCCGGTGGGGGTGGCCATGATGACGTGCTGGCCGTCGGCCAGCTCGAGGATGGCGTCCTGCTGGGCGGGGTAGAGGGTGAGCCCCTGGGTCTGGGTCCAGGCTTCGAAGGCCGCGTAGAGCTCCTCCGGTCCGGCGGGGCCTTCGCCTTCGGCGGAGGTTTCCAGCTTGTGCAGCCGCTTGGCGGCGGTCACGGCGCTCACCAGCCGCGTTCCCGCCATGCGGGGAGCTGGGCGCGTTCGGCGCCCAACGTCGTGGGGTCGCCGTGGCCGGGGTGGATGATCGTGTCGTCCTCGTAGTCGGCGAAGAGCCGGGCCTCGACGTCGTCGAGCAGCGTGGCGAAGTCTTCGGCCGACCAGGTCTTCCCGACGCCGCCGGGGAAGAGCGAGTCCCCGGTGAAGATGTGGGTGGGGCCGTCTTCGACCCGGTAGACGAAGGCCATGGACCCGGGGGTGTGGCCGCGCAGGTGGATCACGTTCAGGTCGACGCCGTCATAGGAGAGCACCTCGCCGTGGCTGAGCCGCCGGTCGATGGTGACGTTCTTCTCGGCCTCGATGGCGGGCGCGTCCTCGGCGCCGGCCGCGGACTCCGGGCCGGAGGTTGCTGCAGCTCCGGCCCCCGGGGCGTTGAGCAGCTCTTCGAGGGCGCGGATGTGATCCCAGTGCGAGTGCGTGGTGAGCACCGCGGTCAGCTCCAGCGGGCAGGGTGTGTCCTGGGCGGCTTCAGCGAGCAGACCGCGGATGGCCCCGCCGTCGTCGGCGGCATCGATGAGCACCTGGACCCCGGACTTCTTCGCGGTGAGCAGATACACGTTGTTGTTCATCTCGGAGACCGAGATGCGGCGAAGCGTGATCGCAGGGAGATCGTAGAGCAGAGAACTGTCAGAGGCCATAGGGCTCAGTCTAAGGTCTGGCGACCTCGCGGAGTCACGAAGCGGACGTCGCCCGGCGCATAGGCCAGCTGCTTGGCCGGGCTCAGGATCCCGGCCGAGATCAGCGCATCTTCGAGACGCTCCGTGGTGCTCACGATCGGGTACGCCCCGGCTTCTTCCAGCTCTCCGGCGGGGGCGTAGCCCCAGCGGACGCCGATGCAGCGCAGGCCGTGGGCTGCGGCGCCGTCCACGTCGAAGATCCGGTCACCGACCATGATCACCCTGGCGTCGGGGGCCGTCTCATTGAGCGGCCCCGCGGCGGGATCCAGGCCGATCGCTTCCAGCGCGGCGCCGAGGATGGGGCCCTTGCCGTCGTGCGGGACGGACTCGTCCTCGGGGGAGCCGTGCACCGCGGCGAAGTGCTCGCGAATGCCCTGGATGCTCAGCAGCCGCTCGGCCAGTCCGGTGGGCTTCGAGGTCGCCACCGCGCAGACCACACCGGCGGCGTTGAGTGTGCGCAGCAGCTCCTCGATCCCCGGGTAGACCCGGCTCGCCTGCATGCCCTCGGCGAGGTAACGCTGCCGGTACTCCTCCACGATCGAGGGGATCAGCGCCTCGGTGACGCCGGGCAGGCTGGCCAGCGAGGTGGCCAGCGGCGGACCGACGAACGAGTCCAGCACCTCCTGATCGGGGATCTCGATCCCGTGCACGCCCAATGCATGGACGACGCCGAGGGTGATCGCCCCGGCCGGATCGACCAGGGTGCCGTCGAGGTCGAAGAGCACCACCCGGATGTCGGAGGTGTCAGCAGCGTCGGCGGGGGAGTCGACGGTGAGGCGGGCGGTGGCAGGGGCGGCGGGGGAGTCAGAGATCACGGCGCCATTCTGACATGGACCGACGCGGCGCCGTCGTCGGGGTGATGAACGCCACCTCGCGCTGAGCGGCGGAATCTCCGAGCACTTGGGCCCGAAAGCCGGGTCGGATGCGCGGAGAATCCGCCTCTCGACGCAGGGAGCGCCCGGTCCCGAACGCGCGAACCGCCCCACCCCGCCCTGGCTTCGAACGTTTGTTCGAACGGGTCAGGGGTTCTACACTGAATCACGTGTCAGAGCGAGCAGCCGAAACAGCCATCATCGAATCCGTGGACGACTACTACGCCGAGGGTGCGCGACGAAAATCCGCCACCAACGGCACGATCGGTCATGCCGAAGCCGACCGGATCGTGGTCCAGGGTGCGCGCGAGCACAACCTCAAAAACGTCACCGTCGAGCTGCCGCGCAACTCGTTCATCGTGTTCACCGGCCTCTCCGGCTCCGGCAAGTCCTCGCTCGCCTTCGACACCATCTTCGCCGAGGGCCAGCGCCGCTACGTCGAGTCGCTCTCCGCCTACGCCCGGCAGTTCCTCGGCCGGGTGGACAAGCCCGACATCGACTTCATCGAAGGCCTCTCCCCGGCGGTCTCCATCGACCAGAAGTCCACCTCCAAGAACCCCCGCTCCACCGTGGGCACGGTCACCGAGATCCACGACTACCTGCGCCTGCTCTGGGCCCGGATCGGGATCCCGCACTGCCCCACCTGCGGGGAGAAGATCGAACGCCAGACCCCGCAGCAGATCGTCGACCAGGTCCTGGGCTTCCCCGAGAAGACCCGCTTCCAGGTCCTGGCCCCGGTGGTCCGCGGCCGCAAGGGCGAGTTCAAGGACCTCTTCCGCGACCTCGCCAGCGAGGGCTTCTCGCGCGCCATCGTCGACGGCGAGATCATCCAGCTCAGCGAACCGCCCACGCTGGAGAAGACCTATAAGCACCAGATCGAAGTGGTCATCGACCGGCTCGTGATCCGCGAGGGCATGCGCCAGCGGCTCACCGACTCGGTGGAGACCGCGCTGAAGCTCGCCGACGGGCGCCTGGTCATCGACCTGGTCGACCTTGACGAGGACGGCGAACCCACCAACGACAAGGTCCCCGAAGGCCTCACCGGCCCCAAGCAGCGGCCCTTCTCCGAGAACCTGGCCTGCCCGAACGAACACCCGCTGGCGCTGGACGAGATCGAGCCGCGCTCCTTCTCCTTCAACAACCCCTTCGGCGCCTGCGAGGTCTGCTCCGGCATCGGCTCCAGCCTCGAGGTGGACATCGACCTGGTCATCCCCGATGACACCCTCTCCCTCGAAGGCGGCGCCATCGCCCCCTGGGCCCTGGGCAAGGCCTCCAAGGACTACTGGCTCCGGCTGATCACCGCGCTCTCCAATGAGCTCGACTTCTCGGTGCGCACCCCGTGGAAGGACCTGCCCAAGAAGGTGCAGAAGGCGCTGCTGCACGGCCGCAACCACAAGGTCGTCGTGCAGTACCGCAACCGCTTCGGCCGCGAACGCACCTACTCCACCGGGTTCGAAGGCGCGCTCTCCTACATCTCGCGCAAGCACCTCGAGGTGGAGTCCGACAACGCCCGGGACCGCTACGCGCAGTACATGCGCCAGATCCCCTGCCCGGCCTGCAACGGCCAGCGGCTGAACCCCGCCGCGCTCGCGGTCACCGTGCAGGGCGCCTCGATCGCTGAGATCGCCCGGCTGCCGCTGGACAAGTGCGCCGAGTTCTTCTCCACCGTGAAGCTCTCCGCCCGCGACGCCACCATCGCCGACCAGGTGCTCAAAGAGATCCTGGCCCGGCTGAACTTCCTGCTCGACGTGGGCCTGAGCTACCTGAACCTGGAGCGCGCCGCCGGCACGCTCTCCGGCGGCGAGGCCCAGCGGATCCGGCTCGCCACCCAGATCGGCTCCGGCCTGGTCGGGGTGCTCTACGTCCTCGACGAGCCCTCCATCGGGCTGCACCAGCGCGACAACGCCCGGCTGATCCAGACCCTCACCCGGCTGCGCGACCTCGGCAACACCCTGATCGTGGTCGAACACGACGAGGACACCATCGCCGAGGCCGACTGGATCGTGGACATCGGACCCGGCGCCGGTGAGCGCGGCGGCGAGATCGTGCACTCCGGCTCCGTGCAGGGGCTGCGCGACAACACCCACTCCATCACCGGGGACTACCTCTCCGGCCGGCGCAGCATCCCGATCCCGGCGCAGCGCCGCCCGGTGGACAAGACCCGGATGCTCAAGGTCATCGAGGCCCAGGAGAACAACCTGGACAAGGTCTCCGTGGAGATCCCGCTCGGGATCTTCCTCTCCGTCACCGGCGTCTCCGGCTCCGGCAAGTCCACGCTGATCAACGAGATCCTCTACAAATCGCTGGCGAACAAGCTCAACGGCGCCAAGCAGGTCCCCGGCCGACACCGCCGGATCGACGGGATCGACGATCACCTGGACAAGGTGATCCACGTGGACCAGTCACCGATCGGGCGCACCCCGCGGTCCAACCCGGCCACCTACACCGGGGTCTTCGACCACGTCCGCAAGCTCTTCGCCCAGGCGCCGGAGTCCAAGACCCGCGGCTACCAGCCCGGCCGGTTCTCCTTCAACATCAAGGGCGGACGCTGCGAGTCCTGCTCCGGCGACGGCACGCTGAAGATCGAGATGAACTTCCTGCCCGACGTCTACGTGCCCTGCGAGGTCTGCCACGGCGCCCGGTACAACCGCGAGACCCTCGAGGTGAAGTACAAGAACAAGAACATCGCCGAGGTGCTCGACATGCCGATCGAGCAGGCCGCGGAGTTCTTCGCCGCCTTCGCCCCGATCGCCCGGCACCTCAACACCCTGGTCGAGGTCGGGCTGGGCTACGTGAGGCTCGGCCAGTCCGCCACCACGCTCTCCGGCGGCGAGGCCCAGCGGGTGAAGCTCGCCTCGGAGCTGCAGCGCCGCTCCAACGGGCGCAGCGTCTACGTGCTGGACGAGCCCACCACCGGGCTGCACTTCGAAGACATCCGCAAACTCCTGCAGGTCCTGCAGGGGCTGGTGGAGAAGGGCAACAGCGTGATCACCATCGAGCACAACCTCGATGTGATCAAGTCCTCCGACTGGGTCATCGACCTCGGCCCCGAAGGGGGCAGCGGCGGCGGGCTCGTCGTCGCGCAGGGCACTCCGGAGAAGGTCGCCGCCACGGCAGAGAAGACAGGATCCCACACGGGCGCATTCCTTGCCGCACTGCTAAAGTGAGTGGGCCAGTTCACAGAGCGGCACCCACGTCACACAGCAGGACTACGTCGCTGATCAGCGAGTAAGCGGAGGCACCAGGTGAGCACCACCCCCGAGGCGCAGGAGTCTGAGCGCGTCGCCACCAATGATGCGGTCCGCAAGACCTTCGAGATCGCCGTGAAGCTGTCCTGCCGGCCCATCATCACGGGGCTGGAGAACACCCCCGCCGAGGGCGGGTTCATCGTCGCGTCCAACCACCTCTCCTTCCTGGACTCGGTGCTGATCCAGGCGCTCTTCCCGCGCACCGTGAGCTTCTTCGCCAAGGCCGAGTACTTCAATCAGACCGGGGTCAAGGGCCGCGCGATGAAGCTGTTCTTCGAATCCGTCGGCTCCGTCCCGGTGGAGCGCCAGCGCCAGTCCGCCTCGGTGGAGGCGCTCTTCGAGCTGGGCGCCATCGCGCAGGCGGGCCACGGCGTCGGGATATACCCCGAGGGCACCCGCAGCCGTGACGGCCGGCTCTACCGCGGCAAGAACGGGGTCGGCTGGCTCGCCGTGGCCACCGGGCTGCCCGTGATCCCGGTCGGGCTGCGCGGCACTGAGGCGCTGCAGAAGCCGGACTCCAGGATGGTCCGACCGCGCAAGTTCGAGATGCACGTGGGGGAGCCGCTGCAGTTCCCGCAGCTGGGCAAGAAACACCCGCTGCCGGCCCGCCGGGCGGCCACCGAGCAGATCATGGACGCCATCGCCGCGCTCAGCGGCCAGGAGCGGGTAGCCAGCTACAACGCGCCGCCCGCCGAGGCCGATGGCTGACCCCACCTCCTACCGACCTCGCACCGGGGAGATCCCCACCAACCCCGGGGTCTACCGCTTCATCGACCCGCACGGCCGGGTGGTCTACGTGGGCAAGGCCAAGAACCTGCGCGCCCGGCTGAACTCCTACTTCGCCCGGGTCGCCACCCTGCACCCGAAGACCTACGCCATGGTGCATGCCGCCTCCAGCGTGGAATGGACCGTGGTCGGCTCCGAGCTCGAGGCGATCCAGCTCGAATACACCTGGATCAAGCAGCACACCCCGCGGTTCAACATCATGTACCGCGACGACAAGTCCTACCCCTACCTCGCGGTCACCATGAACGAGAAGTACCCGCGGGTCCAGGTGATGCGCGGGGACAAGAAGCCCGGGGTGAAGTACTTCGGACCCTTCTACCCGGCCAAGGCGATCCGCGAGACCGTGGACACCATGCTGCGGGTCTTCCCGGTGCGCAGCTGCTCCGCCGGGGTCTTCAAGCGCGCCAAGGCCTCCGGCCGGCCCTGCCTGCTGGGCTACATCGGCAAGTGCGCCGCGCCCTGCGTGGGGGAGATCAGCGAAGAAGACCACCGCAGGCTCGCCGAGGAGTTCTGCGAGGTGATGGCCGGACGCCCCGGCCCGCAGGTCCGCCGGATCACCAACGAGATGAAGGCCGCCGTGGCCGAGCTGCGCTACGAGGACGCCGGAAGGCACCGCGACGACCTCGAAGCCATCCGCCGGGTCTTCGAACGCAACTCCGTGGTGCTCTCGGAGGACACCGAGGCCGACATCTTTGCCTTCGCCGAGGACGAGCTCGAAGCCGCCGCCCAGGTCTTCCACGTCCGGCAGGGCCGGATCCGCGGTCAGCGCGGCTGGGTCGTGGAGAAGGTCGAGGACACCGACGCCGGCGCGATGGTCGAGCAGCTGCTGATGCAGGTCTACGGCTCCATGGCCGACACCGAACGGATCCCGCCCGAGGTGCTGGTCCCCGCGCTGCCTGACAACGCTGAGGAGATGACCGCCTGGCTGCGCCAGCTGCGCAGCGACTCGGGCGAGGGTAAGGCGCAGATCAGCCTGCGCGTGCCCCAGCGCGGCGACAAGGCCGCCCTGCTGGGCACCGTCCAGGAGAACGCCTCCCAGGCGCTGGCCCTGCACAAGGCCCGGCGCAACTCCGACATCACCACCCGCTCCGCCGCGCTGCGCGACCTGCAGGAGGCGCTCGGCGCCGCCGAGCCGCTGCTGCGCATCGAATGCTTCGACATCTCGCACACCTCCGGCACCAACGTGGTCGCCTCGATGGTGGTGCTCGAGGACGGGCTCGCGAAGAAGCGCGACTACCGGCGCTTCTCGATCAAGGGCGACGCCGCCCGCGACGACACCTCCGCGATGTACGACGTGATCACCCGCCGCTTCGCCCGACACCTGAAGGACCAGGCCCAGTCCGACGCCGCGGTGCCGGTGGCCGAGCTCGCGGAGCCTGTGCCAGCGGAGCCTGTGCCAGCGGAACCCGTGACAGCGGAAGCCGTGACTTCTGATGCTGCGGCGGGGGAGCCTGCTGAAGCCGCCGAGGCCAGGGACTCCACGGTGGTCGAGCGCGAGGCCGAACGCTTCGCCTACCCGCCCAGCCTGGTCGTGGTCGACGGCGGCCAGCCGCAGGTCAACGTGGCCCGGCAGGCGCTCGATGACCTCGGGATCACCGACCTGCCCGTCGTCGGGCTGGCCAAGCGGCTCGAAGAGGTCTGGCTGCCCGGGGACGACTTCCCGCTGGTGCTGCCGCGCTCCTCCGAGGCGCTCTACATGCTCCAGCGGATCCGCGACGAGGCCCACCGGTTCGCCATCGCCTACCACCGCTCCAAGCGGTCCAAGGCGATGACCGCCTCTGCGCTGGATGAGGTGCCGGGCCTGGGGCCGAGCCGCCGCGCCGCCGTCGTCGCGCACTTCGGCTCCGTCGCGAACCTGAAGAAGGCCAGCCTGGAGGAGATCATCGAGGTCCCCGGGCTGGGCCGCGACACCGCGCAGAAGATCCTCGACCACCTCACCGCAGAGGCGCCCGCACCGGCGAAGGACCCGGCCTGACGCAGGGCCTCAACAGTGGCCTGAACCGGGGCTTCACCCGATTCGTGCCAGCCAGATAGGCTCTTCAGCATGGATGTTGGTCTGACCCCGGTGAAGCCTCCCGAGAACGAACTGTTGATCGTCACCGGCATGTCCGGTGCCGGCCGAACCACGGCCGCCCACGCCCTGGAGGATCTCGGCTGGTACGTGGTCGAGGGGCTCCCGCCGGAGCTCATCACCACCATGATCGACATCATCTCCCGGCACCCCGGATCCATGGAGAAGCTCGCCGTGGTCATCGACGTGCGCACCCGCGCGCTGTTCTCCGACATGCTCGGCGCCCTGGAGCAGCTCAAGGCCACCGGCGTGACCTACCGGATGCTCTTCCTGGACTCCTCCGACGCGCTGCTGGTCCGCCGCTTCGAACAGGGCCGCCGCCCGCACCCGCTGCAGGGCTCCGGGCGGATCCTCGACGGGATCACCGCCGAGCGTGACCTGCTCAAGGACGTCAAGTCCGCCGCCGAGATCGTGCTCGACACCACCGACCTCAACGTCCACGGCCTGGCCCGGGAGATCACCGAGATCTTCAACGAGGACGGCCCGGTCCAGCTCCGGCTCAACGTGATGAGCTTCGGCTTCAAATACGGGGTCCCCGCCGACGCCAACTTCATCGCCGACATGCGCTTCATCCCCAACCCGCACTGGGTGCCCGAGCTGCGCGCCTTCACCGGCCTGGACTCCCAGGTCAGCGAGTACGTGCTGGGCAACGAGGGCACCGGCGACTTCCTGGCCAACTACGTCGAATCGCTGCGCCCGGTCATCGAGGGCTACCGGCGGGAGAACAAGCACTACGCCAACATCGCGGTGGGCTGCACCGGCGGCAAGCACCGCTCGGTCGCGGTCTCCGAGGAGCTCGCCCGCCGGCTGGACCAGCTGCCCAACGTCACGGTGAACACCATCCACCGTGATCTGGGACGTGAGTAGGGGTGAGCCAGATCGCCCAGCCGCAGCCGCGCGGCTCCTTCCGCGTCTCCGCCCTCGGCGGAGGCCACGGGCTCTCCGCCACGCTCTCGGCGCTGCGCGTCATCGCCGCTGAGCACCTCACCGCCATCGTCACCGTGGCCGACGACGGCGGCTCCTCCGGCCGGCTCCGCGAAGACATGGACGTGCTGCCCCCCGGGGACCTCCGGATGGCGCTGGCCGCGCTGTGCGACGACACCGAATGGGGCCGCACCTGGGCCCAGGTCATGCAGCACCGGTTCCGCTCCCGCGAGGGCGTCACCGGCAGCCTCGACGACCACGCGATGGGCAACCTGCTCATCGTCGCGCTCTGGGAGCTCATCGGCGACTCCGTGGAGGGCCTGCGCTGGGCCGGGACCCTGCTCGGAGCCCGCGGCCAGGTGCTGCCGATGTCCCGACAGCCGCTGACCATGTCCGGGGTGGTGGAACCCATGGAGGGCGAGTCCGGGTCCGAGCCGCCGTTCAACAACGGCGATCGGCTCTCCTCCCAGGTGGCGCTGGCGACGGCGGGCAGCCTGGGCCGGCTGCGCGATGTCCAGCTGCACCCGGCCGAGGCCTCGGCCTGCGCCGAGGCGCTCACCGCCATCGAGCTCAGTGATTGGGTAGTGTTAGGTCCTGGCTCCTGGTACACCTCGGTGCTGCCGCATCTGCTGCTGCCGGAGCTCCGGGACGCTCTCTATGAGACCGAGGCCCGGCGGTGTATCGTGATGAACCTCACACCTCACACCGACGAGACCGCCGGCATGAGTCCCGCAGAACATCTGCGAGTTCTTCATCACTACGCCCCCGGGCTGCGCGTGCACCGCATCATCGCGGACCCCACGTCGGTTCCCCTCCAGGAGCGCGAGGAGTTCGCCGAAGCAGCGGAGCTGCTCGGCGCGGAGGTGAGGTATCACGACGTCGCCAAGGCGGGTCAGCCGGATGTGCATGACCCGCTGCGGCTGGCCATCGCCTTCAGCGAGGTCTTCGGCGACTGAGCCGGAGCGCCCGTGCCGGAGCGGCCGAGCCGGAGCGACTGTGCCGGAGCGACCGTGGACCGAGCGGGAGCGCCTGTGAATTGAGCAAGGGTGGCTCTGAGCGGATTCCCGCTCAGGGGCATTGGGTACGATGACCGATCTGCATCAGACGAAGACCAGAGGACAACACATATGGCGCTGACCGAGTCGGTCAAAGAAGAGCTTTCCCGCCAGCACGTCAAGACGACATCCGAGCGGAAGGCCGAGGTTTCGGCCATGCTCCGCTTCGCCGGGGGACTGCACATCATCTCTGGTCGGATCGTGATCGAGGCCGAGCTGGACCACGCCGCCACCGCGCGGCGGCTCAAGACCACCGTCACCGAGGTCTACGGGCACAACCCCGAGGTCATCGTGGTCTCCGGCAACGGGCTCAAGCGCGGCTCCCGCTATGTGGTGCGCGTGGTCCGCGACGGCGAGGCGCTGGCCCGGCAGACCGGCCTGCTCGACGCCCGCGGCCGCCCCGTGCGCGGCCTGCCCTCCGTCGTCGTCAACGGCTCCATGGCAGACGCCGTCTCCGCCTGGCGCGGCGCCTTCCTGGCCCACGGCTCGCTCACCGAGCCCGGCCGCTCCTCCTCCCTGGAGGTCACCTGCCCCGGCCCCGAGGCCGCCCTGGCCCTGGTGGGCTCCGCCCGCCGACTCGGCATCCCGGCCAAGGCCCGCGAGGTGCGCAACGTGGACCGGGTGGTGATCCGCGACGGCGACTCCATTGCCAAGCTGCTCACCCTCATGGGCGCCCATCAGACCCTGCTGGTCTGGGAGGAGCGCCGGATGCGCAAAGAGGTCCGCGCCACCGCCAACCGGCTGGCGAACTTCGACGACGCCAACCTTCGCCGCTCGGCCCAGGCCGCCGTCGCCGCCGGCGCCCGGGTGCAGCGCGCCCTGGAGATCCTCGGCGACGAGGCCCCGCACCACCTCAAATACGCCGGAGAGCTGCGGCTGGCGCACAAGCAGGCCTCCCTGGACGAGCTGGGCCGGCTCGCGGACCCGCCGATGACCAAGGACGCCATCGCCGGACGCATCCGCCGGCTGCTGGCCATGGCGGACAAGAAGGCCTCTGAGCTGAAGATCCCGGGCACCGAGTCCAGCGTCACCCCGGACATGCTCGAAGGCTGAGGCCCAGCTCACCGCAGTTACTCCAGTGGTGAACACTTCAGGTCATGGGCGTCATCCCCCTTTCTGGTGATGCGACCACGGCATAGGATGAGGACCGAGCCGAGGTGCAGCTGGCCTCGACGAACCCCCGTGTCTAGGAGGACATTTTGACTGACTTCACACTTCCTGAATTGGACTACGACTACTCCGCGCTGGAGCCGCACATCTCGGCCCGCATCATGGAGCTGCACCACTCCAAGCACCACCAGACCTACGTCACCGGCGCCAACACCGCGCTGGAGAAGCTGGCCGAAGCCCGCGAGAAGGGCGACTACGCCACGACTCCGAAGCTTCTCAAGGACCTGCAGTTCAACCTCGGCGGGCACACCAACCACTCGATCTTCTGGAAGAACCTCTCCCCAGAGGGCCAGGAGCGCCCCGAGGGCGAGCTGGCAGCAGCCATCGACGAGTACTTCGGCTCCTTCGAGGCGTTCCAGGCCCAGTTCACCTCCGCCGCGCTGACCATCCAGGGCTCCGGCTGGGCGATCCTCGCCTACGAGCCCATCGGCGGCAACATCGTCATCGAGCAGTTCTACGACCAGCAGAACGGCGTGCCCGTGGGCACCATCCCGCTGCTGATGCTCGACATGTGGGAGCACGCCTTCTACCTGGACTACCAGAACGTCAAGCCCGACTACGTGAAGGCCTTCTGGAACATCATCAACTGGAGCGACGTCGCCGCACGTCTGGAGGCCGCCCGCTCGGGCGCCTCGAAGCTGCTCACTCCCTGATCGCTTCGGCACCGACGGTGTGACTGTCCGGCACGGACGGTGTGACCGTCCTCCCAGGCAGAACCGGCCCCAGGATGTTGGGGCCAGCCATGTCGACATGGTTGAATGATCTACGAGAAAACTGAAAATCACGTTCTGCAGACAGCCTGATGAACAACGATGTTGTTGGGGGTCAGCGGTTCGACTACGGTCGAGCTGCTGATCCCCAACGTGTGTCTAGGGGCCTTTTCGTCCGGAGTGAGAAGCTCCAGGTCTGCCTCTGCAAGAACGGCCCCAAGGCCCGCAGGAACTGCGGTCCCACTGTCAAGAGAGGAACCTCATGGCGACAAAAATCGCGATCAATGGTTTTGGACGTATCGGACGCACCGTGCTGCGCGTGCTGGAGAACACCGGCCGCACCGACCTCGAGCTCGTGGCGATCAACGATCTCACCGACCCCGCCCAGCTGGTGAACCTGACCAAGTACGACTCCGTCATGGGTCGCTTCCCGGCCGATGTCTCCCTCGACGGTGACACCCTCGTCGCCGGTGACCGCCGGATCAAGATCCTCTCCGACAAGGACCCGGCGAACCTGCCCTGGGCCGATCTCGGCGTCGACGTCGTGCTCGAGTGCACCGGCTTCTTCACCACCAAGGAGTCCGCCAGCAAGCACCTCGATGCCGGCGCCAAGAAGGTCGTCCTCTCGGCACCGGGCAAGGGCGTCGATGCGACCCTGGTCATGGGCATCAACGAGGACACCTATGACTCTCAGAACCACACCGTGGTCTCCAACGCCTCCTGCACCACCAACTGCCTGGCTCCGCTGGTCAAGGTGCTCAACGACGAGTTCGGTCTCGTCGAGGGCCTGATGACCACGGTCCACGCCTACACCGGTGACCAGCGCCTGCACGACGCCCCGCACAAGGATCCCCGCCGTGCACGCGCCGCCGCCGTGAACATGGTCCCCACCTCCACCGGTGCGGCCGCCGCCATCGGTCTGGTCATCCCCGAGGTGGACGGCAAGCTTGACGGCTACGCCCTCCGCGTCCCGGTCATCACCGGGTCGGGCACCGACCTCACCATCGCCATCGAAAAGGAGGGCGTGACGGCTGAAGACGTCAACGCCGCCTTCAAGAAGGCCGCCGAGGGCCCGCTCAAGGGCATCCTGCATTACAGCGAGGATCCGCTGGTCTCCTCCGACATCGTCGGCGATCCGCACTCCACGATCTTCGACGCACCGCTGACCAAGGTCATCGGCAAGACCGTCAAGGTCTTCGGCTGGTACGACAACGAGTACGGCTACTCCGCCCGCCTGGTGGACATGACCGCGCACGTCGGCCGCTGATCCAGCTCGCCTGATCGCATGGGCCCCGGCTCGACGAATCCTCGTCGAGACCGGGGCCTCTGCCGTGCGGCGTCTATGTGTGCGGCGCATCTGCGTGCGGCGCATCTGCGTGCGGTGAGCGCGTCGTCGTCGTCTTCTTCTCGCCGATTCCGGCGCCCGCCGCCTCCCTGTTTCTCCCTTCCAGCGATTGGTACCCTGATCCCATGACTGCAGCCACCCTTGACGCCCTGCTCTCCGAAGGCCTGGACGGCCGCCGCGTGCTCGTCCGCTCCGACCTCAACGTGCCGCTCAAAGACGGTGTCGTCACCGACGACGGCCGGATCCGCGCCTCGCTGCCGGTGCTGGAGAAGCTCGCCGCCGCCGGCGCCCGGGTGCTGGTCACCGCCCACCTGGGACGCCCCAAGGGTGAGCCCGAGCCGAAGTACTCCCTCGCTCCGGTGGCCGCCCGGATGGCCGAGCTCACCGAGGTCACCGTGCTGCGCGCCGATGACCTCGTCGGCCCGAGCGCCCAGGAGCAGGCCGCCGCGGTCGAACCGGGTCAGATCCTGCTGCTGGAGAACGTCCGCTTCGACGCGCGCGAGACCTCCAAGGACGACGCCGAGCGGGCCGGCCTCGCCGCCGAGCTCGCCGCCCTGACCGGCACCGACGGCGCCTACGTCAACGACGCCTTCGGCGCGGTGCACCGCCGGCACGCCTCGGTGGCCGACATCACCGCGAAGCTGCCCGCCTACCAGGGCGACCTGGTCCGCGACGAGCTGCTGGTGCTGCAGCGGCTCACCGAGACCCCGCAGCGCCCCTACACGGTGGTCCTCGGCGGCTCCAAGGTCTCCGACAAGCTCGCCGTGATCGAGAACCTGATGAGCCGCGCCGACACGCTCCTGGTGGGCGGCGGCATGGTCTTCACCTTCCTCAAGGCCCAGGGCCACGGCATCGGCAAGTCCCTCGTCGAGGACGACAAGCTCGACACCGTCAAGGGCTTCCTGGAGGCCGCCGAACGGCAGGACTGCCGGATCGTGCTGCCCACCGACATCGTGATGGCCTCGGCCTTCGCCGCCGACGCCGAGGTCGAGGTGCTCCCCGCCGACGCGCTGGAATCCGGCAAGCACGGCGCCGAGGCGCTCGGCCTGGACATCGGGCCCGACACGTCGAAGGCGTTCGCCGCCGAGATCGCCCAGGCCAAGACGGTCTTCTGGAACGGGCCCATGGGCGTGTTCGAGATGGAGGCCTTCGCCAAGGGCACCGCCGCCGTGGCCGAGGCGCTGACCACCACCGAGGCGTTCACCGTGGTCGGCGGCGGCGACTCGGCGGCCGCCGTGCGCGCGCTGGGCTTCGACGAGGACAGCTTCGGGCACATCTCCACCGGCGGCGGCGCCAGCCTGGAATACCTCGAAGGCAAGGCGCTGCCCGGCATCGACGCGCTCGAGGGCTGAACGCCGCGCCGTGACCCTGTTGCTGCGACTCTCGCTGCTGCGACTCTGTTGCTGTGACTGGGTCACGGCGACTGAACCGCTGATCTCATCACCGTTGAAAGGGAACTCCTCTCCATGACTACTCAGAAGAATGGCGCTTTCGTGCGTCGCCCGCTGATCGCCGGCAACTGGAAGATGAACATCGACCACATGGAGGCGATCGCGCTGGTCCAGAAGCTCGCCTGGACCCTCAACGACGCCGGCCACGACTACGACCGCGTGCAGGTCTCGGTGTTCCCGCCGTTCACCGATCTGCGCGGCGTGCAGACCCTGGTCACCGGGGACAAGCTGGGCATCGACTACGGCGCCCAGGACCTCTCCGACCAGGACTCCGGCGCCTACACCGGGGACATCTCCGGGGCCTTCCTGAAGAAGCTGGGCTGCTCCCAGGTGCTCATCGGGCACTCCGAGCGCCGCGAGGTCCACGGCGAGACCGATGAGCAGCTCAACGCCAAGCTCAGCGCCGCGCTGCGCCACGGACTTGCTCCGGTGCTCTGCGTCGGCGAGGGCCTTGAGGTCCGCGAGGCCGGGAACCACGTGGCTCACACCCTGGCCCAGCTCGAAGGTGCGGTGGCCGGCCGCAGCGCCGAGGAGCTCAGCGAGCTCGTCGTCGCCTACGAGCCCGTCTGGGCCATCGGCACCGGCAAGGTCGCCGGGCCCGAGGACGCGCAGGAGATGTCCGCCGCGATCCGCGCGAAGCTCGCCGAGCTGTACTCCGAAGGGTTCGCCGACACCGTCCGGGTGCTCTACGGCGGTTCGGTGAAGTCCAAGAACGTCGCCTCGATCCTCGCCGGAGCAGACGTGGACGGCGCCCTGGTCGGCGGCGCGAGCCTGGACACCGACGAGTTCAGCAAGATCGCCTCCTTCGAGAAGCACATCGACACCGGCGCGCAGGGCTGAGGCCAGGGTTGAGCCCGTTCCGGGCTATCCTGGTAGCTGATTCGCCCACGTTCCATCACGAAAGGTCGCTGTGTCTGCACTGACCATCACACTTCAGGTCATCCTCGCCGTGATCAGCCTGCTGCTGATCCTGCTCATCCTCCTGCACAAAGGCCGCGGAGGAGGCATGTCTGACATGTTCGGCGGCGGCGTGACCTCATCCCTGGGGTCCTCCGGCGTGGCAGAGCGCAACCTGAACCGGCTGACCATCACCCTGGCGGTGACCTGGGGCCTGATCATCGTCGCCCTGGGACTCATCGTCCCGATGGGCGCCGACATCTGACGCTTCCGTACAGGAGAAAAGCCCAGCTCGACCACCACGGTCGACCTGGGCTTTTCTCATGCCCACCCCTCCCGTGTGGTTGAGTTCTCCGGCGGTTACGTAGTAGCCGGAGAACTCAACCACCCAGGAGGAGGGGTCAGCGGAGTGTGCTGGCGGCTGCCTGATCCAGGTGCCAGATGGTCTCCCGAGCACCGCGGGCGTTGACCGCGGGGATCTCGGTGACCTCGGTGCCCGGGGTGAGCGCCTTCGCGGCGGCCTCGGCCTTGTCCGCGCCGGCCACGACCATCCAGACCCGTTCGGCGGTATGGATCGCCGGGAAGGTCAGCGTGATCCGCTGCAGCGGGGGCTTCGGAGACTCATCCTCACTGGTGGTCACCTGCTCGGTGACGTGCAGCGAGGCCTTGCCCGGGAACAGGCTGGCGACGTGACCGTCGGGGCCGACGCCGAGCAGCAGGACGTCGAAGCGGGGCAGCGCCAGGCCGGAGCGTCCGCCCTCGGCGCTGTGGCCCTGCAGCTCGGAGGCGTACATCTCCGCGCCGATGAAGGGTTCTGCGGCGTCTTCGGAGGTGGCCATCGGGTGGATGTTGCCCTCGGGAAGCCCGTGCTTCTCGATCAGAACCTCGAGCAGCGCCTCGTGGGCCTGCACGGCGTTGCGCTCGGGGTCATCGCTGGGCAGCAGGCGCTCGTCGCCCCACCAGAAGTGCACCTTGTGCCAGGGCGGAGTCTCGGTGCCCGGCGTCACGACCAGCTGTGCCACCTGAGCCAGGACGGCGACGCCGGCGCTGCCGCCGGTGAGCACCGCATGGGCGTCACCGTGGTGGCGTGCGGCGTCGACCAGGACCGCGAGCAGCCGCTCGGCGACCACCGTGACCAGCTGGTCCTTCTCGGCGTAGACCTCGGTGCGCGGGGCGGCCAGCGCCGCCTGGGATGAAGCGGCCTGAGGGGAATCTGTCATGGGAGTGCATCCTTCCGCGGCATCGTCACTGATGCCACGAGCCTAGTATGTCGGTCAGTACAGCGCAGCAGCTCAGTTGAATCCAGGGGAGGCGCCGGAGAGATCGGTGGCCGGCAGCGCCCGGGTGAGCACCTCGCCGTAGACCTCATCGGAATCCAGCCGGCGCAGCTCCTCGGCCAGGCACACCTGAAGGGTGCGCACCGGCAGCGGCACGCCTTGGACGAGTCCGTCGGCGGAGCGCAGCTCGGCGATCTCCTCGCCGCGCGGCCTCGAGAGGCTCACGTCCCCGCTGGGGCGGTGGAAGGTGACCGCGGTCAGGGTCAGCGGCAGCTCGGACTCGACCGGTTGCGCCGTGGAGACCAGGCTGACCGGGATCCGCAGCGCCTGCTGCAGCCAGGCCGCGAGCAGCGCCGCGCTGGGCAGGTCCGCGGCGGCCTCCACGGTCACGCCGGTGAGCTCCGCGGGGTCCAGAGTGTCCAGGATGCTGGCCAGCTGGATCCGCCAGTGTGTCAGCCGGGTCCAGGCCAGATCGGTGTCGCCCGCCGTGTAGTGCGCGGAGATGCGCTGCAGCGCCTCCAGCGGGCGCGGGTCCATCGCCGAATCGGTGATCCGGCGGTGCGCGATCCGCCCGATCGGGGTGGAGCCGACGTTCTCCGGCAGCTCATCGGCCCACCAGGCCACGATCGGGGCATCAGGCAGCAGCAGCGCCGAGACCATCGCCTCGGTCTGCTCGGCGAGCTCGCCGGAGGCTTCCAGCACGATCACCTCGGAGGCGCCTGCGTCGCCGCCGACCCGGATCTGCGCGTCCAGCCGGGTCTCATCCGCGACCTGCCCGGAGGCCAGCACGATGATCCGGCAGGGATGTTCCCGGGAGGCCAGGTTCGCCGCGGCGATGGCGGGCTCGGCATTGTCCTTCGAGGTGAGGATGACCAGGGTCAGCACCCGGGTCAGGGCGACGACGCCGCCGTCCTCGCGCAGCTCACGCAGCTTCTTGGAGACCTTGGAGGTGGTGGTGTTCTCGATGTCGACGATCACGGGATTCTCCTTAGGGCCTGCGCCAGGTGCGGCCGTCGCGGGCCAGCAGGTCATGGGCGGACTGCGGCCCCCAGCCGCCCGGGGCGTAGGGCTCGGGCTGGGCCTTCTGGGCGGCCCAGTGATCCTCGAAGGGGTCCAGGATCTTCCAGGAGAGCTCGACCTCTTCATGGCGCGGGAACAGCGGCGGCTCGCCGAGCAGCACATCGAGGATCAGCCGTTCATAGGCCTCGGGGCTGTCCTCGGTGAAGGCGTGGCCATACCCGAAGTCCATCGTGACGTCGCGGACCTCCATCTGGGTGCCGGGCACCTTGGAGGTGAACCGGATGGTGGCGCCCTCGTCAGGCTGGACCCGGATGACGACGGCGTTCTGACCGAACTCGTGGTCGTCGTGGTCCTGGAAGAGCAGATTCGGGGCGCGCTTATAGATCACCGCGATCTCGGTGACCCGACGGCCCAGGCGTTTCCCGGCGCGCAGGTAGAACGGGGCGCCGGCCCAGCGGCGGGTGTTGATGTCCAGCTTCAGCGCGGCGAAGGTCTCGGTGGTGGAGTCCGGGTTGAAACCCTCTTCGTCCAAGAACCCGACGACCTTCTCCCCGCCCTGCCAGCCGGAGGTGTACTGTCCGCGGGCCGAGGCGGCGCCGAGGTCCTCGGGGAGCCGGACGGCGCCGAGCACCTTCTCCTTCTCGGCGCGCAGATGCTCCGCATCGAAGGAGATGGGCTCCTCCATGGCGGTCAGCGCGAGCAGCTGGAGCAGGTGGTTCTGGATGACGTCGCGGGCCGCGCCCACGCCGTCGTAGTAGCTGGCCCGACCCCCGATGCCGATGTCCTCGGCCATGGTGATCTGCACGTGGTCCACGTACTGGGCGTTCCAGAGCGGCTCGAAGAGCTGGTTCGCGAAGCGCAGCGCCAGCAGGTTCTGCACCGTCTCCTTGCCCAGGTAGTGATCGATCCGGAAGACCGCGTCCGGTGGGAAGACCGACTCCACCACGGCGTTGAGCTCCCTGGCCGAGGCCAGGTCATGGCCGAAGGGCTTCTCGATGACCACCCGGCTCCACGGATCCTCCACGCTGTTCTGCGCGGTGGCGAGGCCGTGGGAGGAGAGCTTCTCGCAGACGATCTCGAAGGAGTTCGGCGGGATCGAGAGGTAGAACGCGTGATTGCCGCGGGTCCCGCGCGATTCCTTTAGCTCATCCAGGGTCTCCCCGAGACGGGCATACGCGGCGTCGTCGTCGAACCCGGTGGTGGTCACGAAGCGCAGCCCGGCGGAGAGCTGGTCCCAGACCTGCTGATCGAAGTGGGTGCGTGCGGAGATCTTGACCTGCTCGAGCACCTCCGCGGCGAACTCCTCATGACTCCACTCCCGCCGGCCGAAGCCGACCAGCGAGAAGCTCGGCGGCAGCAGCCCCCGGTTGGCCAGGTCATAGATGGCCGGGAGCAGCTTCTTGCGCGCCAGGTCCCCGGTGACGCCGAACATCACCATCGCCGAGGGCCCGGCGATCCGGTTCAGCCGGCGGTCACGCGGATCGCGCAGCGGGTTGCCCGGCTTGGCCCGGGAGCTGCTCCGGGAGCTGCTCGTGCGCGACGACCCGGGGCGCGAGGATCCGGGGCGCGAGGATCCGGCACGCGAGGAGTCGCCGGTGCGGGGTGCGTTCACAGGGCGTCCACGGTCTCGATGACCTGGGTCAGGCCCGCGGTGCGGTCATTGAGGTGCACCTGCAGCACCGGCATGTCGTGTCCGGCCAGGACCTGGGCGTCGCCCTCGGCCTGGGCGGAGATCAGCTTCGACAGCGTGAACGGCCGGTCCGGGACCTCGACGTCGGTGCTGGAGCTGGTGGTCAGCTGCAGGAAGGCGCCGATATGGGGCCCGCCCTTGTGGAACTGTCCGGTGGAGTGCAGGAACCGGGGTCCCCAGCCGAAGGTCACCGGGCGTCCGGAGAGCGAGGAGAGCTGGGCGCGGATGGCTTCGAGCTGGGTCTCGGTGGTGCGGTCCAGGTACGCGGTGACCGCCAGGTAGCCGTCCTCCGGGACAGCCTTCACCAGCGCCTGCAGAGCCTCGCTCAGGTTCGACGCGTCGGCGTCGGTCAGCGCGGACCCGCCGAGGGTGCGGAACGCCACGGCGCCGTCGGTCACGGAGTCCCCGGCCTCGGGGGCGGGCGCGTCGAGCAGACCGCGGGCGGCGGTCTTGGCGGATTCCACGTCGGGCTGGTCGAAGGGGTTGATGCTCAGCAGCGCGCCTGCGACCACGGTGGCGACCTCCCAGAGCATGAACTGCGCCCCGAGGCTGCCGCCGGTGCGCACCGCATGGGAGCTGACCACCAGATCGGCGTCGTCGTTGTCCACCGAGGCGCCGTCTTCGACCTCGACATCGATGATCTGGGTGATCAGCACGTCGTCGACGTCGCGGTGCAGCTCGGGCTCGCCGTCGGCGACGATCACCGGCAGCAGACCGGTGCCGTTCTTGCCGGTGGACTCGGCGACCAGCTGTTCGATCCAGTTGCCCAGCCCGATCAGCGGGGAGCCGGCGTCGACGATCACGAGCTTGTTGCGCAGCGGGACGGTGCCGCCGATGGCGGAGCCCAGGCGCAGGCCGGGGTTGTCGGCGTCGTCCTCGGCGAGGATCGCGAGCGAGTCCTCGGCGTCGTCCAGCAGGGATTCCACGTCGGCACCGGCCAGGCCGGAGGGGACCAGACCGAAGGCGGTGAGCGCGGAGTAGCGCCCACCCACGGTGGGGTCGGCCTCGAAGATCGCACGCACTCCGGCCTCGGCGGAGGACTTCGCCAGCGGGGAGCCGGGGTCGGTGACGATCACGGTGCGGGTCACGGCGTCGATCCCGGCCTCGGTCATGGCCTGCTGCACGATCCGGCGCTGCGAGTCGGTCTCCACGGTGGAGCCGGACTTCGAGGAGACCACGAGCACGGTCTTCTCGATGTCGGTGCCGATCACGGCGGCGACATGCTGCGGGTCGGTGGAGTCCAGCACGGTGAGCTCGACCCCGGCGGTGGCGCAGATGACCTCGGGCGCCAGCGAGGACCCGCCCATGCCCGCGAGCACCACCCGGGTGAGGCCTTCGGCGGCGAGCTCCTCGCGCAGCGCGGCGATCTTGGGCAGCAGCGCGCGGGAGTCCTCGAAGAGCGAGACCCAGCCGAGCCGCTTGCTGGCCTCGTCCTCGGCGGCCACACCCCAGAGGGTGCGGTCCTTGGCGGCCAGCCGGGAGGCGAATTCGTGGTCGAGCAGACCTGGAACCTGGTTCTCGGCGGCCTGACGGGCCGCTCCGGTCAGTGTCAGGGAGAGTGAGCTCATGACGTGCTTCCTTTCTCAGCCGAACGCCTCGGTTCAGCCTGGCCAGCATCTGCGCTTATAGGGGGCCGGTGGGATTGACGTGGCTGTTGTCCCTGATCGGCGCCCGGTGGGGGAGTCTCTGCTCCAGTCTTGCTGGATCAAGGCGCCGCCCGGGCCGGGCGCCGTACGGGGTGAACAGTCGAATGATCAGCTCAGCGTGCGAGCCGACCGGCATGCACGGTTCAGCTGTTGCGCTTGAGCCCATCATCGATGGTGCCCAGCAGGCCAGTCCAGGAGACCTCGAACTTCTGCAGACCCTCGGTCTCCAGGGTGTCGACGACCTCGCGGTAGCTGATCCCGGCGGCGGAGATGCCGTCGAGGACCCGGTTGGCCTCCACGTAGGTGTCGGCGAGCGTGTCCTTCTCGACGACGCCGTGGTCGGCCAGCGCCAGCAGGGTCTTCTCCGGCATGGTGTTGACCACGTCGGCGCCGGCCAGCTCGGTCACGTACAGGGTGTCCGAGAGGTTCGGGTCCTTGGTGCCGGTGGAGGCCAGCAGCAGCCGCTGCGGGCGTCCGCCGCGCTCGGCCAGCAGCTGCCAGCGCTCGGAGGAGAAGGTCTCCACCGCGATCTGGTGCGCCAGTCGGGCGTTGGCGACGGCGGCCTGGGACTTCAGCTTCTCGGTGCCGGGCTTGCCCGCTTCGGCGGCGAGCTCCAGGCGCTTGTCGATCTCGGCGTCCACGCGGGAGACGAAGAAGGAGGCCACCGAGTGGATCTTCGAGATGTCGATCCCGTCCGAGTGGGCCTTCTCCAGGCCGAGCATGAATGCGTTGATGACCGCGCGGTAGCGCTCGAGCGAGAAGACCAGGGTCACGTTGACGCTGATCCCCTCGGCGGTCACCGCGGCGATCGCCTCGATGCCCTCGACGGTGGCGGGAATCTTGATCAGCACGTTCTCCCGGTCCACCGCCTTGTAGAGCTCGCGGGCCTGGGCGATGGTGCCGGCGGCGTCGCGGGCCAGCCGGGGGTCGACCTCGATGGAGACCCGGCCGTCGACACCGTCGGTGGCGGCGTAGACCCCGGCGAACACGTCGCAGGCCTCACGCACATCGGCGGTGGTGATGTCGAAGACGGCCTTCTCGGCGTCGGCTCCGGCGGCGGCCAGCTCGGTGAGCTGCGCCTCGTAGGCCTCGCCGTCCTTCAGCGCGGACTCGAAGATGGTCGGGTTGGTGGTGACGCCGACGATGTTGTGGGTCTCGATCAGCTTCGCCAGCGAGCCGGAGTTCAGCCGTTCGCGGGAGAGGTCGTCGAGCCAGATCGAGACGCCGAGGTCGGAGAGCGCCTGAGTGTTCTTGTTTGCAGTCATATCTGTTCTCCTGATGCCAGGTGATGGATGAGTGTTTGCGCGCCGGGTGCCTCCAGGAGGCGGCGGCGATTAGGAGGCGGCGGCGATGGATTCCTGGGCGGCCTCGGTGACGGCGGCGGCGGTGATGCCGAACTGCTCGTAGAGCACCTTGTAGTCGGCGGAGGCGCCGAAGTGATCCAGGCCGATGATCCGGCCTGCGTCACCGACGATGTCGCGCCAGCCCATGGAGGACGCGGCCTCCACCGAGACGCGCGCCCTGACCGCGGCCGGGATGACGCTCTCGCGGTAGGCGGCGTCCTGCTCGAAGAACCACTCGCGGCAGGTCATCGAGACCACCCGGGCGGCGATGTTCTGCTCGGCCAGCGCTTCGCGGGCCTGCACGGCCAGCTGGACCTCGGAGCCGGTGCCGATGAGCACGACGTCGGGGGTCACCACGGCGCCGTCGCGGACGGCCTCGGCGAGCACGTAGGCTCCCTTGGCCGCGCCCTCGACCGCACCGAACTCGGTGGCGGTGGCCGCACCGGCGCCGCGGGCGTAGGTGGGGATGTTCTGTCGGGTCAGCGCCAGGCCGGCGGGACGGTCGTTGCGGCGCAGCACCTCGCGCCAGGCGATGGCCACCTCGTTGGCGTCGCCGGGACGCACCACATCGAGGTTCGGGATGGCGCGCAGGGTGGCGAGCTGCTCCACCGGCTGGTGGGTGGGGCCGTCCTCGCCCAGACCGATGGAGTCATGGGTCCAGACGAAGATCGAGCCCGCGCCCATCAGCGCGGCCAGCCGGATGGCCGGGCGCTGGTAGTCGGAGAAGATCAGGAAGGTACCGTTGTAGGTGCGCAGCGGGGTGGAGAGTGAGATGCCGTTGCTGATCGCGGCCGCGGCGTGCTCACGGATCCCGAAGTGCAGGTTGCGCCCGTAGGGGTTGCCGGTGAACTTCTCGGTGGAGTGGGACTCCGGGATGAAGGAGTCGTAGCCGGCCAGCAGGGTGTTGTTGGACCCGGCGAGGTCGGCGGAGCCGCCCCAGAGCTCTGGCAGCACCTCGGCGATGCCGTTGAGCACCTTGCCCGAGGCCGAGCGGGTGGCGACCTCTTCCCCGGCGGGGAACTCCGGCAGCTGGGATTCCCATCCCTCGGGCAGCTCGCCGGCGGTGAGCCGGTCCAGCAGCTTGGCCTCATCGGCGTGGGCCTCGCGCCAGGCGGCGTACTTGGAGTCCCATTCCTTGCGGGTCTCGACGCTGCGGGTGAGGATCTTGCGGGCGTGGTCGATGACCTCGTCCTCAACGGCGAAGTGGGCTGACGTGTCGAAGCCGAGCAGCTCCTTGAGCGCCACGAGCTCCTCGGTGCCCAGCTTGGCGCCGTGGATCCCGCCGGTGTTCTTCTTCTTCGGCGAGGGGTAGCCGATCATGGTGCGCAGCGCGATGAGTGAGGGCTTGGAGGTCTCGGCCTTGGCCGCCTCCAGCGCGCGGTGCAGCTCGTTGATGTCCTCGTCGTAGTCACCGGTCTGCATCCAGTCCACGCGCTGGACGTGCCAGCCGTAGGCCCGGTAGCGGGCCTGGACGTCCTCGGTGAAGGAGATGTCGGTGTCGTCCTCGATGGAGATCTTGTTGTCGTCCCAGATCACCACGAGGTTGCCGAGCTCCTGGTGCCCGGCGAGCGAGGAGGCCTCGGAGGTCACGCCCTCCTGGAGGTCGCCGTCGGAGGCGATGACCCAGATGGTGTGGTCGAAGGGGGACTCTCCGGCGGGGGCGTCGGGGTCCATCAGTCCGCGCATCCGGCGCTGGCCGTAGGCGAAGCCGACCGAGGAGGCCAGGCCCTGGCCCAGCGGGCCGGTGGTGATCTCCACGCCGGCGGTGTGGCCGTACTCGGGGTGGCCGGGGGTGAGCGAGTCCCAGGTGCGCAGCGCGGCCAGGTCCTCGACCTCGAGGCCGTAGCCGGAGAAGTAGAGCTGCAGGTACAGGGTCAGGGAGGTGTGACCGGGGGAGAGGATGAAGCGGTCGCGGCCGATCCACTTGGGATCGGTCGGATCGTGCTTCATCACCTTCTGGAACAGCAGGTAGGCGGCTGGGGCCAGCGACATCGCGGTGCCGGGGTGGCCGGAGCCGACCTTTTCGACGGCGTCTGCGGCCAGCACGCGCAGCGTGTCGACTGCTCGCTTGTCCAGATCGGTGAATACGGCATTATCGGTCACTATGTTTCCTCCAGATGGTGAGGGACGGTGGACAACGAGGGCCGCGCACATCGTTGTGCCGCGCAGGTTCAACCCTACCGGGGTAGAGGCTATTCCTGGCGGATCATCAGAGCATTGCAGAATGCTCACGCGTAATGATCGCGAGTATGAGGTCTTGGAGCTGCGACGTCTTCGGGCAGCTCAGCCCATCCCCAGGGCCAGGGAGATGAGCTCGAAGGAGCGGTGATCGATCACCAGGTCTGCCTGCTCGGCCAGTGCGGGCTTCGCGCAGAAGGCGATCCCCACTCCGGCGGCTGCCAGCATGTCCAGGTCGTTGGCGCCATCGCCGACGGCGACCACGTTGCGGGGGAGCAGCCCCTGTGATGCCGACCACTGTTCAAGATACTCCCTCTTGGCCGCACGGTCGACGACGGCGCCCCGGACGGTCCCCTCCAGGGTTCCCTGCGCCGAGATGGCCAGGTCATTGGCGTGGTAGCCGGTGAGTCCCAGATCAGCGGCCAGCGGAGCCAGCACCTGGAGGAACCCGCCGGAGACGGCGTAGCTGGGCCAGCCGCGGCGGCGCAGGTCTGCGAGCAGCTCGCGGGCGCCCTGCGTGGGGGTGATCGCGGCGAGGGTGGAATCGATCACGCCCTCGGGCAGTCCGGTGAGCGCCTGGACCCGCTGGTGCAGCGAGGCCGCGAAGTCGATCTCTCCGCGCATCGCGCGCTCGGTGACCTCGGCGACCTCGGCCTCGCGGCCGGCGTCGCGGGCCAGCAGCTCGATGACCTCCTGGTCGATGAGCGTGGAGTCCACGTCCATCAGCAGCATCAGCCGGCCGTCCTCGGCGTGCAGCTGGGCCCGCCGCGGGGCGGGCAGCACCGTCTGGGTGACGGTGCCCTCGAGCTGATGAGCGGCGTCTTCGAGCAGCGAGACCGCCAGCTGCGAGCCGTAGGAGTCATCGGAGTCATCGAGCGTCAGGGACCAGCGCACGGCGGAGACCTCGGTGCCGTCGCCCAGCGGGACCTGGCGCAGCTCCACGCTGTGCACGACGCCGCGCCGGGAGAACTCGTGGGTCAGCGAGCGGATGAGCGGCCCGTCCAGCTCAGCGGCCGCCAACATGGCCACCGTGCCGTCGGGGAGATCAGGGCTGGGCAGATCAGGTGTGCGGAGATCATGGTGAGGGTGCGCAGTCATAGCGTGTTCAGCCTATAGCGCCTCATCGGGTTCGATAGTGTTGGGCCCATGAGCCCTGTCCTCGATATCCAGAATGTCAGCGTGCGCCGCGGGCGCAAGAAACTCCTCGATGACGTCTCCTGGACGGTGAACGAGGACGAGCGCTGGGTGATTCTGGGGCCGAACGGGGCGGGCAAGACCACTCTGCTGCAGATCGCCGCCGCCCGGATGTTCCCGACCACCGGTACGGCCGCGATCCTCGATGAGCAGCTCGGCGCCGTCGACGTCTTCGAGCTGCGCCCGCTGATCGGCTTCAGCTCCAACTCGCTGACCACCACGGTCCCGATGCAGGAGACGGCGCTCAACGTCGTCGTCACCGCCGCCTACGGGGTCACCGGACGCTGGCGCGAGGAGTACGAGCAGCTCGATGAGCGCCGGGCCTTCGCGCTGCTCAACGAGTGGGGCGTGGGCACGGTCTTCGACCGTCCCTTCGGCACCCTCTCCGAGGGGGAGCGCAAGCGGGTCCAGATCGCCCGGGCGCTGATGACCGACCCAGAGCTGCTGCTGCTCGACGAGCCCGGCGCCGGACTGGACCTGGGCGGGCGCGAGGCGCTCGTGGCGCGGACCAGCGAGCTGGTCCGCAGCGAAGAGGCTCCCACCACCGTGCTGGTCACCCACCACCTCGAAGAGATCCCGCCCGGCTTCACCCACGTGCTGCTGCTGCGCGACGGCAAGACCGTCGCCGCGGGACCGATCGAGGAGACCATGACCTCGGCGAACCTCTCCACCACCTTTGACACCGAGCTTGATCTGATCCACCGCGACGGGCGCTATTCGGCCTTCAAGAAGCAGCCCGAGGCGGCTGTGGCCGGCTCTATGGCTGCTCCGGCGGCTGGGCTGTCGCAGGCTCGTGGTTGATGGAGGCGCTCGCTGACTTCTTCCTGAACGAGCTCAGCGTCGCGCAGCTGCTGCTGATCCTGGTGGCCGGGATCTGGGCCGGCGCGATCAACACGGTGGTCGGCTCCGGCACCCTGGTGACCTTCCCGGTGCTGGTGGCCATGGGAGTGCCGCCGGTCTCGGCCACGGTCTCCAATGCGATGGGCCTCATCGCCGGGAACTTCACCGGCGCCTGGGGGTACCGGCGCGAGATCCGGCAGGTGAAGTCGGTGCTGGTGAAGCTGGTGCCGGCCTCGATCCTGGGCGGCGTCATCGGCGCCACGCTGCTGATCACCCTGCCCGAGGAGATCTTCGGGAGGGTCGCCCCGATCCTGATCGTGGTCTCGCTGGGCTTCGTCATCGCCCAGCCCAGACTCTCGGCCTGGGTCCGGGCGCGCGCCGCGGCCCGGGAGTCCGACGCCGGGGCCGCCGGAACTTCCGGGGCTGCCGGAACTTCCCGGCCGGCCGAATCCGGTGCGGGTGACGCGCCCACGGCGGGCAGGCCCTCGATGCCCACGGTGAGCCTGGCGCTGATGCTGCTGGTCTTCGCGGCCGGCATCTACGGCGGCTACTTCGTCGCCGCGCAGGGGATCCTGCTCATGGGCATCCTCGGGATCTTCCTGATGGCCAACATCCAACAGGCCAACGGCGTGAAGAACCTGCTGGTCGCCGTCGTGAACCTCACCGCCGCGATCAGCTACGTGTTCGTGGACTATGTGCTGCGCGAAGCCGGGGACCGCGTGATCCTCTGGGAGGTGGTGGTGGTCATCGCCGTGGGCTCCACGCTGGGCGGCCTCATCGGCGCCTGGGTGGGACGCCGCCTCTCGCCGCTGGTGCTGCGAATGATCATCGTCACCCTGGGCCTGGTGGCGCTGTTCGTGATGCTGCGCAACCTCTTCGTCGCCTGACCCCTCCTCTGACCCTCCCGGGTGGTTGAGTTTTCCGGCTACTACGTAACCGCCGGAAAACTCAACCACCCGGGAGGGTTCGGTTCTCCGCGACCGGCGCCGGACAGGGGCACGGCCGATTTGATATAGTGCTGTGTTGGTCCAAACTCGGCCCACCCTCAGTTCCACGCCTCTGGCAAAATCCAGCGGCAGATGAAAAGGACACACTCCATGAAGTCTGATATCCACCCCAAGTACGAGCCGGTCATCTTCAACGACCTGGCCTCCGGTGAGAAGATCCTCACCCGCTCCACCACCTCCTCGAAGAAGACCATGGAGTGGGAAGACGGCAACACCTACCCGGTCATCGACGTCGAGATCTCCGCCGCTTCGCACCCGTTCTACACGGGCAAGCAGCGCATCATGGACTCCGAGGGTCGCGTCGAGCGCTTCAACGCCCGCTTCAAGGGCTTCGGCGGCAAGAAGTAGGCAGTTCACGCTTCTGGCGTCTCAAGCATCCTCAGCAGGGCCGCAGTCACCTCGACTGCGGCCCTGCTGCTGTCTCAAGGCCCTGGGCAGTGAGGCGCAACGCCGACTAGAATGAGTCATGACCAAGACCGGCCGGAACACCGCCGCGGCGGTGCTGCTCGTGGCAGCGGCAGCGCTGGCGCTGCTGGGGGTGCTGGTCCATCACAGTTTCACGGCTGAGTACGGCATCATCACGCATAGTGCAGTCGAGGGCCTGGTCTGGGGATTTACGGCCGGCCTCTCCGGAGCAGCGCTCGTGGTGGTCGGGCTCGTCGCCGTGTTCGCACTGGTGCTCTCGCCGCGACCGTGGATGCGGTGGACGGCCGTCGCCATCCCGGTCCTCATGCTGCTCGGGATGCTTGCTCTCACCCCCGTGGCGCTCCAGCAGAAGACTGAGGCCCAGTACGACGCCGTTCCGCAATGCGTGACCGAGGGTTCGGGTGAGCCCGCTGCCGCTGCAGAGCGTGAGTCCCAGCGGGCATTCGACTCCATCGAACACATCGGATACTTCGGCGGCGGCGGCGCCAGTGGGGTCGATGGCTGTGACCGCAGCTTGGTGGTCTCCGAAGAGGTCGATGTGCTCGAGCACTATCGTGCAGCGCTGCCCGAGGCGGGCTGGGAGGTGATCGAGGACGACGGACGCCACCTGCGGGCCCAGCGGGAGGGGATGGCGTTCGAAGTGGCGCTCTGCCCCGGAGGCGGCGTCGTGTGGGCTGGAAGCGACGACGGCGCCGGTGCGCAGTGCGAGCCTGGCTGACCCGGAGCTGTCCTGCAGGGTCACCGCTGCGCGGGTGCTCTCAGTCGTCAGCGACCACCGGGTAGATGTAGTTCATGAAGCACAGCGCCGCGATCGCGGTGCCATAGGCCTTGGAGGGGACGATCGACTCCACGATGTAGCGGATGCCGCTCAGCTCGAAGTGCTGGTAGCCGTTGTAGTACAGCTCATCGAGCATGTCGCGAAGATGAGGTTTGACGTCCTCCTCGCCCATCCCCCCGCCGAACTCGCACACCAGGCCGCCCTGCTTCTCCCCGTTCTCATCGTGGAGCAGTCCGTAGATGATCCCTGCGGTGGCCCGCTCGCCGGGGCCGCACGAGAACTCAGCCACGATGGACTCCATCACCTCGCCGTGGGCGATCGCCTTGCGACCGGGATACTGCTTCAGCACCGCAGTCTTCGGCAGGATCGAGCTGTACGTCATGATGTTCGCCATCTCGATCCCGGCGTCGTGGAGTGCCAGGTGGTAGGACCCCGCGTGGATGGTCACATCACTCTCACCCTTCCCCTGCGTCTCGAAGTAATCACAGGGTATGCGGTTGCCAATTTTCATAGATCTACTCCAAACGTGGGGCTCTGTCGATCACGGGGACGGCGCATGCCCGTCGGCTCTGCAGCTCCCCGAGGTCCGACATCGCAGATGTTCAGGGCGCCCCTGGAACGGAGGGGCGCCTGTCACGGTGCACTGACCACGCTAGGTCGGGAGGCCGGCCCTGCATCACAGTGATGGGCGAACCCCCGCGTGGACTACGGGGGAACCCCCGTGATTCCCGGTGGTGAAACATTCCTGGCCCTGCTCGCCCTATCACCGGCAGGAATAGGATTGCCCCATGACGGACACGCATCAGCAGCACGGGGAGTACAAGGTCGTGGGCGGCAAGCTCGTCGTCGTAGACCTCCACACCGACCTTGATCCCCGCACCCACCCGCGCGACGCGCGCATCACCGCCGCCTCGGTCAACGGGGACTTCTTCCTGGAGCCCGATGAGGCGCTGGACTCGCTCAATGCCGCGCTGATCGGGCTGCCGACCCGCGCCACCCGGGAGGAGATCGCCGAATCCGTGCGCGCCGAGCTGCCCGCGGAGGCCCATATGTTCGGCTTCGACGAATACGCCATCGCCACCGCGGTGCGCCGCGCCCTGGGCCATGCCACCCGCTGGGAGGACCACGACTGGGAGGTCATGCCGGCGGTGCAGATGCCCGTGGAGATGCACGTGGCGCTGGATCAGGTCCTCACCGAGGAGGTCGGCCGCGGCACCCGGCCGCCGCTGATGCGGATGTGGGACTACGCCGGCCGGGCCGTGGTGATCGGTTCCTTCCAGTCCCTGGTCAACGAGGTCGACTCCGAGGCCGCCGAGCGGCTCGACGCCACCGTGGTGCGGCGGATCACCGGCGGGGGAGCGATGTACATGGACGAGGGCAGCTTCGTCACCTACTCGCTCTCGGTGCCGCAGTCCCTGGTGGACGGGCTCAGCTTCGCCGACTCCTACCCGTTCCTGGACGCCTGGGCGATGGAGGCGCTGACCTCGATCGGGATCACCGCCTCGTATAAGCCGCTCAACGACATCGTCTCCACCGAGGGCAAGATCGGCGGGGCCGCGCAGAAGCGACTGGCCAGCGGCGGAATGGTGCACCACGTGACCATGAGCTACGACATGAACGCCGACGACATGCTCCAGGTGCTGCGCATCGGGCGGGAGAAGATCTCCGACAAGGGGATCACCTCCGCAGCGAAGCGGGTGGATCCGCTGCGCAGCCAGACCGGGCTGGCCCGAGCGGAGATCCTGGATGCGTTCGTGCAGACCTTCGCCACCAAGTACGGGGCGCGGATCGCCGAGATCCGTCCCGAGGAGCTGGCCCGCGCCGAACAGCTCGTGAAGGAGAAGTTCAGCACTCCCGAATGGACCGCCAGAGTCCCCTGAGCTGGGAGGATACAGAGTTCGACGGCGGGGCTGAGGTCCACGATTCGCGGTCCAGTTCAGCGTCGTGCTAATGTTTCTTGTCGTTGCCTCTGAGGCAAAAACAAGATGCGCGGGTGGCGGAATAGGTAGACGCGCTAGCTTGAGGTGCTAGTCCTCGTAAAGAGGGTAGGGGTTCAAGTCCCCTTCCGCGCACATCTGAGAACGAAGCAAAGACCCCGGTCTGACATGGAGCAATCCATGTCGGCCGGGGTCTTTTGCTTGCCTCCTTCAGAAGGGCACCTGGGTGGCGAGCAGCCCGGCCGCCGGTGCGCGACCGCTGGTGACGCGGCAGAACTCAAACGGGTCCATCGCGAGGTGCTCTCCGCCCCCGCCGTCGTCCCCGCCGTCGCCGAATGCCCAGTGCCCGCCGGCGGGTCCGCTGAGCTCGAGGACGACGGGCCGCCCGTGGCGCAGGGCCCACTCGTGGACGGCGTCGTCGACGATGACGCCCTCATGGTCGGCCGTGGCGAGCATCTCCATGCCGGTGGCCCGGGTGATGTCGATCCGGTGCATGAACGGGTCGCGGGTCAGGATCACGTCGAACAGGTAGCCGAAGGTCCATCGCCCGTCGGTCTCCTCCTCCATGGTCTGGTTTCGCAGGAACGTCGGTGAGCGGCGCCGGTTGCGGAGAGCCTGTGGGCTCAGCCTCCGGTACTGACGGGCGACCTCCTCGGCGGTGAGCGCTGCGTTCTTCTCGACTTGGAGCGCGGTCAGCGCATCGATCTGCAGGCCGCCGCGGCGCCGTGCGCGCAGGGCGGCCGTCGCCTGCTGGCGGATCATCTCGGGCACCGAGGCCGCCATCTGGACCATCCCCAGCATGTGCCCGGCCATCGCGCGCACATCCCACTCGGGGCAGTCGGTCTGGGCGGCCCACTGTTCAGGGGTGAGCTGGTCCAAGAGATCGGCGACGCGCGCGTATTCGGTGGCGGCGAGCTGGGTCGCGAGGGCGCGGTCCAGCTGGGGGAGGCGGGCCTCCCGGGTGAACTCTTGCTGCTTGGTGCTCATGACTGCTCCTTAGGCAGTGGGTGGTTCTGGAGTCAGGGCAGGCCGAGGTCGTCGGCCAGCATGTCGATGGCACGGTCGAGCAGTCGAGCCCAGCGGTCTCCGCCGGGATCGTTGGCGTGTTGAGAATCCACCAGGCCCCCTACCAGCGCGGTGAACAGGTCGAGGTCCTCTTGTGCCGTGATGCCGTGGCGAATGAAGATCTCGCGAGCGAGGTCCAGCGTCGCGACGGCAGGGGCGTAGTTCTGCGCGCTCGGGGTGAAGCCCGGGATCGTCCGCAGATTCATCAATTGATGTCGGGGAAGGTCGCTGACGGCGAAGTCGAAGAAGCTCCGCGCGATGAACCGGAGCGCCTCGCGCGCGTCCTCCGGGACCTGGTCCCGCAGGGACTCGAGCTGGGTGAGACATTCGGCCCAGGCCTGCCCGAACATGGCGTCGTAGATCGCGTGTTTGGATCCGAAGTGCGTATAGAGCGACGGCGCGCGCATGCCGACCCGCTCGGCCACCCCGCGCAGGGTGATCTCCGCGAGCCCCGCCTCACGCGCCATGGACCATGCCGCGTCGAGGATTTCGAGCTGCGTGGCCTCACGCCGTTCGGCCTGCCTATCACGCGTAGTTCCACCTAACATAGTTAGGATTCAAGCACCGGCGCGTATGGCCTGTCCAGGGTTCGGGTCCTCATCCCCGCCCCTCAACGCAGGGGGCGCCGCTCAGCCGTCGTTGGCGTTGCCTCGGTCGGCGTAGTCCTCCGGGTCACCGCCGTCGTGCTGTGCCCACTGCTCCGCGCAGGTGCCCCCGGGGGGATTCGGCTCCCAGTCGGCGCGGGCCTGGGACTGCTGCCACAGGTTCTGGTCGACCTCTTCCTGGGACTGTCCGCCCCGCACGAGCGTCGAGGTCTCGATTCCTTCCCAGCAGGCGAAGTGGGACTCCAGGTGTTCCCACTCATCGATCTGCAGGTAGTCCGGGTGGCACAGCGGGTCCGGCATCGCTCCGCTGCCGTCCCAGTCCTGCGGCCAACCTGCCGGCTGGGCGCCGTCGTTGTGCGCGGCTTTCGCGGCCAGCGCCTCGTCGTCGTTGCAGTGCAGATGGAAGACCTCGCTGCCGTCGTCCTCCTCCGGAGAGATGTAGAAGAACTCCACGCCATCGGGCCCGCCAATGAGCTGCCGGCCTCCGGGGTGCTGCTCAGCGTCATGCTCAGCGTCACCCTCAGCGGCATCCGCGGTGCCCGGTCCGGCGGCATCTGACTCGGCGGGGGCGTCTTCGTCGCTGGTGTCTGCCGCAAGCTCTGCGGTCTCACTGGAACTCGACGCCGGCTCCTCAGCCGCAGCGACGTCGTCGGCAGGATCATTCTCGGCGGGAACATCGGCCGCGCAGGAGGAGAGCAGCAGGGCCGCTCCGACGGTCGAGAATACCGGAATCCAGCGTCTGTCAGGCATGTTTACACCATACATATCGCTGATTCTCAAGTGAATAACAATGAGCAATCATCTTGGCCGAGCCGAGCGGGGAAACCTTGCGATCCTGGCGTGTCGCCCGGCACGCCTGGCCGACGCGCTGCGCGTCATCTCCTTGAGCGCACCTGGTTCCTCCTGGAAAAAGCCCGTGTGCTAGCGTCATACGGTCTCCGGCAGGGGCCTCCACCCGCGCCGGATCTCCCGGTCGCGGTGCAGGTCTCGGCAACTGACTTCAGACCGTTCATCTCGCCGACTTCGCCACGTGTTCAGAGACGGAGCAGCCGATGAAGCACCATGCCGAGGACGCTCCCTCGACGCCTCGGCGAGAACCGTCTGATGTCCGGTCCGCGGAGGAGCAGCACGGCTCGTCGTCGGTGATCGCAGCAGGAACCCCGCGCATCAACTACGCACTGATCCTCGGCTCCATCCTGGCGCTGACCGCTATCGGGCTCACCATGGTGTTCTCCACCACCGCGATCAACGCTTTCGGCGATGCCGAGGGCAGCACCGGCGTGTTCCGGGGTCAGGCAGAGTGGGCGGCGGTCGGGCTGCTGGGGATGATGTTGGTCTCCCGGGTCAGAGTGCAGCTCTTGGGGGCTCTCGGCTGGGTGCTCATGGCGCTGTCCTGCGTGCTGCTGGTGCTGATGGTCGTCACGCCGCTGGGTGTCGAAGCCGGCGGGAGCACCAATTGGATCCGGCTAGGCCCCATCACGGGTCAGCCCTCTGAGGTGGCGAAGCTCGCGCTGGTGCTCTGGGGCTCCGCTGTTCTCACCGGCAGAGCCACCGGCGACCGGAGGCTCCTTGACTGGCTGGTCCCGGTCGTGATGCCGGGTGCGCTCGTGGTGCTCACACTGGTCTGGATGGGCGGCGATCTCGGCACAAGTCTGATCATCATCTTGATCGTCGGGGCCCTGCTGTTCAGCGCTGGCATCGCCAAGCGATACCTCCTCATCACGGCGGGGGCCGCCCTGGCTGCGGTGGTCCTGCTGATGTGGACCACGCCGTACCGGATGATGCGGGTCTCTGCCTGGCTGCGCCTGAACTGTGATCATCCGCTCGGGCCCTGCCGGCAGTGGGAACAAGGCTTCTCTGCACTCACCTCAGGGGGCTTCTGGGGCGTCGGGCTGGGGGAGTCCCGGCACCGGTCTTCCCTCCCGGAGGCAGAGCATGACTTCATCTTCAGCATCCTCGGCGAGGAGCTCGGCCTGCTGGGCGCAGCGGTGGTGCTGGGACTCTTCGCGGTGCTGTTGCTGGGAATCCTCCGGGTGGTCGCCGCATCCCAAGACAGGTTCATCCGCCTCATCGGCACCGGCGTGGCTGTATGGATCGCCGGTCAGGCGTTCCTCAACATCGGCATGGTCACCGGTCTGCTTCCCGTGGTGGGGGTGCCGCTGCCCTTCATCTCTGCCGGTGGTTCCGCGCTGACCTGCGTCCTGCTCGGCGTCGGGGTGCTTCTGAACTTCGCGCAACGCCAACACCTCGACCGGCAGTCCGCACTCCGTTCCGCGCGGTGAGGGGCGCCGTCGGTTCGCCCGCTGGCCCAGCGCGGCCAGGCGTGCCGCCTCAGTGATTCGCCGCTGCCGCGTCGTGGGCCGCTTGGCCTGGGTGGACCGCGTCCTGACCGAGCTCAAGCCGCTCTTCGACTCCCTCGATGAGCTGCCGGCCCCCTTCACCGCCCAGGAGTCGGCAGCGATCAACCGGTATCTCCGCCTCGCGGCCCAGCAGCTGACCGAGTTCGCCGCGGGACTTGGCCATGATGATGACGAGGGTGTCAGACCAGAGCAGCCCAAGGCCCGATCCCGGCGTTGAGTGGCGGATTCTCCGACCATTCGACGCGGATCCTGGGGTGAACTACCCGGAGATTCCGCCCCTCAACGGGAAGGTTCGCCCCTCAACGGGGACGGAAGAGAAGTGTCAGCGCGGGGCGGTGCCTGCGCCGGGGTTGCCGGGGTTGCGGCCTGAACGGCTGCGCACGGTGCGGAAGACTTTGCGGCCGAGCCACATGAGGACTGTTCTGATGATCATCTCCGGAGCATAGCCGAGCCCCCACCCCGCCCAGCACACGCGAGCTGAACAGGGCCTGGGCAAGTCAGACTCGATAGGCTGATGGCAGAAGAATCCCAACCCCAGGAGACGCCCTGTGAGCATCGCCCCCGGCACGAATCCCGCAGATCCCGCCGCAGCAGCCGAGACCGAGGTCATCGACTTCTGCCGCGACCTGATCCGCTTCGACACCTCCAACTGGGGCGAGGGCAGGTCCAACGGGGAGCGCGAGGCCGCAGAATACTGCGCCGCGGTGATGCGTCAGGCTGGGCTGGTGCCGGAGATCTACGAATCCGCTCCGGGGCGCACCTCGGTGGTGGCCCGGATGAAGGGCGCCGACCCGGAGCTCGGCGCGCTGGTGGTGCACGGGCACCTCGACGTCGTCCCCGCCCAGGCGGAGGACTGGCAGGTCGACCCCTTCGCCGCGGAGATCCGTGACGGGATGATCTGGGGCCGCGGCGCTGTGGACATGAAGGACATGAACGCGATGATCCTCGCCGCGATGCTGCGGATGCACCGCGAGGGCCACCAGCCCCAGCGCGACCTGATCTTCGCCTTCTTCGCCGATGAGGAGGACAACGGCAGGTTCGGCGCGAAATGGATGGTCGAGCACCACCCCGAGGTCTTCGACGGGGCCACCGAGGCCATCAGCGAGGTCGGCGGGTTCTCCACCGACGTCGCCGGCCAGCGCGCCTACCTGATCCAGACCGGGGAGAAGGGGCTGCACTGGACCAAGATGACCGCCTCCGGCACCGCCGGGCACGGCTCGGCCGTCCACAGCGACAACGCCGTGGTCCGGCTCGGCGCGGCCGTGGCCGCCATCGGCGAATACGAATGGCCGCTGGACTACACCAAGACCACCCGGGCACTGATGGAGCAGCTCTCCGAGCTCACCGGGATCCCGTTCGACGAGAAGGACCCCTCGAAGCTGCTCGAGGCCACCGGCAGCGCCTCGAAGTTCATTTCCGCCACGCTGCGCAACACCTCCAACCCGACCCTGCTCGAGGGCGGCTACAAGCACAACGTGGTCCCCGGCTCCGCCTCCGCGCTGGTCGACGCGCGCACCCTCCCGGAGCAGGACGACCAGGTCGCCGCGAAGCTCAAGGAGCTGGCCGGGGAGAAGGTCAGCTTCGAGCTGCTCAACGGCGGGCCTTCGCTGGAGGTCCCCTTCTCCGGGCTGCTGGTCGAACAGATGGTCGCTTCGCTGAAGGCCGAGGACCCCGAGGCCGTGGTGCTGCCCTACATGCTCGGCGGCGGCACCGACAACAAGCACCTGGCCTCGCTGGGGATCTCCGGCTATGGCTTCGCCCCGCTGCAGCTCCCCGCCGACTTGGACTTCACCGGCATGTTCCACGGCGTGGACGAACGGGTCCCCACCGAGGCGCTGACCTTCGGCGTCCGCGTGCTGCACCGCTTCCTCGCCGTCCAGTAAGTACCGCAGCAGACGACCCCGGCGGACGGCCCTGAGCTGCGCGCCGGCACATCACCTTCCAAGCAACACCCGAGCCCCCACCGCAGGAGCGCACCATGGACCCCGTCACCACCGTGCTGAGCCCGGAGCTGCTGGCGCGCATCGCCGCCCGCGCCCCCGGATACGACGCCCGCAACGAGTTCTGCCACGAGGACCTCGCCGAGCTCACCGAGGCCGGGTACCTGCGGGCCATGGTCCCGGCGCAGATGGGCGGGCTCGACTGGGACCTGCCGACCCTCGTCGCCGCGCAGCGTCGGCTCGCGGCCGCCGCACCGGCCACGGCGCTCGCGGTGAACATGCACCACATCTGGGTGTCCGTGGCGCGCAGCATGGTCGCCGGCGGGCACGACGCCTTCGAGCAGGTGCTGAAGGAGGCCGCAGCCGGGGAGATCTTCGCCTTCGGCATCTCCGAGGCCGGCAACGACGCGGTGCTCTTCGACTCCACGACCCAGGCAGTCCTTGACGACGACGGCGCGGTCAGCTTCACCGGCACCAAGATCTTCACCACCTTGTCCCCGGTCTGGACCCGGCTGGGCCTCTTCGGCAAGGACACCGCCGCCACCGGGCAGGAGGGGGAGACCCCGCTGATCTTCGGGTTCCTCGAGCGCGAGGCCCCGGGCTGGCGCACCATCGAGAACTGGGACACCCTCGGGATGCGCGCCACCCAGTCCCACGCCACCGCCCTGGAAGGGGCCAGGATCCCGGCGGAGCGGATCGTGCGACGGCTCCCGGTGGGACCGAACCCGGACCCGCTGGTCTTCGCGATCTTCTCCTCGTTCCTGACCCTGCTCGCCGCGGTCTACACCGGGATCGGGGACCGCGCGCTGACCCTGGGCGCGGAGCTGGTGGCCCAGCGCCGCTCGCTGCTCAGCGGGGAGACCATGGACCGGGACCCCGACGCCCGGTACAAGCTGGCCGAGGCTCAGCTGGCCCAGCTGTCCCTGGATTCTCAGCTGCGCGGACTCGCCGCGGAGATCGAAGCCGGAGCCGAGCACGGCGCCTCCTGGTCGCCCCGGCTGGCGGCGCTACGCACCAGCGCCACGCGGACCGCGCGGAAGGTGCTGGACCTGGTCCTGGGAGTCAGCGGGGGAGCGCAGTACCACCGCGAGTCCGAGCTCAGCCGGCTCTACCGCGACGTGCTCGCCGGGATCCACCACCCCTCCGACGACGAATCGGCGCACCGGACGCTGGCGAACTACACCCTCGGCCCGCTCTGAGCCGCCCCCTCTGGCAGGCCTGTGCTGACCGGCCCGCGGAGACCGTCCTGCGCTGAGCCGACCTCCGGGCCGCGTCACCACCTGCCTGCCCTACAGCGTGCGCTGGACCCGCATCACCCGGCGGCGCAGCCAGTATCGACGCATTCCGCCGGTATAGATCATGGAGCGGCGCAGCTCCCATTTGCCGTACTCCGCGTGGTCGGTGACCCGGCGGCGACCCTCTTTCAGCGACTCCTGCGGCTGGCAGGTGATGACCATGTATTCCCAGGTGGGGCCGGCGTCGTCGGTCGTGGTGTAGAGCTCGGCCATGGGCTGGGACCACCAGTTCTGCTGGGTCATCAGAGGTTCACCGTCACTTTCGTGGAGGAGCTTCAGCCTACGTCGGACAGAGTCTCGATCCGAGGTCTCAACCAGGACTTACCGAAGTGGTGTCTCGTTGGTACGGTGAGCATATGACTATGGATCCTCGCGTGGCACTCAACGCGCTGACGAACGCTCTCGAAGAGCACCTCTCCGCCTCGCTGAACCGCCGTGGGAATGAGGATCCGGCAGTGGAGTCCGCGTTCTACGAGATCTCCGACGCCTTCGAAGCCTACGAAGACGCGCTCTTCGCCGCCAGCGGCGAGGTCACCCCGCTGGACCTCTACGACGAGGACGACAGCGACGATGACGGCGACGATGACAGCGACGACGAGCTCGAAGAAGAAGAAGACGACGATGAGGACGACGACGGCGAGGCAGAGGTCTACGAGGAGGACGAGGAGCGCTAGGCGCTCAGCGACTCCAGCAGACCCAGCACCCCCCGTCCTCTCCCAGAGCATCTCCAGAGGTCTTTCAGCGGGTTCACAGCCCCGCGTGATCTTCGCCACTGTGGTCGGTCACCGGCAAGCAGACTCCGATGCTCTAAGCTCGGCCTGTGCAGTGGATAGAAGCAATCATTCTTGGCCTGGTGCAGGGCCTCACCGAGTTCCTCCCCATCTCATCCTCCGCGCACCTGCGGATCGTGGGGGAGTTCCTGCCTGGCGCCGCTGACCCCGGCGCGGCGTTCACCGCGATCACCCAGCTCGGCACCGAATTCGCGGTGCTGGTCTATTTCTGGCGTGACATCGTGCGGATCGTGAAGGCCTGGTTCGCCGCCCTGATGGGCAAGCTGCCCCATTCCGACGCCGATGTGCGGATGGGCTGGCTCATCATCGTGGGCACCATCCCGATCGTCGTGCTCGGGCTGCTCCTCGAGGACATGATCGAATCGGTCTTCCGCACGCTCTGGCTCACTGCGACGATGCTGGTGATCTTCGGCGTGCTCCTGGCCTTCGCCGACGCCTACGGCAAGCAGCGCAAACCGCTGGATCAGCTCAGCATCCGGGACGGTATCATCTTCGGCTTCGCCCAGGCCATGGCGCTGATCCCCGGGGTCTCCCGCTCCGGCGGCACGATCACCGCGGGTCTGCTGATGGGCTACACCCGTGAGGCCGCCGCCCGGTATTCCTTCCTGCTGGCGATCCCGGCGGTCTTCGGCTCCGGGTTCTACAAGCTCTTCGGCTCGCTGGGGGAGCAGACCGGCCCCTACACGATGGGTCAGACCATGGTCGCGACGGTCGTCGGGTTCTTCGTGGCCTATCTGATCATCGGCTGGTTCCTCAAATACGTCTCCACGAACTCTTACACCTTGTTCGTGAACTACCGGATTCTGCTGGGCCTGTTCGTGTACGTCATGCTGGGCCTCGGAATCATCAACGCCTGATCGGCGTTCAGTCAATAACGACTCTCTTCCCGGCAGCGGGTTCCGCGGCGGCTCAACGCTGCCGATCACCTGCCGGGCTGCCCCACTGGTGAAAGGACCTCTGCGTGAAATCGTGGACCTCCCCGGACGTGCCCACCCTGCCTGCGCTGCCGGAGACCCTGCAGCTGCACGACACCTCGGCGGACGCTCTGGTCCCGGTGGAGTCCACCGACGGCGTGGGGTCCCTCTACGTCTGCGGCATCACCCCCTATGACGCCACGCACCTGGGCCACGCGAATACCTACGTCCAGTTCGACCTGCTGGTGCGCTATTGGCGCGCCGCCGGACTGCGCGTGAACTATGTGCAGAACGTCACCGACATCGACGACCCGCTGCTGGAGCGCGCCACCGCCACCGGCGTGGACTGGTTCGAACTCGCCAAGGAGCAGACCGAGCTCTTCCGTGAGGACATGGCCGCCCTGGGCGTGATCGCCCCCGACACCTATCTGGGCGCGGTGGAGACCATCCCGGTGGTCGCCCACGACGTGGCCCAGCTGGTCGAGCTCGGCATGGGCTACCCGGTGCCGGTGCCGCTGGAGGAGCTGGCCGACGGCGTGACTCCCGGTGAGCCGGAATCCTTCGACATCTACTTCGACACCACGGCGGCCCAGGCCACCACCCCGTGGACGCTGGGCAGCATCGGCCACTACGACCGCGCCGAGATGGAAGAGCTCTTCCCGCAGCGCGGCGGAGACCCCGAACGGGTCGGCAAGCGCGACCCGCTGGATCCGCTGCTGTGGCGTGCGCGCCGCAACGCCGAGCCGCACTGGGACGGTCAGAGCCTCGGCCAGGGCCGCCCCGGCTGGCACATCGAATGCTCGGTGATCGCCCGCCGCCACCTGCCCGCGCCGTTCATGGTCCAGGGCGGCGGCTCCGACCTGCGCTTCCCGCACCACGAGTTCAGCGCCGCCCACGCCACCGCCGCCGACGGCGTGGCGCTGGCCCAGACCTACCTGCACGCCGGGATGGTCGGCCTCGACGGAGAGAAGATGTCGAAGTCCAAGGGCAACCTGGTGCTCTCCTCCCGGATGCGCGCCGAAGGGGTCGACCCGCAGGTGATCCGCACGCTGCTGCTCAGCCACCACTACCGCGCGGAGTGGAACTACACGCCCGACCTGCTCGACGCCGCGGCGCAGCGCTGGGAGCGCTGGAACGCCGCGCTGGACGCGGCTCCGGAGACCGACGGCTACGGCGAGCTCGGCACCGCCGGCGCCGTGCCCGAGGATCTGCAGCACGCGCTGCACTCGGCCCTCTCACAGAACCTCAACGCTCCGGCGGCCCTGGACACCCTCGACATGTGGGCCACCGGCCAGCTCGCCGGCCGCACCAGCCGGGCGCGGGTCATCGCGGTGGTCAAGGCGCTGCTGGGCATCGAGCTCCAGGAAGCGACTCCCGCGCACAGCGGACATGCCACCAAGGCCAAGACCGCCGGCTGACGACGCCGGCCAAGCCGGTAGGCGCCGGCCAAGCCGGTAGGCGCCGGCCAAGACCGCCGGCTGAAGCGTCTGACGCGATCAGCCCTCGGGGCGCTTGCGGCGGCGCAGGTAGCGTTCGAACTCCTGCGCGATGGCCTCGCCGCTGGCCTCAGGCAGATTCGTGGTGTCGGTGGCCTCTTCAAGACGCTTGACGTAGTCAGCGATCTCGGCGTCCTCCTCGGCCAGATCATCGACCCCGCGCTCCCAGGCCTCGGCATCCTCGACGACCTCGCTCTCATCGAGGGTCAGCCCGAGCAGATCCTCGAGCTCCCGCATGATCGCCAGCTGCGCCTTCGGTGAGGGCGCCTGACCCACATAGTGCGGAATCGCCGCCCAGAGCGAGACGGCGGGAAGCCCGGCCTGAGCCGCCGTGTGCGCGAGCACCCCGACGATCCCGGTGGGACCCTCATAGGTGGGCTCATCGATGTCCAGGATCTCCTGCAGCGCGACGTCCTCGCTGGAGAGCGAGGCCGGGATCGGGCGGGTGTGCGGCACATCGGCCAGCAGCGCGCCGACCAGGATGATCCCGGAGACGTCGTTCTCCGCGGCGCGGGTCAGCAGATCTGCGGTGAAGGCCTGCCAGCGGAAGCTCGGCTCCACGCCGTGGACCAGCAGCAGATCCACCGCCGCCCGGGCCGGTCTGGCCCGGTAGATCTTGGTGGAGGGCCAGATGATCTCCCGGTGCCCCCCGGAGCTGCGCACCTTGGGCCGGGAGAACTGGTAGTCGTAGTACCCCTCGTCGTCGACCTTGCCGACCAGTTCGGCGCCGCAGGCCTGTCCCACCGCGCGCACCGCGGAGGAGGCGGCCGCGCCGGCGTCGTTCCACCCCTCGAAGGCCATCACCATCACGGTGGGCCGCGAGCGGGGAGCTTCACCTTCGCCGGTGACCGCGGCGGTCTGGTTGGCGCGCAGGTGCTCGGCGAAGCGCTGCGCGAAGCCTTCGGGCAGCGCGGATTCTCCGGCCGCCTGGGGTTCGCCGGAGTCCTCGGGGGAGGAGTCCTGAGGCGCTGTCTCGTCGCTCACGCTTCTCACACTATCCCCCTGGTGATCCCACGGGAAGCGTACGATTGAGCCCATGCCTTCGACCTCTTCTGCCACTGTTCAGCACCAGACCTCCGGTGCTTCCGCCGCCCCTGAGGCGCTCTCCGGGGAGCTTCAGGCCGTGTTCTGGGACATGGACGGCACGCTGGTGGACACCGAGCCGTATTGGATCTGGGAGCAGCGCGCCCTGGTCGAGGCCCACGGCGGCACCTGGTCCCAGGAACAGGCGCACGGGCTGGTCGGGCAGGCGCTGAGCTACAGCGCCCTGATGCTGCGCGAGGCCGGGGTGGACATGACGGTGCGCGAGATCATCGACCACCTCATCACCCGGGTCGCGGAGCGCGCCGTCGCCGAGATGCCCTGGCGTCCCGGAGCCCGCGAGCTGCTCGCGGAACTCAGCGCCGCCGGAGTGCGCTGCGCCCTGGTCACGATGAGCGAGAAGCCGCTGGCCGAGGCGATCGTCGCCGCGCTTCCGGCGGGGCAGCTGGAGTTCATCGTCAGCGGGGACATGGTCAGCCGCGGCAAGCCGGATCCGGAGGCCTATCAGCAGGCGTTCACCAGGATGTCCGGCGACCACGGACAGCGCAGCGGGGAGCCGCTGCAGATGAGCCGCTGCATCGCGATCGAGGACTCGGTCCCCGGGGTCACCGCCGCCTCTGACTCCGGACTGGTCACCATCGCGGTCCCGCACTACACCCCGATCCCCGCGGATGCGCGCTGGCAGACCCTTGACGGGCTGGCGGGCGTGAGCGCGGCAGACCTCGAACGGCTCCTGGCCCGATGACCGCAAGCCCCGGCAGACGGCGCAAGAAGGCGACGACCCGGGTGCGGATCGCCGGCATCCCGGTGCGGTTCCGCGCCTCCTGGTTCCTGGTCAGCGCCGTCATCGTGGTGCTCTTCGGACCCCAGGTGCAGCGGATCTTCCCTGAGCTGGGCGTCCTGGCCTACCTGGTGGCGCTGGGCTACGCGGTGCTGCTGATGTTCTCGGTGCTGGCCCATGAGCTCGCCCACGCGCTGGCCGCGCGCTCCTTCGGCTGGCCCGCCACCGAGATCGAGCTCAACCTCTGGGGCGGACACACCGAGTTCCTGGCCCACCGCGCCACACCGTCGAAGTCTCTCGCGGTCTCCCTGGCCGGCCCCGCCGCCAACCTGGTCATCGCCGGACTCGGCTTCTACCTCTCCGGCGCGCTCGAGCTCACCGGGGTCACCGCCATGCTGGTCCAGGTCACCGTGCTGGTGAACTTCTTCGTCGGGATCTTCAACCTGCTCCCCGGGCTGCCGCTGGACGGCGGACGGATCGTGGAGTCCGCAGTCTGGGCCGCCACCGGCGACCAGGACCGCGGCATGCGCGCCGCCGGATGGGCCGGGCGCCTCGTCGTCGTCGCGCTGCTTGTCGGACTGGCCGTCGTGGTGATCACCGGGGTGCGCGAGGTGAGCCTGGTCGTCGTCGTGGTGGCGGTGATGGTCAGCTTCTTCATCTGGCAGGGCGCCTCGGAGAACGTGCGGGTGGCCAATGCGCGGCTGAAACGGCCGCGCTGAGCTTCAGCTCCGCTGGCGCCGACCACGACTGCTGCCTCCGGGTCCGATGGGGGATCGCTCCGCGCTGATGGCCAGGCCGTGACAGGGATAGGCTGAACGCAGACGATACGTCCGCCCGGACCGGATCATGGTCGGCGGAGCCGCAGCACCTCAGAGAGCGAGATTCAGTGACCACGAGCACCTCCGGCGAGTCCCCGGCGACGACCCCCTCCGGTCCCATCGGGGCCCATATGCGCTCGGGTCCGCTGCGCGCGGGCCAGCGCGTGCAGCTCACCGACCGCAAGGGCCGGCCCAGCACCATCACGCTGCAGCCCGGCGGGGAATGGCACACCCACCAGGGCGTGCTGCGCCACGATCTGCTCATCGGCGCCAGCGAAGGCATCCTGGTGGCCAACGACGCCGGCCACGAGTACCAGGTGCTGCGCCCGCTGCTCAACGACTTCGTGCTCTCGATGCCGCGCGGCGCCACCGTGGTCTACCCCAAGGACTCCGCCCAGATCGTCCAGGTCGCCGACATCTTCCCCGGCGCCCGCGTGGTCGAGGCCGGCGTGGGCTCCGGCGCCCTGTCCATCTCGCTGCTGCGCGCGGTGGGGGAGAGCGGGGTGCTGCACTCGTTCGAGCGGCGCGAGGACTTCAAGGACATCGCCGTGGGCAACGTCGAGGCGTTCTTCGGTGAATCCCACCCCGGCTGGGAGGTCTACCTCGGCGACATGCAGGAGGAGGTCCTCACCGTGGAGGAGCCCGGAAGCGTGGACCGGGTGGTGCTGGACATGCTCGCCCCCTGGGAGTGCCTGGACGCGGTGAAGACCGTGCTAGCGCCCGGCGGCGTCTGGGTCAGCTACGTCGCCTCGGTGACCCAGCTGTCCCGGCTGGCCGAAGAGATCCGCTCCTCAGAAGGCTTCACCGAGCCCGAGGCGCACGAGACCATGCTGCGCACCTGGCACCTCGACGGCCTCGCCGTGCGCCCCGATCACCGGATGGTCGCCCACACCGGCTTCCTGCTCTCGGCCCGTCGGCTCGCCGACGACCAGACCCCGCTCCAGCTGAAGAAGCGCGAGAAGGTCTCCGTGGTCAGCGAGGAGGACCACGCCGCCTGGCCGGCCAACGACCCCGACGTCGTCTGGGACGAGGCCAGCCTGAAGACCCGGACCGTCTCCGGGAAGAAGGCCCGCAAGGCTGCGGCCTATTCACAGAAGATCGCCGCCCAGGCCAAGGAGGTGTTCACCCGTGAGTGAGCAGACAGGCAACGAGCGAAACACCGAGCACAGCACCGAGCGCCACCCGGCACGGACCCCTGACCCGGAGCCCGCGCAGAACCCGGCGCAGACCCGAGAGGCGCAGCTGCAGCAGGAGCGGCTCGCCCAGGCGCACCGCCAGCTGGACACGCTGCGCAGCCGCTCCAAGCAGCTCGAGGCGCAGCTGCAGAGCGCCGGGCGGAACAACCAGCGGATGACCGACCTGCTGGAGACCACCCGCAACGAGATCTCCCAGCTGCGCAACGCGCTGCAGGCCGACGGTCAGGCGCCGTTCACCTTCGGCACGGTCATCGGCTACCGCCCCGAACACCCCCAGGCCGAGGGCCGCGAGATCCAGGCCACCACGGTGGCCGGGGTCGACATCCTCCAGGCCGGACGCAAGCTCCGGGTCAGCCTGTCCCCGCTGATCAGCCCGGACCAGCTGCAGGCCGGCGACGAGGTGCTGCTGAACGAGAACTTCACCATCGTGGCGATCCTCGGCGCCGAGCGCACCGGAGAGCTCGCGAGGGTCAAAGAGGTGCTGCCCGATGCGCGGCTGGTGATCATCTCCCGCGGCGAGGACGAGCGGGTGGTCACCCTCACCGAGGCCGCCACCGCCCAGGCCCAGCGCGAAGGCCTGCACGGCGCCCGGGTCGGCGACGCCGTGATGGTGGACCTGCGCACCGGCACCGCCACCGAGATCGTGCCGCTCTCCGAGGTCGAAGACGTGGTGCTCGAAGAGTCACCGGACGTCTCCTACTCCGACATCGGCGGCCTCTCCGAGCAGATCGAAGCGATCCGCGACGCCGTGGAGCTGCCCTTCCTGCACGCCGACCTCTATCAGGAGCACGGGCTGCGCGCACCGAAGGGGATCCTGCTCTACGGGCCTCCCGGCTGCGGCAAGACCATGATCGCCAAGGCCGTGGCCAGCTCGCTGGCCGAGACCGGACAGGCGGCAGCCGACGACGCCGGCCAGCCCAGCCCCGGTCCGAGCAGGGGCGCGTTCTTCCTCAACATCAAGGGCCCCGAGCTGCTGAACAAGTACGTGGGCGAGACCGAGCGGCACATCCGGGTGATCTTCGCCCGGGCCCGCGAACGGGCCTCCGCCGGGCAGCCGGTGGTGGTGTTCTTCGATGAGATGGAGGCGCTCTTCCGCACCCGCGGCTCAGGGGTCTCCTCCGACGTGGAGACCACCATCGTCCCGCAGCTCCTCGCCGAGATCGACGGGGTGGAATCGTTGGAGAACGTCATCGTCATCGGCGCCTCCAACCGCGAAGACATGATCGACCCGGCCATCCTGCGCCCCGGACGCCTCGACGTGAAGATCCGGGTCCAGCGCCCCGGCCGGGAGGGTGCCGGGGAGATCCTGGGCATCCACCTCGGCGGAGCAGTCCCGCTGCACGCCGACCTGCTCGCCGCCCACGGTGACCGCGGCGCCGCCGTCGCCGCCCTGGTCGACGCGCTGCTGGACCGGCTGTTCCCCCGGACGCGCAAGGCCCGGCTGCGCCTGATCCACGCGGACGGCACCCACACCGCGTTCCAGGCGGCGGACTTCATGTCCGGGGCGGTGCTCAGCAACATCGTTGACCGGGCGAAGAAGGCCGCGATCAAGGACTTCCTGCGCGCCGGCACCGACCCGGCGCAGAAGGGCCTCACCCTGGAACATCTGCTCGCCGCCGCCGAGGAGGAGCTGCGCGACCAGGAGGACCTGGTCAACACCGCAGATCCGCAGGCCTGGGCTCGGGTGGTCGGCGCCTCGACCTCCCCGGTGGTCCGGATCGAACGGCCCGGCGAGGCGGCAGCCGCCGCACACACCGGAGCCCCCGAGGTGCAGGGATGACCGTGCGCCGGCTGATCGGGATGGAGACCGAATACGGGATCCACGCCCCGGCCAACCCGCGCGCCAGCCACATCGCGCTGTCCATCGAACTGGTCAACGCCTACGCCGCCCACATCACCGAGTCCGGCGGTGCGGTGGCCGGCACCGAATGGGACTACCAGTCCGAATCCCCGCTGGTCGACGCCCGCGGCTGGGTGCTCCCGCGCTCCGCCGCGCACCCCTCCCAGCTCACCGACACCGGGGAGGCGCTGGCCCATGCCAGCCACGACGACGCGCTCACCCACGCCACCGAGCAGGAAGCGGGCCAGGGCCCGGTGCGCGATGCGCTGGGCAACGTCAGTGGAGGAGACCCCAGCCCGGCCGACCTCGCCGGGTCCTTCCACGCCCCCGGCTCACCGCACTGGCGAGGCGAGTTCTTCCAGGCCGATGAGGGCGCCCCGAAGCTGCTGATGAACCTGGTCCTGGGCAACGGGGCCCGGTTCTACGTGGACCACGCCCACCCCGAATACTCCTCACCCGAGGCCATCGGCGCCCGCCGGGCGGTGCTCTACGACGTGGCCGGAGACCGGGTGGCGCTCGCCGCCGCCCGCCGGCTGAGCCAGGAGCAGCACGCCCCGCAGGTGCTGCTGTATAAGAACAACACCGACAACAAGTCCGTGTCCTACGGCGCCCACGAGAACTACCTGGTGCCGCGCAGCGTGGACTTCGACGCCCTCGTGGCAGGGCTGCTGCCGTTCTTCGCGACCCGGCAGGTCCTCTGCGGCGCCGGGCGGGTGGGGATCGGACAGACCAGCGCTCAGGCCGGCTATCAGATCTCCCAGCGTGCCGACTTCTTCGAGGAGCAGGTCGGACTCGAGACCACGGTCCGCCGCCCGATCATCAACACCCGCGACGAGCCCCACGCCGATCACGACCGGTTCCGCCGGCTCCATGTGATCATCGGCGACGCGAACATGAGCGAGTACTCCGCCTGGATGCGGGTGGGCAGCACCGCGCTGGTGCTGGACCTGATCGAATCCGGCCGAGCCCCGGAGCTGACGCTCACCGACCCGGTGGCCGCGCTGAAGACGATCTCCCATGACCCCAGCCTCACCGTCACGGTGCCGACCTCCCGCGGGGAGCTGACCGCGGTGCAGATCCAGCAGCTCTATCTGCAGGCCGCTCTGGACTGGGAGCGGGAGAAGACCCCGCCGCCTGGCACCCACACGGTCCCGGACACCGAGACCGCCGAGGTGCTCGAGGCCTGGGAAGAGCTGCTGCAGGACCTGGGCACCGATCTCTACTCCGCCGCGGACCGGGTGGACTGGATCGCGAAGCTGACCCTGCTGGAGTCCTACCGCCGCCGCGATGGCCTGGCCTGGGACGCCCCGCTGCTGGGCATGGTGGATCTGCAGTATGCCGATCTGCGCCCGGAGAAGGGCCTCTATTACAAGCTGGCCCGCGCCGGCCGGATGCGCCGTCTCTTCACCGACCACCAGATCGCCTGGGCCTCAGAGCACCCGCCCGAGGAGACCCGCGCCTGGCTGCGCGGCCAGCTGGTGAGCGACCACGCCGACGTCGTCGTCGGTGCCAGCTGGGACCAGATCCTGCTGCGCGCTGATGACGTCTCCCCGGTGGTGCGCCTGGGACTGCCGGACCCCTATGCCGGGACCCGCGCGGCGGCGGAGAATACACTTGTCAGCGCGGCGACCCCTGAGGACCTCATCACTGGACTCCAGCGGCTGCTGGGTCAATAAAGGAGACACCATGTCCACACAACCGCAGAAGCGCCCGCAGGGCGGCAACGACGACGGCGCAGCGCCCGAGGCCGCAGCCACGGCCGGCGCCAACGCGCAGGCGCAGAAACGCGCAGGCGAGCTCGACAGCCTGCTCGACGAGATCGATTCGGTGCTGGAGTCCAACGCCGAGGAGTTCGTCAAGGGCTTCGTGCAGAAGGGCGGCGAGTAGGCCTCCATGGATCGGCGCGTCATCGGGGTCGAGACCGAGTTCGGCATCACCCACACCGGCGGCACCCACCGCGGCCTGCCCCCGGACGAGGTGGCCCGCTACCTCTTCCGCCCGGTGCTGCGCTGGGGGAGAAGCTCCAACGTCTTCATCCCCAACGCCTCCCGGCTCTACCTCGACGTCGGCTCACACCCGGAATATGCCACCGCCGAATGTGATGACCTGCTGGATCTGATCGCCTCCGACCGCGCCGGCGAGCTGATCATGCATGACCTGGCCCAGCGCGCCGAAGCGGCGATGGCCCAGGACGGCTTCGACGGCAGCGTCTACCTGCTGAAGAACAACGTGGACTCCCAGGGCAACTCCTATGGCAGCCACGAGAACTACCTGATCCCGCGCACCACTCACTTCCGTCGGCTCTCCACCATCCTGCTGCCCTTCCTGGTCACCCGGCAGATCATGGTCGGCGCCGGACGGCTGGCTCCGGCCACCGACGAGAGCGACCCCCATTACGCGTTCTCCCAGCGCGCAGACCACATGTGGGAGGGCATCTCCTCGGCCACCACCCGGTCCCGGCCGATCATCAACACCCGCGACGAGCCGCACTCCGACGCCGCCGTGCACCGCCGGCTGCACGTGATCGTGGGCGACTCCAACATGTCCGAGACCACCAGCCTGCTCCGCTACGGCGCCACCGACCTGGTGCTGCGCATGGTCGAGTCCGGGGTCCCGGTGGGGGACTTCGAGCTGGAGAACCCGATCAGCGCGATCCGGCACATCAGTCACGACATCACCGGTCAGGCCGCCGTGAAGATCCGCAACGGAGGCGAGCAGACCGCGGTGGACATCCAGGCCCGGCTGCTGGACCGGGCGCGGCGCTTCGTCCGGGAGAACGGCGCCCATCACGAGCGGGTCGAGCAGATCTTCGAACTCTGGGAACGCACCCTGCAGGCGGTGGCCAGCGGTCAGCACGCGCCGATCGAGCGCGACATCGACTGGGCGATCAAGAAGCGGCTGCTCACCGACGTCGCCGAACGCGGCAGCCTCCCGATGAGCCACCCGAAGCTGGAACAGCTCGACATGGCCTATCACGACGTCCACCCCACGCGCGGGGTGTTCAACCTGCTCGCCGCCCACGGGCGAGCCAGCACCCAGCTTCAGCCGGAGCGGATCCAGCGCGCCATCGTGGACCCCCCGGCCACCACTCGCGCCGCGCTGCGCGGACGCTTCCTCTCCACCGCCCGGGCCATGGGCGCCGAACACACCGTGGACTGGGTGCACCACAAGCTGGTGGACCGCCCGCTGGACGCGCTGATGCTCAAAGACCCGCTCAGCGCAGAGGATCCCCGGCTGGACACCCTGCTCGGTCGGCTCGGTGAACGGGTCGCGACATTGAGCGAGCAGACCCTGGATCAGCGCCGCGCCCAGGAGGTCCCGCTGGCCCTGAGCGAGCGCTACAAGCTGGGGCATCCCCAGGAGCTTGCTGAGCCTCCGCTGATCTGACGAACCAGGTGTCCGGCCTGTACAGTGCTGGGCAGGCCCAGACCTTGTCAGGTCGCCGTTCAAGCTGAAGGAAACACCGTGCATTCTTCGTTCCGCCGCACCAGCGTGGCTCTGTCCATCCCGGCAGTCCTGCTGCTCACGTCTTGCTCCGACGACGGTCTGGGTGACACCGACGCACTCTCCGGCGTGGACCTGCATTTCACCGATGAAGGCACCCCCGAGGTCATCCTGCGCAGCCCGCTGGAGCTCGAGGAGGAAGCCTCCCGGGTGCTCGACCGCGGCGACGGCGAAGACCTCGACGAGGAACAGATCCTGGAGGTCTCCCATGCTGTGGCCGACCCCAGCTCCGGAGAGATCCAGGAGGAGAGCTTCAGCGAGGGCAGCCCCTCGATGATCTACCTGCCGCAGATGCAGGAGCAGAGCGAGTTCATCTACGACTCGCTCACCGACACCGACCTCACCGTCGGCTCTGAGATCGCGCTCTTCGAACCGGCCAACGCCGAGACCGGCGCCCAGGCCACGCTGCTGGTGTTGCGTGTGGAGGGCCAGTCCCCGGCCTTCGCCGAGGGCGAGGTCCAGGAGCAGGACGGCGAGCTGCCCGAGATCGAGAACGAAGAAGGCGTGCTCCCGGAGCTGAACGGCGGCAACGACGGCGAGGAGCCCGAGGAGGTCAGCACCGAGGTGCTCATCCAGGGCGACGGCGACGAGGTGGCCGCCGACGACCAGGTCGTCGTGCGCTACTCCGGCTGGAAGTGGTCCGACGGCGAGCTCTTCGACTCGAACTGGCCCCAGGACGACGAAGAGCCCGACGCAGGTCCGGCAGGCTTCCCGCTGAGCAGCCTGGTCCCCGGCTGGGCCGAGGGTCTCGAGGGCGAGCAGGTCGGCTCCCGCGTGCTGCTGGTCATCCCGCCGGAGTCCGGCTACGGAGAGAGCGACGAGGACGCCGAAGAGGGCGCCGAGCACGAGCTCGCCGGCGAGACCCTGATCTTCGTGGTCGACCTGATCGCCTCCGCCGAAGCACCCCAGGCGGCACCCGCTCCCGAGGGGGGCCAGCCCGAGCTCTCCGAGGAAGACATCGAAGAGATGATCGAGCAGATGGAGGCCGAGCAGGGCGGTGCCGACGGCGCTGAAGGCGACGACGCCGGCAGCGACGATGCAGGCAACGATGATGACGCGAACACTGATGCAGAGAACGAAGAGGAGACCGACTGATGTCTTTCGGCCAGCGCAGCTATGACCGCACCCGCCCCGAGATCGACTTCCCCGGAGAGACCCCGCCCGAGGACCTCGTCATCGAGGAGCTCATCGCCGGCGGCGGACACCCCGTGGAGCCCGGCGATTCCATCTCCTGCCACTACGTGGGCGTCTCCTGGTCCACCGGCGAGGAGTTCGACGCCTCCTGGAACCGTGGCGAGACCCTCGACTTCACCGCCGGCATCGGCCAGGTCATCCAGGGCTGGGACCAGGGCCTGATCGGGATGAAGGAGGGCGCACGGCGCCGCTTCGAGATCCCGCCGCACCTGGCCTACGGCGAGCAGGGCGCCGGCGCCGCCATCGGCGCGAACGAGACCCTGATCTTCGTGGTGGACCTGGTCAGCGTCCGCAAGGCCTCCTGATCCGCCACGGTGACTGAGAAGATCGACGGCGAGACGGCGCCGCCCGCGACGGATGCGCAAGATCTCCAGGCGGGCGGGGAGGAGCAGGACGTCTACGCCGACTATGGCGTGGCGCGCGCCTTCTCGCTGGCCGCGAGCATCCTCGACGCCGGTCAGGGCGGACTGACCAAGGCGGAGATCCGCGACCGGGTCGAGCACTACCGCAGCCAGTCCGAGGAGCAGTCTCAGGACGCCTGGGAACGGCTCTTCAGCCGTGACAAGGACCATCTGCGCAGCTGCGGCATCGCCATCGAAGAGCCCGCCGCGGACCGCGAGGACTACCGCTACCGGATCGACCCGGCCGACTACGGCCTGCCGCCGCTGCCGCTGAGCGAGACCGAGACCCTGGTGCTCTCCCGCGCCACCCAGCTCTGGGCCGGCAGCCGCACCCGCTCCTGGCTGGAGCAGGCCAGCTGGGCGCTTGCCGGACCAGGCGAGCCCCCGCCGTCGTCGTCCGCCTCGCCGAGCGTGACGCCCAGCTCGTCGTCGCCCGCGGCTGCACCAGCGCAGGCCTCCACCGCACTGAGCTTCAACCTGGGCAGCGACGAGGAGTTCGAACGGCTCACCGAGCTCGCCGCGCTCGAGCCGCGACAGCCGATCTGCTTCGACTACACCGGCAGGGGCGCTCAGCAGCCCGAGCCGCGCCGGGTGGTGCTGCTGGACTTCGCCGCCCGCGGCCACTGGTACCTGATCGGGCATGATCTCGACCGGGGCGCCCGCAGGACCTTCCGGCTGGACCGGGTGCACGGGCCCATCGGCCCGCTGCGCCCCGCACCGCAGCTGACCGAGCCGGACCGCGCCGCCATCGACGCGGCCGACGTCGGCGCCGCGCTGGACGGACTCGCCGGGGAAGAGGATCCGGCGCGGCTGCTGCGCGGAGCCCTCGAGGCCCATGAGGGCCCCGCCCCGAAGCCGCCCCGATTGGCGCCGGCCGCCGCGCCGCGCCGGGCCGATCCCGCCCACCGCAAGGTGGAGCGTGTGCTGGCCATGGCCGCCTATCTGCTCAGCGCCGACGGGGTGCGTCCGTCTGAGCTGCTGACACGACACCAGATCACGCCCAAGCAGCTGCTCAAGGACCTGCTCTCCATCCAGCAGTCCGGCAGCTTCGGCCCCGGACAGTACGGCGAGTTCATCGACATCCACCCCGCGCCGCCGCTGAACCTGGACGCCTTCACCCAGGACTACCTGGTGACCGACGCGCCGATCACCCTGGCGATGCCCTCCGCGCGCACCGGCGACGTCCTGGCACGCCCGCTGACGCTGACCAAGCCCGGCGCGCTCTCGCTGCTGATCGCGCTCAACACCATGATCAGCGCCGCGGACTCCGCGGCCGACGACACGGCCGCTGACGACACGGCCGCTGACGACACGGCCGCCGACGACACGGCCGCCGACGACACGGCCGCCACGGCCGCGGCCGACGCCGCCGCCGAGAGCTGGGTCTCCGCGGCCGAGTCCCTGCGCGGGAAGATCGCCCGCGTGCTCCCCGCGGGTCTGCAGGAGGCCGCGACCAAGGTGGCCGCCGGCGCCCAGGCGCGCGATGAATCCACCGCCGAACTGCGCGCCGCGGTGACGGGCGGCTGCTGCGTCGAGCTGCGCTATGAGGACGCCTCCGGGACCATCACCGAGCGGGTGGTCGAGCCGACGCACGTCTACATCGACGGCCCCCGCACCTATCTGCAGGCCTGGTGCCGCCTGGCGCAGGGACCACGGAACTTCCTCGGCTCACGCATCCGGGCGCAGCGCCCGCTGCCCGAGGAGCCGATCAGCGAGACCGCACGTCTGCTCGCCCAGTCCCCGGCGGAGCCGCCACGACCGCCGCAGGGCAGCGGAGCGTTCGACGTCGTCCTGCGCTTCTCCCCGGCCGCCGCCGCGCTGGCCGATCGCTATGCGCCGCAGCGTCAGCGCATCCAGCCCGACGGCGTCCGGATCATCAGCACCTGGTTCCAGAGCCGCGAGGCTCTGATCAGGCTCTGCCTGCAGCTCGGGGGAGATCTCACCGTCCTGGTCCCTGCCGAGATTCGCGAGAAGGTGACTATGCGGGCACGCGAGGAGCTGTCGGTCCTGTCTGAGTGATTGGCGTACGATTGGGCTCGAGGAAAGGAAGTCACTATGGGTATCCAAGGCTGGCAGTTCGCGATCATCGCACTGCTCATCATCCTGCTCTTCGGCGCCCCGAAGCTGCCGAAGCTGGCCAAGTCAGTGGGCCAGTCGATGCGCATCTTCAAGTCTGAGGTGCGCACCATGAGCGACGAATCCAAGCGGAACTCCTCTGATTCTGATTCCGAATCCCCGGACGTCTCCGCTGCGCCCAGCAGGGACCCGCGTGAAGATGAGCGCGCCCCCGTCGAGGGCCGGGTGCTCAACCCCAATGACCCCACCGCCGAGCAGGCCCGCCGCAATGAGCGGGAGCAGCGGGGAGACCACCGCTAAGCCGCATGGCCACATCGAAGAAGCGGCGGCGCGATCCCGAGCGCACGATGGCTCTGAAGGATCACCTCAGGGAACTGCGCAATCGCCTCATCAAGGCCGGCATCGGCATTCTGCTCGGGGCCATCGCCGGATTCTTCCTCTACGACTGGCTCTTCCGTCTGCTGGCTGAGCCTATCGTCGGCTATGAGGGGGAGGGCCGGCTCGCGGAGATCGCCTTCAACACCGTGGGCGGCCCGCTGGATCTGATGATCAGGCTCTCGCTCTTCGTGGGCGTCGTGATCTCCTCACCCATCTGGCTCTACCAGATCTGGGCCTTCATCATGCCGGGGCTGAAGAAGACCGAGAAGCGCTACGCCATCGGCTTCATCGCCGCCTCGGTGCCGCTCTTCCTCGGCGGGATCGTCGGCGCCTACAGCGTGCTGCCCCAGGCCATCGACTTCTTCTTCGCGCTGAACCCCGAAGGCACGTCGAACCTGATCAACCCCGACGTCTACTTCACCTTCGTGCTGCATCTGTTCCTGGCCTTCGGGCTGGCCATGGTGATCCCGGTGGTGCTGGTCGGGATCAACATGATGGGCCTGGTCACCGGCAGACAGGTGCTCAAGGCCTGGCGCGGGGTGGTGATGCTCATCGCGGTGGTCTCCGCGCTGGCAGCCCCGGGCGGCGACGCGGTGAGCATGTTCTTCATCGCCCTGCCGCTGACCGTGCTCTTCGGCGTCGCGATCCTGCTCTGCATGCTCAACGACCGCCGGCGCCGCAGACGCGAGGCCGCCGCCGAGTCCGAGATCGACGAGCTGCTGCTCGACTGAGCCGGGCCGCACGCCGCCCGCACCCCGCCCGAACGCCGCCCGCGCGCCCGCCCGCACCCCGCCCGAACACCGCCCGCGCGCCCGCCCCGCACCCCGCCCGCCGGGCTCAGCCCTGGGCCGCCGCCTGGGCGCGGAGTCCGCGCAGCAGCTGATCCTGCTCCTCGATGAGCAGCCGGCGCAGCGCCGCGGGGGCATCCGCGTTCTCAGCGAGCCAGCGCTGCGTGCGCAGCGCCAGCGGGTGCTCGGTCGGCTCCGCTCCGGCGTCGAGGTCCTGAGCCCCGGGGTAGAGCCCGGAGACCACCCGGGTGGCCTGTCCCTGGCTCATCCGCTCCCACACGTCGGTCAGCGCGTCGAAGTACGCCTCGGTCTGCCGCTCGATCACCGCCGCGGTCTCCGGGTCACCTGCCACGGTGAAGCCGTCCACGGTGGCGGTGAGGTGATCGTTGGAGAGCTCCTCGCCGGAGTCATCCGTCCCGGCGAGCGCCTGCCCGAAGGCCGCCTGCTTGACCCGACGGTCGGGCCTCGCGGCGGCGGCGAGCCGGTGCGCGATCCGGGCCCGGGCCGTGGTCTTGGCGGCCAGCTCCGCATCGAGCTGATCCAGGCTCACCCGACCGTGCGCGGCCAGGGCCTGCAGGAACGCCCAGCGCAGCTCCTCATCGATGCGCAGCCCCGAGATCCCATGGTCTGCGGCGCCGCCGTCGAGCAGCGCCTCGAGCAGCTCCAGCTGTGAGCCCTCTCGGCGGGAGAGTGTGGCCAGGGTTCGAGCGGTGGCGCGCTGATGGTCCCCGCCGGTGCGGCGGGTCAGCTCCGCGGCGAGCCGGGCGGCGAGGTCGCGCTGCAGCGCCGGCCGCTCGTCGGCTGGGGTGTAGCGCTCCAGTGCGGTCAGCGACTGCCGCAGCAGCCCCTGGACGACGACGATCTCGTCGATGCCCAGGCCCAGCTGCTGCACGGCCGCCAGGAAGCGGCGGGCGGGCAGCTCGCCGTCGCGCACCATGGACCACAGCGCAGCCCACACGGTGGCGCGCGCCAGCGGATCGGCCACCGGGTAGGTCAGCACCGCGGCCAGCGACTCCGGGTCGAGGCTGAGCTTGGCGTAGGTCAGGTCATCTTCATTGGGCAGCAGCAGCCGCGGCCGGTCCGCCGGCACGCTCAGCTCCGGCACCGGGGTGAGCCCCTCCGGGGCGGCCGGGTCCAGGAAGACCTCCTGGGCGGCGTGCAGTGCCAGCGTCTCGCCTGCGGCATCCAGCACATGGACCCCGACGCGGATCTTGTGCGGCCGGGACACCGACTCCCCGGTGGCCGGGTCGACGCCCTGCTCGCGGACCAGCACCCGGCCCGCACCGCCACCGGCGGCGTCGAGCTCGGCGGAGAGCACCGGGACCCCGGCGGTCTGCAGCCAGGCCCGGGCCCAGTCGTCCATGTTCGCCCCGGTGACCTCTTCGAGCACGGCGAGGAAGTCGCCCAGCGAGGCGTTGCCGAAGGCGTGGCGGCTGAAGTAGCGCCGCGCGGCCTCGCGGAAGGCCTCACGTCCGGCGTAGGCGGCGAGCTGCTTGAGCACCGAGGCGCCCTTGGCGTAGGTGATCCCGTCGAAGTTCTGATCCGCGGCCTCGAGGTCGGGGATGTCCGCGACGATCGGGTGGGTGGTGGGCAGCTGGTCCTGCACGTAGGCCCACGCCTTGCGCCCGTTGGCGAAGGAGATCCAGGAGGTGGTCCAGTCGGTGGCCTCGTCCACGGCCAGGGATCCCATGTAGTCGGCGAAGGACTCCTTGAGCCACAGGTCATCCCACCAGTGCATGGTCACCAGGTCGCCGAACCACATGTGAGCCATCTCGTGCATGAGGGTGTTGGCCCGGGTCTCGTACTGGGCGTCGGTGGCGGCGGTGTCGAAGACGTATGTCTCGGTGAAGGTCACCAGCCCCGGGTTCTCCATCGCCCCGAGGTTGTACTCCGGGACGAAGACCTGGTCGTACTTGCCCCAGGGGTAGGGGTAGGCGAACTCGGCGTGGAAGAAGTCCAGCCCGCGCTGGGTGAGCTCCAGCAGCGCGTCGGCGTCGAAGTGCTCCGCCAGCGACGCCCGGCAGAGCACGCTCAGCGGGATCTGGACGGTCTCGCCGCCGGGCACTCCGCCGCGGTAATGGCCCTCCACGTGGTGATAGGGACCCGCCAGCAGCGCGGTGATGTAGGAGGACATCCGCGGGGTCTCGGCGAACTCCACCCGGACCAGCGGGCCGACGACGGCGGCACCGGCAGCCTCCGCGGCATCGTCCGCCCCAGCGGGCTCACCCTTCGCAGCCCCTGCGGCCTCACCGCTCTCCAGCGGCATCCGCGAGATCGCGGGGCTGTTGGAGCGCAGCTGCCAGTGCTGGGGGCCGATGATCGAGAAGCTGAACCGGGCCTTCAGATCCGGCTGCTCGAAGACCGGGAACACCCGGCGGGAGTCGGCCGGCTCGTACTGGGTGTAGAGGTAGACCTGCTCGTCCGACGGGTCCACGAACCGGTGCAGCCCCTCACCGGAGCGGGAGTACCGCGAGGTGGACCGGATCTCCACGGTGTTCTCCGCCCGCAGCCCGGGCAGCAGGATCCGAGCCGGACCCACATGGGCGTCCACATCCAGGGTCTCCCCGTTGAGCACCAGGGACTCCACCGAGGCGCCCAGGTGGTCCAAGAAGGTGCTCACACCGACCTCGGAGGACGCAAAGTCGATCCTGGTCCGCACCGGGTAGGTCTCGGCCTTAGGAGCGGGCGCGCCGCGCAGATCCACCTCGACGCGGTAGTGGGTGACCTCGAGCAGGGCGCCGCGCTGGGCGGCCTCCTCGCGGGTCAGATTCTCGACGTCGGCACGGGGGAAGGGCAGCTGAGCAGTCATCCTGCTATTCAAGCAGACGCCTGCTCAGCCGCCCATCACCCGAGAATCGCCAGCCCGTCGACCGCTCAGCTCAGCGGCTGATCAGCTGAGCGGCCCGAGCGGCCCAGCTCACTTCCGGCGCGAGTGCAGCAGCTTCTCATCCACCGGCGCGGTGGGAGAGGCCCGCAGCGTCCGGTAGTACTCCATGGACTCGTCCTGGCGTCGCTGCTCGGAGCCGGAGGTGATCTCCATGCGCACGTGCTCGGGGGAGTAGCCGAAGGAGTCCACGATGTCCTGGGCGTGCGGGCGCAGCCGCTGCAGCAGCCGGTTCACATACGGGCTCAGCGTGCGGGCGCGCTGGGAGGAGATCCGCCCGTTGAGCAGGTACCAGTCCAGCGTGTCCTCGATCTTGGTCAGCGCGTAGAGGTCACGCAGCCAGGTCATGATCTGCCTGGTCCCCGGATCGTCGACCTTCTCGAGGGCTTCGGTGAAGGATTCCCAGAGCAGCAGGTCCGCGTGGGCCTTGGCGGCGTTGATGATCTCGTACTGGTGGTCGTTGAAGATCGCCGCCTGCTTGGCCGCGGGCAGCTTCGACGCCGAGCGCAGCTCTGAAGCCACGTCGATGACCATCTGCCGGGAGCGTTCGGTGAGCAGCTGGCGCTGCACGTCGGGCTGCTTGAACCAGTTGGCGCTGCGGCGTTCATCCCCGGTGTCCTGCACCGACTGGAACGCCCGGCGCAGACCGAAGCGGTTCATCACCGTGGACTGCGCCTGGGTGGCCACATAGCGGGAGAGCACCCCGAAGTCGGCATCCTTGAACTCTGCGGCGTAGTCGCTGAGCAGACGCTTGGCCACCAGCTGGAGCAGCACGTTGTTGTCGCCTTCGAAGGTGACGTAGACGTCGAGGTCCGCGCGCAGCGAGACCAGCCGGTTCTCGGAGATGAAGCCGGCGCCGCCGCAGGCCTCGCGGGCCTCCTGCAGCGTGTCCAGCGCGTGCCAGGTGGTCACGGACTTGATCGCCGCGGCCAGAGTCTCCAGCTCCTGCCGGTTCTCATCGGAGTCGTCCTTGCCGGAGAACACGTCGTCGAGCTTGACCAGCAGGTTCTCATGGGCGAAGTTCGCCGCGAAGGTGGTGGCCAGGCGCGGGAGCAGTCGGCGCTGGTGCAGCCGGTAGTCCAGCAGCACCTCTTCCTCGATGGTGGAGGAGGCGTTGAACTGGCGCCGCTGGTTGCCGTAGGTTACCGCGCCGATCAGCGCGAGCTTCGAGGCCGCCACCGAGGCGCCGGTGAGCGAGACCCGGCCCTGCACCAGGGTGCCGAGCATCGTGAAGAACCGGCGACCGGGGGAGTCGATCGGGGAGCTGTAGGTGCCGTCGGCGGCGACGTCGCCATAGCGGTTGAGCAGGTTGGTCCGCGGGACCCGGATGTTGTCGAAGGTGAAGCAGCCGTTGTCCACCCCGTTGAGGCCGCCCTTCTGCCCCTCATCGGTGATGGTGATCCCCGCCAGCGGCTGGCCGTCATCGCCACGGATGTTGGTGTAGATGCAGTGCACCCCGTGGTTGACCCCGTTGGTGATCAGCTGGGCGAAGACGACGGCGTCCTTGGCGTCGTTCGCCGCATTGCCCAGGTAGCGCTTGGTGGCCGCGGGGAAGGGGGTGTTGAGGATGAACTCCTCGGTGGCCGGATCGTAGGTCGCGGTGGTGCCGATGGAGGCGACGTCGGAGCCGTGGCCGAACTCGGTCATCGCGAACGCGCCGGGAGCCCGGAGGTCCATGGTCGCGGGAAGGAACCTGCGGTGGTGATCCTCGGAGCCCAGGTGCAGCACCGCGGCGGCGAAGAGGCCCCACTGGACCCCGGCCTTGATCTGCAGCGAGGGGTCGGCGGTGACCAGCTCCTCGAAGGCGGCGATGTTCGCGCCGTGTGCATCGGAGCCGCCGAACTCCTTGGGGAAGGCGCGGTGCACGGCGCCGTCCTCGGCGAGCTTCGCCATCTGCTCGAAGACCCGCTCGCGGTGATCCTCCTTCGACATGCCCTCGACCTTGTGGAAGGCGGAGTCCTTGAGCAGCTCGCGGGCCTGACGCCGGGTGTCGGCCCAGTGTCCGAGCAGCACGTCCTCCATCACCTTCTTGTCCACGCGAGCGGAGTCGGCGGAATCGATGGCCTCGATCGGGTCGGTGACCGGGTGGGTGACCGGGTGGTGTGACATGAGGTCTCCTCAGACTGGGGGTTGAGCGTCAGGCGCACGGGATGATCTGCGCCGGTTCCTCGGCGCGGGGCTGATCAGTGATCCTGCACACAAAATAGTCTATGATACTGACCAGTAACAAATGCAAGACCTGCCGGACCCGCTGACCCAGCGGACGTTCCGTCGGGTGCCTGCACCCCTCGACCCAGGAGTCAGTTCCATGAGTGCACAGAACATCCGAGACGCCGTCATCATCGGTGGAAATCGCATCCCCTTCGCGCGGGCCCACACCGCCTACGCCACCGCGGGCAACCAGGACATGCTCACCTCGACGCTGAACGGCCTGGTGGCCCGCTTCGGGCTGCAGGGCGAACAGATCGGCACCGTCGCCGCCGGTGCGGTGATGAAGCACTCGAAGAACTTCAACCTCACCCGCGAGTCCGTGCTGGGCACCCCGCTGGACCCCAAGACCCCGGCCTTCGACGTGCAGATGGCGTGCGCCACCGGCATGGAGGCCATCGGTTCGATGGCGAACAAGATCAAGCTGGGCCAGATCGATTCCGCCATCGCCGGGGGAGTGGACTCCATCTCCGACGCCCCGATCGTGGTCACCGATGAGCTGCGCGGGATCCTGATGGAGGCCAACCGGGCCAAGTCGGTGCCCCAGCGGCTCAAGGCGCTGGCGAAGATCCGCCCCGGCCACCTGTCCCCGCAGGCCCCCGGCGTCAACGAGCCCCGCACCGGCATGTCCATGGGCGAGCACATGGCGATCACCGCCCACGCCTGGGGGATCACCCGGGCGGAGCAGGACGAGCTTGCCCTGGCCAGCCACAAGAACCTCGCCGCCGCCTACGATCGCGGCTTCTTCGACGACCTGGTCACCCCCTTCAAGGGCGTCGGACGTGACACCAACATGCGCGCCGACTCCACGCTGGAGAAGCTGGGCAAGCTCTCCCCAGCGTTCGGGCGTGACCTCGGCGCCGAGGCCACCATGACCGCGGCGAACTCCACCGCCCTGACCGACGGCGCCTCCGCGGTGCTGCTGGGCTCCGAGGAATGGGCCGATCAGCACGATCTGCCCAAGCTGGCGAACTTCATCGACTACGAAGAAGGCGCAGTGGACTTCGTCGACGGCGCCGAGGGCCTGCTGATGGCTCCGGCCTACGCCGCGGCCCGGATGCTCAAGCGCAACAACCTGAGCTTCTCGGACTTCGAATACCTCGAGATCCACGAGGCCTTCGCCTCCACGGTGCTGGCCCAGATCAAGGCCTGGGAGTCCGAGGAGTTCTGCAAGAACAAGCTCGGCCTGGACTCCGCGCTGGGAACCATCGACCGCAGCCGGCTCAACGTCAACGGCTCCTCGCTCGCCGCCGGGCACCCCTTCGCCGCCACCGGCGGACGGATCGTCGCCTCGCTGGCCAAGGCGCTGCACGGCAAGCCCGGCAAGCTCGGCTTCATCTCGGTCTGCGCCGCCGGCGGCCAGGGCATCACCGCGATCATCGAAGGACGGTAACCGCTTCATGGCTAGAGACACCTACACCGAATTCGCCAATACCAGCTTCGGCCGCACCCTGACCAAGAACCTCGGTCTCCCGCAGCCGGCGAAGCTGCGCCGCCACCGGCCAGGACGCCCGCTCATCGAAGGCCCCGTGGTCGTGCTGGGCAGCTCCGAGGCCGCCTCGGCGCTCGCGGACCGGCTGCTCGGCTGGGACCTCGATGTCCGCCGCAACGTCGGGCCCAAGGAGAAGGTGGCCGGCGTCGTCGCCTGCTTCGACTCCGCCTCCAGCCCCGCGGACCTCAGCAGCACCGTGCTGGAGATCGGGATGCTGCTCAAGCAGCTCAAGCCCTCCGGCCGGGTCATCACCGTCTCGCGCGATCCGCAGGGCACCTCGGATCCGGCCGTGCGCGCCGCCCGCAGCGCGGTCCAGGGCCTGACCCGCTCGACGGCGCACGAGATGCGCGCCGGCGGCACCGCCAACGGCATCGTGCTCGCCGACGACCTGGACCCCTCAGCGCCCGGTGCGGCCGGAGCGCTGCGCTTCCTGCTCTCCGGACGCTCGGCCTTCGTCTCGGGACAGTTCATCTCGGTGGACAGCGTCAACGGGGCGCTGCCGGGCAACTGGGACCGCCCGCTGCAGGGCCAGGTCGCAGTGGTCACCGGGGCCGCCCGCGGCATCGGCGCGTCCATCGCCCGGGTGCTGCACCGCGACGGCGCCACACTGATCCTGGTGGACATCCCCGCCGCAGGCGAGCAGCTCGCCGGCGTCGCCAACGAGGTCTCCGGCACCGCGCTGCAATTGGACATCACCGCACCCGACGCCGGGGACCGGATCCTCGCCCACGCGGAGCAGCACCACGGACGGCTCGACATCGTGGTGCACAACGCCGGGATCACCCGGGACAAGCTGCTCGCCAACATGGACGAGTCCCGCTGGAACTCGGTCATCGCAGTCAACATCGAGTCGCAGCTGCGGATGAACCGGGCCTTCCTGGCCTCGGAGCTCTTCAACGCCGACGCCCGCGGCGCGATGGGTCCGCGGATCATCTCGCTGGCCTCGACCTCCGGGATCGCCGGCAACCGCGGCCAGACCAACTACGCGGCCTCCAAGGCCGGGGTCATGGGGATGGTCTCCGCGACCGCCGCCCAGCTGGCCGCCCGGCACGGCACCATCAACGCCGTCGCACCGGGCTTCATCGAGACCGAGATGACGGCGAAGATCCCCTTCGCCACCCGGGAGGTCGCCCGGCGGCTGAACTCGCTGAACCAGGGCGGACTGCCCGTGGACGTGGCCGAGACGATCGCGTTCCTGGCCTCGCCGCAGGCCGGGGGCACCTCCGGGCTGACCCTGCGGGTCTGCGGACAGAACCTCGTGGGGGCCTGAGCCATGGTCACTGAAATCGAGATGCCCTCGCTGAGCAGCCTCTACGGCCGCGCCGCCTTGGGCGCCGCGCGCTCGAAGCTGCGCCCCGGCGCTGGCGCCCGCACCCTGCCGGGCAGGTCCGTGCTGGCCCAGCACCCAGGGGTCAGCGTCGAGCAGGCGGAGAGCTACCGCCGGCTCTTCGGCGGAGAATCCTTCGACGGCGCCCACCGCGCCGCGCTGCCCTCGGTGCTGGTCCACATCATCGGGTTCCCGATGCAGATGGCTCTGATGAGCGACGGCGAGTTCCCGCTGCCGCTGATGGGTCTTGTGCATGTGGCCAACGAGGTTGAGCACCTGCGCCCGGTCCGGGTGGGCCAGCCGGTGCAGATCCTGGTGGCCGCGGAGAACCTTCGCCCGCACCGCCGCGGCACCCAGGTCGACATCAAGGTCACCGTGCTCGAGCAGGGGGCAGACCCGGCGAACGCTGACTCGGAGAATGCAGCGGAGACCTCGGTGCTGTGGCGCTCGGTCTCGACCTATCTCAGCAAGGGCACCCAGCTGGGCACAGAGATCTCGGCAGACTCGGGGTCCACGGACGTGACCCGCTCCGACGCCGAGCTGAAGTCCTTCGTCCCGCCGGTCAAGACCGCCTCCTGGCGGCTGGGCTCGGAGGCGGGCAGGGCGTATGCCGCCGTGTCGGGGGACTACAACCCGATCCACGTCTCCCAGCTCGCCGCCAAGGCGCTGGGCATGCCCGCCGCGATCGTGCACGGCATGTACTGCGCGGGCAGGATGCTGGAAGGGCGGGAGCCCGAGGGCGCCGGACACCGCTGGTGGATCCGCTTCGAGGCGCCGGTGACCCTGCCCGGGACCGTGGCGTTCGCCGCGGAGCCGCATGGGCCCAAGGCGGTGCGCTTCATCGGCTGGAACCCGCGCAAGGCCCGGCGGCATTTCAGCGCCGAGCTGCAGCTGCCCTGATCCGGCTGCCCTGATTCGGTGCCGGAGGAGTCTGCACAGGATTCTGACCTGCAGCACCACGGCCGGTCTTTCCACCCCAGGATCCGCGTGGGATCCGGGCCGCTAGGATGAGCCCCATGGCTTCTCAGCGGACCGGGTCCTCGCGGACCGGCACACAGCGCGGCGGCGGTGCGGGCCGCGGTGCGAACAAGGCCGAGGGCCTTGACTTTCGCAGCGTGGAACCCGCCCCGCTGATCCTGCTCAAGGGCAACGAGGACTACCTCGCCGGCCGGGCGCTGGACAAGATCAAGCGGGCACTCCGGGCGCAGCACCCGGACCTGGAGTTCACCCGGCTCGACGTCGCAGACGCCGGGCCGGGAGAGCTGTTCACGGTCACCTCGCCCTCGCTCTTCGGCGAGGCGCGCCTGGTCCTGGCCGAGGACCTCGCCTCGATGAACGACACCTTCCTCACCGACGCCCTGGCCTACCTCGAGGAGAAGCCCGAGGACGTGACCCTGGTGCTGCGGCACAGCGGCGGCAACCGGGGCAAGAAGCTGCTGGACGCGCTGGCCAGGCGCGCCGTCGTCGTCGACTGTGCAGGGACCCGCAACGACAACGAGAAGCTCGACTTCGTGCGCCGTGAGTTCCGCGCCGCCGGACGTGAGATCCACGCCGACGGCGCCCGCGCGCTGGTGGCCGCCGCCGGCTCCACGCTCTCGGACCTCGGCGGGGCCTGCCAGCAGCTCATGGCCGACGTCGCCGGGGACATCACCGAGGAACACGTGGACCGCTATCACGGGGGCCGGGTCGAGGCCAGCGCCTTCAAGGTGGCCGACGCCGCCTTCGAGGGTCGCCGCGAGGCCGCCACCCGGCTCTACCGCCACGCCATCGCCACCGGGGTCTCGCCCATCGCCGTCACCGCCGCGCTGGCCCGCAAGGGCCGGCACATCGCAGCGCTGGTGGACCATCGCGGCAGCCCCGCCGCGCTGGCCGCCACCCTCGGTGCTCCACCCTGGCAGCTGCAGCAGGTCGCCGAGACCGCGCGGCGCTGGCACCCGCTGCGCGCGGCCGAGGCCATCGAGGCGATCGCCCGCGCCGACGCCGAGGCCAAGGGCGCCTCGCGGACCCCGGAATACGCGGTGGAACGCGCCATCACCGTGATCGCCTCCTCGGCGGGCCGCTGAGCCCGACGCCGAGCCCGACACCGGACCTGACACACACCCTGACACCGCCCTGCTCGGTGGCTGGAGTGCGGCTTCTCTGCTATCGTCTATAGGCAGTGTCTGGGGTTCGAAAGAGCCCCAAAACCCTGCGGCAGCAAGTCTCGCGCAGTCCTGGGCCCTCTACCTCAATGGGCTGCGCAATCGCTATGGCAACCCCACGCCACTGAAGTTTGTCTGCTGCCGGCCGACAGGGATGTATCCTCACGTCCAGTGACCTCAGACAGAAAGACAACTCGTGGCAAACATCAAGTCTCAGAAGAAGCGCATTCTCACCAACGAGAAGGCGCGCCAGCGCAACCAGGGCGTCAAGTCCCAGCTGCGGACCGCCATCAAGAAGGTCCGCAACGCTGTTGCCGCCGGCGACAAGGACGCAGCGATCGCAGCCAACCGCGAGGCAGCTCGCAGGCTCGACAAGGCCGTCTCCAAGGGCGTTCTGCACAAGAACAACGCCGCCAACCGCAAGTCCGGTCTGGCCGCCACCGTCAACGCTCTGTGAGCTTGACTCTCTAGAACGTCCGCTCACACGCGAGCGAGCAACGGGGCCCTGCGCGCTGCGCGGGGCCCCGTTCGTGTAAGACCTGACCGCGCCGTCGGCAGCGTCCCAGCGCAGCCACCGCCGCAGTCATGGAACAATGAAGTGCCAGGTGCAGCACAATGCCCGGCGTCTCGACGAAGCAAAGGACTCCCACCACCGTGTCACCGAAGGCCCGCAGCTCGCAGGTGCCCGCCGCCACTGACCCCAGTGTCATCAGGAACTTCTGCATCATTGCGCACATCGACCACGGCAAGTCCACGCTTGCGGACCGCATGCTGCAGCTGACCGGGGTGGTGCAGGCCCGCGACATGAAGGCCCAGTATCTCGACCGGATGGCCATCGAGCGCGACCGCGGCATCACCATCAAGTCCCAGGCCGTGCGGATGCCCTGGGAGCTCGACGGGCAGACCTACGCCTTCCACATGATCGACACCCCGGGCCACGTGGACTTCTCCTACGAGGTGTCCCGCTCCCTCGCCGCCTGCGAAGGCGCGCTGCTCCTGGTCGACGCCGCCCAGGGCATCGAGGCGCAGACCCTGGCCAACCTCTACCTGGCCATGGAGCACGACCTCAAGATCATCCCGGTGCTGAACAAGATCGACCTGCCCTCGGCCCAGCCGGAGAAGTACGCCGAGGAGATCGCCTACCTGATCGGCTGCGAGCCTGAGGACGTGCTGCGCGTCTCCGGCAAGACCGGCGACGGCGTCGAGGAGCTGCTGGACAAGATCGTCGCCGAGATCCCCGCCCCGCAGGGCGACGCCGACGCTCCGGCCCGCGCGATGATCTTCGACTCCGTCTATGACACCTACCGCGGCGTGGTCACCTTCGTGCGCGTGGTCGACGGCAAGCTCTCGCACCGCGAGAAGATCAAGATGATGTCCACCGGCGCCACCCACGAGCTGCTCGAGATCGGGGTCTCCTCCCCGGAGCCCGAGGCCACCAAGGGTCTCGGCGTCGGCGAGGTCGGCTACCTGATCACCGGTGTGAAGGACGTCCGCCTCTCCAAGGTCGGTGACACCGTCACCGCCCAGAACCGGCCCGCCGCGGAGATCATCGGCGGCTACGACGACCCCAGCCCGATGGTCTTCTCCGGGCTCTTCCCGCTTGACGGCTCCGACTTCCCGGTGCTGCGCGAGGCCCTGGAGAAGCTGCAGCTCAACGATGCCGCACTGAACTTCGAGCCGGAGACCTCCACCGCGCTGGGCTTCGGCTTCCGCGTGGGCTTCCTGGGCCTGCTCCACCTGGAGATCACCCGGGAACGGCTCGAGACCGAGTACAACCTGGATCTGATCTCCACCGCTCCCAACGTGGTCTACGAGGTCACCGCCGAGGACGGCGAGATCCATCGGGTGACCAACCCCTCGGAGTTCCCCGAGGGCAAGGTCAGCGAGATCCGCGAACCGATCGTGGACGCCACGGTCATCGTCCCCGCCGAGTTCATCGGCCCGGTCATGGAGCTCTGCCAGTCCCGGCGCGGCACCATGGAAGGCATGGACTACCTCTCCGCCGAACGCGTGGAGATCCGCTACAAGATGCCGCTGGCCGAGATCGTCTTCGACTTCTTCGACCAGCTGAAGTCCCGCACCAAGGGCTACGCCTCGCTGAACTGGCAGGGCACCGGTCAGCAGGCCGCCGACCTGGTCAAGGTCGACATCCTGCTCCAGGGTGATCAGGTCGACGCGTTCTCCGCGATCACCCACCGCGACTCCGCCTACGCCTACGGGGTCAAGATGGCCTCCCGGCTGAAGGACCTGATCCCGCGCCAGCAGTTCGAGGTCCCGATCCAGGCCGCCATCGGCTCGCGGATCATCGCCCGCGAGAACATCCGCGCGATCCGCAAGGACGTGCTCTCCAAGTGCTACGGCGGCGACATCAGCCGCAAGCGCAAGCTGCTGGAGAAGCAGAAGGAGGGCAAGAAGCGGATGAAGATGGTCGGCACCGTGGAGGTGCCGCAGGAGGCCTTCATCGCCGCGCTGTCCTCGGACGAGGACGCCGGCAAGGACAAGGCCGGCAAAGAGAAGGCCGGGAAGAAGTAGGCGTTGCCCTCCACCCTTCCCCTCGGCGACCCGGTCCCCGCCGACGGCGGCTTTCCCGCCGCCGTGCAGCGGGCCCTGCCCGCCCGTGCCGAGGTGCCCCTCGGCCTCTACGTGCACATCCCGTTCTGCAGCGTGCGCTGCGGCTACTGCGACTTCAACACCTACACCGCCGAGGACCTCGGCCCCGGCGCCTCCCAGGTGTCCTACCCGGACACGCTGATCTCCGAGCTGGTCTTCGCCCGCTCAGTGCTCGACGCCATGGGTGCCCCGGAGCGCCCGTTCTCCACGGTGTTCTTCGGCGGCGGCACCCCGACGCTGCTGCCGCCCGAGGAGCTCGCCCGGATCCTCACCCGGGCCCGTGAGCTCTTTGGCTTCCGTCCGGACGCCGAGATCACCACCGAGGCCAATCCCGACACCATCACCGCTGCCACCGCGCAGGTCCTCGCCGAGGCCGGGTTCACCCGGCTGAGCCTGGGCATGCAGTCCGCCGTGCCGGAGGTGCTCCGCACCCTGGACCGCACCCATGACCCGGCCAACGTGGAGCGCGCGGTCCAAGCCGCCCGCACCGCCGGCCTGCAGGTCAGCCTGGATCTGATCTCCGGCACGCCGGGGGAGAGCCTCGAAGACTGGCGCACCAGCCTGGACCACGCGGTCGCGCTGCGGCCGGACCACATCTCGGCCTATTCGCTGATCATCGAAGAGGGCACGGCGATGGCCGCCAAGATCAAGCGCGGCGTGCTGCCCGACATCGACCCCGATGATCAGGCAGACAAGTACCTGCTCACCGATCAGGTGCTCGGCGCCGCCGGGATGAGCTGGTACGAGGTCTCCAACTTCTCCACCAGTGCCGCGACCCGCTCGGAGCACAACCTGAACTACTGGGTGGACTCCGACTGGTGGGGCGCCGGGCCTGGCGCACACTCCCATGTGGCCGGACTGCGCTGGTGGAACGTGAAGCACCCCGCGGCCTATGCACAGCGGCTCTCCAGCGGCACCACCCCGGGCCACGGCCGGGAGCTGCTGGCGGATCAGGACAAGACCCTGGAGCACCTGATGCTGCGGGTGCGTCTGGCCGACGGGCTCGACGTCGCCGGGTACAACGCGCTGCCGGAGCTGCGCCGCAGCCAGGGCGAGAAGATCTCGCGGAAGAGCCTGCAGTCACTGGTGCATGACGGGCTGATCGACGACGACGCCGCGGAGCCCAGCACCGCTCATCCGCAGGGCCGAGCGGTGCTCACCCTGCGCGGACGGCTGCTGGCCGATGCCGTGACCCGCCGACTGGCGCCCTGACCGAAGGCCGGGTGCTCGGTTGAGCAGGCGGCGATGCCCAGCGGATCAGCTGAGGATTCTCAGTGGATCAGGCGAAGGTTCAAGGGGTACCGGTAGGGGCGGCCCTTGTTGCACTGGATGCCGGCCACGAGCCCAGAGATGGTCATCGTGACCCAGATCAGCACCGCGAGGAGGCCGAAGACCCAACCGATGGCCGGGATCAGGGCAAGGATGTAGCAGGCCAGCATCACTGCGGTCAGCGGAAGCGTGAAGTTCAGCGCCTCTTTGGACTCCTGGGCGGTGAACGGGCCGCGGTCGCGGTAGACCAGATACACCGCGAGGGCGGGGAAGCAGCCGATGAGCGCGCCGAAGTGCGACAACGTGGCCCAGCGTCGATCCTCTGCCGGGGTCAGCGCCGCGGCGGCAGCGGAGGAACCCTTCAGGCGTGCAGAAGAATCCGTTCGAGCATCCTGCCCCGACCGGTCACCCTGGGGTTTCTGATTATGCTCCACTGCACCTCCGTGTCTGCGATGCCACCCTTGCGGCACCTGGCCGTTCCCGATTCGAATTCTACCCAATCGCCCTGGACATCGACTGGCCGACGGAGGCGTGTCGGAGTCCGGATTCTGCGCGCTGCGCCTGTGTGCCCGGACCCGGTGGTCTCGCTCGGTTCCTAAGTTCAGTGCTCCACCGTGACGAAGTCGATCAGCTCCTCCACCCGACCGAGCAGCGAGGGCTCGAGATCCGCGTAGCTGCTGACCTGGCCGAGGATCCGTTTCCACCCGTGCGCGATGTCACGCTGGTTCGCATGCGGCCAGCCCAGCGCCTGCAGCGTGCCGACCTTGATGTCCTGACTGCGCGGGATGTCCGGCCAGCGCTTCAGCCCGAAGAGATGCGGCTTCACGGCCTGCCAGACATCCACATAGGGATGGCCCAGGACAGCGATGTTGCCCTGTGCGCCGCGCTGCTGCATGACCTCGCGGGCGATGCGCGACTCCTTGGAGCCGGGGACCAGGTGATCCAGCAGCACTCCGACCCGACGCCGGGGTCCCGGCCCGAACGCGCGGATCGCGCCGAGCAGGTCATCGGCGCCGTGCAGAGGCTCCACGACGATGCCTTCGATCCGCAGGTCCTCGCCCCAGACCTTCTCCACCAGCTCGGCGTCGTGGGTGCCCTCGACCCAGATCCGTGAGGCCCGGGCGACCCGCGCCGGCGCGTTCGCCACCGCCACCGAACCCGAGGCGGTGCGGGTGGGCTTCGCCGCGGCGGCCCGCGGGGTGGGGGGAGTCAGCTCCACCGGCTGGCCCTCATACAGGAAGCCGTGGCCCAGCGGGAAGGAGCGGACCTTGCCGCGCCGGTCCTCGAGACTCACCACATGGACACCGCCGGAGGCCTCCACCGAGATGATGGCGCCGACCCAGCCGGACTCCACCTCCTCGATCACGGCGCCGTAGTCGGCGGGCATCGCGGAGACCTTGCGGAGCTGGCTCTGACGGAGCCGGGAGAGGTCCTGGGCACCCCAGTTCGGGGTGGAGGAGGGACGCCAGTCGGGGAAGTGCGGAGCGCTCATGATCACCCATTGTAGAATTGGCACTTGTACTCGAAGAGTGCCAGAAGTTCAGGAGGCGCCAAGCTTACATGTCAGACACCCGTCGTCTGCAGGTTCTGCGTGCCATCGTGGAGGACTACGTCCAGACCCGGGAGCCGGTCGGATCCCGGGCCCTGGTGGAGCGCCATGACCTGGAGGTCTCGCCCGCCACGATCCGCAACGATATGGCCCACCTCGAGGAGGAGGGTCTGATCGCCGCCCCGCACACCTCTGCCGGGCGGATCCCCACCGACCTCGGCTACCGACGCTTCGTGGACAAGATCACCGAGGTCCGTCCGCTCTCGGCCGCCGAGCGGCGCGCCATGGACACCCTGCTCGAGACCGCCGATGACCACGACGCGATGCTCGAGCACACCGTGCGGCTGCTCGCGATGCTCACCAACCAGGTCGCCGTGATCCAGCATCCGCAGCGCTCCACCGCGAAGATCCGACATATCGACATCGTCTCGATGTCCTCGCACAAGGCGCTGGCCATCGTGATCCTCTCCTCCGGGAAGGTCGAGCAGCGCATGGTCACCCTCGCCGACGCGATCGGCGACGACTCGCTGCACCGGATCGCCCAGGTGCTCTCCACCGAACTGCATCAGCGCTCCATCTCTGCCCTGCCGCTGCCCACCGACACCCTGATCAGCCGGGTGGAGCCGGTGCTGCGGCCGTCCATGGCGATCATCGCCCAGGCGGTGGAGACGATCCTCGAGTCTTCCCGCGTGGATCGCATCATCATGGCCGGGACTGCTAACCTCGCCAGGTCGGGCCGCGACCTCGGTCCCTCCATCGGTCCCATTCTTGAGGCGCTCGAGGAACAAGTAGTGCTGCTTCGACTGTTGACAGAGATGGAGCAGGACCGACGCGGTCTCTCCATCCGCATCGGTCACGAGACCAGTCATGATTCGCTGATCGAGACCGCTGTCGTCGCAGCAGAGTATGGCTCCCAGGCGGGAGCCGAAGGTGCCAAGCTCGGCGTCGTCGGTCCGACCCGCATGGATTACGGCTCCACCATGTCCGCGGTGCGCGCAATGGCGCGCTACCTGTCCCGAATTCTCTCCGAAGGGTGAACGTCCTTGAAGATGACGACTGACTATTACGAAGCGCTCGGCGTCAGCCGCTCGGCGTCCACCGAAGAGATCAAGAAGGCCTACCGCAAACAGGCCCGCAAGCTTCACCCCGATGTGAACCCCTCCGAGGATGCCGCCGAGCAGTTCAAGGCGCTCGGCCGCGCCTACGAGGTGCTCTCCGACCCGCAGAAGCGGCAGAACTACGACGCCACCGGCGATGAGAACGGCCGCTCCGGATTCCCCGGCGGCGGAGCAGGCGGCGCCGGCTTCGGCGGCTTCGGCGACATCTTCGAGACCTTCTTCGGCGGGGGAGGCGGAGGCCCCGCCTCACGCACCCGCCGTGGCCAGGATTCGCTGATCCGGGTCCGCATCGACCTGCGCGACGCCGTGTTCGGCACCACCAAGGAGGTGGAGCTGGAGACCGCCGTGACCTGCACGGTCTGCGACGGCTCCTGCACCCGCAAGGGCACCTCGCCCACCACCTGCCCTGACTGTCACGGCCAGGGCCAGGTCCAGCGGCCGATGCGCTCGATCCTGGGCACCGTCATCCAGACCCAGACCTGCGCCCGCTGCGCCGGCTTCGGCAACATCATCGAGGACCCCTGCCAGGAGTGCGACGGCCAGGGTCGGGTGCGCGAGCGCAAGTCCCTGAAGGTCAAGGTCCCGGCAGGCGTGGACCGGGGCAACCGGATCCACCTGGCCGGCGAGGGCGAGGCCGGACTGGCCGGCGGCCCCTCCGGAGACCTGTTCATCGAGGTCGAGGTCAAGCAGCACGAGGTCTTCACCCGCCGCGGCAACGACCTGCACGCCACGGTCTCGATCCCGATGACCGCGGCCGCCCTGGGCACCACGGTCGACCTGGACACCTTCGACGGCGCCGAGGAGCTCACCGTGAAGCCGGGCACCCAGTCCGGTGAGGTGCTCACGCTCAAGGAGCGCGGGGTGACCCACCTGCGCGGCGGCGGTCGCGGCGCGCTGAAGGTGCACCTGAAGGTCGAGACCCCCACCAAGGTCTCCGACCGCGAGGCCCAGCTGCTGCGCGAACTCGCCCTCGAGCGCGGTGAGGAGCGCGGGGAGTCCACCACCGAACACCGTGGCGTCTTCGCCAAGCTTCGCGAACGCTGGGACGCGCTCTAGAGATGCGCGATCTGAGATGACGGCACCGCTGTTCCACCTCGACCCGGGTGCGCTGGACGACGCGGCCGTGGCCGAGGTGGTCACGCTCACCGGCGCGGAGGGCCACCATGCCGCCACCGTGATGCGGCTGCAGCCCGGCGAGCCGGTGCTGCTCTCCGACACGGTGGGGCGGCGCGCCGAAGGCCGCGTCCGCTCCGCCGGAGGCGGGCAGCTCGAGGTGGAGATCCTCGCCGTGATCGAGGAGCCGGTGCCGCTGCCCCGGCTGGTGCTGGTCCAGGCGCTTGCCAAGGACCGCCGCGACCTGCAGGGCGTGGAGTCCGCCACCGAGCTCGGCGTGGACGCGGTGATCCCCTGGCAGGCCGAACGCTCAGTGGCCCGCTGGAAGGCCGGCCGCGAGACCAAGAAGCACGCCGAGTGGGTCGCCCTGGTGACGACCGCGGCCAAACAGACCCGACGCACCACCATCCCCGAGGTGCGCCCGCTGCAGAGCACCGCCGGCTACCTCACGGCGATCCGGTCCGCGGGCGCCGAGGTCGGCGTCGTCGTGCTGCATGAGACCGACGAGACCTCGCTGGCCCAGGCCATCGCCGCGCTGCAGAAGCCCGCACGCAAGGATCCGACGCTGAAGGATCCGACGCTGAAGGATCCGATGCAGCAGGATTCCACGCACCAGCTGCAGGAGCTGCACCTGGTCGTCGGTCCGGAGGGCGGGATCAGCGACCGCGAGATCGAGCTGCTCACCGGCGCCGGAGCGCAGGTCGCCCGGCTCGGCCCCACCGTGCTGCGCTCCTCCACCGCCGGTCCCGCGGCGCTGGCCGCCGCGCAGCTGCTGCTGGGCCGCTGGGACTGGGGTGCTGAGACTGGTCAGCCTGAGCAGACCGCATAGACTGGGGACCAATGACTGAGACTTCGCAGAACCCGAGCACATCGCCCATCTCCGGAGCGGCCCGCGGCGCCACCGCCGCCGCGCTGGGCAACATCGAGCGTCAGGTCCACTTCGCCGACGCCGAGACCATGTTCCGCAGCCTCGGCGCCGGGGACCTCGCGCTGCGCATCCTGCAGGGCATCTACCCGGCGTCCTCCATCGGGCTGCGTGATCAGCTGGTCACCGTGGGCGGGCCCGCCGGGGAGATCACCGGGATCGTGGAGATCCTCACCCAGCTCAAGACCCTGGCCGCCTCCGGGACCACGGTCACCGAGGAGATCATCGAACAGGTCGCCACCATGGTGCGCGCCGACGCCGCGCAGGACTCCGCGCGGATCGTGACCACCAACATCCTCTCCCACCGCGGGCGCACCATCCGGCCCAAGACCAAGAACCAGCAGACCTATGTGGACACCATCGACGAGTCCACCGTGGTCTTCGGCATCGGCCCCGCCGGCACCGGCAAGACCTACCTGGCCATGGCCAAGGCGGTCCAGGCGCTGCAGGCCCGCGAGGTCAACCGGATCATCCTGACCCGCCCCGCCGTGGAGGCCGGCGAGAAGCTCGGGTTCCTGCCCGGCAGCCTCAACGAGAAGATCGACCCCTACCTGCGCCCGCTCTATGACGCGCTGCACGACATGATCGACCCGGACTCGATACCGCGGCTCATGGAGTCAGGCATCATCGAGGTCGCCCCGCTGGCTTACATGCGCGGACGCACGCTCAACGACTCCTTCATCATCCTCGACGAGGCGCAGAACACCACCGCCGAGCAGATGAAGATGTTCCTGACCCGGCTGGGGTTCAATTCCAAGATCGTGGTCACCGGTGACATCACCCAGGTGGACCTGCCGCGCGGCACCGACTCCGGACTGCGCACCGTGATCGAGATCCTCGACGGCGTCGAGGGCATCGAGATCTCCCGCTTCGGCTCCGAGGACGTGGTCCGCCACGAACTGGTGGGCCGCATCGTGGACGCCTATGAACGCCACCAGGACCGGGCTCCCGCCCCCGCGACCCGACGCGGAGGACGGCGATGACCGAGGTCCAGGTCACGGTCGAGGACAGCTCCGGCTCCGATCAGATCTCCGGAGCGCACCTTGCCGAGCTGCTGGACCTCACCGGATTCCTCTACGCCAAGCTCCACCTGGCACCTGCCGTGACGCTGTCGATCACGCTGGTGGACGAAGAGGCCATCGAGCAGCTTCACCTGGACTGGATGAACCTGCCCGGGGCCACCGATGTGATGAGCTTCCCGATGGACGAGCTCACCGCCGGCACCGCCGAGGACCCGGTCACCGAGGGCGTGCTCGGCGACATCGTGATCTGCCCCGGCGTCGCCGCCGCGCAGGCGAAGGCCAACGGGCACCCGCTCAGCGCGGAGCTCGCGCTGCTGGCCACCCACGGGGTGCTGCACCTGCTCGGACATGACCACGCCGAGGCGGCTGACCGTGAAGAGATGTTCACCCTGCAGCGAGTGCTCCTGGAGGAGTACCTCGGTCACGCTGCCCCGACGCCGACGGTCTGATCCATGGCCCTCGGCATCCTCATCATCCTTGCGCTGGTCTGCGCCGTGCTGGCCTTCGCGCTCTCTGCGGCCGACTCCGCGTTCCTGCGGCTGAGCCGCCGTGAGGCCGAGGAGATCGCCGAGCAGCGCGGCTCCACCGCCGTGGAGAAGATCCTCGCCCAGCCCGTGGCGCACACGCTCGCGCTGCAGACCTGGCGCTGGTTCTTCACCACCGCCGTCGTCGTGCTGGTCATCGTGGCCTCCGCACTGGCCCTCGACGGGCTTGCCGCCGGCGCCGTGGCAGGCTCCGCGGTCCTGCTCATCGGCGGAGTCATCGCCGCGGCGATCTCCCCGCGGCGGGTCGGCCGGGGCCACCACCTGCTGGTCGCGGCCTCCACAGCGCAGCTGGTGCGCACCCTGCGGGTCGTGCTCGGGCCCTTCCCCGAGGCGCTGAGCAGCATCGGCGCGCGCACCGTCCCGGGCACCGCACACACCGACCAGGGCTTCTTCGACGACGAAGAGTTCCGCGAATTCGTGGCCCGCGCCTCGGAGAAGGACATCATCGAGCACGCCGAGGCCGAGCTGATCCAGTCCGTCTTCGACCTCTCCGCCACCCGGGTCCGCGCCGTGATGGTCCCGCGCACCGACATGGTCACCGTGGAGTCCGGGACCAGCCTCGCCGAGGTCATGACGCTGTTCTTCCGCTCCGGATACTCGCGGATCCCGGTGGTGCGCGGCTCAGCCGATGACATCACCGGCATGATCTACCTCAAGGATGCCGCGTTCCTGCACCACCGGCTGCGCAGCGGGGAGCTGCTCAGCGCCTACACCGACCGCGACCCGGACTCGATCCTCATCGACGAGCTCCAGCGCGACGTCCGCTATGTGCCCGAGTCCAAACCGGTCTCCGAGTTCCTCTCCGAGCTGCAGCGCGAGTCCACCCACGTGGCCATCGTGGTCGACGAATACGGCGGCACCGCCGGGATGGTCACCCTGGAGGACCTGATCGAGGAGATCGTGGGGGAGATCGTGGACGAATACGACACCGAGTCCGCCGAGATCGAAGACCTCGACGACTCACGACGCCGGCTCTCGGCCCGCATGTCGGTCGACGACTTCGCCGAGCTCTACGAGCTCGACCTCGACGACGAGGAAGAGGTCGACACCGTCGGCGGTCTGCTCGCCAAGGCCCTGGGCCGGGTGGCGATCGCCGGATCCGAGGTCGAGATTCCGCGCCGCCACGGCCCCGGAGTGGTGCTGCGCGCCGACCGGCTTGAGGGGCGACGCAACCGGGTGAGCCACGTGCTCGCCTGGGAGGCCGAGGACCGGCGAGGCGCCAGAGCGGGGTTGGGCACCGACGCCGAGCCCGACGCTCTGCACCTCGACCCGACAGAGACGGCAGCACAGACAGCACCACAGACAGCGGCCCAGACCGCAGTCCAGACAGCAGCCCAGCAGGACGACCGGGCCGCAGCCGCGGCCTCGGCGCAGGAGAGGATCGGAACACCACGATGAGCCCAATACAGATGCCGCCGCAGCAGGAGGGCTTCGCCGCGTTCGACGAGAACTTCCGCGCCGGATTCGCCAGCCTGGTCGGGCGCCCCAACGCCGGGAAGTCCACGCTGACCAACGCGCTGGTCGGGGACAAGGTGGCGATCACCTCCTCGAAGCCGCAGACCACCCGGCACACCATCCGCGGGATCGTGCACCGCAGCGACTTCCAGCTGGTCCTGGTCGACACTCCGGGGCTGCACCGCCCGCGGACCCTGCTCGGCAAGCGGCTCAACGGCCTGGTCATCGACACCCTCTCCGAGGTCGACGTCGTCGGGTTCTGCATCCCGGCCGACGAGAAGGTCGGGCCCGGTGACCGCTTCATCGCCGCCCAGCTGACCAAGCTCCCGCACAAGCGGGTCATCGCACTGGTCACCAAGGTGGACAAGGTCTCCCGCGAGGACCTCGCCGAGCAGCTCATGGCTGTGGACCAGCTCGGCCGCGAACACCTCGCCCAGGAGGGCAACCAGGCCGGCGGCTTCGCCGAGATCATCCCGGTCTCCGCCCTCGAAGGCGACCAGACCGAGGTGGTGATCGAACAGCTCGCCGCGATGATGCCACAGTCCCCGCCGCTCTACCCCGAGGGGGAGCTCACCGACGAGCCCGAGGCCATCATGGTCGCCGAGCTGGTCCGTGAAGCGGCCCTCGAAGACGTCCGCGATGAGCTGCCGCACTCGATCGCCGTGGTCGTCGAGGAGATGGTGCCCCGCGAAGATCGGCCCGCCGACAAGCCGCTGCTCGACGTCCGGGTCTCGATCCACGTGGAGCGCGACTCGCAGAAGGCGATCATCATCGGCAAGCGGGGCGCCCGGCTCAAGGCCATCGGCACCGACGCGCGGGCCGGGATCGTCAAGCTGCTGGGCACCCCGGTCTACCTCGATCTCCACGTCAAGGTGACCAAGGAATGGCAGCGCGACCCGAAGAAGCTCGGCCGGCTCGGCTTCTAGCCCCGGACAGCGGGGGTCGTCCACATGATGAGAATCAGGGTGACCCACTGCACACGCCCGCGCTGCGTGCTAGTTTGAAAGATGTGCAGACGATACGCCAGCGCGTCCTACGACTAGAGCTTCTCCGCCGCAGCGGGGAAGAGCTCGCGCACGTCTGATCCCAGCTCACCTCACCGGTCCAGCTCGTAGATCCAGCACAGCGCAGCACTTCCAGGTCGAATCCCCGCTGCGGAGCTCCTCCGCCTCGACCGCTCGCCCTCAGCTCGTTCACAGCAAGGAAGCTCTCATGCGCAAACTTCAGAAGACCTCACCCATGCCGTTCCAGCGGTATGTGCCCTTCGAGGAGCAGATCACCGTCTCGCTGCCCGACCGCACCTGGCCGGACAAGACCATCCGCACCGCCCCGCGCTGGTGCGCGGTGGACCTGCGCGACGGCAATCAGGCGCTGATCGACCCGATGACCCCGGATCGCAAGCACCGGATGTTCGAGCTGCTGGTGAGCATGGGGTTCAAGGAGATCGAGGTCGGGTTCCCCTCGGCCTCGCAGACCGACTACGACTTCGTCCGCCAGCTCATCGAGCAGGACAAGATCCCCGACGACGTCTACATCCAGGTGCTCACCCAGGCGCGCGAAGCCCTGATCGAGCGCACCTTCGAGGCCATCGCCGGGGCGCCGCGCGCCATCGTGCACCTGTACAACTCCACCTCGGTGCTGCAGCGCGAGGTGGTCTTCAAGGCTGACCGCGACGGGATCGTCGACATCGCCACCCAGGGCGCCCGGCTGTGCAAGAAGTACGAGGAGGCGATGCACGCCGCGGCCTCCACGCCCACCGAGATCGTCTACCAGTACTCCCCGGAGTCCTTCACCGGCACCGAGCTCGACTTCGCCGCCCACATCTCCGATTCCGTGGTCGACGTCTTCGGCGCCACCCCGGAGAAGCCGGTCATCATCAACCTGCCGGCCACGGTGGAGATGGCCACCCCGAACGTCTACGCCGACTCCATCGAATGGATGCACCGGAACCTGCGCAACCGCGAGTCGATCGTGCTCTCGCTGCACCCGCACAACGACCGCGGCACCGGCGTCGCCGCCGCCGAGCTGGGCTACATGGCCGGCGCCGACCGGATCGAAGGCTGCCTCTTCGGCAACGGAGAGCGCACCGGCAACGTCGACCTGGTGACCTTAGGCATGAACCTGTTCAGCCAGGGCATCGACCCGGAGCTCGACTTCCGCGATATGAGCACCATCCGCAGCACCGTGGAGCACTGCAACCAGATGGGAGTCCCGGAGCGCTCACCCTACGGCGGCGACCTGGTCTTCACCGCCTTCTCCGGCTCGCACCAGGACGCGATCAAGAAGGGCTTCGAGCACATGGACGCCCGCGCCGATGCGGCCGGGGCCTCCCGCGACGAGATCACCTGGGCCGTGCCGTATCTGCCCATCGACCCCAAGGACATCGGCCGCAGCTACGAGGCGGTCATCCGGGTCAACTCGCAGTCCGGCAAGGGCGGGGTCTCCTACCTGCTCAAGGCCGAACGCGGGATCGATCTTCCGCGCCGCGCCCAGGTCGAGTTCTCCGGGGTCATCCAGCGTCGAGCCGACGACGGCGGCGGCGAGGTCTCCGGCGAGGAGATCTGGCAGATCTTCCAGGACGAGTACCTGCCGGTGGACACCGCGCACCACCAGTGGGGCCACTACCGGCTGGACGAGGTCAACACCTCCTCCAACGCCGAAGGAGTGTTCCACATGGAGGTGGAGCTGCAGGCCGGTGGTCACGCCACCTCGCAGTCCGCCCACGCCAACGGTCCGATCGCTGCGCTGCTGCAGATCCTGGCCGACGACGGGGTAGACGTGCGGCTGCTGGACTACACCGAGCACGCCATGAGCCAGGGCGGGGACGCCCAGGCGGCATCCTTCGTGGAGCTGGCGATCGGGGAGCGGGTGCTGTGGGGAGTGGGGCTGGATCACAACACCACCCTGGCCTCGCTGCAGGCAGTGATCTCGGCGGTGAACCGCGCGCTGCGCGACGCCGCCCCGGTCCGCTGACCGGCACCCCGGCAGCCCAGGGCCTGCGCCCATGCCGCTGTAGTACTCTGCCACCATGGCCGGCTCCACCTTCGCGTCCCGCTCCTACCGGGACGCCGCGATCATCCTGCGCACCCAGAACCTGGGTGAGGCGGACCGCATCATAACCGCGCTGACCTCAGCGAACGGGCTGGTGCGCGCGGTTGCGAAGGGGGTGCGCCGCACCTCCTCGAAGTTCGGCGCCACCGTGGAGCCGTTCATGGTGGCAGATGTGCAGTTCGTGCACGGGCGCTCCCTGGACATCGTCACCCAGGCCACGTCGAAGAACACCTACGGTCCGCCGATCGTCGCGGACTATGACAAGTACATGGCGGCGAGCACCATGGCCGAGACCGCCGAGCGGCTGATGGACGTCGAGTCGGATCCGGCCTTCGGCGGCGCCCAGTTCCGGCTGCTCCACGGCGGATACTCGGCCCTGGCCCGCGGAGTCCACCCGGCCGACGTCGTGCTGAACTCCTACCTGCTGCGCGCTTTGTCCTCCGCCGGCTGGGCGGTCACCTGGACCGCCTGCGTGTCCTGCGGCAAGCCCGGCGCCCACACCGGCTTCCACCCCGCCGCCAGCGGGCCGGTCTGCACCGACTGCCGGCCACCGGGCACCCGGACCCTGGATCCGGCCACGGTGGAGCTGCTGCACGCGCTGCAGCACGGCCACTGGGAGCACACCCGATCCTTCCGCAGCGACATCCGGCATGAGGCCACGAACGTGGTGATCAGCTACGCCCAACACCACCTGGATCGCCGACTGAGCTCGCTGGGACTCTGAGCCGAGCGGGCAGAGGCTGGAGCCGCCGCGGCCGCGCCGGTGAGAGCAGATCCGGGGAGTGTCGCACGGTCGGGGTGCCGGCTGCGCCGGCGCGACATGGAAGAATGGACGCCATGTCCCTGCCCATCCATCAGGATCCCGCCCCCCGCCCCGACCGCGTCTCGGCACCGCAGCTGCCCCCGGAACTGGTGCCGGCCCATGTCGGGATCGTGATGGACGGCAACGGGCGCTGGGCGAACCAGCGCGGACTCCCGCGCACCGAAGGGCACCGGGCCGGTGAGGCCGCGCTGATGGACGTCATCGCCGGCGCGATCGAGATCGGCGTCAAACACATCAGCGTCTACGCGTTCTCCACCGAGAACTGGAAACGCTCACCCGATGAGGTGCGCTTCCTGATGGGCTACTCGCGCGAAGTGCTGCGCCGGCAGCGCGACGTGCTGAACTCCTGGGGCGTGCGGATCCGCTGGAACGGGCAGCCCGGACGCCTGTGGCGCTCGGTGATCAAGGAGCTCGAGACCTCCGAGGAGCTGACCGCACAGAACACCCGCTTCACGCTGACCATGTGCGTGAACTACGGCGGCCGCGCCGAGATCACCGACGCGGTCAAGCTGATCGCCGCCGAGGTCGCCGCCGGTCGGATGGACCCGCGCAAGATCACCGAGAAGACCGTGGCCGCCCATCTGGACGAGCCCGACCTCCCCGACGTCGACCTCTTCCTGCGCAGCTCCGGGGAGCAGCGCATCTCGAACTTCCTGCTCTGGCAGTCCGCCTACGCCGAGCTGGTCTTCATGGACGTGCTCTGGCCCGACGTGGACCGCACCACTCTGTGGGAGGCCGTGGAGATCTACGCCCGTCGTGATCGCCGCTACGGCGCGGCGGTGGACAGGTTCTCCGCAGGACGCTCAGCCTCGGGCGCGTAGGCCCGCAGCCAGCGCTGCACCTCGTCCAGCGCCCGGGTGCGCACCGCATCTTCTGAGGCGAAGACGTCATGGATCGCCCCGTGCACCCGCACCACGGTGACCTGATCGCCGAGCTTGACCGCCCGGCGGGCCAGCAGCTCCACGTCGAGCACCGAGTCGGACTCCTGCAGCTCCTCGGTCCAGTGCCGCCGGTAGGCGGTCACACCCGAGAGCAGCACCAGGATCGGCAGCTGCAGCCCCAGCCCCTCGTAGACCTTGCGCTGACCGGTCAGCACTGCACGCATCCAGCCCACCCGGATCGGGAAGGACGTGCGCGGGCGCCACCGAGGATGCAGCGTCCATTCGCCCTGCGCCTGATCCGAGAGCGTCTGCCAGTAGTTGTCGACGGCCGGCAGCTTCAGCGCGCGCGTGGGGGAGAACTGCCCCAGCGGTGCCAAGAAGCCCTCGGTGGCGGTGCGCGCGGCGACGTCGCCGGAGAGCTCCAGCCATGGACTGTTCAGCACCAGCGCGCTGATCGCTCCAGGGTTGCGCTGCGCCCACAGCACGGCGATGAGACCACCGGTGGAGTGGGCTTCGATGATCGGGGCCGGAGCGTCGGGGTGCAGCGAGTGGATCTCGCTGAGCGCGGCCTCGATGTCGGCGTCGTAGGTGCTCAAGTCATCGACATAGCCCGGCGTCTGCCAGCTGCGCAGGCTCCGGCCGTATTTGCGCAGATCCAGCGCGTAGAAGGGACGCCCCCAGCTCTGCCAGCGACGAGCCATCGGAATGTTGTAGAAGTAGTCTGCCCAGCCGTGCAGGTGCAGCACCGGGGCCAGCTGCGCTGGGCGGTCCGGCTCGGCCGGGGTCTGCCCGGCCGCCGACTCGGCCCCAGCCTCTGCCGGGCGCTCATCCTGGACCGCCTGCTGTTCGGGATCGGGGGAGTAGCTGACCAGAGTCGCGCTGACCGGCCCCTCCTCGTCCTCACCGAGCGGCAGCGTGAGCCGCTTGCAGCCCTGGAGATGATCAGGAGACCAGAGGCCCACAGGGGAGTCTTCGAGCAGTTGATCCATGCTCACCATCCTAGGAGGCAACACCGGGCCGACCGGCATCCTAGGATGGGAGCCATGTACCGCTTCGTCTTCAAGACCGTCTTCACCCGGCTCGATCCCGAGAAGGCCCACCACCTGGTCGTCTCCGGGCTGCGGCTGAGCAGGCGACTCGGGGGCGGCAGGGTGCTGGAGCGGCTGTGCCGTCCGGATGAGTCGCTGCAGATCCGTGCGCTGGGCCTGGTCTGGCCCTCACCCTTCGGCCTCGCCGCCGGCTTCGACAAGGGCGCCACCTCGGTGCTGCCGCTGGCGCACCTGGGATTCGGACATATCGAGATCGGCACCGTGACCGCCGCCGCGCAGCCGGGAAACCCGACGCCGCGGCTCTTCCGACTCGTCGAGGACCGCGCGCTGATCAACCGCATGGGCTTCAACAACGACGGCGCGGAGGAGGTGCGTCCGCGACTGGTTCAGATCCGCGAGCAGATCTCCCGGCTCAAGCGGGCAGGTCGGCACGCGCCGGTGATCGGCGTGAACATCGGCAAGACCAAGGTGACCCCGCTTGAACACGCCACCGAGGACTACCTCGTCTCCGCCCGGATGCTGGCTCCGGTGGCGGACTATCTGGTGGTCAACGTGTCCTCACCGAACACTCCGGGGCTGCGTCAGCTCCAGGAGATCACCGCGCTGCGGCCGCTGCTCGCCGCGGTGGGTGCGGAGGCCGACGACGCCGCGCAGCGCCACGTGCCGCTGCTGGTGAAGATCGCGCCCGATCTGGCCGACTCCGACGTCGACGCCGTGGCCGAGCTGGTCAGCGACCTGGGGCTGGACGGTGTGATCGCCACGAACACGACGATCTCCCGCGAGGATCTGCACAGCGACCCGGAACAGGTGCAGGCCGCGGGGGCCGGCGGACTCAGCGGCCCGGTGCTCGCCGAACGCTCCAAGCAGGTGCTGACCCGGCTGCGCGCCGCGCTGCCGCGCACCACCGCGATCATCTCCGTCGGGGGAGTGACCTCAGGGGCCGACGTGGCCGAGCGGCTCGCGCTCGGCGCCGACCTGGTGCAGGGCTACACGGCCTTCGTCTATGAGGGTCCGTTCTGGGTGCGCCGGATCAACCGCGACCTGAGGTCGCTGCTGCGAAGCGGCTGAGGCCCCGCCGCTCGGGCGGGGCTCATGCTCAGGCGGGGAAGTGTCCTCGGGCCACCAGCGGCTTGGGAAGCCGCAGTCGGCGGATCTGCAGCGATCGCATCGCGGCGTAGAAGGGGAGTCCGCGTTCACGGTTCTCGATGCCGAACTTGGCATCGATCTTCTTGCGCACGGTGCGCCCGACCCACACGGCCTCGACGAGGACGGCGAGCACGAAGAGCCAGAGGATCTGGCTGACGATGATGCGCATCCCCTCGTTCATGACGAAGGATGCGAAGAGGAAGACCAGCACCAGGACCAGCATCCACTCACCGATGCCGAAGCGCGCGTCGACGTAGTCCCGGACATAGCGTCGCTGGGGACCGCGATCGCGAGCAGGAAGATACTTCTCCTCGCCGGTCTCCATCGCCCGGCGCATCTTCACCCGCTGATCGGCCATCTGCTGGCGCTGGGCGGCGCGGGCGACCTTGCGATCGTTCTGCACCAGCGGGCGCTTTCGTGCCGCCTGCTGCTGGCTGCGCTTCGGTGTGGGCACGCCCTTCTTCTCAGGCTGACGCCTGGTGTTCTGGGCCTGCTCGCGAGCTTGCGCGGCTTCAGCCTCGGCGATCTGGTCGGCAGTGTTTTTCTTACGTCCTAGCACCCCGCCAGTGTAGCGGGAATAATGGATTCGATCCCTGCACCGTGATCGACCGGCGGGAATGAACCTCGTGGCCCTCGGCGTTGTTACCGTAGAGCACAGGCCTGCCGCTACAACCAGAGAGGTGTATGCCATGAGCACCACCACCCAGGACACCGCCGCCGGATCCGCCGCTGAGACCGAATCAGCCGAGATCACCGGATCCGCCGTCGATGGCTTCAAGACCCACCAGGTCGAACTCAGTGAGACCGCCGCCGAGAAGGTCTCCTCGCTGCTTCAGCAGGAGGGCCGCGAAGATCTGCGGCTGCGCGTGGCCGTGCAGCCCGGCGGCTGCTCCGGCCTGATCTACCAGCTCTACTTCGACGAGCGCGTCCTCGACGGGGATGCACTGCGCGACTTCAGCGGTGTCGAGGTCGTCGTGGACAAGATGAGCGTGCCCTACCTCGAGGGCGCGAAGATCGACTTCGAGGACTCCATCTCGAAGCAGGGGTTCACCATCGACAACCCCAATGCCGGCGGCTCCTGCGCCTGCGGCGACTCCTTCCACTGACCGAATCCACCAGGGCTCATCGGTCCGCTCCGTCGGGTTCCGACGCCGGGCCCTGACCCGGTCCGCTGAGTCACAGCGTCATAAAGCAGACACATCGGCAGCGGATTCAGCCGCTGCCCAGCACGAGCGAAACTCCGCTTCTCCCGTTTTCTACACGGGGTAGAAGCGGAGTTTTCTCGTATCCGGGGTTCGGAGGCAGGGCCGAAGGAGCAGATCAGATGCGTCGGGCGCGGGTGTCCGTCCTCCCGGTCCTCTACAGGACGTAGTAGTCTGGAGCGCGAAGCGTTCATGGTGGTTCGAACTCTGCGCACAGCGCGGTCAACGGGTCACGGAGAACGCACATTCGCACACCGAGATAGAGGAAGGGCCGTCTGTGAGTTCGCATAATCGAACCGGCAGCCGAGGCCGTGCATTGAAGTCAGTTGCACTGGCCAGCGCGGCGGCACTGGTGCTCAGCGCCTGCTCGGAAGAGCAGCCTGCACAACGAGGATGGCTTCCGGGCAGCCGGGACACCACCAGCAACACTGCGGAGTTGACCGACCTGTGGGTCAACTCCTGGATCGCCGCGCTGATCGTGGGCCTCATCACCTGGGCACTGATGCTCTGGTGCATGGTCGCCTACCGTCGCCGCAAGGGGGAGACCGGCTACCCGCGCCAGATCGCGTACAACGTGCCGCTGGAGATCATGTACACCATCGTCCCGCTGGTCATGGTGGGCGTGCTGTTCTTCTACACCAACCAGGTGCAGCGCTCAGTCGATGAGCCCTACACCGACCCTGATCTGGTCGTCGACGTCCGAGGCAAGCAGTGGGCCTGGGACTTCAACTACAACTACGACGGCGACGAGCGCTACTTCGCCGGCGTCCAGGCCGAGCTCACCGGTGAAGAGGGCGTGCGCGAGACGCTGCCCACCCTCTACCTGCCGGTGGATCAGCCCGTCACCTTCGAGCTCAACGCCCGCGACGTCATCCACTCCTTCTGGATCCCGGCCTTCCTGCAGAAGCGCGACATGATCCCGGGTCGCACCAACGAGATCCACCTGACCCCGCAGGAGCTTGGCAGCTTCGACGGCAAGTGTGCAGAACTCTGCGGCGAGTACCACTCGGAGATGCTCTTCAATGTGGAGGTCGTCACCGAGGACGAGTTCCGTGACTACCTCGAGACCCTGCCCGAGGGTCAGCTCGGCGACGAGTATGACCGCAATCCAAACCTCCACGAAAACGTGGCCGGAACTGAAGGGGACGACTGACTGTGGCGACCCTCGAATACACCGCCGACGAAGCGCGTGAGGTCTCGCGCGTCGTCCCCCGCTCCAAGGGGAAGATCGTCGTCAACTGGCTGACGACCACCGATCACAAGGTGATCGGCTACATGTACCTGATCACCTCCTTCCTGTTCTTCTGCGTCGGCGGCGTCATGGCGCTGCTGATCCGTGCGGAGCTCTTCGAGCCCGGCATGCAGCTGCTGCAGACCAAGGAGCAGTACAACCAGCTCTTCACCATGCACGGCACGGTGATGCTGCTGATGTTCGCGACTCCGCTGTTCGCCGGCTTCGCCAATGTCATCATGCCGCTGCAGATCGGCGCCCCGGACGTGGCCTTCCCCCGGCTGAACGCGCTGGCGTTCTGGTTCTTCCTCTTCGGCGCCCTGGTCGCCATGGCAGGCTTCCTCACCCCCCAGGGTGCGGCCTCCTTCGGCTGGTTCGCCTACGCTCCGCTGTCTGACACCACGTATTCACCGGGAGTCGGTGGTGACCTATGGGTGTTCGGCCTGGCCTTGACCGGCTTCGGCACGATCATGGGCGGGGTCAACTTCATCACCACGATCCTGTGCATGCGCGCTCCAGGCATGACCATGTGGCGGATGCCGATCTTCGTGTGGAACACGCTGATCACCTCGATCCTGGTCCTGATGGCCTTCCCGCCGCTCGCGGCCGCGCTGTTCGGACTCGGTCTCGACCGGAGGTTCGGCGGGCACATCTTCGATCCGGAGGCAGGCGGTGCGGTCCTCTGGCAGCACCTGTTCTGGTTCTTCGGACACCCGGAGGTCTACATCATCGCGCTGCCGTTCTTCGGCATCGTCTCCGAGATCCTGCCGGTCTTCAGCCGCAAACCGATCTTCGGCTATAAGGGCCTGGTCTACGCGACGATCGCGATCGCCGCGCTGTCGGTGACCGTGTGGGCCCACCACATGTATGTCACCGGAGCCGTGCTGCTGCCGTTCTTCGCGCTGATGACCATGCTGATCGCGGTGCCCACAGGGGTGAAGTTCTTCAACTGGATAGGCACGATGTGGCGAGGGTCGCTGACCTTCGAGACGCCGATGCTCTGGAGCCTCGGCTTCCTGGTGACGTTCCTCTTCGGCGGACTCACCGGCATCATCCTGGCCGCGCCGCCGCTGAACTTCCACCTCTCGGACACCTACTTCGTGGTCGCCCACTTCCACTACGTGGTCTTCGGCACCGTGGTCTTCGCGATGTTCGCCGGATTCCACTTCTGGTGGCCCAAGTGGACCGGCAAGATGCTCAACGAGCGCCTGGGCAAGATCAGCTTCTGGATGCTCTTCGTCGGCTTCCACGGCACCTTCATGATCCAGCACTGGCTCGGCGTCATGGGCATGCCGCGTCGTTACGCGGACTACATGGTCGAGGACGGGTTCACCACCATGAACCAGTTCTCCACGGTGTTCTCGATGCTGCTGGGCGCCTCGCTGATCCCGTTCTTCTGGAACGTCTGGATCACCGCACGCAAGGGCAAGAAGGTGCTGGTGGATGACCCGTGGGGCTTCGGCGGCTCGCTCGAATGGGCGACCTCCTGCCCACCGCCGCGGCACAACTTCTACTCGCTGCCGCGCATCCGCTCCGAGCGTCCCGCGCTGGATCTGCACCACCCTGAGCTCGCTGACCGGCACACCCTGCAGACACCTGCGGGCAAGATCTTCGGTCCAGCGGATCAGCAGGACAAGGAAGGCGTCTGATGAAGGCAAATATCGGGTTGTTCCTAGGCCTGGGCGTCTTCGTCCTCATCGTGGCCTTCATCTACGGCTTCTGGAGCGGATGGTCAGACATGGCCGGGTTCCCGCTGCTCCTGCTCACCGCAGGCATGGCGTTCATGCTCTGGTTCTACCTGCGGATGGTCGCGAAGAACCACGACGTGCTCGACGGGGACAACCCGGCGGGCGAGATCGAGCACATGGCCGGCAACTACGGCGAGTTCGCTCCCTGGAGCTGGTGGCCGCTGGGCCTCGGCTTCTCCGCAGCGTTCGCGTTCTTCGGCCTGGCCATCGACTGGTGGGTGTTCTTCATCGCGCTGATCCCCGGTCTGTTCTTCATCACCGGCTGGGTGCTGGAGTTCAACCGCAAGCGCTACGCGCACTGATCCGGCCCGCCCCACCGCTGGTTATGGCCCGCCGTGAGCATCGACTCACGGCGGGCCTTCTCGTCCCCGGACGCCCCGCGCGGTGCGTAGAATCCTTGCTATGACGATCCGCCCCATCACGATCCACGGTGAACCGGTGCTGCACCGACGCGCACAGGAGGTCGAGACCATCGACGACTCCATCCGCGAGCTGGTGGCCGACATGTTCGAGACCCAGGACGCCGCCCACGGGGTGGGACTGGCGGCCCCGCAGATCGGCGTCGGGCTGCGCATCTTCACCTACAGCTTCGCCGATTCAGGCGATCAGCCCTCCCGTGGAGTGATCATCAACCCGCGGCTCCGCCTGATCGGCAAGGTCTCCAAGGAGTCCGCCGACCCCGAGGAGGAATCCGAGGGCTGCCTGTCCGCGCCGGGGTACAACTACCCGCTCAAGCGCAGCGAGCACGTGGAGATCACCGGGCTCGACGTCGCGGGGGAGCCGCTGCAGTTCGAGGCCACCGGATGGTTCGCCCGAATCCTGCAGCACGAGTACGACCACCTTGACGGCTACCTCTATGTCAATCGGCTGGACCCCAGATGGGCGCGGCGCTGGAAGAAGGTCGTGAAGAAGGAGGGCTGGAACCAGCCCGGCCTCACCTGGCTCCCCGGAGTCGACCCTGATCCATTCGGCCACGACGAGCCCGAAGACCCGGCTCGTGCCGAAGACCCAGCGTCAAGGGACGCCGGTCACTCCGACGACGCCGGTCAGGCCGAGCGGGGCGTCAGCTCACACTCTGGCTGAACGCCACCCAGCGGCGCAGCACATCAGCCGCGGCGCCAGAGTCGATGGACTCTTCGGCCCGGCGCATGTTGGCCGTCAGCCGGTCCACCAGCGGCCCCTGGGCCAGTTCATCGAGGCTGGTCAGTCCGGCCGCGGCATTGAGCACGACGGCGTCTCGCACGGGCCCAGGCTCCCCGGAGAGCATCTGCCGCACGATCTGTGCGTTCTCCGTGCCGGAACCACCGCGCAGGTCCTCCACGGACACGCGGGGGAGTCCGACATCCTCAGGCTCCAGGGCGGTGTGTGAGACCTCGCCGGAGCGGATCTCCCAGATGTCGGTGGCGGCGGAGGTGGTGATCTTGTCCCGCCCGTCCCTCCCGCGGAACACCAGGCCGCGGGTGCCGCGCATGGCGAGCACCTCAGCCATCTTCGGTGCCAGCGTGGGGCTGGCGCAGCCCAGCGCCTGGGCGGTCACACGTGCCGGGTTCGACAGGGGCCCCAGGAAGTTGAAGACCGTGCGGATGCCGAGCTGACGCCGCACCGGCCCGACGTGGCGCATCGAGGGATGGAAGCTCTGCGCGAAGAGGAAGGTGATCCCGACCTCCTCCGCGGCGCGGGCCACCTGCTCGGCGCCCATGCTGAGGTCCACTCCCAGTGCCTCGATGACATCGGCCGCGCCGGCAGTGGTGGAGGCGCCGCGGTTGCCGTGCTTGACCACGCGTGCCCCGGCTCCCACGGCGGTCAGTGAGGCCATCGTGGAGATGTTCACGGTGCCCAGCATGTCTCCACCGGTGCCCACGATGTCCAGGGTGGGTCCGGGGATGCTCAGCGGGACGGCCTTGTCCATCATCGTGGCGCTGAGCCCGACGAGCTCCTCGGCGACCTCGCCCTTGGCGCGCAGCGCGACCAGGAAGGCGGCGATCTGCCCATCACCGAGGGCCCCGCTCATGAGCCTCTCCATCGCCCAGGCTGAGGTGGCTGCGCTGAGGTGCTCTCCGGCCAGGAGCGTCTCCAGCAGCTCGGACCAGCTTGCGGGCACCGGGGTCGCGCGGAGCAGCGGATCGGGTGAGTGTGGAAGTTTCACAGCCCCAGACTATCGGCCGATCACGGTCCGGCTCCGACCAATTTCGACACGCTGTAGAAATATTGTCGACTTTTTTGACCGGCTCCACCTTGGCGGATCCTGGGAATGGCGCGGAATCCGCCCCCTGACAAGGATCTGGAACCACGCCATAGTGACCGTCGGTGTCGCAAACTGCTGGGCTTTCAGGACATAATGAATGCGTGACGACTGCAACCCAAGCCCCAATCGCTCCGGCGCGAACACTGCCGAACCGCCCGAACATGGTGTCCGTGGGCACCATGGTCTGGCTCACCAGTGAGCTCATGTTCTTCGCCGGCCTGTTCGCCATGTTCTTCACACTGCGTTCCACGCAGTCTGAGATGTTCGCCGAGGGTGCCAGTGAACTGGACATCCCGTTGGCCACCACGATCACGGTGATCCTGGTTGCAAGCTCGGTGACGGCTCAGTTCGGTGTCTTCGCTGCTGAGCGGCACCAGCCGCGCCGCACCGGCGGCACATTCCAGATCAAGCACTGGGGCATGGTCGAGTGGTACATCCTCTCGTTCATCATGGGCGCCATCTTCATCGGCGGTCAGACCTACGAGTTCGCAGTGATGGTCTCCCATGGGATCACCGTCTCATCGAACGCGTTCGGCTCCGCCTTCTACATCACCACCGGCTTCCACGGGCTGCACGTCATCGGTGGTCTCGTGGCCTTCCTCTATGTGATTGCGCGGGCGTACTTCAGCGTGAAGTTCACCCACAAGGAGGCTCACGCCGCCGTCGTCGTGTCGTATTACTGGCACTTCGTCGACGTCGTGTGGATCGCACTGTTCGGCATCGTCTACCTGCTGCCGCTGTTCGCCTGATCAACGCGCCCAGCCGAAGCACACCAGCTTGTATCGCATCGAAAAGTTAGGAACCGGCACGTGAAGGCACTCTCACAGAAGCGTCGCCACCCGCTCGCGGCAGTGGCGCTGCTCCTCCTGGGCCTCTTGCTCACCGGAGGGCTCTACGCCGCGGCGACCTCCATCAACGAGGCTCAGGCATCGAACGCCGCTGACGTCTACTCCGCCTCCGACGTGGAGGAGGGCGAGCGGCTCTTCGTGGCCAACTGCGCCACCTGCCACGGCATCAACGCAGAAGGCTCCGACGCCGGCCCCTCGCTGATCGGCTCCGGCGCCGCCGCGGTCGACTTCCAGGTCGGCACCGGACGCATGCCGATGCAGATGTCAGGTCCGCAGGCGCAGAAGAAGCCGGCACAGTTCAACGATGAACAGACCATGCAGCTCTCGGCCTACGTCGCCTCGCTGGGCTCCGGCCCCGCGGTGCCCGCGGCCGAGTACCTCGATGTCGAAGAGGGCAACATCGCCCGCGGCGGAGAGCTCTTCCGGATCAACTGCGCCATGTGCCACAACGCCGCCGCCGCCGGCGGCGCGCTGACCGAAGGCAAGTACGCCCCCGGGCTGGACGGCGTGGAGTCAGTGCACATCTACGAGGCCATGGTCACCGGCCCGCAGAACATGCCGGAGTTCACCGACGCCAACATCCCTCCCGAGGACAAGCGCGACATCATCGCCTTCCTGAAGAACAACGAATCTCAAAGCGCTCCGGGCGGCTTCGCCCTGGGCTCGCTGGGACCGGTCTCGGAAGGTCTGCTGATCTGGACCCTCGGACTGGCCCTGCTGATCGGCTCGATGGTCTGGCTGACCTCACGGTCCTCCTGAGCATCCGCCGCAGCACCTAAGCACCCGCACACGTAAACACTGAAGCAAAGGACGAGAACCATATGGGCGAGCACGGTAACGGTGATCCGAGCACGGGCGCCGTCATCAAAGCAGGTGAGGGAAGGTCGAGCGGCTATGCCATCGACAACCCGGGCCTGCCCCCGCACCGCCCGCGGTTGGCAGACGCGGACGAGAAGGCCGCCAAGCGCGCCGAGCGGCAGGTCTCTGCGCTCTTCCTGATCTCGATCATCGGTACCGTGATGTTCTTCGTCGGCTACTTCGCCGTCGGCGTCACCGCCGGGGATCTGAACATGCTCCGGCTGCAGAACACGCTGCTCGGAGTCGGCGTGGCCTTTGCCATGCTGGGCATCGGACTCGGAGTCGTCCAGTGGGCCCGCGCACTGATGCCGGACCACGAGGTCGTCGAAGACCGCAAGCCGCTGCGCAAGGAAGAGGACCGCGCCGAGGCTGCCCAGACGGTCGACGAGATCCTCGACGAGACCCAGATCAAGCGGCGTCCGCTGCTGCGCAACACGCTCATCGGCGCCGCCCTGCTGGCCCCGCTGCCCGCCGTCGTCGTCTTCCGCGATCTTGATCGCTCCGAGGACTTCGGGCCCGAGCGGATGCGGCACACGCTGTGGACCGAGGGGGTGCGCCTGGTGCGCGACCCCACCGGCACCCCGATCCGCGCCTCCGACCTCACGGTCGGCTCGGCGGTGCACGCCATCCCGGAGACCCTCCGCGAGGTCTCCGGGCACGGCGATCGCCTGGCCGAGAAGGCCAAAGCCGTCGTCCTGCTGATCCGGATGAATCCCGATGACTTCGAGGCCGTGACCCCAGGTCGCGAGGACTGGAAGCACGAGGGAATCATCGCCTGTTCCAAGGTCTGCACGCATGTCGGCTGCCCGGTGGCGCTCTACGAGCGTCACACGCATCACCTGCTGTGTCCCTGTCACCAGTCGACCTTTGACGCCGCTGCGGAGTTCAAGGTCACCTTCGGTCCGGCAGGCCGGCCGCTGCCCCAGCTGCCCATCACCGTCGACGATGAGGGCTTCCTCATCGCTCGCAGCGACTTCACCGAACCCGTCGGCCCCACCTACTGGGAGCGTGGCTAAAACTCATGAGCAGTCAGTCTCTAGAATCCAAGTACACCGAGGAGCAGTACTCCGAGGTGGACCAGTACCAGCCGGCGACCCGCACCGGCAAGATCGCGAACTACGTCGATCAGCGCGTGGGCGGTACCGGCATGGTCCGCGAGTTCGGCCGCAAGGTCTTCCCGGACCACTGGACCTTCATGTTCGGCGAGGTCGCGCTCTACAGCTTCGTCATCACCGTGATCTCAGGTGCGTTCCTGACCTTCTGGTTCGATCCCTCCATGGCCAGCACGCGCTACGACGGGGCCTACGTCCCGCTGCAGGGCGTGGAGATGTCCACCGCCTACGCCACTTCGCTGGAGCTCTCCTTCGATGTGCGCGGCGGCCTGTTCATGCGCCAGCTCCACCATTGGGCCGCCTTGATGTTCATCATGGCGATGGCGATCCACATGCTGCGCGTCTTCTTCACCGGCGCGTTCCGCAAGCCGCGCGAGCTGAACTGGGTCGTCGGCTGCACCCTGCTGCTGGCAGGCCTGGGCGCCGGCTTCACCGGCTACTCGCTGCCCGATGAGGTGCTCTCCGGCAACGGTCTGCGCATCATCGACGGCATGCTCAAGGCGATTCCCGTGGTCGGCACCTACATCTCCTTCTTCCTCTTCGGCGGGGAGTTCCCCGGCGACGAGGTCATCCCGCGGCTCTACTCGCTGCACATCTTCATCATCCCTGCGGTGATCCTGATCCTTATCGCGGTCCACCTGTTCATGGTGGTCACCCACAAGCACACCCAGTACCCCGGCCCAGGCCGCACCGAGCGCAACGTGGTCGGCTACCCGATCGGACCCGTCTACGCGGCCAAGGCCGGCGGCTTCTTCTTCGTGGTCTTCGGTGTCCTGGCCCTGCTGGCAGGCACCTTCCAGATCAACGCACTGTGGAACTACGGGCCCTATGACCCGTCTCCGGTGCAGGCAGGCACCCAGCCTGACTGGTACATCGGCTGGTTCGACGGCTTGCTGCGCCTGATGCCGGGCTACATCGGCGACATACCGCTGGAGTTCGTGCTGCCGACGCCTTGGGGCGGCAACAGCGTGGCCACGCCTGTGCTGGTCACGTTCATCCCGATCACCGCTCTGCTGCTCGGTCTGTTCGTCTGGCCCTGGATCGAGGCCTGGATCACCGGTGACAAGAGGGAACACCACATCCTGGACCGCCCGCGAAACGTCCCCGGACGCACCGCCTTCGGCATGGCCATGATGATCTGGTACTTCGTGATGTGGGCTGCCGCATCCTCCGACCTGATCGCGACCCACTTCTCGCTCTCGTTCAACGACGTGCTCATCTGGCTCCGGGTGCTGTTCTTCGCCGGACCGATCCTCACGTTCATCATCACCAAGCGGATCTGTCTGGCCCTGCAGCGCAAGGATCGCGAGATCGTGCTGCACGGCAACGAGGCGGGCGTCATCGAGATGCTTCCGCACGGTGAGTTCCGTGAGAAGCACACCCGGGTCAGCGACTACGAGCTCTACACGCTGGTCTCCTACGAGTCTCCCGAGGTCACCGCGGCCCGCCCCAACTCCCGGGGCAAGGTCGGACTGCTCGAGAAGTCACGGGTGACGCTCAACCGGACCTTCTTCGAGGACCGGGTCGCACCGGTCAGCCGCGAGGAGTACATCGAGGCGCTCTCCCACGATGACCATGGGACTGCCGCAGAGCTGCCCGCCGGTTCGGTCGGAGCCATCGAGTCCAAGAAGAACTGAGCATCGTGAGGCGCTGATCATCCGGCGCTGGACGCAGAGAAGCGGCCGTCTCCCTCTCGGGAGGCGGCCGCTTCGTCGTCTGCGGCGTCAGCGGGTTCTGTCGGTGCCGCGGGCGAGCTGTCGCTTGCCCGTCATCTCGTGCCCGTCACCTGTTGTCCGTGCCCCGGATGATCGAGCGCAGCTTCTCCAGCCGCTCCGAGACGGCGCGTTCGGCGCCGTTGCCGGTGGGCTTGTAGTAGTCCACCCCGATCAGCTCATCGGGCACGTACTGCTGGGTCGCGACGTGATGCGGCTGGTCATGGGCGTAGATGTAGCCCTTGCCATGGCCCATCCGGTGTGCCCCGGAATAGTGTGCGTCACGCAGATGCGGCGGGACCGCGCCGGACTTCCCGGCGCGCACGTCGGCTATGGCGGCGTCGAGGGCCTTATAGGAGGCGTTGGACTTCGGCGCGGTGGCGATGTGCACCGTGGCCTGGGCGAGCAGGATCCGTCCCTCCGGCATGCCGATGAGCTGCACGGCATCTGCCGCCGCCATGGCGGTCTGCAGCGCCGTGGGGTCGGCCATGCCGACTTCTTCTCCGGCGGCGATGACCAGCCGGCGGGCGATGAAGCGCGGGTCCTCTCCGGCGACCACCATCCGCGCCAGGTAGTGCAGCGCGGCGTCGGGGTCCGAGCCGCGCAGCGACTTGATGAAGGCGGAGACGATGTCGTAGTGCTGGTCCCCGTCTCGGTCGTACCGCTGCACGGCGAAGTCCATCGCCTGTTCGGCGTCCCGGGCGGTGATCAGCACCGGGGCGTCCGACGCCGGCTCATCGGCCGAGGCTCCTTCAGACACATCCGAAGCGTCCTCGGGGGAGCGGCCCATGGCCACGGCGGCGGCGGCCTCCAGGGTGGTCAGCACCCGGCGCGCATCACCTCCGGCCATGCGCAGAATATGATCCCTGGCCGTGTCTTCGAGCTCGAAGGCCGAGTCGAGGCCGCGGGTGTCCTGCAGCGCCCGGGTGATCAGTCCGGAGAGGTCATCCTGGGTCAGTGAGCGCAGGGTGAGCATCAGTGACCGGGAGAGCAGCGGGGCGATGATCGAGAAGGACGGGTTCTCCGTGGTCGCGGCGACCAGGATGACCCAGCCGTTCTCCACTCCCGGCAGCAGGGCATCCTGCTGGGCCTTGTTGAACCGATGGATCTCATCGAGGAACAGCACGGTGGTCTGCCCGCGGAGATCTCGATCCTCCAGCGCACGGTCCATGACCTGTCGGACGTCCTTCACACCGGCCCGGATGGCGGAGAGCTCCACGAACTTCCGCGAGGCGCCACGGGCGAGCACATGGGCCAGCGTGGTCTTGCCGGTGCCGGGAGGGCCGTAGAGGATCACCGAGGAGGCGCCGGCGGGTCCGCGGGACCCTTCAGCCAGGACGCGCAGCGGGGACCCCTGCTCGAGCAGATGCTGCTGGCCGAGCACCTCCGCGAGGGTGCGCGGTCGCATCCGCACCGCCAGCGGAGTATGCCGACGACGCGCGCCCGCCTCCGCCGTGGAGGCCGGGGCGGGCGCGTCGTCGTCGCCGAAGTCATCGGAGGCGAAGAGGTCCCCCGTGATGGGATCGGCCACTGCGCCTCCTAGAGCTGGGTTCGTAGATAGATTCGATAAGAATCCGTTCCAGGCTACCCGGTGCGGCTCAGGCCTGGGACTCAGGCTCAGCCCTTGGTGCCGGTCCTGCCCTCTGCCTTGGCGTCGGTGCCGGCCTCAGCCTTCGGCTCGGGCTTGGCGTCGACGCCGGCCTCCTTGCGCTGCTGCGCGGTGATCGGGGCGGGCGCCGCGGTGAGCGGGTCGTAGCCGCCGCCGGACTTGGGGAAGGCGATGACCTCGCGGATGGAGTCCTCACCGGCGAGCAGCGAGACCACGCGGTCCCAGCCGAAGGCGATGCCGCCGTGCGGGGGAGCGCCGAACTTGAAGGCGTCGAGCAGGAACCCGAACTTCTCCTGCGCCTCGTCCTCGGGAATGCCCATGACCTTGAAGATCCGCTCCTGGACGTCGCGGCGGTACACGCGCAGCGAGCCGCCGGCGATCTCGTTGCCGTTGCAGACCAGGTCGTAGGCGTTGGCCAGCGCCGAGGCCGGATCGGTGTCGAAGCTCTCGGCGAACTCCGGCTTGGGGGCGGTGAACGCGTGGTGCACGGCGGTCCAGGCACCGGATCCCACGGCCACATCGCCGGCGGCCTGGGCCAGGGCTGCGGGCTCGAACATCGGGGCGTCGACCACCCAGACGAAGGACCACGCGTCCTGATCGATGAGTCCCACACGGGCGGCGATCTCGTTGCGCGCGGCGCCGAGGAGTCCGCGGGAGGGAGAGACCTCACCGGCGGCGAAGAAGACGCAGTCCCCGGGGGAGGCCCCGGTGGCGGCTGCCAGTCCGGCCTTCTCCGGCTCGGAGAGGTTCTTGGCCACGGGGCCGCCGAGCTCGCCGTCCTCACCGATGAGCACATACGCCAGGCCCTTGGCGCCGCGCTGCTTGGCCCATTCCTGCCAGGCGTCGAGGGTGCGGCGGGGCTGCGAGGCTCCGCCGGGCATCACCACGGCACCGACATAGGGAGCCTTGAAGACCCTGAAGGGGGTGTCCTTGAAGTAGTCGGTGAGCTCGGTGAGCTCCAGCTCGAAGCGCAGATCAGGCTTGTCCGAGCCGTAGCGGGCCATCGCCTCGTGGTAGGTGATGTGCGGGATCTCGGCGGGCAGGTCCACGTCGATGAGCTTCCAGAGCCTGCGCACGAGCTCCTCGCCGAGGGAGAGGATGTCCTCCTGCTCCACGAAGCTGGCTTCGATGTCGAGCTGGGTGAACTCGGGCTGGCGGTCCGCGCGGAAGTCCTCGTCGCGGTAGCAGCGGGCGAGCTGGTAGTACTTCTCGAAGCCACCGACCTGGAGCAGCTGCTTGAACAGCTGGGGGGACTGCGGCAGCGCGTACCAGGCGCCCGGTGCCAGGCGCGCCGGGACCAGGAAGTCGCGGGCACCCTCGGGGGTGGAGCGGGTCAGCGTCGGCGTCTCGATCTCGGTGAAGGACTCGTGGTGCAGCAGGTCGCGGGCGACCCGGTTGGCCTCGGAGCGCAGCCGCAGCGCGCGCTGCGGCCCTTCCCGGCGCATATCGAGGTAGCGGTGGCGCAGCCGCGCCTCCTCGCCGACCTCGACGTGCTCATCGATCTGGAAGGGCAGCGGTGCCGCGGTGTTGAGCACCGTGACGGTCTCGGCCAGCACCTCGACCTCGCCCGAGGGCAGGTTGGGGTTCTCGTTGCCCGCGGGACGGCGCTCCACCGAACCGGTCACCTGCAGCACGAACTCGTTGCGCAGCGGATCGAAGTCGGCCTCCTCGCGCACCACGACCTGGGCCACGCCCGAGGAGTCACGCAGATCGAGGAAGGCCACTCCGCCGTGATCTCGGCGCCGCGCCACCCATCCGGTGAGGGTGACGGTCTGGCCTATGTTCTCGGCGGTGAGTGAGCCGGAGGTGTGTGTGCGGAGCACGGTGTCCTTCCTGAGGGATCAGTTGCTGGTGCGGGCCTGCGGCCCGGGGAGTCAGTCGGTGGCCGATTCTACTATCCGCGGGAGCGCGTCCTCGGCCGGGGGCGTCCAGCTGGCCGGATCCGCGGGGCTCTGGGCACCGGTGCGGATGTCCTTGACCTCATGGGCGCCGTCGTCGTCGGTGAACCAGACATAAGGGATGCCGCGGCGGTCAGCGTGGCGGATCTGCTTGCCGAACTTCTCAGCCTTCAGCGCGACCTCCACATTGATCCCCCGGAGGCGCAGCGCGTCGGCCACGTCCTGGGCGGCCCCCCAGTCCTCGTCGGAGCGCAGCGCCACGAAGACTGCGGTGGGGACCTTACGGCTGGCGGAGAGCCCGCCCTCGGCCAGGATCCGGGAGATCAGTCGGGTGACCCCGATGGAGAGCCCGACGCCGGGGAAGGTGCGCCTGCCCTTGGAGGCCAGAGATTCATAGCGGCCGCCGGAGCAGACCGAGCCCAGCGATTCGTGACCGATCAGCACGGTCTCGTAGACGGTGCCGGTGTAGTAGTCGAGGCCGCGGGCGATGGAGAGATCAGCGGTGACCCGACCGGGGACCCGCTTGTTCAGCTCCGCGACGACCTCTTCAAGCTCGGCCAGCCCGGCGTCGAGCAGCTCATCGGCCTCCACGGTGCCCAGCAGGGCGCGCACCGCGGTGACGAAGGAGGTGTCGGTGGCGCGGATCTGGGCGAGCTCGAGCGCCTGCTGCGCCTGCTGCGGGGTGGCGGCACCGGTGGAGACCAGCTCCTCGCTGACCTTCTCGGCGCCGATCTTCTCCAGCTTGTCGATCGCGCGCAGCACCGCGGTGGTGTCGCTGAGACCGATGGAGCGGTAGAACCCCTCGGAGAGCTTGCGGTTGTTGACCCGGAGCATGAAGTCGCCGATCGGCAGCGCCTCGAGCGCCTTGGCCATGACCACGCCGATCTCCACGTCGCTGCGGAAGGGGAGCGCGCCGTCGCCCACCAGGTCGATGTCGGCCTGGGTGAACTCGCGGTAGCGCCCGTCCTGGGGGCGTTCACCGCGCCAGACCTTCTGGATCTGGTACCGCCGGAAAGGGAAGTCCAGGTGCCCGGCGTTCTCCACCACGTAGCGGGCGAAGGGCACGGTGAGGTCGAAGTGCAGGGCCAGTCGGGCCTCGCGGCCCTCTTCCTCCTGCAGCCGGGAGACGGCGTAGATCTCCTTGTCGATCTCGCCCTTCTGCAGCAGCGTGTCGATGGTCTCCACCGCCCGGGACTCGATGGAGGCGAAGCCGTGGCGTTCGAACACCTCGCGAAGCGTGTCCAGCACGTGCAGCTCCACCAGACGCTCCTCGGGGAGCCATTCGATGAAGCCGGAGAGAGAGGTGGTTCGTGCCATGAGTGTGCGCGCAGTCCTTGGGTCGTCGGGGGAGCCTGGAATCGGGCCCGTTCAGCATAACGGCTCCGGTACGCTGGTGGGCATGAGTCCTGCAGTCAAGCCCGACCACCATGAGACCTCCCTCGCCGACGCCCACCGATTCGCCCGGGTGGACGAGGAAGGCCATGTCTATGCACTGGCCCCCGCCCCCGCGCAGACCGAGACAGCCGACGGCGCCGCTCCGGAGGCCGTCCATGTCACAGCGCCGGAGGCCGACGGCGTCGCGGCGGCGCACCCTGAGACCGCCGAGGCCGCCGAGGCCGCCGAGGCCGCCGAGACCGCCGAGGCCGCCGAGACCCCCGGGCCGAAGGCCGCCGAGAGCTATGTGGGGCAGTTCTCCGGAGCCAGCGCCGATGAGGCCCTGCACTACTTCACCCGGAAGTTCGATGAGCTCTACAACCGTGCGCTGCTGCTGAGGGCTCGCGCCGCGGCCGGCGCCGACTCCGCCAAGGCGCTGCACGAGTCTTTGAGACACATTCGCCAGGAGCTCACCGACGGCACCTGGGTCGGCGACGTCGCGGCCCTGAGCTCGCTGCTTGGGGAGATCTCCACGGAGATCGATCAGCGCGCAGCGGTCGAGGCGCAGGAGGCTGAAGCGGTGCTCGCCGAGCACCTGGCGGTCCGTGAGCAGATCGTGGCCGAGGTGGAGCTGCTGGCCGAGGCCGATCCGACCACACAGCACTGGAAGAGCGCCCAGGCGCGGATGAACGAGCTCTTCGAGGCCTGGAAGGCCGAGCAGAAGAAGCCGCCGCGGCTGACCAAGTCCCAGGAAGACCCCTATTGGAAGCGTTTCCGCGCCGCGCGGAATCTCTTCGAGAAGAACCGGCGCGCGTTCTTCGCCTCCCGGGACAAGGAGCACGGTGATATCAAGGCCGCGAAGGAGGCGCTGATCGTCGAGGCGGAGCAGCTCAAGGACTCCGACGACTATGGCGCGACCACCAAGGCCTATCACCGGCTGATGGATGACTGGAAGGCCCTGGGCCGCGGCGCCCGCAAGACCGACGACGCGCAGTGGGCCCGCTTCCGCGCCGCCCAGGACGTGTTCTTCGGCGCCCGGGACAAGATCAACGCAGAGACCGACGCGGAGTACGCCGAGAACCTCACGGTGAAGCTGGCGCTCCTCGAGGACTTCGAGGCCCTGATGCCGATCGAGAACCCCGAGGCGGTCCGGGAGCAGTACCAGGCGCTGCTGAACCGCTGGGACGCCGCCGGTCGGGTGCCTCGTGGGGACATGAAGTCCATCGAGAGTCGGCTCAAGCGCGTCCAGGATGCGTTCCACGACGCCGAGAAGTCCCATTGGCGAAAGACCGACCCCGAGACGATCGCGCGACAGAATTCGATGCTCACCCAGCTCGACGACGCCATCGCTGAACTTGAAGAGGCACTCGAGGCCGCCCAGGTCAGCGGAGACACCCAGGCGATTGCAGAAGCTAAAGAGGCATTGGACGCGCGAAGAAGCTGGCGGGATATGTTGAAGTAACGAATAGATTACACTCGTCAAAGATCTGGTGACCCATTTGCTATTCCCTGTGGGTCACTGGACTTGTGCCGTCGACATCCAGTGAGGACCCCGCGTGAGCGATCAACAGCCGCATGAGTCGGGCTCCCAGCGCAGCCGCCGCGAGATTCGCGAGGCTCGGGAGCTCGAACTTGCTGAGCAGCGTGCTCTGGAGGAGACGCTGCGCACTCCGCGCGCCCGCTCGGCGGCCTCGGCGGGGCCCGCGGTAGAGCGCGAGGAGCCCACCGCGGCGGATCCCGGCGCGGCACCGTCCCCGGCGTCCCTGCCCTCGCCTGTATCGGCAGCCTCCCCGGAACCCGCCACGGACTCCGTCCCACTGACTATCCCCAGTCCGTCCAGGACGCCGCTGCCCAGCATTGCGCCGGTGCAGGGCTCGGTGATCTTCAACCAGGAATACGTCAGCGAAGGCAAGCTGGAGCGCGAAGACACCCAGCACGCCGACCCGCACCACCCTGACCTGCACCCCGTCGTCCCCGCCACGGGCGACGACCCTGACTCTGAGCCCACTGCTCCCTCCGCCGTGACCCCCTTCGACCAGGTCCTCTCCCCGGACGAGGCTGACTATGACGTCGACTACGAGTCCGACGTCGACTACGAGTCCGACGTCGACTACGACGCGGATTACGAGTACGCGCTGGCGGAGGAGTCGGACTTCCCCCTCGAGGACGACCTCGAGGACGACTATTACGAAGGTACCCGCATCGCTCACGACGACGACGGCACTCCGCTGCTGATCTCATCCTCAAGCCACGGCCGCAGCTACCAGACGGTCTCCGGCGTCGAGGGGGGCGCGACCCAGGCGGTGTTGGAGAAGCGGCGCACCCGACGGCGGCGCCGCAACCTCACCCTGAGCGTGGCCTTCGGACTGTTCGCGGCGCTGCTCGTGGGATTCGTGGTCGTGCTGCAGTCGCTGTTCGGCGGCGGCGGCCCGGAAGACTTCGAGACCCAGGCCGGGGAGGTCGTGGAGTTCACCGTTGAAGAAGGAGACGGGCCCGCGCTGGTGCGCAACCGCCTCCTGGAAGCCGGGATCATCGCCAGCGACGACGCGTTCGACGACGCCTTCGCGGCGCTCGACGGAGCACCTGAGCTGCAGCCGGGGGAGTTCCAGCTGCGCGAACAGATGCCGGCCGCGGATGCGCTGGCGGTGATCTTCGAGGAGGGCGAGGCGCTGCACTACATCTCGCTCCAGGACAACACCCGCATCGACGCGGCGCTGAGCTCCATCGCGGCGCAGACCGGAATCCCCGCGAGCGACATCGGCCGAGCGGCGGCTGACCCCGGCGCCTATGGACTGCCCGACGAGGCCGAGACGCTCGAAGGCTATCTCGCCGCCGGGGAGTACCAGCCGAGCCTGGAGGCGACCCCCGAGGAGATCCTCCAGCAGATGGTGGACACCACCTTCGAACGGCTCGAGGAGCTCGGCATCACCGAGGAGGATGAGCAGTGGCGCACGGTGATCGTCGCCTCCCTGCTCACCGCGGAGGGCCTGCCCGGCGACTACGAAGAGATCGCCGGGATCATCGAGAACCGGCTGGCCCCGAACAACTCCGAGACCGACGGGCTGCTGCAGATCGATGCCACCGTGATCTACGGACTCGGGACGCAGAGCGTGCACTTCACCGAGGAGGAGCGAGCCGACGCCTCCAACGAGTACAACACCTACCAGAACCCGGGCCTGCCCCCCGGACCTGTCGCCGCACCCAACATGGCGACCCTCGAGGCCGCCGCGAACCCGGAGGAGAACGACTACTTCTACTGGGTCACCGTGGACCTCGAGACCGGTGAGACGAAGTTCGCCGAAGACTATGAGGAGCACCTCGGCTACGTGGAGGAGTTCAACGCGTACTGCGAGGACAACGCCGAGATCTGCGACGGAGAACCGACCCAGGAGAACGCCGGACCGTGACTCGTCAGGCCGCTGTGCTGGGCCACCCGATCGCCCACTCGCTCTCCCCGCTGCTGCACGCCGCGGCCTATGAGCACCTGGGGCTCGACGCCGACTACCGGCGGATCGACGTCGAAGAGTCTTCGCTGCAGGAGTTCCTGCGCGGAGAGGGCGCGGCGCCGGGCTGGCTGGGCTGGTCGGTCACGATGCCGCTGAAGGCCGCCATGGTGAGCGCCGTGGACCACCCGTCGGCGCGGGTCACCGCGCTCGGCGTGCTCAACACCGTCGTCCACGGTCCCGCCGGCACATCGGAGGGCGCGCGCATGCTCTCCGGTGAGAACACCGACGTGGACGGCATCGTCGCGGCCCTGGGCGAGGCCGGGCTGCACCAGGCGTCGTCGTCGGGCCGGGGCAGCTTCGGCATCATCGGTGCCGGCGCCACCGCCACCGCCGCGCTGGCCGCCGCCTCCGAGCTCGGCTACACCCAGGTGCGCAGCTACGCCCGCTCCGTCCAGCGCGGGCTGGAGCTGGAACCGGTGGCCGCCGCGCTGGGTCTTCGGCTCAGCGTGGCCCAGCTGTCCGCGCTGCCGCATGACCTCTCTGGCACCGACGAGCTTCCGGCAGCCCACGACCTCTCGGCAATCCACGACCTGGAAACGGGCCGGGGGAACTCCGGGCAGCTCGACGCCGTGGTGTCGACCCTTCCACCGCGCGCCGCCGATGAGATCGCCGCCACGCTGCCCAGACTGGACCGCCCGATTCCGCTGCTCGACGTCGCCTACGACCCCTGGCCCTCGCTCCTGGCCGGCTCCTGGGAGGCGGGCGGCGGCCGGGTGGTCAGCGGTCTGGTGATGCTGCTGCACCAGGCGGTGAAACAGGTGGAGCTGTTCAGCGCGGCCACCTCGACCCCGGCCGGTGAGCTCTCCGCGGAGTCCCACGCCCAGATGGTGGCCAAGATGAGGCGCGCGATCGGTTTATGATGGACCCCATGTTGCGCTGGCTCACTTCCGGAGAATCACACGGCAAATCCCTCGTCGGAATCCTGGAAGGGCTTCCCGCCGGCGTCACGCTGAGCACCGACGCGGTGCAGGAGAAGCTCGCCCGCCGCCGTCTCGGCTACGGCCGCGGAGCCCGGATGAAGTTCGAACAGGACCAGGTCGCGCTGCTGGCCGGCGTGCGCCACGGCGTCACCATCGGCGGACCGCTGACCATCGAGGTCGGCAACACCGAGTGGCCCAAGTGGGAGAAGGTCATGTCAGCCGACCCGGTGGACCCCGCCGAGCTGGAGCACCTCGCCCGCAACGCCCCGCTGACCCGCCCCCGCCCAGGTCACGCCGACTACACCGGCATGCAGAAGTACGGCTTCAGCGAGGCCCGCCCGGTCCTGGAACGCGCCTCGGCGCGGGAGACCGCCACCCGCGTCGCCCTCGGTGCGGCCGCCCAGTCCTTCCTGAGCGAGCTCGGGATCACCACGGTCTCGCACACCACCGCCATCGGCCCGGTGCAGATCCCCGCCGACGCCCCGCTGCCCCGCGCCGCCGATGCACAAGCCCTGGACGCCGACCCGCTGCGCTGCTTCGACGCGGAGACCTCCGAACGGATGGTCGCCGAGGTCGACGACGCCCACCGCGCGGGGGAGACCCTCGGCGGCGTCGTCGAAGTGGTCGTGGAGGGACTTCCCCCGGGCCTGGGCAGCTATGTGCACTGGGACCGACGGCTGGATTCACGCCTGGCCGGAGCGCTCATGGGCATCCAGGCCATCAAAGGCGTGGAGGTCGGCGACGGCTTCGAGACCACCCGACGCCGCGGCTCGGCCGCCCACGACGAGATCACCCTGGACGAGCACGGGCAGATCGCGCGCACCTCCAACCGCGCCGGCGGCATCGAAGGCGGCATGAGCATCGGCGGCCCGCTGCGGGTCCGCGCCGGGATGAAACCCATCGCCACCGTGCCGCGCGCGCTGCGCACCGTGGACACCGCCACCGGCGAGCAGACCACCGCCCACCACCAGCGCTCCGACGTCTGCGCCGTCCCGGCGGCCGGCGTCGTGGCGGAGGCCATGGTGGCCCTGGTCATCGCCGAAGCCGTGCTGGAGAAGTTCGGCGGGGACTCGGTGAGCGAGGTGCAGCGCAACCTGCGCAGCTATCTCGACCACCTCCCCGAGCTCGGCGGCGACCCCTCGGGCGCCGGTGCGGACGGAGACCCGCTCCAGGCCCCCGCCGCGATGCAAGACTGATGCGCCAACCCGCAGCCGCCGAGCAGCGAGGCGACGGCCGCAACATCGTGCTGATCGGGCCGATGGGCTCCGGGAAGTCCACCGTCGGTGCCGCCCTGGCCCGCCGGCTGCACCGGCCGCACGTGGACAGCGACCACTTCTTCGTCGCCCGCCACGGATCCATCCCGGAGTACTTCTCGCTGCACGGGGAGGACGCCTTTCGGGCCGAGGAGCGCAGCATCGTGGCCGAGCTGCTCGACTCCCCACGCCCCTCGGTGATCAGCCTCGGCGGGGGAGCGGTGCTCAGCGACGACACCCGCGGACTCCTCCGCGACCAGCTGGTGATCATGCTGGATCTCACCGAGGACCAGGCCGCGCTGCGCCTGGGGGACGGCTCCAGCCGGCCGATCCTCGGCGCGCACCCGGTGCAGGCCTGGAAGCGCATCTATGCCGAACGCGAGCAGATCTACCGAGACTGCGCTGATATCGTCATGAGCCCGGACGATGCGCACATCGACGTGCGAGTCGACCACATCGTGCGAGCCCTCAACACCACCTCCAGGAGAGATCCAAGCGTATGAGCCACCAGGCCGAGACCGAGGCTTCCGCCCCTGAACCCACCATCATCACCGTCGGGGAGGGCGCGGGCACCGGCGGTCAAGAGCTGGGCTACGACGTCATCATCGGCAACGGGCTGCTCTCCCGGCTGCCCGGGCTCGTCGGCCCACAGGCCGAACGGGTGCTGGTGATCCACCCCCGGGCGCTGCGCGCCACCGGCGACGTGGTCCGCGAGGACCTCGAGAAGGCCGGGTATCAGGCGCTGGTCGCCGAGATCCCGGACGCCGAGGAGGGCAAGCACATCCAGGTCGCCGCGTTCTGCTGGCAGGTCCTGGGGCAGAACGACTTCACCCGCTCCGACGCGATCGTCGCCGTCGGCGGGGGTGCGGTGACCGATGCCGCCGGCTTCGTGGCCGCGACCTGGCTGCGCGGCATCCGCGTGGTCCACATGCCCACCACGCTGCTGGGCATGGTCGATGCCGCTGTGGGCGGGAAGACCGGGATCAACACCTCCGAGGGCAAGAACCTGGTCGGCTCCTTCCACCAGCCCGCCGGAGTGCTCGCCGATCTGGACACGCTGCTCACCCTGCCCCGCAACGAGCTGGTCGCCGGACTCGCCGAGGTCGTGAAATGTGGATTCATCGCCGACGAGCGGATCCTCGACATCATCGAAGCCAGCCCGGAACAGGCGCAGAACCCACACTCCTGGCAGATCCGCGAGCTCATCGAGCGCGCCGTAGCGGTCAAGGCCAAGGTGGTGGGTGCGGACATGCTCGAATCCGGCGTCCGCGAGTCGCTGAACTATGGCCACACCCTGGGCCACGCCATCGAACTCGCCGAGCGCTACCAGTGGCGCCACGGCGCGGCCATCTCGGTGGGCATGATCTTCGCCGCCGAGCTCGGGCGCAGCCTGGGCCGACTCGATGACGCCACTGCGGACCGTCACCACGCCGTGCTGAACCTGCTCGGGCTGCCCACCACCTACCGCGATGACCGCTGGAGCCAGCTGCTCGAAGGCATCCGCCGGGACAAGAAGAACCGCGGCGATCAGCTGCGGTTCGTGCTGCTCAATGGTCAGGGACAGCCGGTCACCGTGGAGATCCCGGACGCCTCGATCCTCTTCGCCACCTACCAGGAGATCGCCCAGCCGGAGACGGGCAGCATGATCTCGCTCTGAAGCCAGCGCTCGAGCCTGTAGAATCGTTTGGCGCCGCGTGGAGCGACCATGGCGTCCAGCATTCGCTGTGCACAACACTCCATGCCCCCACGACCCAGGAAAGGCAGATTGTGGCCAGCTCGAACGACATCAAGAACGGCTCCGTCCTCAAGATGGAGGGACAGCTGTGGAACACGCTCGAGTTCCAGCACGTCAAGCCGGGCAAGGGCGGTGCGTTCGTGCGCACCAAGCTGAAGAACATCCGCACCGGCAAGGCCGTGGACAAGACGTTCAACGCCGGCGCCAAGGTGGAGTTCGCCACAGTCGACCGCTCCAACTACCAGTACCTCTACCAGGACGGTGAGGACTTCGTCTTCATGGACCTGCGCGACTACGACCAGATCACCGTGCCCGCCACGGTGGTCGGCGACGCCGCGAACTTTCTGCTGGAGTCCCACGAGGTGACCATCGCCCTGCATGACGGCACCCCGCTCTACCTCGACCTGCCCCCCTCGGTCGTCCTGGAGATCACCTACACCGAGCCGGGCCTGCAGGGTGACCGCTCCAACGCCGGCACCAAGTCCGCCACGCTGGAGACCGGACACGAGATCCAGGTCCCGCTGTTCGTGGACCAGGGCACCCGCGTGAAGGTCGACACCCGCACCTCCGCATACCTCGGCCGAGTCACGGACTGATCCCTCCAGTGGCAAAGCGAAGCAAAGCCCGCCGCCGGGCCCTTGAGATCCTCTTCGAGGCCGAACAGCGAGACATGGACCCCTTCGAGGTCCTGCGGGTCCGCCGCGAGCGCGCGGACCTGATCGTCAACGAATACGTCCTCGAGCTCATCGACGGTGTGAAGTCCGAACAGGAGCACATCGACGAGATCCTGGCCACCTACGCGCGCGGCTGGACGCTTGAACGGATGCCGCGGGTGGACCTGATGGCGCTGCGCATCGGCGCCTGGGAGCTGCTGTGCAACAACGAGATCCCCGACAACGTGGCGGTCTCCGAGGCCGTGACGCTGGTCAAGGAGCTCTCCACCGATGACTCGCCCAGCTTCGTCAACGGACTGCTCGGCAGGATCCAGGTGCTCAAGCCCACGCTGGTCGAGGTCGATGACGTAGAGTGAACGCGGCGCTTCAGCTCAGCGCCGCAGCACGGCTCGAGCAGCTGCACCGCGGTGCGGCGGCGCCGGCCATAACTGAAGATTCAGACTTCCTTTAAACATCGTCCAGTGAGGCGAGGAAGGAGTCATACGGTGACACGCTCACCCGAGACCTCTCACGTGATGTCCGCCTCCGACATGGACCGGGCGCTCACGCGCATAGCCCACGAGATCGTCGAATCCCACCGCGGAGTCGAAGGTCTCCTGCTGCTCGGCATCCCACGCCGCGGAACCATCCTGGCCCGCCGCCTGGGTGAACGGCTGGCCCGGATCGATCCCGCCTTCGATCCCGAACAGGCCATCGGCTCCCTGGACATCACGCTCTACCGCGATGACCTGCGCGCCCACGGGGCCCGCACCCCCGAACCCACCAAGATCCCCGGCGCCGGGATCGACGGCGCCACAGTGGTCCTGGTCGATGACGTGCTCTACTCCGGACGGACCGTGCGCGCCGCCCTGGACGCCCTGCAGGCGCTCGGCCGCCCCGCCGTCGTCCGGCTCGCCGTGCTGGTGGACCGCGGCCACCGCGAACTGCCGATCCGCTCGGACCATGTCGGCAAGAACCTCCCGACCTCCCGCGACGAACGCGTCTCGGTGCTCCTCGACGAGGTCGATCGTGTGCCCCGCAGCGAGGAGGCCGTGGTCATCCAGCGCGGCCGCGCGTCCCAGGCGGGCGAGCGCTGATGCGACATCTGCTCTCCACCGCCGATCTCAGCCACGCGCAGGCGCTGAGCATCCTCGACACCGCCGAGGAGATGGCCACCGTCTCCACCCGCGAGGTCAAGAAGCTGCCCACCCTGCGCGGTCGCACCGTGGTGAACCTCTTCTTCGAGGACTCCACCCGCACCCGGATCTCCTTCGAGGCCGCCGCCAAACGGCTCTCCGCAGACGTCATGAACTTCTCCGCCAAGGGCTCCTCGGTCTCGAAGGGGGAGTCGCTGAAGGACACCGTGCAGACCCTGGAGGCCATCGGCGCAGACGCGATCGTGATGCGGCACTGGGCCTCCGGCGCTGCCGCGCAGCTCGCCGCCTCGGACTGGACCGACTGCGCGGTCATCAACGCCGGCGACGGCACCCACGAACACCCCACCCAGGCGCTGCTCGACGCGCTGACCCTGCGCCGCGGCTGGTCCGCTGCCCAGGGCCAGGACCCGCGCGGCACCGACCTGACCGGGATGCGGGTATTGATCGTCGGAGACATCCTGCACTCCCGGGTGGCCCGCTCCAACATCTGGCTGCTGCGCACCTTGGGCGCCGACGTCGGCCTGGTCGCCCCGGCCACGCTGCTGCCGGTGGGCGTGGAGAAATGGCCGGTGAACGTGTACTACAGCCTCGACGAGGCGCTGGGCTCCGGCCCGGAGGCCGGCCCCGACGCGATCATGATGCTGCGGGTCCAGGCCGAGCGGATGGGCGGCGCCTACTTCCCGACCGCCGCCGAGTACACCCGCCGCTGGGGCCTCACCGATGAGCGGCTGGCCCGGCTCGAAGCCCACCGCGGAGCCGCCGGGCAGCGACCTATGATCCTGCACCCGGGACCGATGAACCGCGGAGTCGAGATCTCCGCCGCCGCCGCCGACTCCCCGATGAACCAGGTCCTGGACCAGGTCTCCCACGGAGTCTCCGTCCGCATGGCCGTGCTGCACCTGCTGCTGAGCAGCTCAGAGAGGAACACCGCATGAGAAGCACCCCCACCGCCGCCACCCTGATCCTGGGGGCCCTGCCCTACGGCGAGGCGCCCGAGGACGTGCTCATCGCGGAAGGCCGGATCGCCGCCGTCGGACCCGACGCCCGGATTCAGGCCGAGCAGCTGCAGGAGGTCACCACCATCGAGGCGGCGGGACTGATCATGCTTCCGGGCATGGTGGACCTGCACACCCATCTGCGCGAGCCCGGCCGGGAGGACGCCGAGACCGTGGAGACCGGCAGCCGCGCCGCCGCCAAGGGCGGCTTCACCGCGGTCCACGCGATGGCGAACTCCTCCCCGGTGGCGGACTCCGCCGGCGTCGTCGAGCAGGTGCACCGGCTCGGCCGAGCCTCCGGCTGGACCGAGGTCTACCCGGTCGGCGCCGTCACGGTCGGACTCGCCGGCGAACGACTCGCCGAGCTCGGCGCCATGGCGGAGTCCTCCGCGCAGGTGAGGATGTTCTCCGACGACGGGATGTGCGTGCACAACCCGGTGCTGATGCGCCGGGCGCTGGAGTACGTGAAGACCGTGGACGGGTTCATCGCCCAGCACGCCCAGGAGCCGCTGCTCACCGAGGGCGCACAGATGAACGAGGGCGACGTCTCCGCGGTCCTGGGACTGCCCGGCTGGCCCGCCGTGGCCGAGGAGTCCATCATCGCCCGCGACGTGCTGCTGGCCCAGCATGTGGGCTCGAGGCTGCACATCTGCCACGTCTCCACCGCCGGCTCGGTGGAGATCATCCGCTGGGCCAAGGAGCGCGGCATCGACGTCACCGCGGAGGTCACCCCGCACCACCTGCTGCTCACCGACGAGCTGGTCCGCGGCTATGACCCGGTGTACAAGGTCAACCCGCCGCTGCGCACCGGCGCCGACGTCGAGGCGCTGCGCGCGGGCCTCGCCGACGGCACCATCGACATCATCGGCACCGACCACGCCCCGCATCCCACCCAGGCCAAGGAATGTGAATGGTCCGCCGCGGCCATGGGCATGACCGGGCTGGAGACCGCGCTGCCGGTGGTCATCAAGACGATGATCTCCACCGGGCTCATGGGCTGGCGACGCTTCGCCGAGGTCACCTCGATCAAGCCGGCGCAGATCTACCGCCACGCCCACCAGGGGCGACCGCTGAAGCCCGGCGAGCCCGCCAACCTGATCCTGGTGGACGCGGGCGCGACCCAGACCGTGGACCCCGCCGGCCACGCCAGCAAGGGTCGGAACTCGCCCTTCCGCGGGATGGAGCTGCCCGGCGCGGTGCGCGCGACCTTCCTGCAGGGGCACCCGGTGGTGCTCAACGGCGAGCTCAACAGCCCGCTGAGCGAGGCCGCGGCGCGCGCGGCGGAAGAGTCGCAGGTGCAGTCATGACGGTGCAGCTTCCCATGATCCCGCCCACGACCCTCGCCACGACCGCCGCGGACATGACCGGCACCTACCTGTCCTATCTGTGGATCGCGCTGGGCATCATCGCGGTGCTGCTGGGCCTTCTCTGGCTCGGCTGGCGCGGACGCAAACGCCGCCAGCGCGGGCTCCCGGTGCCGGACCAGGTCCCCGCCGAGCTGTTCGAGGCCCAGCCGCGCGCCGCCGCGGAGGGCATGGTCATCGGCACCGTGAAGGCCGGTGACTACCTCGACCGGGTCGCCGTCCACGGACTCGGCGTGCGCACCAACGGACGCGTCGAGGTCCACGAGCAGGGCATCGCCGTCTTCCGCTCCGGGGCGCCGAACTTCCTGATCTCCGCCACGGCGCTGGACCACGTGCGCACCGACCGGGGAGTGGTGGGCAAGTTCGTCGAACGCGACGGCGCCATCATCATCGGCTGGCGGCTCGGCGAGGAGCCCGTGGAGACCGCCTTCAGAGCCCGGCACGCAGAAGCCCACCAGGAGCTCCTCGACGAGCTCACATCCGTCATCCGTCCCTCCGACGAGGAGTCAACACCTTCATGACACACCACAACTCCGCCACACAGGCCCCGACCCGGGCGCCGGCGTCCACACCGACACAGTCACCGGCCTCGACGCCGACCTCGGCGCCCGCGCTGCTGGTCCTCGAGGACGGCACCGTGCACCACGGCTCCGCCTACGGCGCCCAGGGCGCACGCCTGGGTGAGGCGGTCTTCGCCACCGGGATGACCGGCTACCAGGAGACGCTCACCGACCCCTCCTACGCCCGCCAGATCGTGGTGCAGACCGCCCCGCACATCGGCAACACCGGGATCAACGACGAGGACGCCGAGTCCCGCAAGATCTGGGTCGCCGGCTATGTGGTGCGCGACGCCGCCCGCCGCCCCTCGAACTGGCGCTCCCGGCGCACCCTGGACGAGGAGCTCAGCTCCCAGGAGATCATCGGGATCAAGGACGTCGACACCCGGGCGATCACCCGGCACCTGCGCAGCGCAGGATCGATGAAGGCCGGGATCTTCTCCGGCGACCAGGCCGCCCGGCCGGTCGCCGAGCTGGTCGCCGAGGTGAAGTCCCAGCCCTCGATGGCCGGCGCACGCCTGGCCGAAGAGGTCTCCACCGACACGGCCTATGTGATCGAGCCCCGCGACCACGGCTGGACCCAGGAAATCGTCGCCACCGTGGCCGCCATCGACCTCGGCATCAAGACCATGACCCCGGTGCGGATGGCCGAACGCGGACTGCGGGTGCATGTGCTCCCCGCCGCCAGCAGCTTCGCCGAGATCGAGGCGCTGGACCCCGACGGGGTCTTCCTCTCCAACGGGCCCGGAGATCCCGCCACCGCGGCGAACCAGATCGGGCTGCTGCGCGAGGTGCTCGACGCCAGGACCCCGTTCTTCGGGATCTGCTTCGGCAACCAGATCCTGGGCCGGGCGCTGGGCTTCGGCACGTACAAGCTGCCCTTCGGCCACCGCGGGATCAACCAGCCGGTGATGGACCACGCCACCGGCAAGGTGGAGATCACCTCGCAGAACCACGGCTTCGCCGTGGACGCGCCCGTGGGCGAGGTGGTCACCGCCCCGCAGGACCGCTTCGGCCGGGTCGAGGTGAGCCACTCCAGCCTCAACGACGGCGTCGTGGAGGGCCTGCGCTGCCTCGACATCCCAGCATTCAGCGTCCAGTACCATCCCGAGGCCGCCGCCGGCCCGCATGACTCGGCCTACCTCTTCGACCGCTTCGTCGAGCTGATGACCGACGCGCGCACCAAGACCGGTGCCGACACCGTCACTGCCGCCGACACTGAGACCACCACCCACACCGTGACCACCACCGACACTGAGACCCGTGGAGGGAACCCACTCAATGCCTAAGCGTCAAGACCTCAAGTCCGTCATGGTCATCGGCTCCGGCCCGATCGTGATCGGCCAGGCCGCCGAGTTCGACTACTCCGGCACCCAGGCCCTGCGAGTGCTCAAGGAGGAGGGCCTGCGGGTCATCCTGGTCAACTCCAACCCGGCCACCATCATGACCGACCCGGAGTTCGCCGACGCCACCTACGTGGAGCCGATCAGCCCCGAGGTGGTCGCGAAGATCATCGAGAAGGAGCGCCCCGACGCGCTGCTGCCCACCCTCGGCGGGCAGACCGCGCTGAACACCGCGATCGCGCTGGACAAGGACGGTGTGCTGGAGAAGTTCGGCGTCGAGCTGATCGGGGCGAACATCGCCGCCATCGAGCTCGGCGAGGACCGGCAGAAGTTCAAGGGCGTGGTGGAGCGCTCCGGCGCCGAGTCCGCCAAATCGCTGATCGTGCACTCCATGACGGAGGCGCTGGCCGCCGCCGAGGAGCTGGGCTACCCGATGGTGGTGCGACCCTCCTTCACCATGGGCGGTCTGGGCTCCGGGATGGCGTACAACGAGACGGACCTGCACCGGATCGCCGGCGCCGGGCTGCAGTACTCACCGACCACCGAGGTGCTCCTGGAGGAGTCCATCCTGGGCTGGAAGGAGTACGAGCTGGAGATGATGCGCGACTCCAAGGACAACGTGGTCGTGGTCTGCTCCATCGAGAACTTCGACCCGGTGGGGGTCCACACCGGCGACTCCATCACGGTGGCTCCGGCCATGACGCTGACCGACCGCGAATACCAGCGGCTGCGCGACATCTCCATCAACGTGATCCGCGAGGTCGGGGTGGCCACCGGTGGCTGCAACATCCAGTTCGCCATCGAGCCCGGGACCGGCCGCGTCGTCGTCATCGAGATGAATCCGCGGGTCTCGCGCTCCTCGGCGCTGGCCTCGAAGGCCACTGGCTTCGCGATCGCCAAGATCGCCACCAAGCTGGCCCTGGGCTACACCTTGGACGAGATCCCCAATGACATCACCAAGAAGACCCCGGCCAGCTTCGAGCCGGTGCTCGACTATGTCGTGGTGAAGGTCCCGCGCTTCGCCTTCGAGAAGTTCCCTGCGGCGGACCCCACGCTGACCACCACGATGAAGTCTGTGGGCGAGGCGATGGCCTTCGGGCGCAACTTCACCGAGGCCATGCAGAAGGCGCTGCGCTCCCTGGAACAGCGCGGCAGCGAGTTCGACTTCACCGTCGCCGACCCGGAAGAGCTCGAAGAGCTGCTCGAGAAGATGGCCACGGCGACCACCGAGCGGCTCCACCAGGTCCAGCGGGCGCTGCTCTCCGGGGCTTCGATCGAGGCGGTCCATGAGATCACCTGGATCGACCCCTGGTACCTGGATCAGCTCCAGCTGATCAACGAGACAGCGATGGCGGTGGCAGCTGCGCCTGAGCTCGACGTCGCCGCGCTGCGCCTGGCCAAGCGGCACGGCTTCTCCGACGAACAGATCGGCGCGCTGCGGCACATGGACGCCGCGGTGGTCCGCGGAGTCCGTCACGCGCTGGGGATCCGCCCCGTCTACAAGACCGTGGACACCTGCGCCGCCGAGTTCGAAGCCTTCACCCCGTACCACTACTCCTCCTATGACCTCGAGGACGAGATCGTGCACCACGATCAGCCCTCGGTGATCATCCTGGGCTCCGGGCCCAACCGGATCGGACAGGGCATCGAGTTCGACTACTCCTGCGTGCACGCCACCATGGCGCTGCGCGAGGCCGGCTATGAGACCGTGATGGTCAACTGCAATCCCGAGACCGTCTCCACCGACTACGACGTCTCCACCCGGCTCTACTTCGAGCCGCTCACGCTGGAAGACGTGCTCGAGGTCATCGCGGCCGAGGAGCGCAGCGGGGGAGTGGCCGGGGTCTTCGTCCAGCTCGGCGGGCAGACCCCGCTGAAGCTCGCCCAGCAGCTCGCCGACGCCGGGGTGACCATCCTGGGCACCTCCCCGGAGGCGATCGACCTCGCCGAGGACCGTGGAGAGTTCGACCAGGTGCTCCAGCGCGGCGGGCTGATCGCGCCGAAGAACGGCACCGCAGTGAGCTTCGAGGATGCCAAGAAGGTCGCCGACAGCATCGGCTACCCGGTGCTGGTCCGGCCCAGCTACGTGCTCGGCGGACGCGGCATGGAGATCGTCTACGACGAGCCCGGCCTGGAGCGCTACATCGCCAACGCCACCGAGGTCACCCCGGAGCACCCGGTGCTGGTGGACCGGTTCCTCGAGGACGCGATCGAGGTCGACGTGGACGCCCTCTACGACGGCGAACAGCTCTACGTGGGCGGGATCATGGAACACATCGAGGAGGCAGGGATCCACTCCGGCGACTCCGCCTGCGTGCTGCCCCCGATCACCCTGGGCCCTGACGTGCTCGAACGCGTCCGGGTCGCCACCCGGGTCATCGCCGAGGGGGTGGGGGTGAAGGGGCTGATCAACATCCAGTTCGCCCTGGCCTCCGACATCCTCTACGTGATCGAGGCCAACCCGCGCGCCTCCCGCACCGTGCCGTTCGTCTCCAAGGCCACCGGGGTGCAGATGGCCAAGGCCGCGGCGCACATCGGCACCGGTGTGGCCATCGCGCAGCTGCGCGCAGGCTCGGGCCACAGGCTCTCCGGCCTGCTGCCGGCCACCGGGGACGGCTCCGAGCTGCCCCCGGGCGCGCCGGTCTCGGTGAAGGAGGCGGTGCTGCCCTTCGCCCGCTTCCGCACCCCCGAGGGACGCGTGGTCGATTCCCTGCTCGGCCCGGAGATGCGCTCCACCGGCGAGGTGATGGGCATCGACAAGCACTTCGACACCGCCTTCGCCAAGGCCCAGCAGGCGGCGAACAACCCGCTGCCCACCTCCGGCAACGTCTTCGTCTCGGTGGCCAATCGGGACAAGCGAGCGATCATCATGCCGGTCAAGCGCCTGGCCGACCTGGGCTTCTCCATCGTCTCCACAGGAGGCACCGCCGATGTGCTGCGCCGCAACGGGGTCGAGACCACCACGGTGGCGAAGATCGCCGACGCCGAGACGCAGGGCGGCACCATCCTGGAACGGGTGGAGAGCGGGGAGATCGCGCTGATCATCAACACCCCCTCCGGCGGGGACGCCCGCAGCGACGGTTACGAGATCCGCGCCGCCGCCACCTCGGTGGGCACCCCGGTCATCACCACCGTGGCCGAGTTCGGTGCGGCCGTGCAGGCCATCGAGGCGCTGGGCCAGTTCAGCTGGTCGGTGGCCTCGCTGCAGGAGCACGCCGAGCGACTGAAGCAGGCCGAGCGGCTGAACCAGGCCGAACTGGCCAGACAGGCGGACCAGCGCACGCAGGATGTCCAGCGCAAGCCGGCGGGGCAGGCCGGGGCATGACCTCCAGCCTCGCGAGCCAGTCCGCCGGGATGCCCTTCGGCGGACGGCTCGCCGCGGCGATGAGCGCCCACGGCAGGCTCTGCGTGGGTCTGGACCCACATCCGCAGCTCCTCACAGACTGGGGGCTCACCCAGGACGCCGCCGGGCTGCGCGAGTTCAGCGCCCGGGTGCTGGAGGCCTGCGCCGGTCGGGTCGGGGTGCTCAAGCCCCAGGTGGCGTTCTTCGAACGCTTCGGGGTCTCCGGCATGCAGGTGCTCAGCGAGGTCCAGCACCAGGCCCGCGCCGCGGGGCTGCTGGTGATCGCCGACGCCAAGCGCGGAGACATCGGCTCCACCATGGCCGGCTACGCCGAGGCCTGGCTGGACCCGGAGGCGGACTTCGGGGCCGATGCGCTCACCGTGAGCCCCTACCTGGGCTTCGGCTCGCTGCAGCCAGCGATCGACGCCGCCGCCCGGCACCGGGCCGGACTCTTCGTGCTGGCGCTGACCTCGAACCCGGAGGGCCAGCAGGTTCAGCTCGCGCGCGACGCCCGGGGCGTCACCGTGGCCGGGCAGATCGCCGCCGAGGCGGCGGCCGCCTCCGCGGCGCTGGCCCAGACCGCACCCGCAGCCGGAGCAGCCGGAGAGACCCGCTCCGGGGTGGGCGCTGAGGTCGGCGCAGCCGTTGGGCTGGGCAGCATCGGGCTCGTCGTCGGAGCGACGACGGCGGGGCTCGCCGTCGAACACGGGATCGACCTCGGGGCTGGCCGGATGCCGCTGCTGGCACCGGGCTACGGGGCGCAGGGTGCCGACGCCGAGGCGCTGCGCGCAGGCTTCGGTGAGCGCTACGCCGAACAGGTCCTGGTGAACTCCTCCCGCGGGATCCTGGGTCAGGGGCCGGACCCGGATTCTCTGACCAGGGCCATTGAGCTGGCGAAGGCGGATCTGGGCTGAGAACTCGCCAGGCCGTTCTCTATTGATGTTCGACCGCCCAGCCACTAGATTCTGCTCAATATCACCTGGTGCTGTCGGCTGACAACCGTCCCGAGCGACTGCACCACGGACGTTGGGGGAGAATCGTGGCACTGCGAGAACTGACCAAGGAAGAGCGGGACACCGCCCGTCGCAAGGCACTGGCCGCCCGCGTCGAACGGGCCCAGCTCAAGAAGGAGTTCGGCAACGGGGGCATCGGCTTCGATGAGGTCCTCGAACGCGCTTCCAGCTCCGAGGCGGTGGCTCGGCTGAAGACGCTCGAGCTGCTGGAGTCCCTCCCCGGGGTCGGTCGCGTCACCGCCACCAAGGCGCTGGAGGACCTGGGGATCTCGGTGAACCGCCGACTCGGCGGACTCGGGGTCAAGCAGCGACGAGCCTTGAAGGAGTATCTGGCAGAATTGGGCTGACCATCCCAGCCCAAGGAGCCAGTGCATTGTCAGCAGTCCCCGGCAGTCCCGCCGTCACCGTGCTCGCCGGACCGACCTCCGTCGGCAAGTCGACGCTGAGCCGATTCATCCGCACCCACTATCCCGAGGTGCACTTCTCGGTCTCCGCGACCACCCGCGAGCCGCGCCCGAGCGAGGTGGACGGTGTCGACTATCACTTCATCGACCCGGAACGCTTCGACGAGCTCATCGAGCACGGCGAGTTCCTGGAATGGGCCACCGTGCACGGGAAGCACCGCTACGGCACCCTGCGCTCCACCGTGGACGCCGCGCTGACGGACGGGAGGCTGGTCCTGCTTGAGATCGATCTGCAGGGAGCCCGCCAGGTCAGGGCCACGATGCCCGAGGCGCAGTTCGTGTTCCTGGCACCCCCCTCGTGGGAGGACCTGGTCTCCCGGCTGGTCGGACGCGGCACCGAATCCGAGGAGGAACAGCGGCGCAGGCTGGAAACGGCTAAGATAGAGCTTGCCGCAGAGCAGGAATTCGATGTTTCGATCATCAATGACGAGCTCGACCGTGCCGCAGCCGAACTTGTAGCCCGCATGGGCTTCACCCATGCATCACCCCAATCTGAAGGACATCTCCCCAAGTGACTGAGCAGACCGAAGGCATCATCTACCCGTCGATCGACTCCCTCCTGGAGAAGAGCGCCTCGAAGTACTCGCTGGTCCTCTTCGCCTCGAAGCGGGCCCGCCAGATCAACGCGTACTACGCCCAGCTGCACGAGGGCCTCTTCGAGTACGTGGGACCGCTGGTGGACACCAAGCTCAACGAGAAGTCGATGTCCATCGCCCTGCGCGAGATCAACGAAGACCTGCTGGTCAACCACCCCGCGGTCAACCCCGCCTCCTGATCAGGATCTGCTGCGCAGCGGCACTGCCGGCTCAGCGGCCCGACCCCGCAGTCACCCTCGACAGGGCCTGCGGGGTAATCTGGGCGGATGCGCATCGTTCTTGGAGTCAGTGCCGGCATCGCCGCCTATAAGGCGGTCCACCTCCTGCGACTCATGCGAGAAGCCGGCCACCAGGTCGACGTGATCCCCACCCCCGCGTCGGAGAAGTTCGTCGGGCGCGCCACCTGGGAGGCGATCAGCGGCCGTCCGGTGACCACCTCCGTGTTCTCCGGAGTCGACGAGGTCCGCCACGTCAGGCTCGGCCAGGAGGCCGACCTGGTCGTCGTCGCCCCGGCCACCGCTGACCTCCTGGCCCGGGCCCGCGCCGGAATGGCCGATGACCTGCTCACCACCACGCTGCTGGCCTCCGAGGCCCCCACGCTGCTGGTCCCCGCGATGCACACCGAGATGTGGAACAGCGCGGCCACCACCGAGAACGTCGAGGTGCTGCGGACCCGCGGCATCGAGGTCATGGAACCCGCCGTCGGCCGGCTCACCGGCAAGGACACCGGGCCCGGACGGCTCCCCGAACCCGAGGAGATCTACGCCCGGGTCACCGAACTTCTCCACGAGATCGACGGTGCGGCCGGACAGGGCACGCCGGAAGCCTCAGCCTCAGCTCCGGACCAGGCTCTGGACCAGGCGTCAGCCGCAGCTCCGACCCCAGGGCGCCTGCGGGGCCGGACCGTCGTCATCACCGCCGGCGGCACCCGCGAACCCCTCGACCCGGTGCGCTACCTGGGGAACCGCTCCTCGGGCAAACAGGGCATGGCCCTGGCCGAGACCGCCGCGGCCGCAGGCGCGAAGGTGCACCTGATCGCCGGGACCATGGACGTCCGGCCCCCCGCACAGCTTCCCAACATCACCGTGGAGCACATCGAGACCGCCGCTCAGCTGCAGGCGGCGGTGCAGCGCGCCGCACCGGCTGCCGACATGCTGATCATGGCCGCCGCCGTCGCCGACTTCCGCCCGGCCGCCTACGCCGCGCAGAAGATCAAGAAGACCGAGGACGGCGAGAACCCGGTCATCACGCTGGAGCGGACCCCCGACATCCTCGCCGAGACGGTCCAGCACCGCCGGTCCGCAGGAACCGGGCCGGCCGTCATCGTCGGCTTCGCGGCGGAGACCGGCAGTGCAGAGGCTGACCCGCTGGAACTGGCCCGGGCGAAGCTGCTGCGCAAGGGCTGTGACCTGCTGGTGCTCAACCAGGTGGGGGAGACGCTGGTCTTCGGACGCGACGAGACCGAGATCCACATCCTCACCCCACCGAGGCTCACCGTCGAAGGCTCCGCGGTGGTGACCCTGCGCGGTACCAAGCATGAGGCCGCCGAGGCGATCATCGCCGCGGCCGCGGCTTACGTCGTGTGAAGCACGCAGATCAGCCGCGGATCGGCCTGCCGTAGGATGACCGAGTGACGAATTCCAACACCCCCGCGGCTGCGTCCTCGCTGCGCCTCTTCAGCTCCGAATCCGTGACCATCGGTCACCCGGACAAGATCTGTGACCAGATCTCCGACGCCATCCTCGACGCGCTGCTCGCCGTGGACAAGAACTCCCGCGTGGCGGTGGAGACGCTGACCACCACCGGTCTGGTGCATGTCGCCGGCGAGGTGACCACCTCGGGCTACGTGGAGATCCCGCAGATCGTGCGCAACACGCTGCTCGACATCGGCTATGACTCCTCCGCCAACGGGTTCGACGGTGCCCGCTGCGGCGTCTCGATCTCCATCGGCCAGCAGTCCCCGGAGATCTTCGCCGGGGTCTTCAACTCGATGGAGGCCCGTGGCGGTGCCGAGGACCGCCGGGACGCCCAGGGCGCGGGTGACCAGGGCATCATGTTCGGCTACGCCACCAACGAGACCCCGTCCTACATGCCCAGCGCCATCTCGCTGGCCCACCAGCTCTCCGCGCAGCTGACCAGGGTCCGCCAGGACGGCCAGCTGGCCTACCTGCGTCCCGACGGCAAGACCCAGGTCACCATCGGCTATGACGGCGACCGTCCGGTCAGCCTCGACACCGTGGTGGTCTCCACCCAGCACACCGCTGAGATCTCCCAGGAGCAGCTCCAGGGCGACATCAGCGCCCAGGTGATCGCCCCGGTGCTGGAGCACACCGGGCTGGACCTCGGCACGCTCTCCGAGATCATCAACCCGTCGGGCCCCTTCGTGGTCGGCGGACCCGTCGGCGACGCCGGGCTGACCGGACGCAAGATCATCGTCGACACCTACGGCGGGTTCTCGCGCCACGGCGGCGGCGCCTTCTCCGGCAAGGACCCTTCAAAGGTGGACCGCTCCGCCGCCTACGCGATGCGCTGGGTGGCCAAGAACGTGGTGGCCGCCGGACTCGCCGACCGCGCCGAGATCCAGATCGCCTACGCGATCGGTCGCGCCCACCCGGTGGGCATCTACGTGGAGACCTTCGGCACCGAGAAGGTGGATCCGATGCAGATCTCGGCCGCGATCGACGCGATCTTCGACCTGCGTCCGCTGGGCATCATCGAGGATCTGGACCTGCTGCGTCCGATCTACCGCGAGACCTCCAAGAACGGGCACTTCGGCCGGGAGGGGGAGAACTTCCCCTGGGAGCGCCTGGACCGGGTCGAGCAGCTGAAGTCCTTCTTCAACGCCTGACCCACGAGCAGGAGCAGCCGCAGGCCGGTCGCGGCTTCCGGCTCTCCTGCGGCTGCCGGCTCAGGCGCCGGGGAGGCGGTGGCTCGAGGTTCCGCGCCAGCTGCGGTAGGCCCAGATCGTCAGCGCCACCACGATGGCCCAGGACACGCCGATCACCACGCCGTTGACGATGGTGCGATCGGCGATGAACGCCCCCAGCGCCACCAGCGAGACCTGTCCGGGCACGGTGGAGATCGCGCTGGCCACCAAGAAGTCGCGCTGCGAGACACCGAACGCACCACTGCCGTAGTTCACCGGCCAATAGGGAACCCCAGGCATGAGCCGCAGGGCGAAGACGGCCTCGAAGCCGGCACCCCGCAAGTGCGCCTCGACCTTCTCTGCGTAGGATCCCAGCAGCTTCCGCACGGCCTGTGTGCCCAGGAAGCGGGCCAGATGGTAGGCGGCGAAACAGCCGATCAGCACACCGACCACCGAGAGCAGGCTGCCCAGCAGGGTGCCGAAGATCAGTCCGCCGCTGACGGCCATGATGGTGACCGGGATCGGGGTCATGGCTACCGCCGCGTAGAGCAGGATGAACACGAACCATGCGGCCCAGCCGAAGTCCTCGATGCGCTGCTGCAGCTCATCCAAGGGGGGAAGCCGCAGATTGAAGGCGGCGTAGATCATGCCCAGGAGCACGGCCACGAGCAGTGCGTTGCGGATGAAGGAGCCCCAGGCGGGACCGAGGGCTTTTTCGCTCATTGGGTCAACTCTACGCATCGGTCTGTGTCCATGGTGAGAGATACGATCGCAGGGCAGCGGAATTCTCGGTAGGGGGTGAACCAGCATGGCGGAAGAGCCGGCATCACAGGCGCAGCAGCAGTCGAACCAGCCTGCCCTGCTGGACTCGCTGGCGCCGCAGCCCGCCCCGCAGCTGCCCGCCGGGGCCACCGATGACCTCCCCGTGGCGGAGGTGCTGCTGGAATCAGCCGTGCCGCATCTGGATCGCCCCTTCGACTATGTGGTGCCCATCGATCTGGCCGAGAAGATCGTTCCGGGGTGCCGGGTGAAGCTGCGCTTCTCGGGACGGGAGATGACCGGCTACGTTCTGCGTCGCAAGCAGGAGCCCTCCACCGCCTCTCGGCTCTCCCTGATCACCAAGCTCGTCACCGCCCTGCCGGTGCTCGGTGAAGACATCCTGCAGCTCTCCCAGCAGGTCGCCGAACGCGGCGCGGGGGTCACCGCCGACGTGCTGCGCGCCGCCATCCCCCCGCGCGCAGCCCGGGTGGAGAAGGACTACGCCGGTCTGCGCGTTCCGGCCACAATGCTTGACCCAGAGAATCCCCGACCGCGCAGCGCCGCGCTGGCACTGAAGTCCTATGGCGAGCAGTCCTGGACGCGGCAGGTGCTGCACCGGGTGCAGGAGTGTCTGGCAGGGGAGGGTGACGCCGTCGTCGTGGTCCCGGACCAGCGCGACGTCGAGGCACTGATGGAGGTGCTCACCGGCACGCTGGGCAGTGGGGTGGCGGTCCAGCTCACCGCGGAGATGGGCCCCTCCGCGAGGTACCGATCGTTTCTGCAGCTGCGCTACGGGCAGGCCCGGGTGGCGGTCGGCACCCGGTCGGCGGTCTTCGCCCCGGTGCCCCGACTGCGGCTGCTGATGGTCTTCGAAGACGGCGAGCAGACCCACGCCGCGCCTCGGGCTCCGTATCACCACGTGCGCGAGGTGGCGCTGCTGCGCACGGTGCAGACCGGAGCTGAGCTGGTGATGCTCTCCACCTCACGCAGCCTCGAGGTCCAGCGGCTCATCGAGCGCGGCTGGCTCACCGAGGCCGCCCCTGACCGGGAAGAGCGCCGCGCCGCCGCGCCCCGGATGATCGCCACCGCGGACTCCTACGAGCAGGAGCGCGAACCGGCGTTCCGGCAGGCCCGGCTGCCCGCGGCCGCGTACAAGGCGGCCCGGGACGGGCTGCAGGAAGGACCGGTGCTGATCCAGGTCGCGCGCAGCGGGTTCATCCCGGCGGTCCTCTGTGAACGCTGCCGCAGCCGCCAGCAGTGCCCGCAGTGCCACGGACCGTTGAGCCTGCCCGCCCACCACGGGCAGTCGCGGACGCTGAAGTGCCGCTGGTGCGGGCTGCACCACCGCAACCACCGCTGCACCGAGTGCGGTTCCACCACCTTCCGGGCCGGCACCCGCGGAGCCGATCGCACCGCCCAGGAGCTCGGCCGCGCCTTCCCCAACACCCCGGTCATCTCCTCCACCGCGGATCACCCGATCGCCGAGGTGGGCCAGGAGCCCGCCCTGGTGGTCAGCACCCCCGGGGTGGAGCCGGTGGCGGAAGCCGGGTACGCGACCGCGCTGCTGCTCGATGGGGACACCCAGCTCAGCCGCGAGGGCCTGGACGTGCCGCGCCAGGTGCTCTCACGCTGGTTCCGTGCGGCCTCCCTGGTCCGCCCGCACAAGACCCACGGCGGCACCGTGGTCATCACCGCCGACGCCGAGGAGCTCACCGCCGCCCTGGTGCGCTGGGACCCGGTGACGTATGCCCGTCGGGAGCTCTACAACCGGCTGGAACTGGGGCTGCCGCCGGCGCAGCGGATGCTCAGCCTCACCGGTGACCCGGCCGAGGCGGAGGCCTTCCTCGGCCAGGTGCAGCTGCCCGCGGGCCGAAGCTGGATCGGGCCGGCCCCGCTGGAGGACGGGCGGCACCGCTATCTGCTGTTCTTCGGCTACGCGGAGGCCGCCGCGGTGGTCACCGAGATCCGCCGGATCCGCCGCACCCACAGCGCCGCGCCTCCGGGAGCCGCGCGCGGCGGCCGTGGCCTGCGGATCGCGATGGACGACATCGCCAGCCTGCAGTTCTGAGCCTGTGGCTCTTCGCCTGCAGATCTGAGCTCAGGGTTCCGACTCGATCGGCGGCGCTCAGTCCAAGGTGGCGATGAAGCGGCGCAGCGCACGGGCCGCCTGGGCGGGCTTCTCATAGTGCAGCAGGTGTCCGGTGCCGCACAGCACCTCCGAGTGAGCCTGCGGGATCATCCGGTGCAGCGCCCGCTGTCCGGCGGGGGTGCTCAACTGGTCCTGCGCCCCCGGGACCAGGAGCACCGGCAGGTCGAGCAGCTCTGCGAATTCGGTGACGGTGTGCCGGCTGGAGGCCCAATAGGCCTGCAGCAGCGAGTGCGGATCTGCGAAGCCGCTGAAGTGCCGGCGGTGCTGATCCCGGATATACGCCACCTGCTCCGGCACCCTGGTGACGATCATAGAGACGTTCGTGACCGCCTGCGCCAGCGGCGACCGCAGCAGTGCCTGCGCCCATCGTTCGGGCAGCCACTGGCTGGACCGGTAGTAGAGGTCGACGGCGGCGGCGCCGGGCAGCAGGCTGCCGGTGAAGATGTCATTGCTGATCGGGGCGAACAGCGCGAGCCCTGCCCAGCGCCGCGGCTTGGTCGAGTGGGCGGCTGGTCTGCTCTGCGCGGCGTGGACCGCTGGGTTTCTCTGCGCGGCGTGGGCCGCTGGGTTTCTCTGCGCGGCGTGGGCCGCGACCACGATCGAGCCGAAGGAGTGGCCCACCAGCACATCGTCGGGCCCCAGCTGAAGTGTCTCGGCCAAGGCCTCCACGCAGGCCGCATAGGTCGCCAGGCTGTGTTCAGCGGGACCGTCGGGCCCGCGCTGCAGCGGCGGTGTGGCGCCGAAACCGGGGAGATCCGGGACGAAGACCTCGAACTCCGGCAGTGCGTCCACGATCAGCGCCATCCCGTGATGGTCCCCGCGGAAGCCGTGGATCAGCAGCAGCCGGCGCGCATGACCCGGCGAAGCCGCCGGGACGGCGGTCGCGGCGGGCGAGGGCACCTGGGCGGGGTAGTGCCAGACCGCCGCAGAGGTGCTCAGCCGCTCCGCGCCGTCGTCGGTCTTGTCGCTTATCCCGGTGTCCATCTCGGCCTTGGGGGAGGCGAAGTCCAGCGAGACGTCTCGTCTGATTCCTGTCCGGGCTGGGTGCTCGGTCCACGTGCGGCTCACTGGCCCAGCCTACCGGTGAACTCAATTAGACTGGCGGGGTCCAAGATACGACCCGACGACGACGAGGTGCCCCCCAGGTGAGCCACGCGAGCGAAACCGCTGCAGCCGATACCACTGCGACTCAGCCCAGCAGCCCTTCGACTGACTCCCAGGGCGGCGAGAAGAAGCAGTACTCCTTCCAGGAGATGGAGGCCCGCTGGCTGCCCCTCTGGGAGGAACAGGGCACCTTCGTGGTGGATCCGGCCGACACTCGGGAGAAGAAGTACGTGCTGGACATGTTCCCGTACCCCTCCGGCGATCTGCACATGGGTCACGCCGAGGCCTTCGCCATCGGTGACATCCCCGCCCGGTACGCCCGGCTGCGCGGCTACAACGTGCTGCACCCGATCGGCTGGGACTCCTTCGGCCTGCCCGCCGAGAACGCCGCGATCAAGAACGACGCCCACCCCGCGGACTGGACCTACGCCAACATCGAGACCCAGGCGGCCTCCTTCAAGCGCTACGGGATCAGCACCGACTGGACCCGCCGGCTGCACACCTCGGATGAGTCCTACTACCGCTGGACCCAGTGGCTGTTCCTGCAGTTCTACAACAAGGGCCTGGCGTACAAGAAGGACTCCCCGGTCAACTGGTGCCCGAAGGACCAGACCGTGCTGGCCAACGAGCAGGTCGTCGACGGCGCCTGCGAACGCTGCGGCACCGCGGTCATCAAGAAGTCGCTGAACCAGTGGTACTTCAAGATCACCGACTACGCCGACCGGCTCCTCGAAGACATGGACGAGCTCAAGGGCCACTGGCCTGACCGGGTGCTCTCCATGCAGCGCAACTGGATCGGCCGCTCCACCGGCGCCTCGGTGCGCTTCGACATCACCTCCGCTCAGGGCGCCGCCGAGCACCCGCCGGTGGAGGTCTTCACCACCCGCCCCGACACCCTCTACGGGGTCACCTTCATGGTGGTCGCCGCCGATGCCGACCTGGCCATGGAGCTGGTCACCGAGGAGAAGCGGGCAGAGCTGGAGGCCTACCGGCAGGCGCTGGGCAGCGTCTCCGACATCGAGCGCCAGTCCGCCGAGCGGGAACGCACCGGCGTCTTCCTGGGCCGCCACGCGATCCACCCGGTCACCGGTGAAGAGCTGCCGCTGTGGGCCTCTGACTACGTGCTCGCCGACTACGGCACCGGCGCCGTGATGGGCGTGCCCGCCCACGACCAGCGCGACCTGGAGTTCGCCCGCACCATGGGGCTCAAGGTCCGCGTGGTGGTCGACACCGGCGCGGAGGACCCGGCCGAGACCGGGGTCGCCACCGCCGGTGAGGGCACCGCGATCAACTCCCCGGCATGGGAGGGCCTGAACAAGGACGCCGCGATCGCCCGTGCCATCGAGGTGCTCGCGGAGAAGTCCGTGGGCGAGGCCAAGGTCAACTACCGACTGCGCGACTGGCTGCTCTCGCGGCAGCGCTTCTGGGGCGCCCCGATCCCGATCATCCACTGCGCCGGCTGCGGCGAGGTCCCGGTCCCGGAGGACCAGCTGCCGGTGAAGCTGCCGACCGGCATGCGCGGCGAGCAGCTGGCGCCCAAGGGCAAGTCCCCGCTGGCCGGTGCCACCGACTGGGTCAACGTGGACTGCCCGTCCTGCGGCGGCGCCGCCACCCGGGACACCGACACCATGGACACCTTCGTGGACTCCTCCTGGTACTACCTGCGCTATATCGACCCGAACAACGACGCCGAGATCTTCCCCAGCGAAGAGATCAACAAGTGGCTGCCGGTCGATCAGTATGTGGGCGGCGTCGAACACGCCATCCTGCACCTGCTCTACTCCCGGTTCTTCACCAAGGTGCTCTTCGACCTGAACCTGGTGAACTTCACGGAGCCGTTCAAGGCGCTGCTGAACCAGGGCCAGGTGCTCAACGGGGGCAGGGCCATGTCGAAGTCCCTGGGCAACGGGGTGAACCTCGGCGAGCAGCTCGACATCTACGGGGTCGACGCCATTCGGCTGACCATGGTCTTCGCCTCCCCGCCGGAGGACGACGTGGACTGGGCCGACGTGTCACCCTTCGGCTCGGCGAAGTTCCTGGCCCGCGCCTGGCGGCTCGCCCAGGATGTCAGCTCCGACGCCGGGTCTGACCCTGCGAGCGGGACCAAGGCGCTGCGTACGATCACCCACCGGACCATCCAGGACGCCGCGCAGCTGATCGAGGACAAGAAGTTCAACGTGGTGATCGCCCGGACCATGGAGCTGGTCAACGCCGCCCGCAAGGAGATCGACGCGGGCGCCGGCGCGGCTGATCCTGCCGTGCGCGAGGCCGCAGAGGTCACCGCGCAGATCCTCTCCCTGGTCGCGCCCTACACCGCCGAGGACATGTGGGCGATGCTCGGCCACGCTCCCTCGGTGGCGAACTCCGCCTGGCCCGCCGTGGATGAATCGCTGCTGGTCCAGGACACCGTCACCGCGGTGGTCCAGGTCAAGGGCAAGCTGCGCGACAAGCTGGAGGTCGCCGCAGACATCACCGAGTCGGATCTCGAGGCGCAGGCGCTCGCGCTGCCCCGGATCCAGAAGTACATCGCCGACGGCGGCGGGGTGCGCAAGGTGATCGTGCGCGCACCGAAGCTGGTCAACGTCGTGACCGGCTGATGACCGACCGGCCCGCGGAACGCTGCCAGCAGAGTCTGGCCCGATGGCGCAGCGCCATCGAGGCCGACCTGCTCGCGCGGCGCGCCGCGGTGCCGGGGCGCAAGCCGAATCTGCGCCGCAAGAAGGGGCGCATCGCGGTGGTCACCGACTCCTCCTGTTCGCTTCCGGTGGACCGCCGGACCCAGGAGGTGCTGCTGGGCCAGATCGGGGCGAACATCATCTCGGTGCCGATCCCGGTGATGATCGGTGAGCAGATCTACCCGGAGACCAGCGAGGAGCTGGACCGGGACCTCCCGCTTGCCCTGGCTCAGGGGACCACGGTGCGGACCTCACGGCCCTCGCCGGGACGACTGCTGGAGTCCTATCAGTCGCTGCAGGACCAGGGCTACGCCGGGGTGGTGTCCATCCACCTCTCCGCGAAGCTCTCCGGCACCGTGGAGGCCGCCCGGCTGGCCGCCGGTCAGTTGGACTTCCCGGTCACGGTCGTCGATTCCCGCCAGGCCGGGCTGGGCCTCGGGCACAGCGTGATCGACGCGGCGATGACCGCGCAGCTCGGCGGCTCGCTGGCGAGGGTGGCCGCAGCCGCGACGACCAGCGCCGAGCGGGCAGAATCGTTGTTCGTGCTGCCCAACCTGGACCAGCTGCGCCGCGGCGGCCGGATCAACGCGATGTCCACGCTGATCGGGGGACTGCTCTGGGTGAAACCGCTGCTGCAGCTCATCGAGGGCGAGATCCAGCCGGTGGAGCGCCCACGCACCATGCCGCGCGCCCTGGAGCGACTCCATGCCCGGGTCGCGCAGCACGCCCACGGCATGGACGCCCCGCGGCTGGGGGTCCACGGATTCGGCAATCCAGCACAGGCCCTGGAGCTCGCCGAAGCTCTGGCCCCGCTCTCGGCGGCCCCGGTGCCGGTGGTGGATCTTCCTCCCGCCCTGGGCGCCCACCTCGGGCTCGGAGCGCTTGCGGTGTCGTTGAATCCCGCCCTGCCCGCCGGCTCCTGACGCTGCGGAGGGGACCGTTCCGCAGAACGGTTTTCCCCAACTCCTGCCTGACGACGACGCCGCGGCCCGCTGCGCACAGCAGGTTCTCCACCGCGCAGCAGAGCTGAGAACGGCTCTAGCGTGGCCTCATGGAGGTCTGGGCCGAGGATCAGCTGACACGGCGCGAGCGGCTGCGCGCGGAGCGCGAACTTGAGCACGCCGCCCCGGCACGGATCCGGCTGAAGCTCGCCGGAGTGCTGGTGATCGTCATCGCGCTGCTGACCTGGCTGGCCGTGTCCTGGCTCAGCAGCACCAGCCCGGCGGGGGCGCCCGTGCCGGAACCTCCACCGCTGCAGGGGGTGGCGCAGACCGGAGGCGGCCCCACGGAGATGTCAGGGCAGGCCGAGGGGCCAGCGCCCCCGAACCCCTCCGGTGCCCCCGCCGACCCAGGGTCGGCAGATACGCAGCAGGGTGCCGCGGAATCGATTCCAGTCGTGGTCCATGTGGGCGGAGCGGTCGCGTCCCCGGGCGTGGTGGAGCTCCCCTCCGGTGCGCGCGTGCATGAGGCGATCGAGGCCGCAGGTGGGATGACCTCGAAGGCGGATCCGGGTGGTCTGAATCTGGCCGCTCCGGTCCAGGACGGCACGGTGATCTGGGTGCCGACGCCGGAGGAGCTCGAGGCCGGGACGGGTCCACCGACCGCCGGGCAGGACCCCGCCGGCCCGCCAGGGACGGCACCCGGCGCCGAAGCGGGCACAGGAGCGGGCGCGGCACCTGGATCGGCGGCCGGAGCAGCGCCTGGGTCGGGCACCGGAGACCTGATCAACCTCAACACCGCCGATGCCACGGCTCTCCAGGAGCTGCCCGGAATCGGTCCGGCGCTCTCGGAGCGGATCATCAGCCACCGCGAGACCAACGGCCCCTTCGGCTCGTTGGAGGAGCTCGCCGGAGTCAGCGGCATCGGGCCGGTGATTCTGGCGGATGTAGAAGGTCTGGTGACCTGGTGACCACCGCGAGACCGCTGGATCTGCGGCTGCTTCCCGCCGCGCTGACGGCCTGGGCCGCAGCCCTGCTGGCGGTGCATCTTCCCTGGCAACCAACGTTGCAGCTGGGATGGTGCTTGCTCGGCGCAGGAGTGCTGCTGACCATGATCGCCTCGCTGCTGAATCGACTCGTGACCGCTCCAGTAGCGCTGCATGTGCTGCTCTGCTGCGTCCTGGCGGGAGTCGTCGTTCTCCAGGCCGGGACAGATGCCCGAGCGCACCAGATGAGCGGATGGGCGCAGGCGGTGGCGGGTGACACACCGGTGATGGTGACGCTGCGGATCTCTGGGCAGCCCGAGATCCTGGCCACCCCGGGGTTCGACGGTGCCGACCGGGTCATGGCCCACGCGATGGTGGAGGCGGCGACCATGCCGGGGGAGCAGCGCCCGGTCCCCGTGGACGCCCCGGTGGTGATCATCCAGGACGCCGCAGCGCAGTCGGATCCTGAGACCGGAGAAGAAGCTGCGGGGGAGTCCGGTGAACGCCCTGCCCGGGGGTCCGGCGCGAGGTCCGCAGCGGAGGTGCTGCCCCTGATCACGGGTCAGCGCTACCAGGGACTGGTGAAGCTCAACCCGACCGACCCAGGTCAGCGCGAGACCGCAGTGGCCTTCCCCTTCGGTGGGGCCCTGGAGCGGCTTCGCGCAGATGGTCGCGCCGAGTTCACACAGATCTTCAACGGGCTGCGCTCTGCCACGGCGGACGCATCGTCACACGCCGTCGGCGACGCCCCCGGGCTGCTGCCGGGGCTGATCCTCGGTGACCGGACACACCAGGAAGAGGAGCTCAGCGAGGCGATGCGCGCCGCCGGACTGAGCCACTTGACCGCGGTGAGCGGCGCCAACTGCGCTTTGGTCATGGGTGCGCTGATGGGGCTCGTGCGTCTGGTGCGGGCTCCGCGATGGACGACTGTTCCGGTCGCGGTCATCGGACTGGTGCTCTTCGTGCTGCTGGTGCACCCCGAACCCAGTGTGATCCGTGCCGGGGTGATGGGCAGCATCGCGGCGGTGTCGCTCTTCGCCGGGCGCGGACGGGCGGCGTTTTCGCTGCTCTGCCTCTGCGTGCTCGGCCTGCTGGTCTTTGATCCGTTCTACGCGACAGAGCCGGCGTTCCAGCTTTCCGCGGCCGCCACGGCGGGGATCGTGGTGATCGGGACCCGGATCCGGGAGCGGCTGGAAACGTTCCTGCCGGCGATTCTCGCGGCACCGCTGGCCCTGGCGTTCTCCGCGCAGCTCTTCGTCACCCCCGTGCTGCTGCCGCTCTCGGCCGCAGTCAACACCTACGCGGTGCCCGCCAATGTGCTGGCCGCCCCGTTCGTGCCGTTCATCACCGTGCCGGGTACCTTAGCTGCGGTGATCTCCACGACCCTGCCCTGGGTCGCGGTGCCGATCCTGTGGTGCTGCGGGTTGGCGGCGGCCTGTCTCGGGATGATCGGCAGGGTCGCGGCGGGGCTTCCGCAGGCCGCTGCTCCGTGGCCGGAGGGTTGGGTGGGCTGGGGTCTGGTGGTGCTCTATATCTTCGCCGCACTTGTGCTGGCCTGGGGGCTGGTGGATCGGTTCCGCCGTTGGCATGTGGTCCTCTTGGCGGTAGCTGCGGCGGCGATGCTGGCCCTGGTGCTGCCGGTGACGGCGCTGGTGCCTTCACGTGGGGTTGATCAGTGGCGGGTGGCGTTGTGTGATGTGGGGCAGGGCGACATGCTGGTGGTCCGCACCCAAGAGTCCGCCGGCGTGGTGGTGGATACGGGGGAGGACCCGCTGCTGGCAGATGAGTGCCTCAGGAAGCTGGGGGTGGAGACGGTCGAGGCGCTGCTGCTCACTCATGAACACCGCGACCATTACGGCGGGACCCCAGGGGTCATTGAGGACCGTGCGCCGGGGCTGATCCTGCATGCCGGCAGCACCGGCTGGGACGTGGAAGCCGAAGTGGAATCGGTCGGGGAGCTGCCCCCGAGCATCCCGGTGCATCGGCCCCAGGTCGGGGAGAGCTTCGAGTTCACCCGGGGGCTCAGTGTGCGGCTGACCATATGGGCCGCCGAGGCGCATCACGCCGAGGCCAATGACAACTCGCTCGTGGCGCTCATCGAAACCGTGGACCCTGATCTGCCGGAAGGGACGGTCGGGTCCGTCGATGAGCCGCTGCGGGTGTTGACACTGGGGGATCTCGAGGAGGAGGTGGCTGCCTCGTGGCTGCGCCGGACGGGAGCCCCTGAAGGTGTTCATCTGCTCAAGGTCGCTCATCATGGGGCGGCCAACGGCGGCACCGAGGTGCTGGAGGCGACCCGGCCGGCGCTGGCGCTGATCGGGGTGGGGGAAGAGAACACCTATGGACACCCCTCCGCTGAGATCATCGCCAAGTTGGAGGCACTTGGCGCCGCGGTCTACCGCACTGATCTGCACGGGACGGTGGTGTTCACCTTGGATGCTGGTGGCTTGGACGCGACTGCTGTTCCTTGATTCGAGCCGAGATCGGATGGGCTTGGGAAGGATTCTGATCTTCCCCTTCTTTTCACCCTATGATCCTGTGGTCCGCGCATTCTGAACGAGTAATCTTCAGTTGTGAGCGCTACCGCTGACAGACCAAACATGGGTCTGCTGTAGGTCACGTCACTAGGTCAACTAAACCGTCAGCAGACCCGTTCTCGAAATCACCGGGGCCAATGTCCCGAATGCCATCCACGCGGCGAGCGGCACCTGGATCCTGCACGAGTCAGATCTGGCTCGGGAGTTGTGACGAGTGCGTCACCTCGGTGGAAATCGACATATCACCATGTTTGGAGTTCTACAGAACTAGCGGCGGTAGCCCTCGACCTGCCGCGGAGCGGCACTCTTGCCATTACTAGGAGTAGGCACAGGGCTACCGAGCGAGACCGCGTCGTAGTCGATCAGTTAACCCCGCCCACGGGTGCATCCCCTACCATCGGGATCATGGTCTGGAACCCTCGCCACTGCGTGCCAGGTACTCGGATTGGTCCTCGCCAAACTGGCTGTGCACCACGAGGGCCCCAGCGCCATTGAGTGAAGTGGTACAGGGCCATCTCGCCGTTCGGGTAGATGCCTGCGATGAACCCCGAGTTCAGGGCGAAGACACGTTCGAAGACGTTCCACCCATTACCGATTTTGTGTGGGCCTTCGAGAGCCGTGCCCGGATTGGGCCAGGACGTGTGGCGGTGCCAGAAGAGGTCGCCGCTCTCATCGATGCCGTAGAGCACGCCCTCTCCGCCGCCAAAGAACTTGGGGTAATACCGCCACTGTGAAACGATCATGGAGCTCTTGCCCAACGAGCCTGTGCCATTGGATGCATCCCGGTGCCTGATCAACTCGAGCGAACGCTTGATGCGGAAGTCACGGGGATCATGGAAGGTTCGTACAAGCATGAAGCTGCCGCCCCCAGCGTTGACGTGCCATTGTCCTTCCCCTAGCAGCGGGAATTCGTATGGGGCTCGGATTCGTCGGGGGCCCGACCACCCGGCTGGACCTCTGCCGACGTCGTCGTGCCGATACCAGTTCACTGCACGGTCACCAGAGAACGCATACATGATCTTGTCGTACGTTCCGTGGACCTCGGTGAAGTTGTGCCAGCCGGTACCAACTACCCCACCTATCGGGGTGACTTTCGGAGGATCGGTGAGTGCAGTCGTAGTCTCGAGCTGGAAGCGGTGGAGATCGCCGTTGGGCCGGATCCCATACAACGTCAATCTGTGCGCTGTCCAGTTCGGAAACTGACCTATAAATGGGTCGACGAGGGTGCCCCGAGTCTTGATTCTAGTGACAGCATCCTCCAGCATGCGCAAGGTCATAAGTTGGGGGAACTCGTCTTCAAGGATTGCCTCGTCACCTTCGGCGATCCGCGGGTCGGCTGTGCAGAACGTACTGGTCGTGGGGCGACCGACGTGCATCGAGACTCCGCGCAGGCCCTTTCGCGTCCGTTCGATGTCGTTGACGGCGACGAAACTGTAGTCGCAGCGTCCGGTGGGGGTGACGTATCTGGTGCTTATGATGATTTCGACGCGTACCGCGTGCCGGAAGCGCTCCGCCAGCGATTGGGGGGGAGTCTGGTACTCGACGTACTCGGCGCGTGTGGCAACCCACGTGAGTACTTCGTCGGCGCCCTTGCGGTAAGTCGCGCGATCGCCGCTTGCGCGAATGGCTTCCTGCGCTGAGAACACCCATATCATCGCCCCGTACGCGAAGATTGGGAGGGGGAGTCCCTTGAATCGCGTCGGCGCCGGGCGCCAACTGCTCGGAGCGTCATCTGGCTTCTTAATCGCGTCGCTCCAGAGCCATAGATCGTTGTCTCGGTACATCGCGCGCAACCGGTCTAAAGCGTTGGCCGCAACGACTGCCGCATCCTGGGGTCGATTCGTGAGGTCGCGCCCAAGCTCACTGAAGGAGAGTTGGTGCTCTCGCATCGTGCGGACGCGAGCTCGATTCTCACCTTGGGCGACCTTCGCCTCCAGCTCGCTCAAGCGTTCATCAAGATCGGTGACGAACTGCTCTAACCGAGTAAGCCGCTCGTCCAACTCTCGAAGCGCCTTCTCGACCTTGCTCTCGCGACCGAAGTTGTAGATGGCCTCCAGGGCTTTATAGGCCGTCACGACGTAGTTCACGTACGGGACCATCTGCGCCACGGTGACGTAGACCTCGTCACCTTCGAGATCGGGCATCACTGCCTCCTTCACTGGTTCCCACGACGGACCACCAGCTACATGTGATATAGGATACTCGCCCAGGTTTCTCGCGACTAGGGCAAGACGAGCCTCATCTGCAGCGCACTCGGAAACAGAAGTCCAGCTGCCAGCGCGATGAAGGGAGTGTCCCGCAGAAGCCGACGCGTCGGTCGTAAAACCCCTATCCGAGACATACGAATCGGCAACTGGAAGCGGCGCCAACTGCGCTTTGGTCATGGGTGCGCTGATGGGGCTCGTGCGTCTTGTGCGGGCTCCGCGATGGACGACTGTTCCGGTCGCGGTCATCGGACTGGTGCTCTTCGTGCTGCTGGTGCACCCGGAGCCCAGTGTGATCCGTGCCGGGGTGATGGGCAGCATCGCGGCGGTGTCGCTCTTCGCCGGGCGCGGACGGGCGGCGTTTTCGCTGCTCTGTGTCTGTGTGCTGGGCCTGTTGGTCTTTGATCCGTTCTACGCGACTGAGCCGGCGTTCCAGCTTTCCGCGGCCGCCACGGCGGGGATCGTGGTGATCGGGACCCGGATCCGGGAGCGGCTGGAGACGTTCCTGCCGGCGATTCTCGCGGCGCCGCTGGCCCTGGCGTTCTCCGCGCAGCTCTTCGTCACCCCGGTGCTGCTGCCGCTCTCGGCCGCAGTCAACACCTACGCGGTGCCCGCCAGGTGCATCGGCCCCAGGTCGGGGAGAGCTTCGAGTTCACCCGGGGGCTCAGTGTGCGGCTGACCATATGGGCCGCCGAGGCGCATCACGCTGAGGCCAATGACAACTCTCTGGTGGCGCTCTTCGAGATCGCGGATCCTCAGCTGGATGAGGGGGCGGTGGGCTCCGCGGGTCAGCCGCTGCGTCTTCTGGCCCTCGGGGATCTGGAGGAGGAGGTGGCTGCCTCGTGGCTGCGCCGGACGGGAGCCCCTGAAGGTGTTCATCTGCTCAAGGTCGCTCATCATGGGGCGGCCAACGGCGGCACCGAGGTGCTGGAGGCGACCCGGCCGGCGCTGGCGTTGATCGGGGTGGGGGAGGACAACACCTATGGGCACCCCTCCGCGGAGATCATCGCCACGTTGGAGGACCTGGGTGCCGCGGTCTACCGCACTGATCTCCACGGGACGGTGGTGTTCACCTTGGATGCTGGTGGCTTGGAGGCGACTGCTGTTCCTTGATTCGAGCCGAGATCGGATGGGCTTGGGAAGCCTTCGGATCTGCACCTTCCTGCGCCCGGTGATCCCGTTGAGCTGAATCCCCAGTGGTCCTGCGGACGAATCGATGTTTGATGCCCCCACCAATCTTGGGGTCTGCTCAGCCTTGTCTGCAGCGCTTCCCGAATGGGTGAGGGTCTGTGAGCCGGGGCCGATCACGGACGTTTCCGCAGTGGGCCGAGTTCAGCGCCGGACACCGGCCAGGTGGGTGCCGGCCGGCCTCTCTGATGAATGGACAAGTCTTCTGAAAGACACACGAAGCCGAGGGTCATTGGGTGTACGAGTAGCACGCGGTGGACGCTTGCGACGTCATGAGTCTCGGCTTGGCCTCGCGGCGGGCAGGCCGCCCTGTGGGCTGAGTCGCTGACGCCGGCGATGACCGGCCCCGCCATTGGAAGGAAGGTTGCTCACCTCGCCTTCGGGCGCGTCTGCTCCGACGTCCTAGGGGACTCAGATCCGGCGGCCCCCGCGGCCATCAACCTGGGTACCAGCACGGGGAGTACAACGTCCAGGGACTCGGTAAAAATCAGGTGCTCGTCGCTGTCGATGACGAGCAACTCTTTGTTCGGGGCCTCGATCCGTTGGAACACCTGGCGGGTATAGGAGATGTCGAACAACGGGTCGCCGGTCGCGGCGATGACGACGACAGGGCAGCGCGCCGGGCCGGGCAGCTCGCTGGTCATCATCTCGGCCAGCAGGCTGAGGGGGTAGGAGCGCAGACCGAGGGGGTCGGTGTAGAACCGTTTGATGACCTCGGGGTTGCCACAGACCCGACGCGCGTCAAGGTAGGCGTCGAACGGCACGGGTGCCCCGGGAGCGACCCGGCCCAGGACGCCGATGCCCCGCCTTAGGGCGCCGTTCACCGGGGACAACCAGGTCGGTGCCCGGGTGACCCCGAGAGTGGCGGGCAGAGCCGGGTCCAGGACGTTGTGAGCGAACACAGCTGCCACGCCGGGTGCGCGAGCTGCCACTGCCAGAGCCAGCACTCCGCCTTGAGAGGATCCGAGCACCATGACGGGTGCACCCGCGTACTGGCTGTGCATCCATGTGATGGCGTCCACAGCGTTCATAATGAGGTCACCGAAGGTCAGGTGTCGGCGGTGAAGCCGGGGGCTCTTCCCGTGCCCGGCCGGGTGAAGCCCAACGACGGTGACACCGGCGCGGTTCACTGCGTCCAGGAACTCCTCGTAGAACAGCGGGTGAGTCATCGTCCCAGGAAGGAAGAGAACCGCGGGCGCACCGGGCCCTGCGTCCCAGACCGACAGCGCGACCGGGAGCCCACCGGAGTCGATGAGGACTTCGCGGTACGCCTCAGTGCGCTGAACTGCATTCAGGTTGCGTTGTTCTGCTGTGCGCATCTGACACCTTTTCCACATTGGCGCTCCGCCCCTTCGGGTCGACGCGAGCCACCAGCGGCGCTACCCACTGCAGCGCCTCCTCGTACCGACCTTGGAGTGAGCTGCGTTGCCGAGGTGTCAGGCCGAGCAAGCCCGTGAGCAGGCGCCGTTCATCGGCCGTGCCGACCCGCCAACCACTTCCGGAGCCGAGGCTACCAAGTCAGCAAGGCGCCCGGCTAGAACCCACGGGAAGGTGACCTCCACCGAAGTCAACCGGCCTCGGTTCCCTGCAACAGCCTCGGACCGGTGCCGGATACCGGCCGGGTCTCTGACCGACGGGCTCACCGGATGTCCGTCGGCGGGCACGAGGTCCACGTCCTGAGTCAGTACCGCTCCGGCACGTCGTAATTGACATCGGTGATCGTCAGCCGGATGTAGGAGAAGTCACCGTTCTCGCGGGAGTAGGCCGCCTCGCCTTCGGTTGGTACGCGGACGCCGTCGAACTCTCCATAAGCATTCATCGGCGTCGACCACGGCAACACCGCCCCGTAGTCACGGTCGTACCGATCAGCGATCATGTTCGTGGGCCGACCCTCCCGGTCGAAGAAGAAGGTGGCCGTGCCACTGACGCCGCAGTAGGACATGGTGGCCCGGGCGGCGCCGTCGTCGATGGGGTCCCAGGTGATCTCGGGGATCAAGGAGCCGGCTGGGAACCACAGGATCTCGTTCAGGTACCGAAGCAGGTCGCCCTCGTCCATCTCGGGCCCGGCATCACGGGCCACCGGAACCAGACCCAGCACGCGCATCTCCAGCGCGCCGCGACCGTCGAGATAACTGTCCTTCCCGATCACCGGTAAGCCCGGTGCGATGCGGGTGTTGGCCTTCCAGACGAAGGCCGGCGGCTGCGTCGAGTAGTACTCCTCGGCGGTGAACGGGAGCCAGCCGAGGTCACCCACGAGCAGCTCGCCTTCCTGCTGCAGCCGGACCGTGGAGGGGATCGGCTTGCCGACCACCCCGGACCACCGCAGCCAGCGTTGAACAGGCCCGGGGAGGCCCACGAGGTCTTCCTGGCACACTGGATCGAAGGTGACCGCAGCACCGGACTCCAGCACCTCGTCGATCTGGCCGTTGATCCGTCGCTCGAAGGTGTACCTGCCGAGGCCGATGACCGATGCCCCCACCAGGACGACAAGGGTCAGGCCGCCGTAGACCATCAGCGTGCGGTTGTGGATTCTGGCCACCCGTCTCACCTCTCATCGAGCCAGTGCGGGACGGACCCAGGACCTCCGTCACTGACGGTACTCAAGTTACCGCGCGAGACGCGCTTGGGGCGATCCGCTGCACTCTTGACCCTGCGATGAGATGCGGTGGGCGACCGGGCCAGCGGGGCCGGGGAGACGGTGGTGATCAGGGCGTCCAGGTGGGTCGATGTCACGAACTGGGAACCGTGCGGTCCGTCAGGGTGCGCCCACCCATGTCGTCTGTGCGCGGTCTGACCAAAGGCCCTTCACGGCGCGAGGAGAGATCCTTATGATCCAGAGCCAAGGGCTCGCGCCTGGCGCTGAGGATTCGACCGCGGAAGGGGTTGTCATGAAGGGAGCGTGGTGGTGGGTGACCGCGGCGATCATTGGGTTCCATGGCCTGATCCACCTTCTCGGCGCGGTCAAGGGATTCGGTTGGGCCGACGTAGAGGCGCTGAGCTCCTCCATCTCAGTCTTGGCTGCAGCGTTCTGGTTGCTCGCGGCCACACTTGTCATTGCGTCGGCCGTGACGCTCGCCCTTGGTCCACCTCGCTGGTGGGCGGCGCTTGCGGCGCCCGCTGCGATCGTTTCGCAAGTCATGGTCATCTCTTCCTGGTCGGACGCCAAGGCAGGCACCGCCGCCAACGTCGTCCTCCTTGGTGCCGCCATCTGGACAACTGCCTCGCAGGGGTCACGCGGCCTGGGGGCAGGAGGCCGGCCCCGCACTCGGCGCGTCACAAGAACAGGTGCTCCCAAAAGCTGAATCCGTGCCGGTCGTCAAGTAACACACACGGCCGTTCAGTGTGTTTGCGAGCAGCGCCGCGGCGGGCCGATGCCAGGTTGTGGCGGGTCGCCGGTCGGAACGCTCTGGGCTAGGTCCCAGCCCGTACGTGGGTTACCCGTCGCCGGCCGTCGTTCACTCTCAGTACGCCACGGCCCCGGACGTGCTGAGGTAAGCACTCGTGCCCGCGATGGCGCTCGCCGTCGCACCGGCGGTCAGGGGCAGCTGTGGCGCGCCCCGATGGAAGGGGTGCGCGGGGCTGGTCAGCATGTGCCACCCCTTAGACGGGTGATCTCGCCGTGGACCCATCTTGGGGACCAGGTCTCGTGCCGTCGGCTCGTAGGGTGCGGCCTTGGAGGAAAGCGAGCGTGGCGATCGGTAGCGACATCACGGCGCTGGTGAGGCTGACGATGCCCGCGAGGGGGCCCGTCCCTGCGGCGTACAGCACGAATGCCGCGATGGAGAGCGCACCCATCCCCGTGAGCCAACCAGCCAACCAGCGTCGACCGTGTTCGGCCAGGAGGCTGGCCAGGAGCAGTGCGGCGGCACCAAGGAGTGCGTAGCCGGCGAGGTCGATTGCGTAGGGGATGGACTCGACGTCGTGGAAGTACCATTGCGCGGCGGTTGTGGGGTCGCGGTCGACGAGGTCGGGGAAGAACGTGTACTGGGAGGTGTAGGCCAGCGTCGCGAACGCGACGTAGGCGCCCAGGAGCACACCGGCTGTCGACCGGCGCACCGAGGACGGGGGTACGCCCGCCGCGGCTGCCAGAAGCAGCACGATGGAGACGAACGCGGGTGCGAGCAGCGAGGCACCGACGAACCCCCACTGGTATAGCGCGCGGCCCTGCTCGAAGTCGTACATTCCCTCGAGCAGCCGCGGCGGTGGGGAAGAGGCGAACACCAGGCCCATCATCGAGGCTGCAACCACATAGACGGCGCTCGCTACGACCAGGCCCGTGCCGACCCGGCGCCCCCAGGCAGCGCCTTCGTGCTGCTCGCGGGCCGAAGTTGTGTGCGGTGGGTTCATGGTTCCTCCCTGGTCCTGTGTCCGGACCGCACGTTCACGAGTTCCGGAACCTTCGCGATGTCCACCCGGAGCTCGTGGGTGCGGCGCGATCCAGCGTCGCCAGCCAGCGGTGGCTCATCGGCCACCGGCGGAATATCGGTAACCGGAACAGCGCCGTGAGCAGCGGGCGGCGTTGCCGTGTGCGCCACGCTCCGACCCGATCGAGCGTGAGCGTCACCCGGTCCTCGGTACGTTCGAGTTCGCAGCGTCCGCGCAGTTCGGGGCTGCCGTCGGCGTGCAGCGCGATGGTCCCCTTGAAGCACGCAGGCGGGGACCGACGGCGAGGGGCCGCGCAGTGGCGGATCCAGCCGAACCCCGGCAGCCAACAGTCCGGCGGTGGCCGGTACGAGCACGGCCATGACGACCGACACAGCGGTCGACGGCTGGCCGTCCCGGACACCATGAGCTGGCGGCGTGGAAGCGCCTACGACTGAGGCGACGTGGGGCTTGCGCTGCCGTTTCGGCCCCTCAGTGACCCACATATCAGTCATGGCAATCCTCCATCTTCGCGCCCCGCATCCTGGGCGACTTCGACTGACACGACCACCGTACGACGGCGCACAGACGACCACTAGTGGCGAAGGCCCGACCAGAAGTGACCAAAGGCCCTGTCGTGCGGACCGGGACGAGGCGCATGCTGAGATCGGCTGCAGGGGACCCGCCGCTGCAAACCCATGGCGCCCTCTGGAGGTCCCGTGTTCGCAGTTCCCGCTCACCCGCAACGCGTGCGACAGGTCGCTGTCGGCGGTTCACTCATGGTCGCTGCGGTCTATGGGGAGCGCCTCCGTTCAGGTCCTGCGCCCGTGTTGCTCCACTTGGTCCCCGGTTCCAGAGTTGTCGAGAGGCAACGGGGGTGACGCAGATCATCGCCGTCACACCGTCTGCTCCGTGTCGTCGTCGAGCGGTTGGAAGCACCCTGGGAATCAATGCCGTGCAAGTCCGGTACAGAGTGGCGGCGCCGAACTTGGGAGCAGCGGACCGTCTGGAGCCTCCACGAGGCGGAGCCTCGATGTACTGCGTCGTCATATGCCGCTACAGCTCTCGCACTATCAGGAGCCGTGACACGAGCACCACCGGTATCGGGCATGAGGGGATCCCTTCCCGGACGGCAGGACTCAGTGCCTCCTCTCACGCGACCGACGTTCGCGTGCCCGTCTGCTCCTCGCCGGCCCGGTTCGCAACCTCGTCTGCGATCAGGCACGATCCAGGTCAGAACAGGCCAGATGGTCGTGGGACGCCATGAAGCGGCTCCCGCGTGCCTTCACGGTTCGACCGCGCAGCCCTGAACGATCCCCCGTCGCAGGGGACTGGATGTGGGACGTCCGACGAGGACTCAGAAGGACAGTGGTCGTGATGCTGGTTCCGACACTGGCCGTCACGGGGCTCTTGGCGTGGTGGAGCCCAGGAACTACCGAGGCGTTCCTAGACGCCGACGGCCGCACGGTCCCCGGCAGCATCTCCGAGAAGCGTGCCGTGCCCATCAACGGTGTGCACCAGGGCATGGTCATCCGCGGCCAGGACGCCACCAATCCGGTGCTGCTCTGGGTGCACGGCGGGCCAGGCATGCCCGACTACCCCCTCACTCAGCAGTACCCGACGGGCCTGGAGGACTTGTTCACCATCGTGTGGTGGGACCAGCGCGGCGCAGCCCTCTCATACGACCCCCGCATCCCGCCCGAGTCCATGACCATCGAGCAGTTCATCGACGACACGATCGCGGTGACCGACTACTTGCGCGGCCGGTTCGAACAGGACCGGATCTACCTGCTCGGACACTCTTGGGGCAGTCACATCGCCCTGCAAGCCGCCGCACGATCACCAGAGCGGTATGCGGCCTACCTCGGCATGGCGCAGATGGTCCACCAGCTTGAGTCCGAGAAGATCGCCTACGACTACATGCTGACCGAGTACCGTCGACGTGGAGATACGGGCATGGTGCGCGCGCTTGAGGCGAGCCCGGTCACCTTGACCGAAGGAACGCCGACCCCTTACCTGAAGGTCCGCGACACCGCCATGCACAGCCTCGGGATCGGCACCACTCACGACATGAGGTCGGTCATCTCCGGCATCTTTCTGGCCTCTTGGCGCTTCCGCGGCTACACACCGAAGGAGAAACTGAACCTGTGGCGCGGCCGAGGGTTCTCGCGGGGCTTCGGACTGTGGGACCAGTTCATCAGGACCGACTTACGCAGCACCGTCCCAGCACTGCAGATCCCGGTGTACTTCCTCGAAGGCAAATACGACTACACCTGTGCCACCTCTCTGGCGAGGGACTACTTCGAGCAGCTGCAAGCCCCTGTCAAGGGCTTCTACGTCTTCGACGACTCGGCACACAGCCCTCTTCTGGAGGAGCCCCGCAAAGCCCATCGCGTCGTCGAGCACGACGTACTCACCGGCACAACGGCCCTCGCAGATGGCAACGGTGCCTGAAGAGATTACTCTCGGCCGAGATGGGGCCATGCCCCTGTGGGGAGTTGCCGACGGCCGGGTCCATGGTGACGAGCCAGAAGGTCGCGGGGCCGATGCCGGTCCAGCTACCGGTCATCACCGCTGCGATCGGTCACGGGGAAAGAGTCTTGCGCGGCCGACCAACCGAGTGCTTGACTAGTTTCACAAGCCGCTAGAGAGTGAGGCGTCGTGTACGCCCGCATGGTCCTCCGAGATTACCGTCGCAACCGCGGGGTCACCCTGATCCTCGTTCTGCTGATGATGCTCGCAGTGGTGCTGGCGACCGCGAGCGCCGGGACCCTGGTCCGGCTGGTCGGAGCGTCGGACAGTCTGATGACCCAGGCCGATGCTCCCCACGTGGCGCAGCTACATGCGGGCCTCCACGACCAGGAGCAGCTTGACGCCTGGGTGGTCGGCCGGGAAGAGGTGGCCGACCACCAGACCATGCTGCTGCTGGGCATCGGTGGGTCGGACCTGTTCTTCGACGGGGTGGCCCAGACCGACAACATCCAGCAGAACTCGCTGGTGGTGCCGAACCAGGAGCGGGACCTGCTGCTCGACCTGGACAACGAGCCGATCCTCGAGGTGGAGCCGGGCACTATCGTGCTGCCGGTCATCTACCAGGTGGAGGCGGGGCTGGATGTGGGAGACCCCGTGCGGATCACCGGTTCGGACGGCTTCGCCACCGAGCTGGTGATCGCCGGCTTCGCCCGCGACTCGATCATGAACCCTGCGGTGACCAGCTCCAAGCGGCTGGCGGTGTCACCGTCAGACCTGGAGGAGGTGCGTGCGCACACCGGGCAGGTGGAGCAGCTCATCGAATTCTGGCTGCACGACCCCGAGAGCCAGAGTGCGACCTTCCAGAAGGCCTACCAGGACTCGGGGATGCCGGCGGCGGGTCAGATGGTGGACGCCGCAGCGTTCCGCATGTTCACCATGGTCGGTGACGGGATGGTGGCTGCTGTCATCATCCTCGTGGCTGCGCTGCTTCTGGTCGTGGGGATGCTGTGCCTGCGGTTCTCGTTCCTGACCGCGGCCGAACAGGACTACCGCGAGATCGGGGTCCTGAAGGCCATCGGTGCCCCCGGGCGCGGGATCAAACGGATCTACCTGACCAAGTACGCCCTCCTGGCGGGGGTCGCCACGGTGCTGGGCCTGCCCGTCGGGTTGGTGCTGACGCCTGTGCTCACCCGCAACATCACCCGCTACATGGGCTCGGTCCCCAGCGTCTGGAACTGGGTGGTCCCCGTATTGGCCGCACTGGCGGTGCTGACCCTGCTCGTGCTGTTCGTGGTCCTGCTGCTGCGCCGCTTCGACAAGATCAGCGCCGTGGCCGCGCTCAGCGCGGGGTCCGCCGGCGGGCGGTCCAGGTCGAGTATGCGGCTGCACCGCTCGAGGATGCCGGTGCAGCTCCGCCTCGGTGTGATGGACGTCGTGAGCCGCGCGCCGACCTACCTGCTGCTCTTCCTCGTCTTCGCCGTGAGCACCTTCATCATCATCGTGCCTATCAGTTCGGCCGCGACGGCCAGTGCCCCCGGTTTCGTCAACTACATGGGTACCGGCCAGGTCGACATGCGCATTGAGCTGCGGCAGGCGGACCCCGCCTCGGCGGAGCAGTTCGCACGGATCGTCGAGCGGCTGGAGTCCGACCCCGAGGTGAGCGCCGTCGCCCCGATGGTCACCACCCGCAACGACACCATCGACAAGGACGGGAACACAGCGAGCCTCTACGTGGAGAACGGGAACCACACCCTGCTCCCGCTGACGTATGCCGAGGGTCGGGCACCGGTCGACGGCACCGAGATCGCGCTGTCACTGCTCGCGATGAACCAGACCGGGCGCCAGGTCGGTGACACCCTCCCGGTCCAGGTAGGAACCCAGGAACGGGAGCTGGCGGTCGTCGGGAGCTACCAGGACATCACCAACGGGGGGACGACGTCGAAGTCCGTGCTGCCCACCGGTGAGGGCGAGGTCATGTGGTACATGGCCGGTGTCGAGCTGGTGCCAGGCGCCGATGCCGGTGACAAGGCCGCCGCCTTCGCCGACGAGTTCGCCCCGGCCACGGTCGCGGACATCGAGCAATGGCGGATCCAGACCCTGGGCCCGATCGCCGAGCAGATCACCATCACTGCGCTCGTCTCCGCCGCCGTGGCGCTGGCCCTGGCCGCTCTGATGACCGCCCTGTTCGTGCGGATGCTCCTGGCCCGCGACGCCGGCCAGATCGCCGTGCAGCGCGCGGTCGGTGCCGACGACGCCGGTCTGCGGCGGCAGTACCTCACCCGGATGCTGCTGGTGCTCCTGATCGGCGTCGTCGTCGGGACCGTGGCGGCCAACACCCTGGGCCAGAGGATGTTCAACCTCATGTTCGAGTTCGTCTACGGCGGCATCGAGTCGCTCGGACAGGGCACCAGCCGCATCGACTTCATGGTCAACCCCCTCCTCACCTACCTGGCCCTGCCCGCCGCCCTGCTCGCGACCGTGGCCCTCACCACCAGCGCCAGCTCCCGCTCCATCTCCGAGGCCAGCATCTCCACCCTCACCACCGAATAGGCGACCGCGATGAACACCGACACCCCCCTCCTGCAGGCGACCGGACTGACCAGGTCCTTCTCCGGACGGACCGTGCTGCACAGCGTGGACCTGCAGGTCCGCGCCGGCGAGTACCTGTCCGTGATGGGACCCTCGGGGTCGGGCAAGTCCACCCTGCTCTACACCATCAGTGGCATGGACACCATGAGCGCCGGCACCGTCACCTTCTCCGGTCAGGACCTGGCCTCGATGAAGCAGAAGGAGCTGGCCCGCCTGCGGTTGACCAGCATGGGGTTCATCTTCCAGCACGTCCACCTGCTGAAGAATCTGTGCCTGCTCGACAACATCATCCTGCCGGCCTACCTTGCCGGACTTGCACCACGCACCGAGCTCAACGACCGCGCACTGGCGCTCATGCACCGGACCGGTGTCGCGGACCTGGCCGACCGCGACGTCTCGCAGGCCTCCGGCGGACAGCTGCAGCGCATCGGCATCTGCCGCGCCCTGATCAACTCCCCCACCATCCTGTTCGGCGACGAACCCACCGGCGCGCTCGACTCCGCGGCCGCCACCGAGATCATGGACATCCTCACCGAGCTCAACGACGACGGCATGACCCTCATGATCGTGACCCACGACCCCCGGGTCGCCGCCCGCACCGAGCGCGTCCTGTCCATGGTCGACGGCCGGATCATCGGTGACCGACGGCAGGGGCGGTACGACGGCACCCACCTCGACAAGCGGCAGACCGACCTGAGCCAATGGCTGATGGCCGGCGAACCGGTCCGCGCCCGATGAGACAGATCTCGACAACCGACAGGGAGTCCGCGGGAAGAGCTGTGAGGGTCGCGGCCAGACCTGGGGCACTGTTCGCCGGGGTGGGGAGGTCATGACCGTCCGAGTGTCTCGGTTCTGGCTGAGGGTGCTGACCCCGGTCGCCGCCGCGCTGCTGTTGATGGTGCCAGCGCCGACATCTGTCGCCGTGTCGCAGGGAGGGGTGCGTGACACTGTGGATGAGGCTGCGCGCTCGATCGAGCGCGCCGAGGACGTCCTGGGCGAACAGCTGGAGGAGGTCGGCATCCCCGGAGGTGCTGTGGCGGTTGTCTCTGGTGGACGGGTGCAGGCTCGGGGTGTGGGCGATGCCGGTGCGGGTCGTGCGGCGACTGGGGCCACCCCGTTCGTGATCGGGTCGGCGAGCAAGTCGTTCACCGCGTTGGCGGTTCTGCAGCTGGTCGACTCTGGTGAGGTCGAGCTCGACGCGCCGGTTCGTGAGTATGTGCCAGAGTTCGAGCTGGCGCCGGGGGAGCCCGTCGACGAGATCACGGTGCGTCACTTGCTGCAGCAGACCAGCGGTCTGGACGACCTGACGGGTGGGCCGTTGCTGGCGTCTGCCGCGGACGGGACGCCGGAGGAGGCGGTCGCCGAAGTGTCCGGGGCGGTGCTGGTGTCATCGCCGGGGGAGCGGTGGGCGTACGCCAACGTCAACTTTGTGCTTGCCGGGCTTGTGGTCGAGCGGGTTTCCGGTCTGACCTATGGGGACTACGTCCAACTGCGAATCTTCGACCCGCTGGAGATGACTCACAGCCACGTCGCCTCCGCGCCGGCGGCGGCCGACGGGTTGAGCAGCGGGCACCGATTCTGGTTCGGACTGCCGGTGGCGACCGACCCCACCCAGCGGCAGGCGACCCTGGCGGCCGGTTATCTCATCTCGTCGGCCGAGGACCTCGGCCGGTACCTTGCGATGTACCTCGCCGGTGGGCTCGCTGCGGACGGCACCCGGATCGTGTCCGCCGAGGCACTGGAGACCATGCTCGCGCCGGCCATGGACGCCCACCTCGGCCCGTGGGCCGACGGGCAGGCCTCGCAGTACGCGATGGGTTGGTTCCGTGGCGGCCCGTGGGGAGACGACGTGGTCTTCCACCCCGGGAACACCCCGGACACTTCGACTCTGCTGCTCTTCTCACCGGCCGAGGACGTCGCGGTCGCGACCGTGGTCAACGCCTCCAACGAGAGCCCCGTGCCCGGGAACCCGTTCATCTCCGACCGTGTGACGCGCAACGTCGCCCACGCCGCCCTGGGCCAGCCTGTCCTGGAGCTGCCGTCCTTTCAGCGCTTCTACCTGTTGTTCGACCTCGCGGTGCTCATTCCCCTCGGTCTCGCCCTGTGGGGGCTGCTGCGAGCCTCCCGGGCCGTGGGCACCTCCAGCCGTGAACGACGCCGGGTATGGCGGGGAGTCGGGGTCGCGACCAGGACGGTGACGGCTGCGGCCCTGGTGCTCCTACTGATGACCCTCGGCTGGGCCAGCGCGTGGACCTGGGCCCCCGACCTCGCTCTCGTGGTTGCTGCCCTGGCGGTCATCCTCTTCCTCACGGCCGTGCTGCGGCTCCTCCCACTCCTCCGACGCCGTGATGACGCGCACGCAGCGGCCGGACCGGCTTCACGGGATCGACTGCCTGCCCGCCAAGGACCTCGCTCATGACGATGGCGTGCGATCACGCTCCTGGCGGCGAGTTCCAGACGTGGGGCGAAGAGCCGACAAGACTCCGCTACGAGCACGAGAACGACCCCGCGCGCCAGGCAGGTCGGCGAGATGAGCACGTCCCGGCGTCCAGCGTGTCAGTCGACGATCACCTCCCGAGGTGGACGGCGAAGGCTGTACGGCGCCCTGGAACCGTGTCCGAACCGGACCAGGAGCTGTGGCTCCTCAGTGATGTGAAGGAGGGCCCTGAGTTCGTCGCGCAGCGCAGGCACCTCGATTGGCTGGTTCAGGAACGCCGAGCGGATGTCGAGGAGCTCGGCCTGCAGGGCGAACCGCTCGTAAGCGCGACCGGTCTCGACCCATGCCTCCTTGGTGTCGGTGGAGGCGAGGAATATCGCCACCCCTGCGGAGGACGCCAGCCGGGCGCTGTCAGCCTTGGCTTGCGCGGCCGCGTTGATCAGCACAGGAGCCATGGTCTTGCCGATCGCCGTGGGCAGCGGTGGTTGCCGGTTCACCCGGCCCGTCAGACCATCACGTTGCCTCAGGGCCGCCGCTGGGTTGAACCTGAGCCAGCTGAGCAGCTCTTCGCGGAAGGCCCCGTCAGTCAGTTGCGCAAGGTTTCCCCGCTCGACCAGTTCAGACACGGCGGAGATCTCGGCTGTCTCGGTGAGAATCAGGCAACGCACCTCTCGACCGGTGCCGGCTCCCATAAGGAGGGCGATATGCTCGGGAATGACCGGAGTCCCGTCATACATCCCCCTGTTGCATTGGCGGGTGACCAACGCCCTCGACAGCTCCGTCGCCGGTACACCAGGCGCCGCATCTATCGAAACCACCACCGCGTCGGCTACGTCGTCGTAGTTCACCGTCGCGGCATAGCCCTGGAGCGAAGCGGCATGTACCAGGTTTTCTGCGGCACAGCCCAGGCTTCGGTACAGGTGTGCGTCTGCTGGATCCACCACTGGGCATCGGCGGGTGCGGTCGGGTTGGATCGAGATGAATTGCTCACCGACGCGGAAACGCCATGGTTGAGTGTTATGGCTGGAGGCGGCGAGCGTGGCCAGGCGGACCAGCTCCAGATTGTCACGGTTTCCAACGCGACCAGGTTGCCGCGACATGGCCGCGACGCGATCATAGGTAACGGACTTGAACATCGCGGCCCACCCTTCGCCGTAAACGTGACCGAGCCTGCGGTTCCATCCTGCCTAGACCGGTGGGAGCGTCGCAAGGGCGGACAAGCTGGTCTCAGCCACGAGCTTGTTGACACCGCGCGATGGGCAACCGCCGCGGTCACCGGGCCTGTACCAGCCTGGTCCAGCAGTGCAGCGGCCTTGCTGCAATGAGAGGCAAGGGTTCTCGCAAAGGTTCTCCAGCGGATGAACCAGAGAACCCTGCCACTGCTAGTGCGCAGAACTAGGAGGAGTATGAGGAGCGTCTAGGCATGACCAGGTCAGAATTTCTCGGCATCTGAATCACTCAGGGAGCGTTGGCTCTGGGAGCCCTCATCGCGCAAGTCATCGTGGTTCCACGCATCGCCGCGGGCCTCGCCGAGGAGTACCCGCAGGTGGCACACCTGGAATCCCCTTGTTTGGCTGCCGTGACGGTTGCAATCGTGGGATTCGAGGTTGCACTGCTGGCGGGCTGGATGCTGGTCACGGGAGCCGTGGCGCAAGAACGCTTCGGCGGGTCGAGTGCGGTGGTGGGCGAACGGCATGACGGCGTCGCTGGGCATTGCGTTCCCTTTCCACGACGGTCCACGAACCTGTCTCGTGAGCAGTATGAGCTTCACCGCCATCTGGGGTGTGTAGCGCACCCCGCAAGTCTCCGTCGGGGACCAAACCGTCATGGACCCCATGCAATGGCGATTGCTACGGACCGGAGACCGTATAGGACAGGGATCCGTCGAGACCGTCTTTCGTCCAGCGGGGGCGACATCCAGCGATGCGAACAGACCACCGTTTACCGCTGTGATGATGCGCCAGACCGATGTGGCCGCCGGCAGATTGAGCAGACTAGGGTGAGGCCATGTCTGCACCTCAATCCGGTTCGTGGCAACGCCTGAGGGCGATGTCGGTCCATGCCTATACCGCGCTGGGTGTGGTCCTTGCGCTGCTGATGGTGCACATGTCCTATGCCGGTGAAGTCGAGGTCGTGCTGTGGCTCTTCCTCGCCGCAATGATCATCGACGGCTCTGACGGTTTTCTGGCACGCCGATTCCGCGTCAAGGAGGTGGTGCCGGGCTTCGACGGTGCGCTGCTGGACAACATCATCGACTACATCACCTACGCCTTTGCACCGATGGTGCTTCTGTGGAGCGCAGGCTATCTGCCGGGCGGCTGGCTCGGCGGCGTTGTGGCCTCCGTGCCTCTGCTCGCGTCCTGCTATCAGTTCTGCCGCAGCGACGCGAAGACCGACGACCACTTCTTCGTCGGGTTCCCCAGCTACTGGAACATTGCGGCGTTCTACCTCATCGTGCTCGGCGCCAGCACTGCCGCGACCACCACCGCGCTGCTTGTCCTGACAGTGCTCGTCTTCGTTCCGATCAAATACGTCTACCCCTCCCGAACCGAGACCGCGTGGTGGTTGACCATGACGCTCACCATGCTGTGGCTGGGCCTGTACGCGCTGATTCTTGTGCAGTACCCCTCACCGAGCCTGTGGCTGATCGCCTTGTCCGGCGGCTACATGCTCTACTACGTAGCCCTGAGCCTGCGCCTGACGCTGAATCGACGAAATCAGATCGGGGGCGCGGCGGACTCAGCCAGTGCGGCGGACAGCTCCTCAGCTGTGGGTGGCGATGTGGCTGTTCGGCACTGCACGCACTGTGCTGCAGAACTCTGATCAATCGGGGGCGTACCGCGGCACTTGCATGAACTGGTAGACGTAGGCCGGGCGTTCCATCGTCGGGCTGCTGACATCCTGGCCTACTTCGAGAGGCCGGGGACTTCCAACCGGCCCACAGTCATCAACGGCAGGCTCGAGTACCTGCGGGCACGGGCTCTGCGGATCCGGAATCTCGCCCGACGCATCACCAGATCGCTGCTGGATACTGAACGATTCAGGCCGTTGCTACACCCTGACCTGAGCTGGGATCGGCCGTCCTGCTGCACGGAGGGTTCTGGAAGGCACATGTAGACCGTCAGCACGCCAGTCACATGGCACACGCTCTGGCCGCCGACGGCTGGAAGGTGATCTCAGCGGAGGACCCGCGCGTACCGGGGCAGCCAGATCAGACGCATGACGCAGTAGAGCATGCACTGAGTGAGCTGATGAACCACCACATTGCGGATGCCCCCAGGTGGCACTGGCTCCGATAACGTCACTTCGTCGAGCCGAAGAACTCCGTCTGGGCGAAGGAGCCGTCCAGAGTTTCTTGGGCGGCCCAGCGTGGTTGAGGCCCGATTTGGACCAGAGCACCCACTGGCCAGTGGTCCAGGACGTGATTCGGCGGGCCGGAACCCCCGATAAGAGAATCCTCGACACCGTGACGTGACCTGACAAGCCTTCGACGCAATACCCAACCTGCCACAGATAGTGCTCGGAAGGCGTCTTGTGCACCGGTAGCCAGCTAAGGTACACCGGTGATTCCAACGTTTTAGGAGAGCAGATGATGACCGTCGCAGAACAGGTCGGCGCCTACCTGGCGCGCCTCGGTGTCGGCCATGCCTTCGGTGTAGTTGGCAGTGGCAATTTCGTCGTCACCAACGCTTTGCGTGACGCGGGGGTTCCGTTCACCGCTTCGAGGCATGAGGGCGGTGCGGCGACGATGGCGGATGCTTATTCACGAATGAGCGGACAGGTCAGCGTCTTGAGCCTCCATCAGGGGTGCGGCCTGACCAATGCCGGCACCGGAATCAGTGAGGCCGCCAAGTCACGCACTCCCATGATCGTGCTGGCAGCTGAGACCGCCGCTGCCCAGGTCCATTCCAATTTCGCAATGGACCAGAGGGACTTCGCCCGCGCTCTGCTCGCAGAACCCGACCGGGTCCATTCAGCAGAATCCGCTCTCACCGACACCCTGCGGGCCTATCGGACAGCCGTGAGGGACCGTCGCACGGTGGTCTTGAACCTGCCCCTGGATGTCCAGGCATCCGAGGCGATCGGAGAGATTCCCCACCTCACCGTTGAGCCACGACCCGAGACCGCGCCTTCCGAGGGGGACCTCGAGAAACTCATCGAGGCGATATCTCACAGCGAGCGGCCGGTATTCGTGGCAGGGCGCGGCGGACGCGGCGCGAAGAGGGACATCGCAGCGCTGGCCCGGGCGACTGGAGCCCTGCTGGCCACCAGTGCCGTGGCGAAAGGGCTGTTCCATGGGGACGACTTCGACCTCGGCATCTCTGGCGGCTTCTCCTCGCCCTTGACCGCAGAGTTGATCAGTGATGCCGACCTGATAGTAGCGTTCGGCTGCGCGCTCAACATGTGGACGATGCGCCATGGGAAGCTCATCGGTCGTGACACCGTGGTTGCTCAGATTGACGTGGAAGACTCCGCACTCGGTGCACAGCGTCCTGTCGACATACCGGTCCTTGGGAGTGCTGCCGGCGTCGCCCAGGCACTGTTGGGAGCGTTCGATGGTCGGGAGAGGACCCGCTACCGCACCACTGAAGTGCGACAACGCATTGCGACTCTCTCGCGTTGGGATCAGACGCCGACCGAGGTCTTGGGCACTCCAGGACAGAGTGTCGATCCGCGCGAGCTCTCCAAGGAGATCAATCGGATTCTTCCTGCTGAGCGCATCGTCAGCATCGACTCCGGCAACTTCATGGGTTACCCAAGCCAATATTTCGACGTCCCCGACGAGTTCGGTTTCTGCTTCACGCAGGCTTTCCAATCGATCGGGCTGGGCTTATACACCGCTATTGGTTCAGCACTGGCGCAACCTCACCGGATGCCAGTTCTGGGAACAGGTGACGGTGGGTTCCTTATGGCCGTCCAGGAATTGGAAACTGCCGTGCGCCTTCAACTGCCACTGGTGGTGGTGGTCTACAACGATGCTGCCTACTCAGCTGAGGTACACCACTTCGGAGAAGACCAGGACCTGACAACGGTGACTTTTCCAGACACAGACATTGCTGCCATTGCGCGAGGATTCGGCGCCACAGGTATCACCGTACGCTCCACAGAAGACCTCGAACCCCTGCGTGAATGGGTTTCGTCTGACCCCAATTGTCCGGTGGTAATCGACGCGAAAATCGCAGACGATGGAGGTTCATGGTGGCTGGCAGAAGCTTTCAAGGGGCACTGAAGCTCCGATACACTCACCGCAGATCAACTCTCGAGAATAAGGTATAGCCAAGTGACTGCAGTCAATGCTCTGATCGCCGGTTTGTTCGACAAATCCGTCAGCATCGTCGATCTCACAAATCCGCTGTCCGCCTCAACTCCTACCTTGAAGCTGCCTGAACCCTTCGTCAACCTGATCGACTTCCGCTTGGACAAGGTCGCTGAGTACGACGCACAGGGGCCGTTCTGGAAACACCACAACATTCACACTGGTGAGCATGTCGGCACCCATATCGATGCCCCGGTTCACTGGGTGTCAGGACGAGGAGGTCACGATGTATCCTCTATCCCGCCTGAACGGTTGATCGGCCCTGCCGCGGTGCTGGATGTCAGGGCGCAGGTCGAAGATGACCCGGACTTCCTGCTCCAGATCAACGATATTCGTGTCTGGGAGACCGAGAATGGACCGTTGCCACATAACGGTTGGCTGCTCCTGCGCACCGGGTGGGACCGATTCTCTCAAGATCAGGAGTCGTTCCTCAACGCCGACGACACCGGCTCACACACTCCTGGGATCTCGGCAGAGGCGGCCCTTTGGATCGCAGAGGAGACTTCGCTCTCCGGCATCGGAGTAGAAACGGTCGGAATCGATGCCGGTCGCGGTGCGGAACTGGACCCGCCATTTCCTGTCCACTATCACTTGCTGGGCAATGACAAGTATGGAATCACCTCGCTGCAGAACTTGGACAAACTTCCAACCGTAGGAGCGATGCTGGTGGTAGCTCCTTTGCCCATCGTGGACGGCACAGCGAGCCCGTCACGGGTCTACGCGCTCATCTGATCACCGTCTAGTGGTTCAAGGTCGGCGCGACTAGCCGAATGCGCAGGTGTGGCCAGACGACGTCTACAAAGGACCGTCCAGGCGAGGATCTCGCCGCGCCACCGACAGTGCTCCCGAAGTCAATGAGGCTCACTTCAAGGGCAACAGGGACGCCCCGTTCGACGAGGCACACCGGGCTTGGTGCACCGAGCTGGTATCAAGCATTCCGCGCAAGTCGGACGGTTCCTACTGCACGCGCCAGGCTGCCGCCGTCCACCCGTCCTTCCCCATGGTGGCAGTCCCAAGATTCTGAATTCTGAAGTTCAGGAGAACACCTATGGGCATCCCGCTGCGGAGATCATCTGCACGTTGGAGGGCCTCGGTGCCGCGGTCTACCGCACTGATCTCCACGGCACCGTGGTCTTCACCTTGGATGAAGACGGTTTGGAGGCGACCGCTGTTCCTTGATTCGAGCGACATCGGATGGGCTTGGGAAGCATTCGGATCTGCGCCGGGAACCTTCGCGGCGTCAGATTCGGCCGGTCTCGTGGGCCCACATGGCGACCTCGACGCGGTTTCGGGCGCCGATTTTTCGCATGAGGCTGGCGAGGTGGGCTTTGACGGTGCTTGGGGTGATGTAAAGCTCGCTGGCGATCTCGTTGTTGGTGTGACCTTGGGCTACAGGCACGAGGACCTCCTCCTCGCGGGCGGTGAGCGGTTCTATCGGCTGCCTCGGTGGTGAGGTCTGTGCGTGCGCGAATGCTGCGAGCAGTCGGACGGTCACGCTGGGAGCGATCAGTGCGTCTCCGTCGGCGGCGGCGTGGATGGCCTGGGTCAGCAGGGCGGGTCCGGCGTCCTTGAGCAGGAACCCGCGGGCGCCGGCTTTGAGCGCCCCGTGGACATACTCGTCGAGGTCGAAGGTGGTGATGACCACGATCGGCAGGGGGTCGGTGACGTCGGGGCCGGCGAGGCGTCGAGTGGCTTCGATGCCGTCCATCAGCGGCATGCGGATGTCGAACAGGCCGACGTCGGGGCGCAGCTGGAGGGCCAGGCGGACTGCCTCGCGCCCGTCGGCGGCCGCGCCGACCACTTCGATGTCGGGTTGGGCGTCGAGCAGCATCGTCAGCCCGGTGCGCACGATCGGCTGGTCGTCGGCGATGAGGACCCTGATGCTCATCGTGGCGTCCCGGTTCGGGGCAGGACCACTTCTACCCGCCAGCCCCGCTCGGCGGCGGGGCCTGCGTGGAAGGTGCCGCCGAGCAGTGAAGCGCGTTCCCGCATGCCCACCAGGCCGAAGCCCGCTGGGGCGCGGCCGCCCGCGGCGGAGCCGTCGTCGTCGATGGTCAGCCGTACCTGGTCGGCGTCGCCTGTGATGGCGACGGTGACCTGGGTCGCGTGGCGCGCGTGCCGTCGTGCGTTGGTGATGGACTCCTGGGCCAGGCGGTAGATCGCGGCCCCGACTGCCGGGCTGAGGTCATCGAACTCGCCGGAGAGCGTCACCTTGACGCAGGGACGAGTCTGGCCATCGGTGGCGAGCTGCTCGACCTCGGCCACGCCGGGCTGCGGCGCGAACTCGGTGTCCTGTGAGGCGCGGAGCACGCCGACGATGGCGCGCAACTCGGTGAGGGTGCGGGTCGCTGCGTCTTCGATGGTAGCCAGGGCCTCGATGGCACGCTCGGGGTGGGAGGCCGCGTTGGCACGTCCTGCTTGGGCCTGGATGGTGATGCCCGAGACGTGGTGGGCGACGGTGTCGTGGAGCTCACGAGCGAGCTGTTCGCGTTCGCGGGACTTGGCTTGGTCGATGTCGCGGATGTGGATCTTCGTGCGATAGCGGATCGCGGCGCCGAGCGCGGCGGCGAACAGGAAGAACGCATACCCTGCGACCGTCTCCGCCAGGCTCATGGGGTCGGCGAGGTAGGTGATGGCCAGCCAGAGCAGGATGACGCCGAGGCCGCGCGCGGCTTCCCGGCCGGAGCCCCACCGGAACAGGGCGTAGGCCAGGATCAGCACCGCCGACATGCTGTTCAGCAGGCCACCTTGAGACCCGGTGAGGATTCTGACGATGTCGACGATCGTCAACGTGCCGAAGGAGATTGCAACCGCGACGAGCGGGTGCGTGCGTCGCCACAGCAGGGGGCCGAGGACCGCGAGCACCGCGAGCAGCAGCAGCGGGAGCGGCGCCAGGTCCTGGCGAAGCACGACTTCCAACAGGGACCAGCAGATCAGTACAGCGACCAAGGCCCAGTCCCGCGGCCCTCGGTCCGGGGCATTCGCGGGTCGAGGTTCGGCCCAAAGCGAGCGAAGTGCGTTGGTGGCCATCTGATCAGCCTAGGCAGCCCGCGTGCTCGGTGCATCCGCCGAAAGTACAGGAGCTCGGCTGTACCAACGGCCAGGTCGAATCAGGCTCCGGGGCTGATGTGCCCGCCGCCGGCATCCGTGAAGGTGGAAACACCCACCCAATCTAACCAAGGAGCATCGTGATGAGAACGCCTCAATCCCACATCCCACGAGAGAATCCGCCGTCCCGGAGCAGGTTGGAAGATCTGCGCATGCCCGTGCAGGCCAAACTCGCAGCAGCATGGACGAGCTTCATGTTCCTCTACATCTACGTCGACTACCTCGCCCTGTACAAGCCCGGCGTCGTCGATGACATCCTGGCCGGCATCGTCTACGAGTTCGACATCGGCCCAACCTTTGTCGCAATTTCGCTCACGCTCATGGCGATCCCGATCCTCATGATCCTGGTTTCGACGACACTGCCTGCCCGTCTCAGCCGCACCATCAACCTCGTCGTGGCAGCGCTCTACATCCCCGTCTCGATAGTCAACGCAGCAGGGGAGTCCTGGACCTACTTCTACTTCTACGGCCTCTCCATCGGACTCGAGGTGCTGCTCCTGGTCTTCATCCTGCGTTCCGCCTGGACCTGGCCCCGCCGCACCGCATCACCGGCGACCCTGGCTGCCAGCCTCGACAGCGAGCCGCTCCGCACACCCCGGCAGGCATGACTGCCCGCCCCGCGCACGAGCTCACTAGGCGCTGCGGCGAGACCGCCGCCGTGCACTCCTTCACCTTCACGATCGCGCCCGGGACCGGCCGACGTCGGGCACCGTCACTCACTACATCAAGGCCTCACGGGTCAGCGAGTTCATTGAGATGACCGGCCTGGCCGGGGTAGCGACGACGCACGTCGGAGGGTTCTCCCTCGGCCCTCCAAGCCCAGCACGGGGATGCCCACGCCGATAGTCAGACGGCTGCCGAAGGGAATCCATGCTGGAGACCATCCCCCCGGTGATTTTCTGGGCGGTCCTGCCCCGGGCTGGGGTCGCAGCCATGCGCTCAGGTCGCGGCAGGCTAGGTCCAGGTCCCTTTCGGTCACTGCGCAATCCAGTGAAGGAGCGGTCAGGCGCCCCCGAGCCCATTGAGCAGGAACCAGAAGGTGAGTAGGCCGACCATGCCCGCGAGCAAGCCCCATCCGGCACCGATGAGCGCCCGTACAGCAGTGAAGGCGCCGGTCGGCGCCAGGGCTGGCAGGGCAAGGCCACACGCCGCACCGATAACTGCCATGAGACTCGCCTGCACTGGGAGAATCCAGTTCTCAGTCCCCGGACCGTCCAGGAACGATGCCGTCACCGGGAGACTCAAGGCCCCCGCGCCGAGCAGAATGACGACACCGATGACGCGTTGGAAGGTCTTGGACATGACGTGCCTCCGAATGAAGAAGGAACTCACGAGCGTCACGCCGTTGACGCCTAGGTGGCGCCAACACTACCGTGCCGGAAGCGGCATCTCAGTGCATCACGCCCGGCCTCGGCCATTCCAGCACTCGCCGCGGTCTTTCTTGGTCGAGGACAGCGACCCTTCCGTGGAAAGGTCCCAGGAGAGTCCTGACTGGTTCTCAAGGTGAGGCGGTGAGGGCGCGGCCGCTGACCCCGAGCTCTCTGGCGAGCAGCTGGACACGCCGGTCGACGTCGTCTCGGACCAGGCGCATGCGCTCCGGCCTGGTGGGAACGTGGATGGGCCCGAACGCTGCGGGTGACCTATGACCTCACGGGCGACGCTGCCTGCGCTTTCCTGGGCCCCGAGATGGAAGTGGGCGGTGTGGCTCGAACCGTTCCCGTGGACGGCGATGACGACCCGTGAACGGTGAACCTCGATGCAGCCAGGGTTGGTCCGATCATCGGCATAGAAATGCCTGATACGAGCAAGAGGCTGCCCATCGAGCTACTCGGGGACCTGACCTGGTGCGGCATGACCGCGAGTTTCAAGGCTGCCCGGTCCATGCGACGAGGTGCTTGACCTGACCCGCCGTGATGGGTGGCCAGGGGGTAGGTAGTCGGGTTTCAGCACGTCGGTTTCGGGGCTCATCACAATGCATGGTGTGTACCTCGACGACGAGCAGGGCTCGCATCTTCACGACCTGGTGTCGCCGACCGCTGGCCCTCGGGAGGACCCGTGCAGAATCAGCGCCACGCCGCTGAGCAGTGACACCGCGGCGGTGAGGACGAGCAGGGCACCCAGGCCCAGGCCGGGGATCACCGCACCAGCCACAGCCGGTGCTGCGACAGAGCTGAGGGCTCCTACGACCAGGCAGGCCGTGAACGCCGCGCCGGCGCGCTCGGGCACCAGCTCGGCGGTCCAAACTGCGAGCACCGCCGATCCTGTCATGTACCCCACGCCGAAGATGCACGCCGAGACCGCCGTTGCGATCAGGGAGTCGCTGGCCAACCCCAGCAACGCCAGCGCCACACCGACCGTTGCCAGGCACAACGCGGCGACCCGCACGCTGCCGATCCGCCGCGCGAAGGTCCCGGTGGCCACGCCCACCATGCCGCAGAAGCCGATGGCGGCGTAGAGCGCCGGGACGGCTGCCGCCGGAAGGGTGCCGTGCTCGAGGACGTCGGAGGCGTAGGTGAAGTAAATGACGATGACCGCGAAGTAGACCACGGAGTAGGCGCCCGGGACGCGCAGCGCCCGGACCAGCGAGGAGGCACCGCCGCGTGCGACCGGGCGCGAATCCGGCCTGGTTTTCGGCACCAGGCTGAGGTTCACGAGTGCGGCGGCCACCGCAGCCAGAGCGATGCCGACCCAGACCAGGCGCCAGGAGCCCAGCAGTGCCAGGGCGGCGAGCCCGCCCAGCAGTACGAGTCCGCCGCTGGTGCCGGTCGTGATGATCGCCAGCGCTCTGGGCTGCTGCCGCAAGGGCACCGAACGGGTCACGATGTCGGAGTAGGGCGCCCAGACCCAACCGCCGGCACTGCCAGCCAGGACGACACCGACGGCGAGCAGCCAAGGCGACGGCGCGAGTGTCACGATCACCGCCCCCAGAACGCCGCAGACCCCGCCCACGGTCGTCGGGGCACGCGACCCGTGCCGCGCGGCGAGCCGTCCCGCGAGCAGCAGGCCCGCCAGGTAGCCCGCGAAGGTTGCGCTGGCGATGAGGCCGAGCACCAGCTCGGAGAGCCCCAGGTCCTCCCGGATGCTGGGCAGCGTCAGGCCGTAGGCGTAGCGGGCCATGCCGAAGGCGACCCCGACCACCGCCGCACCGGCCAGACCGATCCGGCCACCCGCGGAGAGCGTCATGAATTACTCCTTATCCTGTGACATGCACAGGCGTCGTTGCCGGCCTCAGCGGGATCGGCATCAAGATGCGCTCAGCCCGACTGCCAATCGGTGGGCTGCGGCGCGAGAACTGACGGAGCCGCTTGTACCCTCGGCCCGAGCGTGGGGCCACATCGATGGCCCATCAGAGCCCGGGGCTGCAGCGCACGAGTCCGGCGGTGGTCGCGATCAGCTGCCATGTCGCGGAGCACCTGAGTTCGCATCGCACCTCTCCCCGAGAACCACTAGAACGGTCGTAATGTTACACCACAACGCCCGTTCTGAACCGGTGGTCCCTACACTGGTGTGATGACCACGGCCCAGCGAATCCCTGCGCGCACCCGGTTGCTGGAGGCGGCCGATCGCGTGCTGTTCGAGCGCGGCATCCGGGACACGCCTGTCGATGAGCTGCTGCGTCAAGCGGAGGTCTCGGCGGCCACCTTGTACACGCACTTCGGAAGTAAGGATGCCTTGGTTGCCGAGGCGCTGAGGGTTCGACTGGCGGACTGGCGGGCGGTCTGGGACCAGTACATCGTTGCGGCCGACAATGACCTGGATCGGTTGCTCGCGGTCTTCGACGCCCTCGCCTCCTACCGGGGGGACCGGCGTCATCCGTCACGGTGGTGCGCCTTCCTGGCCGCGGCCAGCGAGCTCCCCGAGGCCGCGGAGGAGATCAGCGACGTGCTGGCCGGGGACACCGCCCTGCTCGCCGACCGACTCCTGCACCTGTCTCGTCCGCTTGCCGGGGGACATGCTCAGGACCTGGCCGATGAAGTGCTCCTGGCCTACAGCGGGGCCCTGGCCGGATTCCTCCGCGGCTCCCCCCGGTCACCGATTGATGTCGGCCGCCGTCTGGCCCACGCAGCAGCTCGAGCCCACAGCCGCGACTGAGGCTCTCAGCTGCGGCCTGCGGCACCGGGCAGTCCCGGGAGACAGGACGGCCGTCCACGGAGGTGAACCAGCTCATCACAGGTGAGGATGCAGTCGGGAGCCGCGCGTCGGACGAGCTCTGCCTGGAGGCCGTTGGGCAGCGTATCGAACCTGACCATGCGGTACTGGCCTGCCGGATCGTGGATCCGGATCAGTGGTGCCGTCGCTGCGGAAGTGAGGGGACACCCCGGAAGACGGTGGTGCGGCGGTTGGCGCACGAGCCACTGGGCTGGCGTCCCATGAGGTTGGAGATCGGCTCTTAGAGTCTTTCTGAAAGCATCCGGAGTCTATTTCGGTCCGCAACTATAGCGGTCCATCACCTCGCACGAGTAAGGTTTGCAAGCGGCGCTCATCGGGCAATTACACCCTCCCGAAAGAAGAGTCATGAGCAGCGGGATGATGGTCGGCAAGACCGCGCTGGTCACAGGCGCAACGGCTGGAATCGTCAAGGCGACCGCAGTGGGTCGGGCCAGAATGGGTGCGCATCTCGCGATCACCGGACGGGACCACGGGCGCACCGAGAGTCCGGCGTGCGAGATCCGGGTGGCAGGTAGGGAAACGGTCGATACCTTGCTCGCGGATCTGTCTTCGCAGCGAGAAGTGCGGTGCTTGGCTGAGGAAGTACTCCAGAGCCCTACTCGGAATGATGTGCTGATCAACTATGTCGGCGGTTATCGGGACACTCGGGATGTCACCGTTGACGGGTTCGCGCACACCACAGGGCCTATCGGCTTCAACGGCCTGCAGTGCGAACGGTCCTACTCCGGATCGCGGGCCTACAGTCAATCCAAGCTCGCTGATTTCCTGTTCACCTATGAGTCTGCCAGGAAGCTGCAAGGCACGTTGGTCACTGCCAACGCACTGCATCCTGGCGTGGCGAGCACGTCCGCCACATCGATCTATGTGGCTTCGGTTCCCGATCTTGAGCAGGTCACGAGCCGCTTCTTCGCCCACCGCAAACCCAAGAGATCATCACAGCTCAGCTACGACGAAGCCACCGCCGATCAACTAGGGAGGGTGAGTGCCAATTTCGTCGGATTGCCACAGTGATTGCCCCAGTATCAGCGTTAGGAAAACATCATGTCATCTCAAAAAGACCACGCCACGACGGGCGGCGCACCACACGGTTCGCACAGGGAAGAGGTCTTGATGCAAGCCATCGTGCAGAACGGGTACGGCTCCACCAACGTCTTCAACCTCGCGAAGATCCCCCGCCCCAAGATCGCCGAGAATGAAGTGCTTGTGCGCGTCCGCGCAGCGGGCCTCGACCGCGGAACCTGGCACATGATGGCTGGCCGACCTTATCTGCTGCGGGTCATCGGCTTCGGCTTCCGCAGACCGAAGAACTCGGTGCCGGGAATCGATGTCGCCGGAACGGTCGCCGAAGTCGGTTCCGCTGTGACCAAGTTCGCCGTCGGAGAGCCGGTGTACGGGATGTCCCGAGGCTCCTTCGCCGAGTACGCTCCGGTTTTAGAGGCCAAGTTGGCCGACAAACCGGCGAACCTCACCTTCGAGCAGGCCGCGGTCGTCCCCATCTCCGCCGGTACCGCCCTCCAGGCGCTGTGTGACTCAGGCCATGTGGAGCAGGGGCAGAAGGTGCTGGTACTCGGTGCCTCCGGCGGTGTCGGCAGTTTTGCCGTGCAATTGGCCAAGGCACTCGGCGCGGAGGTGACAGGCGTCTGCAGCCCCGGAAAGCAGGGCTTCGTGCGATCCCTCGGCGCCGACCACGTCATCGACTACACACGGGACGACTTCGCCGACGGTTCACACCGCTACGACCTGATCCTCGACATCGGAGGCAATCCCACTCTCGCCCGGTTGCGGCGCGCCCTGGCTCCTACGGGGACAGCCGTCGTCGTCGGCGGTGAGGAAGGCGGTGACTGGACCGGTGGGTTGGGGAGAAGTCTGCGGGCGCCGCTGCTGTCCCGGTTCGTGAGCCAGCGACTCACGATGCTCGCCTCCAAGGAACGCGGAAGCGACCTGGAACGGCTTTCCGGACACTTCCAGAGTGGGACGGTCACGCCGAGTCTGGACCGGACCTTTTCGCTGGCGGAGGTTCCAGAGGCGATACGGTACCTTGCAGCCGGAGACGTGCGCGGCAAGGTCGCGATTACCGTTTCCACCGCAGAAGGACGCTCATGATCACTTCCGGCACAGAACAGAAGCGAGCGATATCGGCAACTACGAATCATGATCGGGTCTCTCGCACAGCTGGGGCAGGTGCAGTTGCGCGCCGCGAGAGCGGCGCCGCTGTTCATGATTGCTTCGTAATCCACTGGGGTTCTCCCAACAGCCACTTCTGCCTGCGAACTCAGAAAAGTGCAGGGCAGTCGGTGGGCGGGTCATGATCGGCATCCACGTGAGAAAACAAGCACTCAGAACCGTTGACGGCGCTGGGGCGTCCTGTGTCTATTAACGATCCATGCTCCGCCGCGACCAGTCCTCGGGTGACAACATCACTCATCCTGCCGGAGAAACGGTCTCCTTAGAAGCTAGCGGGGGAGCCGTCATCGACGTGACCAGTGACCGCCACCGGAATCGACTTCTGACTCGGGGCATCGCACCTTGGGCCCTCGACCAACAAGGTGCTGCTGGCCGTCGAGTCTATGGGGTCTCCGGCATCGCTTATGGGCCGAAGCGACTCCCGCTGCGCCGCTCTGAGCTGAGCGAGGCACGTCGTGCGTCAGATCGCGTTTGGTGTCGATAGTGCCGGGCCTGATGCGGTTGACACGTCCAGGCTCCGGGCGCCGCGGATGAGCAGGTAGCCAACAAACCAGAATTCGCCCAGGACCGCGGGGATCGTCAGAGCGTCAGCAGCGGCGCCGACGTCGGGCAGGAGAAGTGTCACGAACGCGCTGAGGATGTACCCGACGCCGCCGACGATCAGGAGCCAGCCCAGGGGTCGGGGCATCCACCCCGAGTGCAGCACCAGCAGGCCCATCGGGATGAGCCAGAGACCGAAGAAGATCGCCGCCGCGCCCCACAGGTTCGCGCTGATGGCGTAGGCGAACTGGACTGTTGCCTCGGCATCGCCTCCCGGTGCCAAGCTGGGGTCGCCAGCGACAGTCTGCGCCGTCGCCAGCATCGCCGCGCTCGTGAGGATCGCAACGGCGTTCACGAGTCCGAAGGCCAGGACGGCTCCCGCTGCGACAACGTCGACGGAGCGGAAGAGCCGGAACAGCCACAGCGCGACGAGAGCCTGGCTGAGGGCGATCCCGAGCTCCAGCGCGATGCCGACGCGAGCCAGGGAGTCGTTGGCGATCAGCTGGCTGAGGGTCGCAACGGGGTCGGTGACGTCGTACAGGTGCGGGCGGATCAAGAGGAATCCGCACACACCGATGAGGACGAAGATCAAGTACAGGGCGCCGGTGGCGCGGGCGACGCGGCGGTCGGGCGCAGGCGCGGTACGACGGTCCAACATGACAGCTCCCTCTCGAATCTTACAGGGTAAGGGTACCTTATCGTGTAAGGTTGGTGCGGTGCAAGGGAATACAGAGGACAAGATCGGAACGCCAGAGACGACAGCGCGGCGCGCGCGTGGCGGCCTAGACCGTGGTGTGATTCTCAACGCAGCGGTGGCCCTGGCGGACGCCGAGGGCCTGTCGGCCGTGACCATGCGCCGAGTCGCCAGTTCGCTCGGCGTAGAGGCGATGTCGTTGTACCACCATGTCCCCAGCAAGGCCGCCCTGCTCGAGGGGATCGTGGAGGCAGTCTTGGCCGAGGCCGAGGCCGAGGGCGAGCTCGGCAGGCTGGAGGGGACCGGTCCAGACGAGTGGCGGTTCCTGGTGCGTGAACGCTGCCTGGTCTCGCGCGAGGTCATGATGCGACATCCGTGGGCCCCGAGCCTGATGGTTTCGGGTTTGAGCGTTCCGTTAGGCGCCCTCGCCCGATACGAGGCCGTTCTGGCAGTGTTCGTCGGGGGTGGCCTCAGTTATCACTTGGCCCACCGCGCCCTGCATGCGCTGGGAAGCATGATCCTCGGTTTCGTGCAGGAGCCTTTCAGCCCTTCAGCGGGCCAGGCCGACGGTGCGGACAACCCTGGGCAGTCGGACAGTTTCGCGACGCTGATGCCCCACCTCGCGGCGATGGTGGAGGCAGAGGTCCATACGTCGCACGACCCGACCCTGGGCTGGTGCGATAGTCAGGCGGAGTTCGAATTCACACTCGACCTGCTGCTGGACGGGCTGGCTCGGTTAAACGCTGCCGAACAGCATGCAGAGACTTTGAGTGAGACAGCACCATGAGGTCGTCGGCGTATGGCATGGACCGCGTGTGCAACCGGCAGTTCAACGAGCACCGCCCTTCTCGCCTGCCTGTCCATAACCGCTGTGCTGACGAGGACAAGACGAGCTGAACCCTGATGTGCACCCGCCGCTCCAGCACTTCGGCCCGAATCCTGGTCAACCCGTTAGTCGCAGCCTCACATCCATTTCGTGCCGTTACGCCTTGATGCTCATTGCCGCTACAGCCTGCTGCAGGTTCAGCTAGCCTCGTACACGGACCTGCCGCATGTCGCCCTCGAAACCGGTGCCTCCGTCGCTGGATGGACCGCGGCGGGCTCCACTAACTCGGTGAGGGGCGCTCCGGCTCCAGCATGCTTCCAAGCTGCTGCATGACAGCCAGGTTGTCATACAGGTCCCACAGCTCAGCCAGTTTGCCGTCCTTGAAGTGATAGAGGGTGATGCCCTGGATCACCACCTCCCTGCCAGTGGGAGGACCGTACTCATCCGTGACTCCCTTGTGCGTGCCGCGAACCGTGTAGCGGCTGACCACCTTGTCCCCTTCGGCGACGACGTCCTCGATCGTCACACTCCTGTCCGGAAAGGCAGCGAGGTACGTCGTGAGGTACTGCTTGAAGTCTTCGGCACCGCGGACGTCTCCGTCGGGTTCGTGGGCGACCACGTCATCCAGGACGAGCTCCCCGATCGAGTCCACACAGCCCTTGCCGTAGACCTCGTCCCACGCACGACGCAACAGGGCCACGTTCGCTTCTGTAGACATCGGTTGCCTCCATCGTCTCTGTGCTCAATCCCTCGATCTGGCGTGCAGAAAGATGCCTCGTGGCGCTTGACGCAGACCCGCAGAACAGCCACGGCGATTTTGCCTATCCGTCACGGCCGCAGCGCGTGCGGTGCCTTTGAGCCCCCGAATTAATCGACGCCTTCCGGCCAGCGTCCTGACTCCTGACTCCTGAAGAATGGCCATGTATTGCCTAGCGCTCATGCGACTCTGCGCAGCACCAATGTGTGCCCTCGGCGGCGGGAAAAGTGACCTGGATGGTCCTGGTCCGACCAGGTTCCATGCTCATGTACACCGTGAGGTCTGTCATTGGGCTAAGCGGGACTTCATGCTGCGCTCCTTCGCTGGCCCTTCCAGGTATGACACGACTCAGACGCGCATGTCTAGTTGTACTGATCTGACAGGTTAACCAATCTGGTGATGGGAGCCTTGTTCCTGCAAGCGGTGTGAGGCCGGCGATGATTATATTCGTGAAGCCATCCCGCCAAAGCGTCACGGTGCTGTGTCTCACTGGCGTAACAGCGGGCGTAACTGACCGATCTCGACTCCGACTGTCACCGAGATGCTTCCAGCAGGACCTGGGCGCGAGAGGATCGACGCGTGGTTCGACCACGGCGATGACGCTGGCGGTGACCACATGTGCGACGCGCAACTCTTTCCCACCATGAGAACTACGCGCAAAGCCTTCGGCGCGTCATCTGGATGCACCGCGGAATGATGGCTGCCGTGGGCGGTCTCATGTTTGAGTCCACCGCCCTCGTTCTGGGACTCGTGGTTTGAGGCTGCGTATGGGAGTGGATACTCAGCCATCGCAGCGCCCCGCGCCGCCGAAACCGCACGCTAAGCAGCAAAGACTGACACGGTCCCGGCTGGCGAGAACCCGTGCCGAGGCTCGCCGTCTGACGCACGCTCCTGCCGCATCTCGCGCAGGTCCAACCCCGTGCGGGGGAGGTGGCCGGACTAGACTGCGGGTATGAGCCTCCTCGAGGTCAACGGTATCGAGCTGGAAGTCAGCGACGTGGGGTCAGGGGATCCGGTCGTGCTGGTGCAGACAGCGCTGACCAGTGACGAACTGGTGCCACTGGCCGAGCACCTCAGTGGCCTTGGGGCGTATCGAATCATCGTCTACCACCGGCGCGGTTACGCGGGCAGCCACCCGGTGCAAGGACCGGGGTCAATGGTCCGTGATGCCGCGGACTGCCGGAACCTCATCGACGCGCTGCAGCTGGGACAGGTCCACATCGTCGGCTACTCCTACAGCGGCGCCGTCGCGCTGCAGCTTGCCTACGACGCCACGGAGCACGTCCACACCCTGACCCTGATCGAACCCCCTCCGGTGCACGTGCCCAGCGCGGGTTCGTTCCGGTCGGCGAACGCCCGACTCCAGGAGGTCAGACGGGTGCGTGGGCCTGATGCGGCGCTTGGTGACTTCATGACCACGCTGATCGGGCCGGACTGGCGAACGGAGGTCGAGCAACGCCTTCCCGGGGCGGTCGCCCAGATGCACCGCGACGCCACGACGTTCTTCGACACTGACTTGCCGGCGTTGTTGTCCTGGCGCTTCGACGCCGAGGACGCCCGGCACATCGCCTGCCCGGTGCTGCACGTCGGCGGTCTCGAAAGCGGACCTTGGTTCGCTGAAGTGCGGGAGCTGATCCTCACGTGGTTCCCCCACGCCGAGGACGTCCTGCTCACCGGGGCCGATCACTCGCTGGCCTTGACGCACGCCCGCCAGATCGCTGGCGTGCTCGCGGACTTTCTCGACCGCCACACGACCCCGACCCGTGGTTGCTGAAGCGCATCGGGCATCGAGAACACGGGGAACTGCCGCGAGCCTCGTGCTTGGTTGGTGCCGTTGGGTCAGGGAGCGAGCAGCAACCTGTTGGTCGGTGTGACCGCTGGCGACGGCGACGACCAGGTCGTAGGCGTCGTCCGGTGTCTGGAGGTCGACGTTGTTCAGTCTGTAGAAGACGACGACCGCAAGCCACACCACTCGCTCGTTGCCATCGATTCTTCTGGGTCAGCGTGCACATGGGGACGTAATCGCAGTCCTGAGTCCGAGCAAAGGGTCCGCGCTGTGATCGGTGGCTGATCAGAGATCAGACGGTCTCAGGCATGTCCTCTTGTTTGTTCTCCTCACTGCTGCCGCCGGCGGGACCGTCCGCCGCACGCTCCAACCGGATGATCACACCCTTCGATACCGGAGTATTGCTGCCCTGGACGGTGTCATCGAGCGGCACCAGAACGTTGCCCTCGGGATAATACACAGCGGCAGAGCCCCGGGCCGTAGGGTACGACACCGCACGGAACTTCCGCAGCACACGGTCTTTGCCGTCTATGTACTCGCCGTGCACGTCCACCAGGTCACCATCACTGAAGCCAAGCTGCGCGAGATCCTGTGGATTGACAAGGATGACGTGTCGGCCCTTCTTGATACCGCGATACCGGTCGTTGTAGCCGTAGATGGTGGTGTTGAACTGGTCGTGTGAGCGCATGGTCTGCAGAATCAGTCGATCAGGCGGGCAATTCATCGGGTCCAGCTCATTCACAGTCATCATGGCTTTGCCGCTGGGGGTGTCGAAGGTACGGGAATCGCGTGGCCCGTTCGCCAGCAGGAATCCATCCTTCTCCCGAATGCGACGGTTGTAGTTCCCGCAGTCGGGCACAACACGCGAGATGTGGTCACGGATGAGATCGTAGTCAGCCTCAAAGCCTTTCCAATCAGCTGCGACGCGGCTGTCCAGGGTCGCTCGTGCAAGTCGGCTGACGATGGCGATCTCGGAAAGCAGGTTCGGCGCTACCGGCCGCACCCTGCCTTCGGAGGAATGGACAGCGCTGACGGTGTCCTCGACCGAAACGAACTGCGGACCAGACGCCTGCATGTCGATCTCGGTGCGGCCCAAAGTCGGCAGTATGAGCGCTTCCTGGCCGACCACGGTGTGGGATCGATTCAGTTTCGTGGAGATCTGCACGTTCATCTCGAGCTTCTGCATCGCCGCCTCGGTTGCTGCGGTGTCAGACATCGCGGCCACGAAGTTTCCTCCCAGGGCGAGGAAGAACTTGATGCCGCCGTCGCGCATTCCCCGCACAGCCGCGACCGCGTCGACACCGTGCTCACGCGGAGGTTCGAACGAGAACTCTTTGCCGAGCGCATCCAGGAACGACGCCGGCATCTGCTCCCAGATTCCCATCGTTCGGTCCCCCTGCACATTGGAGTGCCCGCGAATCGGTGACGCACCCGCTCCCGGTCGGCCAAAGTTTCCACGCAGGAGGAGTAGATTGATGATTTCCTTGATCGTCCCTACACCATTCTTCTGCTGCGTGACACCCATCGCCCAGGTGATGATGACCGATTCAGCGTTGATATAACGGTCGGCGAGTTCGTCAATCTCGTCCGAACGCAGCCCCGTCGCCTCCAACACTGTCTGCTCATCCAAGTGAGACAGGTGCTCGCGCAGCTCGACCAGCCCCTCACAGTGTTGATCGATGAATTCATGGTCGAGCACGCTGCCAGGGCTTCTGTCCTCCGCTTCAAGCACACGCTTGGATACTGCCTGAAGCAGCGCCATGTCTCCGCCCGCACGGATTTTCAGGAACTGATCGGCGAGTTCCGTTCCACGGCCAACAACGCCCTTCGGCTTCTGCGGGTTCTTGAACCGGCGCAGTCCAGCCTCGGGCAAGGGATTGACCGCGACAATCTGGCCGCCATTCTCCTTCTGCTTCTCCATTGCGCTCAGCATGCGCGGATGGTTGGTGCCAGGGTTCTGGCCTATCACGATCATCAGATCGCAGTTGAGGAAGTCGTCGTAGGCGACCGTCGCTTTGCCGACCCCGATCGTCTCGCCCATCGCCACGCCGGATGATTCGTGGCACATGTTCGAGCAGTCGGGCAGGTTGTTGGTTCCGAACCCGCGGATGAACAGCTGGTAGATGAACGCTGCCTCGTTCGAAGCACGGCCGCTGGTATAGAAAGCCGCTTCATCGGGGGAAGAGAGGCTCTTGAGCTTCTCCGACACGATTTTGATTGCCGTGTCCCAGTCAACGGGTCGGTAGTGTTCGTCACCCGCAGCCTTGTAGACGGGTTCTGTGAGTCTGCCCTGCATCCCGAGCCAGTACTCGGAGCGTCCACGCAGATCGCTGATCGGGTGTTCGGCCCAGAAGTCAGACGCCACCGTGACCGGTGTGGCTTCCCATGTGACCGCCTTGGCCCCGTTTTCGCAGTACTCGAACTTGCTCCGGTGACCGGAAGGGTCCGGCCACGCGCAGCTCATACAGTCGAATCCCTGTTTCTGGTTCATCGCGAGCAACGTACGTGCACTCCGCTCGATGCCCATGTGCTTCAGCGCCGGCTGCATGGAGTGATACACGCCTTGCATTCCGGCAGCCCAATCCTTGGGCTTGTCGACTTCGAGATCGTTCTCGTCGGCTTCCTCGACGGATGGGTTGGAGCGAGTCATCGGGCATCCCTTCTAGGCTGCGTCTCGATATTCAGTGGTCCTGCTCGTGCCATTGTGACTCAAGAGCCACGTCAGGGTCCCTGGGTGCCGTCCCCTTCTAGGCCGAACTTGGTGCCTGGAATAGATCCCGCCCTGAAGAAGCGCACTGTCTGATTCATGTAGAACCTCCAGTCAAGATACTCCGCCCGCACCGAGGGGATGTGATCACCCCCTCCGCCCGGGTCGGACCAGAGTCTCCTTCAAACCCAGTCGCCGGCAATGAGATGCTCCCGACGCATCGCGTGATCCCTCGCAGGCGTCGACCTACGTGAGTCGCGGTGGCACTGGTGGCTTCGGCCCGTGGTTCAGGAACACTGCATCGAGACCTGTGCTTCACCAGATGGTAGCGGGTTGACCGCCGGCGGGTGTCCCCTCCGCCGCCGCCTGCGCCTCGGCTGTCCTAGAGGTGATCCGGACACCACAACGGATCAACACTTCACGTGCACTGCCCCGGGCAGTGTCACGGTTCGCGGGCCTTCCTGCATGAGCACCCAGATCGTTCGGGTGCGCGACCGCGTCATGGCGTTCAGCGTCTCGTCCTCATCTGGGTGCCGTGGATCTCGAGGTTCACCACGTCGGTGCTGGGCGCTCTCGTGCGGCTCGTCCACCCTTGCGTGAGGGAGATCAGCGGGTCACGATGGATTCAGATTGCAGACTTGGATGCCGGTGCAGTGACTCTCGTCAGGTTGCCCCAGTCGTGTCTAGGAGGATCGTATGCCTGAGTTCCATTCAAAAGTGACCATTGACCTACCGCGTGAGGAGGTGTTCACGTATATCGTGAACTCTGAGACTCAGGTGATTTGGCAGTCAGGACTGCAGGAGTTCGATGCGGACTGGAGTGGTGAACCCACGGTGGGTGATCGCTCAAGAGGAACCGTCAAGGTTGCGGGTAAGAAGCTGCAGTGGGAGACGGAAGTCGTGGAGATCAAGCGACCGGAAACATTCGTCTTCCGCAGCGTCAAAGCACCTTTCCCGTTCCATATATCCTTCTCGCTTCTGCAGGTCGGCGACTCCACGGAGGTTCGCTACGACGGGTCCACAGAGGCGATGGGTGGCTTCTTCGGTAAATTGGCCGATCCTCTGGTGGCGCACATGTACCAACGCGATATGAACAGCAACCTCGCCAACCTGAAAGCTATTCTCGAAGAGACATGATGGCTGTGCCTGAATCAGCATGGGTCGGGCTTATTGCCGAGGCTTCTGATCTCCCGGAATCCGAAATGAATGCCCGAAGGGGCGCGAGGGATCGCCGCGGAAGGTCCTCAACCGCCGGGTGGGGGACTGCTGCGCACGGTCGGCGCGATTCCTGCGGAGGAAACCAGGAGGTCCGCGGTTCCGAAGTCCTAGTCCACGACTTCGGTGAGGATTCTGCCGGCGGTCCTGACTCCGATTGAAGGGCATCGAGGTCAGGACCTCGTAAAGGGCGTGGACCTCGATCGGGGCCAGGACCCGGCCCGCTGGCGGCTCAGGGCTTGCTGTTGCTCCAGCGGTCTTCAGTCGCTGCGGTGTGGGTCAGGTGGCCAGCGCGTCGAGAACCCCGATCTGGTGCAGGAGCGGGCCGCGGTCGCGTTGGACTGACGTGGTCCCCTTGTCAAGGCGTCAAGGCGTCAAGGCGTCAGGGTGAGGGACAGCGGCGAGCATCTCCGGACCCGGTCAGCAGATGACCGAGGCGACGGACGCCGGCGACCATCTCCTCCTGCTGCACGCTGGCGTAGCTGAACCGGGCGTAGTGCGCGGCCTGGGTCATGGGGAAGAACGTCCCGCCTGGGACGTAGGCGACCCTGGCCTGAGGCAGCGAGTATTCGGCCATGAACCGTGCTGAGTCGAAGTCTTCTGGGAAGGTGACCCAGGTGAACAGACCGCCTTGGGGCCGGGTGTATTCCACGTCGGCGGGGAAGGTTTCAGCCATGGTGCTGAGCATCGCGTCGCGCTTGGCGCGATAGACCGGACGGACGGCCTCGAGGTGGGCGTCCAGGTCGAACTCGGTCAAGAACCGGGCCGTAGCCGTCATGTTCAGGGTGGACGATTGGGTGTCGGCGGCCAGTTTGAGCAGCTCGAGCTTCGTCAGAATTGTAGGGCTGGCCACGGCATAACCCATGCGCACGCCCGGGGCGAGTGTCTTGGAGAAGCTGCCCAGGTGAATGACTCGACCCTCGGTGTCAAGGGATTTCAGGGTCGGGAGCTGCTCGCCTTCGAACCGGAGCTCGCGGTAGGGGGTGTCTTCCAGGACGATGATGTCGTGCTGGTTGGCCAACTCGAGCAGACGGTGGCGTCGCTCCAGGCTGAGTGTGACTCCGGTGGGATTCTGGAAGTCCGGGATCACGTAGATGAATTTCGCCCGCGGGGTGTTCGCCAACACCCATTCGAGCGAATCCGCATCCATGCCGTCCTTGTCCATGGTCACCGGGGCGTAGTCCGGCTCGTAGGGGGCGAAGGCGACGAGGGCGCCCAGGAATGTGGGGTTCTCTGTGATGATCACGTCGCCGGAATTGATCAGCAGCTTGGCCACCAGGTCGAGACCCTGTTGAGCGCCCTGGAGCACCAAGACGTCTTCGGCGCTGCAGTCCACGCCGTCGCGGCCCATTCGATCTGCGATCCTCTCGCGCAGTTCGGGGATTCCGGCGGTGGCCGTGTATTGCAGAGCGGTGCGCCCCTGCTCGCGGAGAACATGTTCGTAGACGCTGCGAAGCTGGTCGAGGGGGAAGAGGGTGGGGTCCGGGTAGCCGCCCCCGAATGACGTGATCGAAGGGTCATCGCCCAGCTGCAGCAACTGGCGGATGGCCGAGGGTCGGACTCTTCCGATCCGCTGCGCGAAGTGGTGTTCCATGGTGTCCTTTCGAAAGCAGAGCCGAAGGTTGAAATCAAAGAGAGGAAGTGTCTTGTCCCGTTGAAGCGCTGCAGTCATGCGGCGTTCGGCGGCTGCCTTTGGCTCCTTGTCCGAGGCGTCATCCTCGGCACGGGGCGTACTGCGCCAGGTTCCCGTGGGGCCTGACTCACGAGGTTGCGGGATAGGCAAGATCCTGATCGCTGATTCTACGGAGCAGACCCGCTGTTCACTCGAATGAAATCGACCATGCCGCCGCCGCTTCCTGACTCACCCGGTTCGGTTGACGTCCTCGGCCTGGGCGACCCACTCGGCGAGATCGCCGCGGAAGGCGTTGGCGATCTCCTGGTCGGTGCTCACCGACCAGCGAACAATGCGGGCGACCTCGGGTTCGTCCTTGTCCCAGTTGAACCAGTTGATCAGGCGCAGCTGCGGGAACTCCGAGCGAAGATCTTCGTTGAAGATCTGCTGCCACCATCGCCGCTTGATCTGCAGGGACAGCTCGGGGTCCGCGTCCGCGGTGACGAACGCCGCGGTCTCCGGGATGGCCAGCGGCTTGTCGCGGTTCGCCGCATAGAGCTCATAGAAGTCTGGAAGCATGCTTTCGTCGCCGGCGAGTCCGGAGTAGGTCCCGCGCAGCTGCTCGGCGAACTTCGCGGGCTCGGGCAGGTCGTTGCTTCCCCATGGATACGAATCTCCCCAGTGGTGGAGCGACATCCCGACCCAGTCCACGACGTCGTCACCGGGATAGAAGGGGGCGTAAGGGTCATTCATCTGCGTGAGCTCGCCATCGGCGTCAGTGTCCAGCAGCTCGAACGCTTCCGTTCCGGGATCTGGGGCATACTGACCGCCGACGAAGGGATATCCGCCGCCGTAGTTCGGGGCCCAGATCATCTCGGTGGCCGTGGTCTGCTCGCGCACGGCGGCGGCGACCTGCCGGAAGGCCTGCACATAGGCCTGGGGCTGCCATGCCCAGGGATACCAGGAGCCGTTCATCTCGTGGGCGAAGCGCAGCAGTACCGGGACCTCGGAGGCGTTGACTTCCCCCAGGAGATCCGTCAGCTCGGCGATTGACTCCTCGGTGACGGCGCCGAGTCCTTTGTGCGGTTCCAGGGTGAGCATGAGCACCCCGCCCATGCCGGCCACCTGTTCCGCGGCGGCGAGCACATTCCGTGCGTCGGTGGAGGAGAACGGCATGTCTATGAAGGACACGGCTGCACCGGGGGAGACCCCGGTGGTGGTCGCGAACTGCTCCAGCGCCTTCACGCCCCAGTCTGGGCTGAGTCCGATGGTGGGACGGTCCATGGGAAGGGCCTGAGTCGGACCGGCGAGACGCTGATGGGCGACCGGGGAATCCTCTGCGTCGGTCTCCGCCCCGGCAGGGACCGAGCATCCAAGCGTCAGCGGGCAGGCGGTGGCAGTGGCCAGCAGGGGAGACAGGCGGTCGGATCGCAGACGTGGACGCACGGGTCTCCTGCGCTCGGGTGGACAGACAGCTAGGGGGGCGTCAGCTAAACGCTGACGCCCCCCTAGTGGTGTGCCTGGCGGCACAAGTTGAATCAGCCCGCGGCGGGCAGCTTCAGCTGATCGCCGACGAAGATCAGGTTGGGATCCTGGACGGTATCGGTGTTGGCGTTCCAGATGTCGTTCCAGTCGAGACCCAGAGCATTGGCGATGCTGGACAGCGAATCGCCGGCCTGCACGGTGTAGGTCTCACCGGAGACCTGGACCTCGGCCTGCTGTGGTGCCTGCTCCACTGGAGCCTGCTCCACGGGTGCCTGCTCGACAGGTGCTGGCTCGGGAGCGGGAGCGGGTGCTGGCTCGGGAGCGGGAGCGGGTGCTGGCTCAGGTGCCGGTGCTGGCTCGGGAGCCGGCGCGGGGGCCTCCTGCTCAGGAGCGGACTGCTGAGGGGCCGACGCAACGGCAGGAGCGGAGGAGCCGCCGCCGCTGCTCGGGGTGCCGGAAAGGCCGAGCTGTGAGGTGCAGGAAGGCCATGCGCCCCAGCCCTGGATCTCCCAGAGAGCGTGGGCGCGGTTGATCTGCTCAGACTTGCTGGCATCGCTGGGGAGACCGGAGCCGCCCACTGCCTGCCAGGACTGCTGCGAGAACTGCAGGCCACCGTAGTAGCCGTTGCCGGTGTTGATCGACCAGTTGCCATTGGACTCGCACTCTGCGAGCTGGTCCCACTGGCCGGAGGCGCTTGCGGCAGGAGCCTGGGCGACGACGGCTGCGCCGGCGAGCGTGGCAGCAGCGAGTCCGCCGCCGAGAACCTTCTTGAAAGTCTGCTTGGTCTGCATGAGAGTTTGAATCCCGAAGTCCCTGCACTCGTGACCCTCCCGGGCCGTCCTCGTGTCACCGTCCGCCTTCATTTTGTGTGGCGGTCAAATTTCACCCGAACCGGCATGGACGGTGGTGGGTAGCCGGTTCCGGTGCTTCTGGATGCTGTGTGCGGGGCCTGGGAACGGAGGCCCAGTCGTTACAGCGGCATCACAGAAGATGTCCGTTAACCAGTAAAAGGTCTCGGTTTGATTGCGTCAACCGGGGTTTCAGCGCCGTCGCGCACCCAAAAACCCCGGAATCACGGCGTTGACACAGCGTTACCCTCTCGTTATCAATGTTCCTGTGAATAACATGTGAGTACCAGATTCTGGTTGAGTCGCCGTCGCATCGCCGTGATGTCGCTCCGGGGCACCGCTTCCACATTGTGGGAATTTTGAGGCCGGAACCGGCATCGAGTCAGATCTGGTGCAAGAATCAGATGATGGACGGTGTGGATCGCGCAATTATTTCCGCGCTGCGTGAAGATGGACGAATCTCTAACGCGGCGTTGGCCCAGAAGGTCGGACTCACCGCGGGACCTTGTCTGCGCCGAGTCCAGCGGCTCGAGGCTGAAGGCGTCATCCTCGGGTACACCGCAGACATCAACCCCGCATCGCTGGGACAGTCCTTCGAGGTGGGTCTGGACATCGAGCTCAAATGGGGAGACCGGGAGACCGTCGAACGCTTCGAGGACACGATGGCTGGTTACGAGGAGGTCCTCGAGCTGCTTCGACTCTTCGGCTCACCGGATTACTTCGCCCGCGTCGCGGTGGCTGACCTTCATGCCTATGAGCGGTTCCTGACCAAGAAGGTGCTGACCATCCCCGGGGTGCAGGGCACGGACTCCGCCTTCCCGATGAAGATCATCAAGAGCCAGCGTCCGCATCTGGACACCGGGAAGTCCTTCGACGAGTGAGTCGCGCATGAGCGCGGCGCCCGCGTCTCCTCCGGGGCGTCATCCACAGCTGCTGATGATCGTCACCGTGCTGATCGTGGCGGCCAATCTGCGTCCCGCGATCACCGCGGTAGGTCCGCTCATCGAGCGGATCGGCGAGGACACCGGGCTCGGTCCGGCCGCACTGGGGCTCCTCGGCGCCATTCCAGCCCTCGGCTTCGGCGTCGTCGCACTCTTCGTCGCCGCGCTCGGGCGCCGATGGGGCTTGGAGCGGACCATCTTCGTCTCGCTGCTGCTGCTCGGACTCGGCACGCTGCTGCGGTCCCTTCCGCTGGGAACCTTCTCGCTCTTCGCCGGCACGGTGATCCTCAGTGCCGCCATCGGGGTGGGCAACGTCCTGGTTCCCGCGGTGGTCAAACGCGACTTCCCGGCCCGGGTCCCGGTCATGACCGGGCTCTACACCGCGGTGCTGGTCGGCTGCGCGGCGGTGGCCTCAGGCACGGCGGTGCCCTTGGCGGCGGCCAAGGGGTGGGAGTTCACTCTCGGCGTCACGGCAGTCTTCGCCCTGGTCTCCGCCGCCCTGTGGGGGGTCCGGTTCAAAGACCCGCGTGCCGGCCGCGCCGAGTCAGCCCCCACGCCGGCCGGGGCAGACCTCGCAGCCTCAGAGGTATCGGCCTCAGAGGCATCAGCCCCGGAGGTGCCGGCGCTGGGGGCTGCGCCTGCGCCGGGGTCTGCGGGTGGGACGATGTGGCACTCCGCGGTGGCGTGGCAGGTCACCGCCTACTTCGCCCTGCAGTCGGGGATCTTCTACCTGATGCTGACCTGGTTCCCTGCCATCCAGACCTCCCACGGCGTCACCGAGGCGGCCGCCGGCTTCTGGCTGGGGGCCTATCAGGCCATCGGGATCGTCGCGAGCCTGGTGGTGGGCCCGATCATGCAGCGCGCACAGGACCAGCGCGCGGTCGTCGTGGCCCTGGCGGGCATCATGCTCGTCGGAGTGCTCGGGATCCTGTTCCTGCCTGAGGCGATGCCGGCCTGGGCGCTGATCGTAGGCTTCGCCTCCGGCGGGAACCTCCTTGCGGGGCTCACGTTGATCAGCATGCGCGCCCGCACCTCGGGGGAAGCAAGCCGCCTCTCCGGCATGGCCCAGGGCGTGGGGTATCTGCTCGCCGCCGTGGGTCCGCTGCTCGCCGGCACGCTGTTCGAGCTCACCGGCTCCTGGTCCCCGGTGCTGTGGATCATCGTGGCCGCCATCGTCGTGATGGCGGTGGTGGGACTCTTCGCCGGGCGCAGGGTGGACGTGCTCTGACGCTGACCTCGACTTGGGCGCGCAGACCTCAGTCCGAGCGGGTCTCACGGCTGCGGTTCACGTGGCTGCGGGCGTGTTCAACCGCGGGCCCCAGCTCGGCGAACAGGTGCTTGTGGTGCCGCAGGGACTCGAGGACCCCGACCCGAGTGACCAGGGCCAGGTGTCGCTCCTGGATCCCCTTCACCAGCACAGTGATGCCACGCCGCTCCAGCGCCGTGATCATCTCGGACACCACACGGGCTCCGGTGGCGTCCAGAACCTGAAGCTGAGACATCCGGATGATCACCACATCGACGTTCTGGATCTCGGTGACCTTCTCCAGGACGCGTTCAGCGGCGCCGAAGAACAGCGCCCCGTCGAGGCGGAAGACCGCGATATGGGCATCCCCGGAGTGCGCCGGCCCAGGAATCACCTCGCGATGCACTCCGCTGGTGGCGACCATGGAGCGCAGCGCGAAGAAGGCAGCGATGACGACGCCGATCTGTACGGCCTCGATCAGGTCCAGCGACACGGTGATCACCGCGGTGACGAGAAAGACCAGAGTGTCCGCGCGGGTGGAGCCCACGATCGCGCGGACGGTGGCGATCGAGACCATGCGCGCCGCGGTGACCATCAGCACCCCGGCCAGGGCGGCCAGCGGGATCTGTGAGACCGGGCCGGTGGCGAGATAGACGACGCCGAGCAGCACCGCCGCGTGGATGATCGCGGCCAGCCTGGTGCGGGCGCCGGAGCGGATGTTCACCGCCGTCCGGGCGATCGCCCCGGTGGCAGGCATGCCGCCGAAGAAGCCCGACGCCACCGAGGCCAGACCCTGGCCGACCAGCTCGCGGTCGGCGTCGTAGGGGCCGGTGTCGGAGATGGAGGTCGCCACCCGAGCCGAGAGCAGCGACTCGATCGCCGCGAGAGCTGCGATGGTGGCTGCCGGGGCGGCCAGCGCCATGAGCATGGCGCCGTCAAAGGCTGGCAGCACCGGAGCGGGGAGGGAGTCGGGCAGGGCCCCGATCCGGGCCGTGGGCAGGTCCAGCATGGTGGCCAGGACGGTGGCGGCGATGATCGCCAGGATCGAACCGGGCATCTGCGGGTGGATGCGAGGGGCGCCGATCATGATCACCGCGACCAGCACGACGAGCCCCACGGGTGCTGCGATCTCCTGCCAGGGCACGGTGGCCAGGCTCTGCGCGGCGGACACCGCGGCGTTGGCGCTGGGACCAGCGAGCACGCCGAAGGCGGCGGGCACCTGTTGCAGGAAGATGATGACTGCGATGCCGAGGGTGAAGCCCTCGATCACCGGCCAGGGCAGGAAGGAGACCACCCGGCCCAGCTTCAGCGCCCCGGCCGCGATCACCATCAGCCCGGCCAGGACGGTGACCACGGCCAGGGCGACGACGCCCTGGGAGGCGATCACCGGGCCCAGGACGACCACCATGGCTCCCGTGGGGCCCGAGACCTGCACGTTGGATCCGCCGAACACCGCGGCGACGAATCCGGCCACCACTGCGGTGATCAGGCCGCTCGCCGCCCCGGCGCCGGAGCTGACCCCGAAGGCCAGCGCGAGCGGCAGGGCGACGATGCCCACGGTGACCCCGGCGACGAGATCCCCCTTCCAGGTGCGGGGGACTTCCGTGTAGTCGCCGCGCCTGGGCAACAGCGCCCTGATGGACGCCACGGCCTTCATCGGGTTCCGCTGATGGTGGCGGAGGCCGCGGATGAATCTGTGACAGTCGCCGGTGACGCTGTGGCGGCTGCTGATGGTTCCGCGGACAGCGCGCTGGCCAGGTCCCGCTCGGTGGTGCGAAGAATCTCCTGGAGGAGCTCCTTCGCCACGGCGAGCAGCTCCGCCACCTGGGGGTGTGCCAGCGAGTAGAACATCTGCAGGCCGCGCCGCTGGGAGACCACCAGATCGTAGCGCCGCAGCACCGCCAGGTGCTGGGACAGGTGTGAGGCCTCCAGTGTGGTCTCGGCGAGCAGCTCGGTCACCGAGACCTCTGCCTGCACGGAGAGCAGCTCCAGCACCCGGATGCGCACGGGATGGGAGAGCCCCTTGAAGAGGTTCGCCTTGACCTTGTTCAGCGGGCCCCGTCCATTGACATGATCGTCCACGATCGTCTCCTTGCAACGGCCAGATAGTTTACTGAATTATAAATCCATCATATAGCGCTGGGGTGACGAGAGGGAACGGCCGGTCTCCCTTGACCCGAGACGGCCCGACTCGCAGTCTGGCCTGGAACCCAACTCCCTCGAATTCGACACTGCCTCGGACACAGACACGGAGCGGACCATGGCCAAGCTGATCTATTCGATGATCACCTCACTCGACGGCTACGCCGAGGCCGCAGAGGGGGATCTGGGCACCGGAGCGGAGAGCCCGGAGGTGCACACCTTCATCGGGGACCTCTTCCGCCCGGTGCGCACGTTCCTCTACGGCCGCCGGGTCTACGAGACGATGCTCTTCTGGGAGACCGCCCACACGTTGCCCGACATCCCGCCGCACATCCGCCAGTACGCCCTCGACTGGCAGGCGGCCGAGAAGATCGTGTATTCGACCACGCTCGAGTCGGTCTCCAGTGCGACGACCCGACTCGAGCGCAGCTTCGACCCCGAGGCGGTGCGCCGGCTCAAGGCCGAGTCAGATCACGACCTCAGCGTGGACGGCCCGAACCTCGCCGCCCAGGCGATCAAGGCGGGCCTGGTCGATGAGTACCACCTGTTCATCACCTCCAGCGTGGTGGGCGGAGGCAAGCGGTTCTTCCCCGACGGCATCCGCCTGGACCTGGAGCTGGTGGAGCAGCGCAGCTTCGACGTCGGGCTCATCTACGCTCGCTACCGGACCCGCTGACCTGCCCCGCTGCCGGACCTGCTGGCCTGCCCCGCGGACCCGGTCAGCTCCAGGGGATCAGGCCGAGCACCAGGGCGAGCACCAGGGCGACCACCGAGAAGATCCACATCGGCACGAAGGAGTAACGGATGTGCTTGCCGATGTCGCAGCCTGCCAGCCCGAGCGCCAGCCACAGCGCGGCAGAGAACGGGCTGATGAAGGTGCCGATGATGTTGCCCACCAGCACCGCATAGACCACTGCGATGGTGCTCACGCCGGCCTGGGTGGAGACGCCCTCCACCACCGGCAGCAGTGCGAAGTAATGGGCGTCGGTGCTGAGCAGCAGCTCCAGCGGCAGGCCGAAGACTCCGACGATCAGATGCAGGTAGGGGACCAGGGCGGCGGGAAGGATCGCGACGGCGTCGGTGGCGAGGGATTCCAACATGCCCGACTCCTCGAGGATGCCCAGGAAGCAGCCGGCGGCGAGCACGATCGCGCCGGTGGTGACGGCGGCCCCGCCGTTGACCTTCAGCGCCTCCATCTGGTCGCTGACCTTGGGGTGGTTGATCACCAGGGCGGCGCTGAGGCCGAGCATGAAGGCCAGCGGGGCCGGCAGCAGGTCCGAGACCAGCAGGGCGAGCATGCCCAGGACCAGGACCGTGTTCACGATCATGCGCCACCGCGGGGTCGTCACGCCGGTCTCGTTCCCGCCCCAGAGGTCATCGGCCTCGCCGCTGTACTGATCGGCGGCCGTGCCGGCCGGTGGGGTGTTGCTCGTGCGGCCCGAGGTCGTGCCCCGAGGGGTTCCACCGGCGGTGCTGCTGGTGCTGGAGGTCGACGCGGAGACGAGCTCGCGCTCCTCGACCCGGTCCTCGCTCTGTCCGCCGGAGCGGGTCTCGGCGTCAACCGGGGCTCCGCCGCGGGCGGCGATCCGGCGCTGCTCGCGCAGACCCAGCAGGACCGCGGTCACCACGAGCATCACCAGGCAGAGGATCTGCACCGGGATCAGGCCGCGCCAGAGTTCGATCGGATCCATGTCGACGACGGCGGCGGAACGCGCCACAGGTCCGCCCCAGGGGAGCATGTTCAGCACACCCATGCTCATCCCGGCCAGCAGCAGCAGCAGGTAGGGGCTCATGCCCAAGTGCCGGTAGAGCGGCAGCAGGGCCGGGATCACGATCAGGAAGGTCGAGGCGCCAGCACCGTCGAGGTGGCAGACCGCTGCAAGCAGGACCGTGCCCACGCAGATGGCGATCACGTTGCCGCGGGTCAGGCGCACGGTGAGCCGCACCAGCGGGTCGAAGAGCCCGGCCTGGTTCATGATGCCGAAGAACAAGATCGCGAAGATCAGCATCACCGCGACGTCGAGCACCGAGCCGATGCCTTCGCCGAAGAAGTCACCGATCTCGGTGAAGGTGAAGCCGGCCAGGAGCGCGCCCGCAAAGGGGATCACGGTCAGTCCGACGATCGGGGCGATGCGCCCCATGATCAGCAGCGTCGTCATGGTGACGATCACTGCCAGGCCGATTAGGCTGAGCATGATTTTTCTCCTCGATGCGGGTGTGGGGATCGATCAGCGGCAGAGATGTGAGCCACGTGACAGCATGGAACGGATGTGATCGGGCCCACAGTTTTGTGCATGTCCACGCAATATTGGTCATATTGGTCTCATGGATCGGTGTTGCGCGGCACCATCAGCGCAACGATCAACACAGACCCGCAGCGCCAGGAGGGAGCAGTGCCCATGGAGTCATCGCCCGCGCCCGCTGCCACCCGTGAGGTCTCCCTGGCCCACCGGCTCTTCCGCTGGAACATCATGCTGCTCGTCGGCGCGGTGACCCTGGTCAGCCTGCTCTGGGGGATCAACCAGTACCTGGAGGTCCGCGCGCAGTACGAGGAGCGGGTGCTCACCATGGCCGAATCTGTGGCAGTCATGGCCACGGTTCAGGACGCGCTGCAGACCGAAGACCCCGCGGAGATCCTGGCGCCCGGGGCGGAGACGCTGCGGGTCGCCAGCGGGTATGAATACATCATGATCGCTGACGCCGACGGCATCCGGCAGTCCCACCCGGACCCTGAGGCGATCGGCGGACGCCCAGAGCTGGATCCCACCCCCGTGCTGGCCGGGCAGACCTGGACCGGTGTGGAGCACGGCCACGCCGGGCTCACCATGCGCGCCCGGGTGCCGATCACCAACGACGCGGAAGAGGTCATCGGCTTCGTCTCGGTGGGCGTGCTCGCCTCCGAGGTGCGGCTCGCCTCCATCCAGGAGCTCCCGCTGATCCTCGGGGCCGCGGCGCTCGCCGTCGGCATCGGCGCGGTCGGCGCCCGAATGCTCGCCCGACGGCTTCGCGCCGACACCCATGGCCTGGAGCCGCGTGAGATCACGGCGCTGCTCGACGGCCGGGAGGCGCTGCTGCATGCCATCGGCGAAGGTGTGATCGGCCTGGACCGCGACGGACGCGTGGTGCTGGCCAACACCCCGGCCCGCGAGCTGCTTCGCCTGCCCCCCGATCACCTCGGCCGCACCCCCGCGCAGCTGGGCCTCAGCGCCGAGGCCCAGGTGGTGCTGACCGGTCCGGAGCCGGGGGAGGACCTGCTGCTGAGCGTGGACGGGCTGATCCTGGTCTGCAACCGCAGGCCGGTGCGGGTGCGCGAGGACGACGGCGGCGTCGTCGTCACCCTGCGCGACCGCACCGAGCTCACCCGGCTCAGCGACCAGCTCGACGGCGCCCGCACCGTCACCGACGGGCTGCGCGCCCAGCGGCACGAATTCGCCAACAGGCTGCACACCGTCGCAGGGATGCTCGAGCTGGGCGGCGTGGACCAGGCCCAGGAATACCTCTCCGAGCTCTCTCTGGCCACCTCCGGCGCCGACGCGGAGATCGCCGCCCGGATCGAGGACATGACCGTGGCGGCGCTGGTGCTTGCCAAATCGGTCCAGGCCGCTGAACGCGGAGTGCAGTTCAGCCTCTCTGAGCTTTCCCAGCTGCCCTCGGATCAGCCCCAGGATCTGCGTGATGACCTGCTGCTGGTGATCGGCAACCTGATCGACAATGCCATGGACGCGGCCGGCGCGGACGCTCGTGCGGATGCTCGGGTGGAGCTGATGGTCCGGCGCCACGGCGGGGTCGCCGACGGGCTCGTGGAGGTCAGGGTCATCGACTCAGGTCCCGGCCTGGCCCCTGAGATCGCCGAAGAGGTCTTCAGCATCGGACGTTCTACCAAGGACCCCTCCGGACGGCGCGGCCTGGGCCTGGCGCTGGTGCACCAGGCCTGCATGCGACGCGGCGGGTCGGTGACGGTGGAACACGAGGACGAGACCACCTTCTGCGCCTACCTGCCGGTGCGAGCGGAGGTGATCAGCGCATGAGCACCTCCACCGGCATGACCTCCGGCGGGCCTGGGTCAGCCGCCCCGATTCCGGTGCTGATCGTCGATGACGACGTGCGCGTGGCCCGGAACCACCGCGACCTGGTCGACTCGATGCCCGGGTTCACCGTGGTGGCCACCGCGCACACCGCCGCGGAAGCGCTGGAAGCGGTGCGTCGGCACCGGCCAGGCCTGGTGCTGCTCGACCTCTTCCTGCCCGATCGCACAGGGCTGACGGTGCTCGAGGAGCTCAGGAGCTCCGCATGGCTGCGCGAGGTGGGCGTCGTCGACGTCGTGCTGATCACTGCGCTGCGCGACGTCGAGCATGTGCGCACGGCCATGGCGCTGGGTGCGCTGCATTACCTGATCAAGCCCTTCCCGCTGCGCCAGCTGCGTGATCAGCTCGAACGATACGCCGCCGCGCGCAAGCGGATGGCGGCGATGTCCACCGTCACCCAGAACGACGTCGACGCGCTCTTCGGGATGACACGGCCCATGGCCTCACGGTCCATGGCCAAAGGCCTGACTCCCGCCACCGCCGAGCGGGTGGCGGAGGCGCTGCGCTCGCGAGACGGCGACGTCTCTGCCGTCGAGGTCTCCGAGATCACCGGGATCGCCCGGGTCACCGCCCGCCGGTACCTGGAGCATCTGTGCGCGGAAGGCCGGGCGGAGCTCGCCCTGCGCTACGGCCAGGCCGGGCGGCCGGAGCACCGCTATACGTGGGTGCCCTGAGGGTGTCGCTGCTCCGAGGTGTCTGAGTTGATCCCGGGCTGACTAGGCTCAAGCCATGGACATGCAGAGCTGGACCGCGGCAGACCTTCCGGTGCTTCACGGGCGCACGGCAGTCGTGACCGGTGCCACCAGCGGGGTCGGGTTCGCGACGGCGACCGCCCTGGCCCAGGCCGGGGCCCATGTGGTGCTGGGGGTGCGTGACACTCAGCGCGGGCGCACGGCTGCGGCGACCATGTCCGGCAGCACCGAGGTTCGCCATCTCGATCTGGCCGACCTGTCTTCCGTGCGGGCCTTCGCTCGATCCTGGAACGGCCCGCTGGACCTGCTGATCAACAATGCGGGGGTCGCGGGAGGTCGAGGTGCGGTGACCAAGGACGGCTTTGACCTGCAGTTCGGCACGAATCATCTGGGGCATTTCGCGCTGACGAATCTACTGCTGCCGCATCTGCGCGACCGGGTCGTCACCCTCGCCTCCGGGGCGCACCGGGCCGGCGACATCTACTTCGAGGACCTCGCGCTGCGCACCCGCCGATACTCGCTCGCCGAGACCTACGGTCAGTCGAAGCTTGCGAACCTGCTCTTCACCCTTGAGTTGGAGCGTAGGCTGAGCCGGTCCGGGTCCGCGGTGCAGTCGCAGGCCTCGCATCCCGGGTATTCCGACACGAATCTCGGCATACAGGGGCGCAGCAGGCCGCTGGTGGCCACGGTCAATCTCGCCGGACGGCTCTTGGCGCAGACCAGTGAACAAGGTGCTGTGCCCACGTTGTTTGCCGCGACTCAGGACCTGCCAGGGGCCAGCTACGTCGGTCCCGACGGGCGATGGGAGCTGCACGGCAGTCCTTGCCTGGTCGGGCGCTCATCGAAGGCCAGCGACCCCGCTTTGGCGCACAGGCTCTGGGAGGCCTCAGAGGAGCTCACCGGCGTCGGCTTCGGTCTGGACCCGGAGTAGCGGATCAGAGCACCGGCCGCAGCGGGATCAGCGCCCACTCCGTCGCGCGCGCCATCGGGTGGCGTTCCCGCCAGGTATCAGCACTCACGACCTCGCAGTGCTCGCTGTCGCTCTGGAAGACCTTCTCCATCTCGGCGGCGAACCCTGGGTCGATGACTTCGACGTTGGACTCGTAGTTGAAGGACAGCGACAATCTGTCGATGTTGGCCGTGCCGATCGTTGACCACTCGCCGTCGATCGTCGCGGTCTTCGAATGCATCATGCTGCTCGCGTAGAGCAGGATCGAGATGCCGGAATCGAGCATCTCCCCGAAGAAGCCTCGGGACACCCAGTCCGCGAGCACGTGGTTCGAATCCTTGGGCACCATGACCTGCACGTCCACGCCGCGCTCCGCGGCGAGCTTCAATGCTCGCAGGATCTGCTGGTCCGGGATGAAGTAGGGGGTCGAGATCCAGATTCGCTCGTTGGCTCGCTCGATGGCCTTCAGGTACATGTTGCGGATCGGGTACACCAGGTCCACCGGCAGATTGGCGACGACGCGGACCGACGGATCCCAGCTGTCCGGGGCGATCCAAGAAATCCGCTCCGCCGCGGGTCGATCCTCGTTCCACAGTCGCGCGATGGTCTGGCGGAGCCCCCAGACGGCGGGGCCCACCTCGCGGAGGTGGGTGTCGCGCCATTTCTTCGCGTAGAGAGAGCCGATGTTGTATCCGCCGACGAAACCGACCGCGTCGTCCACGACGAGGATCTTGGAGTGATTGAAGCCTGTGGACCGAATGGGAGCCTTCCAGAAGCTTCGTCCCGCCGCCGGCATGCGATAGACCCGGATGTCCTCATCGAGCTGCGCGTAGAAGGAACGCGGCACCACGAGGTTCGCGAATCCGTCATAGATGATGAACACCTCCACTCCGCGACGAGCCGCCGCGTTGAAGGCGTCGATGAACTGCTGGCCGACCTCATCGTTCTTCCAGATATAGGTCTTCATCAGAACCGAATCTTCTGCCGCGCCGATGGCCTCGAGCATGTCCCCATAGAGCGCTTCACCATCGGTGTAGATGCGCATCGGGGACTCTTCGACCTCGGTGTGGAACGTTCCTGGGCGGGGAGCGTCCCGATCCTTGCGCTGGCCGTGCTTGAAGAGATCCACCGCCACCACCGAGAGTGCCGCCACCGTCGGAACCGCCAGGGCGGAGGCCGCGACCGCAAGCGGAAGAGTCTTGCGCGGAGACCGACGGCTGACGAGGTGTCGCTTGTGCATCAGGAAGCTCATGGAGCCACTCTAATTGGCCGGAGCATTCACACACGTGGTGGACGCGTCACACTGGATGCCCCGCCAGCCGACACCTCTTGACCTGGTGGCCGCCAGGGTCTCTCATGGAGTCATCGACTGGGTCCGTGTCACCTTCTACACAGGGTTCCGGCCAGTTGGACCCAGCCGGCCGCACCCGGAAGAGAGCCTGTCATGGTGCGCATGTTGCTTCAGGCCGCGATCAATGTGGTGATGGCCGCCGTCGCAATGCTGGTGGCCGGAACCTTGATCGATGGTGTGACCCTCCAGCCGGCGGGATTCGTCACCGCCGTCGTCGTCTTCGTCCTGGCGCAGGCCATCCTGGGTCCGTTCGTGTTCAACATGGCCCGCCAGTACGCCTCCGCAATCCTCGGCGCGGTCGGCCTGGTCTCAACCCTTCTGGCCGTATGGGTTGCGACCCTCGTGACGGACGGTCTCACGCTCTCCACGCCGATGGCGTGGATCTTGACGCCTCTGGTGGTCTGGATCATCACGGCTCTGGGCACATGGATACTCGGGTACCTCGTGCTCAAGCGCTGGTGGGACAAGCGCGCTGAGGAGAAGAACATCCGCCAAGCCCTCGCATGAGCCCAGCGGCCGGTGGCACCGGTGGTCCTGAACAGAAGGAGCCCGGAGCGATGCCCGGTGTGAACAGCCAGGCGACGCCGACCGCGACCACGCTGCTGAGACTGTCGGTCCCGGCGATCCTCATCGGTGTCGTCTCGGCGCTGGGGCTGTTCCTCGTGGAGGGAACAGCTCACCTGCTTGAACACGTCCTATGGGTGGACCTCCCCGGCCTGTTCAACCTTGATCCCGACTCGGGTTGGTGGATCTTTGCGGTCCTGAGCGGGGTGGGTCTGGCGGTCGGGGTCGTCTGTACCTTCGCCCCTGGTCGCGGCGGACGTGACTCTGCCACCGTGGAGCTGCTGGCGCCGCCGCTGCCGCTCGCCGCCGTGCCGGGACTCATCCTCGTGAGCCTGCTGGTGCTGGCCGGAGGCGTCAGCCTCGGTCCAGAATCGCCCATCATCGCGATCAACACGGCCATACTGGTGGCGCTGATCGTGAGATTCTGGCCGCGCATCGACGTGAAGCTCGTGATGCTGATGACGGCTGCGGGAACCATCGGGGCCCTGTTTGGAACGCCGGTGGCCGCCGCGCTGGTATTGACCGGAGTAGTGGCGGCTGCCAACACCGGGGGCGCGCTCTGGGACAGACTCTTCCTGCCGCTCCTCGCCGCGGCGACCGGCTCCCTGACGGTGCGCATGCTCGACGGCCCCCAGTTCGGGGCCACGGACATGCCGCCCCTCGGGGCGCCGCATCCGTCGGATCTCCTGACCGGCGCGCTCGTCGCCTGTGCCGCCGCGCTGGTGATTCTCGCAGGGGCCTCCGTCTTCAGGGCGCTGCATGAGAGTTTTCGCAGGCTGCGGAGCCCGCTGCTCTACACCACGTTGGGCGGAGTCATCCTCGGGGGACTCGGCGCGCTCGGCGGGCCGGTGACGCTGTTCAAGGGCGGCCAGCAGATGGCAGATCTCATCCGAGGTGCCGAGGACCTGACCACCGCAGAGCTGCTGCTCATCGTTGCGGTCAAGCTGACGGCGCTGCTCGTGGCAGCCACGGCCGGATTCCGCGGAGGCCGCATCTTCCCTGCGGTCTTCATCGGAGCAGCGGTGGGCCTCGTGGCTCAGTCGCTCATGCCCGAGGTCCCGCTGGGTCTGGCGCTCGCCTGCGGGATCCTCGGGGCCGTGCTCGCCGAATCCCGCGACGGGTGGATCGCGCTGTTCATCGCCGTCGTCGTGGTCGGGGACATCTCGGTTCTGGCCGTCCTGTGCGTGGTGGTCCTGCCCGTGTGGCTCCTCGTCATGGGCGCACCGAAGATGCTGGTTCCCACGGCGGATCATCAGGTATCCGAGTGACTCCGGTCTCGTCTGGTGAGTTCCGTTGGTCGGAACTACTCACGGGGCAATAAGGTAGTGCTCCGTGAGCACTCAGACCCCCGCCTCCCAGACTTCCGCGCCCCGGCAGCTCGGGACCCTCGACCGGTATTTCCACATCACCGCCCGCGGCTCGAGCATCGGTCGGGAGGTGCGCGGCGGACTGGCCACCTTCTTCGCGATGTCCTACATCATCGTGCTGAACCCGCTGATCATCGGTGCCTCAGCCGACTCCACCGGGAACTTCCTCGGCGGCGGCTCGGAACCGAACCTGCCCGCCGTCGCCGCCGCGACCTCACTGATCTCTGGTCTGATGACCATCCTGATGGGCGTGATCGGCAAGTTCCCGATGGCCGTCTCCTCCTCGCTGGGGCTCTCGGCCTTCATCACCTACGGCATCGTCGTGCTCCCGGGCATGACCTGGGCCGATGCCATGGGACTGGTGGTCATCGAAGGTGTGATCCTGCTGGTCCTGGTGCTCACCGGCTTCCGCTCCGCCATCTTCAACGCCGTCCCCGGCGCGCTGAAGATCGCGATCAGCGTGGGCATCGGGCTCTTCATCGCCCTGATCGGCATGGTCAACGCCGGCTTCATCCAGAACAATCAGGGCACCGGACTGGAGCTCGGCGTCGGCGGCTCCCTCTTCGGCTGGCCCATCTTCATCTTCCTCATCGCGATGTTCGCCCTGTTCGCCATGTGGGCCGCGAAGGTTCGCGGCGCGATCCTCTACTCGATCGTGGGCGCCACGGTGCTCGCGATCACCCTGGAATCGGTGTTCCGCATCGGTCCGCAGACTGCCGCAGACGGCACCGAGAACCCCTACGGCTGGGGCCTGACCGTCCCGACGCTGAACCAGGACTGGCTGACCATGCCGGACCTGAGCCTGATCGGTGACTTCAACCTGCTGGGCTCCTGGCAGAGCATCGGCGTGGTCGCGGCCACCCTCGCGATCTTCACCCTGCTGCTGGCCAACTTCTTCGACCTGCTGGGCACGATGGTGGGCGTCTCCAACGCCGGCGGGATCAAGGACGCCGATGGCGAGATCCCGCACTCCCGCCGGATCATGGTCGCCGACGCGGTGGGCACCATCGGTGGCGGCGTGGGCTCCACCTCGGTGAACTCAGGGTTCATCGAGTCCACCGTTGGCGTGGGCGACGGCGCGCGGACCGGTCTGGCCAACGTGGTCACCGGCGTGCTCTTCCTGGCCACCATCGTGCTGGCCCCGCTGGCCGCCGTGATCCCCACCGAGGCGGCCTCAGCCACCCTGGTGCTGGTCGGCTTCCTGATGATGCAGCAGATCGTGCGGATCGACTGGACCGATGTGGAGATGGCGATCCCCGCCTTCATGACCATCGTGGTCATGCCCTTCTCCTACTCGATCACCAACGGCATCGGCGCAGGATTCATCAGCTACGTGGCGATCAAGGTCTTCCGCGGCAAATGGCGTGAGGTGCACCCGCTGATGTACGTCACCGCGGCGCTGTTCGTGCTCTATTTCATCTCCGGGCCCATCCAGGAGGCTCTGGGAGTCGGCTGACCCCGCTGCAGAACGGGCCTGCGTGCAACGTGGTCCTGCGGCGTGCGGCTCGACTGGCATGTGAGCGTGGCACACGGGTCACGGGAAGCATCCGGATCAACGCGTCGGTGGATCGCGTCTTCGACACGGTCGCTGAGGCTCCGTCACCAGATCCGAGCCTCCCGAAGTCCCGACCGGGCACAGCGCCGCGTATCCGCAGCTGTCACGGAACATGGGACTTAAGGTCCTGGTGCCCTCCTGAGCGGCGGCGAGAAGATGGGCCCTGAAGGGAGAACGACATCATGGATGCTGTCATCGTCTACGAGTCCGCGTGGGGAAACACCAAGATCATCGCCGAGGCGGTGGCGGAGGGACTGGCCGCCACCATTGATATCGGGATGGTCCTCGATGTCAGCTTTGCCCCGCCTGCCGACATGGTCAAAGCCGACCTGCTCGTCGTCGGCGCCCCGACCCATGCCTTCGGGCTGAGCCGACCACAGACTCGCGAGGAGGCCGCTAGGCGTGGCGGACACCCCGGGGATACGGGACTTCGGGAGTGGATCAGCGCCGCCGGCGACGTCCACCTGCCGGTCGCGGTGTTCGACACCCATGTCCGCCATCCGAACCTCCCAGGTGCGGCCAGCAAGAAGGCCGCGAAGCTGCTGCGCAGCCGCGGCGCCTCGCTGCTTGCGAAACCAGAGAGCTTCTACGTCGAGGGCTATGAGGGCCCCGTCCTGCCCGGGGAGATCGACCGAGCCACGAAATGGGGTGCCGAGCTGGCTCAGCGGTTGCCGGAGAGCTCCCGTGTGGCCTGATCGGAGCGTCCCTCGCGCTTCTGGTCCCGGTGAAGCCTGAGGTCTATTCGATGCTCGGGACCTGGCTCGCGGACCTCTCGCCCTGGAGGTTCGGCGTGCTTCACGATCTGTGGGACCGCACCTTTGGTGCGCACCCGCAGGTCTGGGGCGCTGTGCTGGGCGTGGGTTATGAAGCCGTGATCGGAGTATTGGCGCTGTCACGGAACCCACGCCGCAGGCTCTCCTCGGCCTCAGCGGGGTCGTACTCTTCAAACTGGGACTGCTGGCCCTGGGTCTGTGGTGGTGGGCCCTGCCGTGGCTGGCCGTGCTCATCCCGACGATCGTCTTCACCGCTGGTTCGCCAGCTCGCCTGCTCGCGGGCCCGGTGAGTGGCTCAGGCCAGGTCCATGCCGGGACGATGACGTCAATACCAGGCGGCTGAGAACTCTGCGTGGTGCTTCTCCGGGGCGGAGGCCCGCATGAGGAGGACCAGCACCACGAACCATCCGACGATGGGAATGAACCCGAGGAAGAACATCGACCCGGGGAGCCCGGAGTCGTGGAGTCGGCGCCAGGTGACAGCGAGCAGCGGGGGGATGGTGAGCGCCGCGATGAGCAGATGCAGGCAGAGGATGGCGGCTGCGAAGACCGCGCCGAAGCCTTCGAGCCAGACGCTGGGGGAGAAGCCAGCGATCCCGAAGAGGTTCTGCGCGTCGGTCACTATATCTTGGGCGAACAGTGTGCTGATGGTGATGATGGCCGTCATCCCGATGGCGGCGTGGACGAGGATCAGGAACAGGAAGGGCCACCAGAACTCCGGGCGGGTGGAGTAGCCCCTGAACTGGACGTAGTTCTCGAAGAAGGACGAGAGTGTCGCGTCTGGCCCGTAGACATCGCCCACTGGCCACGTGGTCTGACCGGCGTATGACTGCATTGCACCTCCTCGATCTGCTCATGCGGAGAAAGGGTCGAGAGACCGTCTCGATTGAGCACACTCTGATCGTTTTTTGTCATGAAATAAAGAGTCTTTGGTCCTATTGACTTTTTTGGCCGATCTCATGCGGGACGGCTGCCGTGCAGTGACCCGTGTCCGTGCCCGGTCCTAGGCTCACCTCTGTTGCTATCGAATGTATGTTCGAATACGATGAGGCTTCCGGGCTTCCCATCGGCTTCGTCATACCTCTTGGAGACATGAAAGAGGGAGCATGCCCATGTCCACTGTTATTCGTCCCGAAGCCGACCGAGCACCCCGCCGCGGAGCGGTGACGCTCACCGAATCCATCGATGTTGAATGCGACGAGCAGTTCCTGCCCCATCGGGTGATCTGGAAAGAGCGGAGGCACCTCGTGGTCGAAGCCCCTGTCCGCTGGTATCAGCGGCGCAGCTGGTGGCTGGAGGAGCCCCGTGCCGAGCGAGGTCGCCCCGGACTGGTGGCTCATGAGATCTGGCGGCTGCAGGTCCAGCTTGAAGCCACATCCCGCACCGAGGCCGCCGAGGTGCACACCATTGATGTCAGCCGGCATCTGGCCTCCGGGCGCTGGCGTCTGGTGCGGGTCCATTGACCTTCACCCACCTGAATGTGGCCAGCTCCTTCAGCAGCCACTACGGCACCAATCGGCCTGAGGAACTGGTGGCCGCCGCCGCGGCGGATGAGATGACGGCGCTGGCCATCACCGATCGTGACGGGCTCTACGGGGCGGTCAAGCACCTCGGCGCCTGCATCGACCTGGGCATCGCACCGATCCTCGGGGTCAGCCTTGCCGTGGAGGACCGCGGCCGGGCCGTGGTCCTCGCCAGCAATGCCTCCGGAGGGTATGCGGCGCTGTGTCAGCTGATCTCCCGCGCCCACGAACGCCCGCAGGGCGAGGCCGCCCGGGTGACCCTGCAGGATCTGGCCGAGTGCGGGTCACCCGGGGAGGGCCAGGTGCGCCGTCGGCTGTTCGTCCTGGCCGGGCCGGAGAGCGAGATCGGTGCCGCCGCGGCTTCACGGGATTACCGCAGCGCCCGGGCACTGCTGCGCCAATGGCGTGAGGTGCTCGGCGAGGCGCTGCGGGTGGAGGTCGTCTCCCATCTGGCGCCTCCGGGGGAGCCGCTGTCCACCGCCCATGCGGTCCGGATGCTCAGCGCGGCCCAGGTCAGCCGGGTCACCCCGGTGCTGACCAATGCGGTGCGGCTGCTGAGCACCGATGAGGCCGCCACCGCTGATGTGTTGGACGCCGTGCGGGTGCTCTCGGACCTGCACAGCACCTCGGCGCTGCAGCCCACCGATCAGGGCTGGCTGAAACCGGCCGCGGAGATGAAGGCACTGGCCGCAGAGATCTGCGCGGCCAGCAGCACCCCGATCCCGGCCGATGAGCTGCTGATCAACACCGAGGCGCTGGGGCGCCAGTGCCAGCTGGATCCGGTCACGGACATGGGCTGGGGCCAGCCCAAGGTGCCCGAGACCTCCGTGATCGGGATCGAGGGAGATCCGGATGAGGAGCTGCGCGCCCGCTGCGAAGCAGGCCTGGCGGAGATGCTCGCCCAGGAGAGCGCGGCCGAAGCGAGCGCTGGCCAGAGAAGCGCGGGTGTGGCCCGGGCGCGGCTGGAGCACGAGCTGAGCATCATCGCCGACCTCGGCTTCGCCCCCTATTTCTTGACCGTGGCCGAGGTGGCCCGGCTGATCCGCGAGATGGGGGTCCGTGCCGCGGCCCGCGGCTCGGCGGTCTCCTCGCTGGTGGTCCACGCGCTGGGGATCAGCCCCATCGATCCGCTGCAGCACGGACTGATCTTCGAACGCTTCCTCTCCCGCCGGCGCTCCACCCTTCCCGATATCGACATCGACGTGGAGTCCTCCGAGCGGCACCGGATCTACCGAGCCGTGTTCAGACGCTTCGGCGCCCAGCGGGTCACCCTGATGAGCATGCAGAACGCCTACCGGATCCGCGGCGCGGTCCGGGACGCCGGGCTCGCACTGGGGCTCCCCGAGGAGGAGATCGACCAGCTGGCGGAGATCATGTGGCGCTTCCCCGCCCGGGAGTTTCGCCGCGCCCTTCAGGAGAAGCCCGAGCTGCAGAGCCTCGCCGAGCGGATCGAGACCGAACGCAGCTCCGGACGCCAGCAGCTGGACCTGCTGGTGGACCTCTCCGAACGCCTGGACCGGCTGCCTCGGCACATCTCCACCCACCCCTGCGGCGTGATCCTGGGCAACGACAACCTGCTCAAGCTCACCCCGGTGGAGCGCTCGGGCGTCAACGGGCTGCCGATGAGCCAGTTCGACAAGGACGATATGGACCCGATGGGGTTCATCAAGCTCGACATCCTCGGGGTGCGGATGCAGTCGGCGATCGCCTATGCCCTCACCGAGCTCGAACGCACCACCGGGGAGGTGATCGACATGGTCAAAGACGTGGACTATGCCGATCCCGCGACCTTCGCGATGATCCAATCCACCCATACCCTGGGCTGCTTCCAGATCGAGAGCCCCGGGCAGCGCGAGCTGATCGGCAAGCTGGTGCCCAAGACGCTCAATGACCTGGTGGTGGACATCTCGCTGTTCCGCCCCGGGCCCATGGGCTCTGGCATGGTCAAGCCCTACCTGGAACGCCGCCACGGCTACGAGACGGTGGGCTACCCGCACCCCGATCTGGCCGAGATCCTCGACGAGACCTACGGGGTGGTGGTCTTCCACGAACAGGTGCTGCGGATCTTCGACACCATGACCGGCTGCGGCCTGGACGTGGCCGATGAGCTGCGCCGCGCGATGAGCAAGGACAAGTCAGGACCCGTGGAGATCTTCTTCCGCGAGGAGACGGTCAAGCGCGGCTACTCCGCCGCGGTGATCGACCGGGTCTGGGAGATCCTGCTCAGCTTCGGCAGCTTCGGATTCTGCAAGGCCCACGGGGCGGCCTTCGCCGTGCCCACCTACCAGTCGGCCTGGCTGAAGACCCATCACCCCGCGCACTTCCTCTGTGGACTCTTCGAACATGACCCGGGCATGTACCCGCTGCGGCTGCTGGTCTCCGAGGCCCGCCGGCTGAAGATCCCGCTGCTGCCGATGGACGTCAACCGCTCCACCAGCAGCTACCACGTGGAGGCGACCTCGGTGGCGGGGCTGCCGGTGTGGGGTATCCGGATGTCGCTGATCGGGCTGAAGGGGATCTCCAAGGCCGAGCTGCGCCGGATCGAGGCGGAGCAGCCCTTCGCCTCGCTGGCGGACCTGCGCGACCGGTCCCGGTTGAAACGCTCCACGCTGCGCGATCTGGCCAAGGTGGGCGCCCTGGACTGCCTGCTGCCGGAGGGTCGGAAGAACCGCAAGGACCTCATCCAGTGGGTGGAGTCAACCAACCTGGAGTACGCCAAGAAGCTGCCGGTGCGCCAGGTCCAGGGTCAGCTGTCGCTGCCCATCGGGGACGTGGAGATCGCGAACATGCCCACCGGTGCGGGGGAGCTGGAGGCCCGGGAGATCGTCACCACCGAGCTGGACCTGACCTCGCTGGACACCAGCGGGCACGTGATGGACTTCCATCACCCGGTGCTGCAGGCCGCCGGGGTCACCTTCGCCGAAGACCTGCTGTCCCTGCGCAACGGCGCCACCGTCCGGGTCGCCGGGATCCGGGTGGCCACCCAGACCCCGCCGATGGCCTCGGGCAAACGGGTCGTGTTCATCACCCTCGACGACGGCACCGGCTGCGTGGACCTGAGCTTCTTCGAGGAGGCCCAGCGCAACACCGGGGAGTGTCTCTTCGCGGCGAAGATGCTGATCGCCGAGGGCACCATTCGGCGCACCGGACCGCGGGCGGTCACCGTGCAGGCGACCCGCGCCTGGGATCTGCGTGGGGAGACCGTGCCGGGGCGGCTTCCCGCTGCAGCAGGCTCTGCTTGATCTGCACCCCGTAGCGGAAGCCGCCGAGCCCGCCGTCGGTGCGGATGACCCGATGGCAGGGCACGAACAGCGCCGCCGCGTTCATCGCGCAGGCCCCGGCCGCCGCTCGGACCGCCGCAGGACGTCCCGCTCGCTGGGCGTACCCGGCGTAGGTCAGCGGGGCTCCCGGCGCCACCTGGCGCAGCACCTCCCAGGCGTGTTCACGGAAGGGTCCCGAGCGCTGCTGCACCGGGACGCTGTCCACGGCGGAGGTGTCACCGGCGTAATAGGCCTCCACCGCCTCGACCGCCTGGTCCAGCACCGAAGGACCAGGTGGCTGCGGAGTCTCAGCATCCGGTGCGGGATCCCTATGGCCGGTGCGTTCCCGCAGCTCGGGATGGATCAGCTCAACCAGGGAGGTGATATCACAGGTCCATCCGGAGGCCAGGACGTGACTGTCATCAGCCACCAAACTGAAAGGTCCATCAGGAGTTGTGAGACTGACATGCTGCAATCTTGTGTCAAGGATTCTCATACTGAAGAGTCCTTTCAGGTATGACGTGGTGGGTGTGAGCTGGTGGGGTGGCTGCCGTCTGCCACAGGTGCATCGCGGCGTAGGACCGCCAGGGCGACCAGCGCCGGGCATGAGACTCCAGAGTTCGATGCGCGGCAGCCTTGTTCAGCCCCGGCTCCAGCAGGCCGAGCTTCTTGGCGCCGGTGAGCAGGACGACGTCGCCGGTCATCCAGACATCAGGGTCGCCCAGCACGCGCAGCATCAGGTAGGAGGCGGTCCACTGCCCGATGCCCGGCATGGCGGTGAGCTGATCATGCAGCTCCCGGGTGTCTGCCCCCTGGTGCACGCCGAGCGCTCCGCTGGTCAGGGCCGCCGCCGCGGTGCGCACGGTGGTGATGGAGCGGGCGGGCAGTCGCAGCGGCCGTTCCGGGTCCAGGGCTGGCGGGGCGGCGCGCGACGGCGGCGCCGGGACCCCGGCGGAGATCTGCTCCGCGGTGGGGAACAGCCGGGACAGCCCCGCGAAGGACGACGCGTGCTCGGTGCCCAGCGCGTCGACGAGCCGGCTCAGATGCGTGCGGGCGGCCGCCACCGAGATCTGTTGGCCCACGATGGCGCGGATCAGGTATTCCGGGCCATCGGCGGTGCCAGGGATCCGCAGCCCGGGGGAGCGGGCGACCAGGGGAGCCAGCGCGGGGTCGGTGGAGAGTGCGGCGCCGACGGCGAGCGGGTCGGCGTCGAGGTCGAAGAGCCGACGCGCCACGGCGACGGCGGCGGGAATATCCGCCCAGGCGCTGAGTTCACACTCCAGGTGCAGTCGCCAGTGCAGGCATGAGGGTGCAGGGTCGTCCCGGGCTTGGCCTGGGCTGGCCGGGGTTGCGGTGACCTGGATCGCGGCCGGTCCGTGGGCCAGCCGCAGGGTGCGCGCGTAGACCAGCGCCTCGCCGTCGAGCTGGGTGAACTCCACACCGGGGATCGCACGTTCAGCCAGGAAGGTGAAGAGCGCCACCGCGTTGAAGGGGTCCCGCACCGGCAGGGCGAGGCGCAGGGCAAGGCGCTGAGCAGGAGGCGAATCGGCGCCGAACGGGCGGACCAGACTCGATTCGGTGAACCCGCTGGACCCGCCGGCTTCTGCGGACTCCCGGGCGATGCCGGCGGACCGGTGGGCTCGCTGGCGGATCTCCCGGGGCGCCGCGCCGAGGACACTTCGCGCCGTGTCGTTGAACTGGCGCACCGAGGAGAACCCGGAAGCGAAGGCGATCTCGGTGATCGGCAGGGACGTGCCGACCAGCAGACTGCGAGCCAGGTGGATCCGGTGGGCCCGGGCCAGCGCCAGTGGTCCCGCCCCCAGTTCGGCGCTCAGGGTTCGGTGCAGGTGACGGCTGCTGTAACCGAGCCGTGCACTGAGGGCCTCCACTCCGCCGTCGTTCATCGTGCCTTCGCGGATCAGCCGCATGGCGCGGCCGGCCAGGTCTTGGCGAGTGTTCCACTCCGGGGTGCCCGGGGCCGCCTCGGGCAGGCACCGTTTGCAGGCCCGGTAGCCGTGCTCGTGCGCGGCGGCGGAGGTGGAGTAGAAGGTGATGTTCTCAGGCTTCGGGGTCTGCGCCGGGCAGGAGGGGCGGCAGTAGATCCTCGTGGAGGAGACCGCGGTGTAGAACTGCCCGTCGAAGCGGCGATCCCGGGACCTCACGGCCCGGTAGCGGCGCTCGAATACTTCCTCCTGGTCCATGTCTTCCATTCCACCTCTCGCGCACGCGGAAAGCTAGCGGGAATCGGACCTGGCCGTGGCCTTGCCCGATCCTGCGCGGAGGAACACGCGGGGCAGCGCCGCGAGGGCCAGGCAGCTCACCGCATCGACGAAGGGACTGACCTCGAGACACCCCTCGGAGAGCACCGCTGGAATGAACTGCATGACCTAGAAGACGGTGAAGAATATGCCCACCACTGCGCCTGTCGGAGCGTCGCCTCTGTCCCTGCCCCGCCCCAGCTCCCGCGCGACGCAAAGGCACAGGCTCGCTGGAAGCCTTGGGCGAGGCCAGCTGCAGCGGCGACTTCGGAGCCGTTTCGGAGAAGGTCCGATCATCTCTGCGGTCGCTGTTGGTCATGCTTGCTCCTCTGGTGGTCTGAAGGTTTCACGCAGTCCCTCGCGGCTGCTGGGATGCGCCAGTCTGTGAGTCCGGCTCCGCGAAAGGGGTGGGCGCCTGCCCGCCCGGGTGGTGATGAAGACCCCCAGAACGACGACGAGCGCACCGGTGATCTTGGGCAGCGTCAGCTGGGCGTCGAGCCACAGCACCGCGCCGGCCATCGTGGCGACCGGAAGGAAGTTCAAGAAGATGGAGGCGCGGGAGGCACCGAGCTGCTGGACCGCGCGGTTGTAGAAGAACAGGGCGAGCAGGCCGGGAAAGACTCCCAGGTAGATCAGACCCGGAAGGTGTTCGGCCGCGCTGAAGGCCGGCACCCCGAGCACCGCCCATTCGATGACGACCAACGGCGCCAGGATCACCGCGGCGAGCCCGGTCATCACCAGAAGCACGCTGAAGGTGGGAAACAGACTGAGGTAGCGCGTGACGGCCAGCGAATAGACCGCCCAGGACGCGACCGCCCCGATCATGATTCCGTCACCGATGTTCCACTCCAGCTGTGCCAGGGCGAAGATCTGACCATCGGTGATCACCCACAGCGCCCCGAGGATCGACAGCGCCAACCCCGACCATTGCAGCGCATACAGCCTTTCCCGCAGCACCAGGGCGCTCAGCGCCAGAGTCAGCGCGGGAATCAGGGTCTCCAGCACCGAGACATTCGTCGAGGAGGTGAACTGGAGAGCGGCGTAGATGAAGGTGTTGAAGAACGCGACGCCGGTCAGGGTGAGCAGCAGCAGCGGCTTCCACTCGTGGAGGAACAGGCCTCTGGATCGCCACGCCGTCCTGGCCGCCAGAGGCACGAGGCAGAGAAAAGCGACGGCCAGTCGTGAAAACGCGATGGTCAGCGGCGGCAGATCGTTGAGCGCCTCTCCGACCAGAATGTTTCCCGCGTAGAAGATCACGACCATGACCATCAACAGGTAGGGGAGCATCAGAGTGGTTCCTGGTCGATGATCGAGGGCGGAGGCGTGGTCCGGTGTCGGAACACCGGCGAGGTCAGGTACTCAGACTATCGCCGTGGTGACCTTCAGCTCGCTGTCACGAGGCGCCGGCGAATCTCCTCCGCCACGGCCCCAGAGTCATGGGCGCTCAACAGACAGGTCTTGCGCGCATCGCGGACTTCGATGAATGGCGCACCGACGAGGAGCCCTGCTTTCCCATCTGCGAGAACGCGATACCCGGCTCCCTCGGCGAATCCTGTCTCAAGACCCTCTTCGACCGAGAGGATCTCGACCCAGACAATGCTCACACGGGAGATCTCCATGCAGCGGGCGGTCAGTCCCTCATCACGGGCTGTGATCGTGACCCGCCAGCTGAGCTACCGGCGGAGCCTTCTATAGACTTTTCCGACGATCTTCCGAAGTCCTGGCGGAAGTTGTGGACGGCGCGCTAAGGCCCGCCGTCCGGCGGAGCTGTGTGCCTCGGACAGGTAGTCATTGATCGCCTTGTCTCCACCGTCTTCCATCAAGCTCTTCTGCGCCTGTGCCAGCCGGAATCCTCCCAGGCTGCCTCGGTGATAGAGAAACTTGGCGAAGCGCTGGTACTGCTGAAGGCTGATCCGTGGATGTGCAGCCAGGACCTCAGCGTTGGTGGACTGCAGCAGAGTGCTCCAGCTTCGCCGGGGTTCGACGGCCTCCCCCTTCAGGGTCTTCTCCGCATCGGCGAACAGCGCATCGAAGTAGTCGAGCACCTCTTGGCTGTAGGTGATCGTGCGTTTGAACTCCGCCCCTGATGAGAACGTGAATTCGCCGAAGTACGGGCCGTCGTCGGTGTCGTAGAGGTCGACTCTGACGAACGGGGCATCGGTCATCTTTGCGAGCTCGATGGCCCACCGGGAGAGCATCACCGCAGAGCGCGGGACCACCGGAACTCCTGGCTGCAGGTCCTTCGGCTTGAAGATGTAGTCCCGCCCTGCGACGAGTGGCTTCAGATCTCCGTCCAGCTTGACCATGCGGGGCGGTGAGTAGTTCCGGTCGATCTGCGCGACCATGCCGATCTGTCCCTGGAACATGTAGAACTTGTAGTCGAAGGGCACCGCACCGGGCTGGGCTCCGCGAAGGAGCTCCTCCACGATCCATTCGGCCTTCTTGCCTGGGAATGCTGTCGCTACCGAATCCTGCTTCTCCCGAATTCCCTCAAGCGTCCATTCGCGCAGAGCCATATGGTCGTAGTACCGATCCGCGTCGATGCGTTCGAGCAGCATGACTCCCTTGGCTGACCAGCCATTCGCGAATTTGAGCGCCACCCGGTCCCCGAGGACGTCTGAGGTGATCTGATCCGTGGAGGTGAGGACCGCGTGCTGCTTGGGCAATCCGATTCGTTCCCCGCCGAGAGTCTTCTCCGCGAGAAGCTGATGAACGTAGGTCTTGTTCGATAGGTCACGACGATGCTGGGAGCCGCGGTTCCAAAACTCGGCCGTCACGAAATTCAAAAAGGGTGATTTCGTATCGGTTATGGCGGATGTCATGTAGGGGTACCGGTTCTTTGCGCGTCGTGATGAGTCAGCCCTGAGAGCTGCTGGTCGATTTCCACCACCGAAGTGGTGCATGGGCCGCGATCCTGCCCGCGCGTGATCTGAGGATCAGGTTGTCAGGGGTTCTAGGATGCAGCTCCCGCTTTTCTGCGGTTTCAACCGTATATGTGAGTGGGCTCATCTGCATTTCTGTGACGCCGAAGTACACGTTGTGGTCGCGATTAGTGATCCCGTAGTGGGGTCATTTCCAACAGCGAGTCCTGTTCCGTGCTTCAGAAGTCTAGATCGGCTTCTGCGGCTGCTTGTTCATTGCGGTCCCGACGGCGTCGAAGCTCAGAAGGGCAGACGCGCAATCTCAATCTGGGACTGAGCGGCCAGCCGCTTGGTGGTTCGTGTCTGAGTGTCTGGGCGCAGTCGTCAGGAGACCAGCCTTGCAGCCCATCTGGCTGGGCCTGCGCGCCCCGCGAGCCGGCCCCCTCCTCCGACAGGTTCCGGTCACCGACGGGGTAGACCACATGTTCGTGGATCTACCGGACGGGCGCATGCACTTCGCCGCAATCACCCGGACCCGCCGCGGCCAAGACATCTTGGCGCGGCTCGACGCTCTCGAGCCTGAGGTCCTTGCGCTTTACGTGGCACTGTCGCGCGATGCAGAGCTCTCGAAGGCTGCGGCGCCGCGGGCGTCGGATTTCCTCCCCACGAGACCCGCCGGCTCTTCGCAGACCCCATCGCCATCGGTGCGGACGCGAGGTCGGCGGTGGTCGAGGGCGTGGGTCCCTTCAACGTCGGTGAAGACCCGGAGGCCACGACAATTGCCCTCCGAACCCCCCATCTGGAAAGCTCAGAGCATGTGTGGACGCTACGTCATGGCGAAGGACACCGGTGATCTGGCCGATGATCTGAACCGGGCGCGGCTCGGGCCGGTGCAGCCGCCGGCTTTCGAGATCGCGCCGAATTGGAACGTCGCCCCGACCTCCACGGTGCCCATCCTGGTGGAGCGCTATGACGACGCCGGGGAGCTCTTGCGTGAACTCCACCCTGCTCGCTGGGGACTGCTTCCGGTCTGGGCCAAGGACATGACATTCAGCTCCCGGACCTTCAATGCCCGTTCCGAGACTGTCGCTTCCAAACCCAGCTTCCGCTCGGCGGTGAAATCTCGGCGCTGTGCGGTCCCCGCCGAGGCCTACTACGAGTGGAAGGCGCAGGGAGCGAAGAAGCGACCGCATGCGATCCGCTCCGCTGACGGCTCACCTCTGGTCTTCGCCGGACTCTACGAATGGTGGAAGGACAAGAACGCCGAGGCCCTCGGCGAGTCCGACCCCTGGATCCTCTCCTGCACCATCCTCACCGGGCCCTCCCCGGAGACCACCGACGACGGTGTGCTCAGCGAGCTCGCCGCGCTGCATGACCGCATCCCCCTGGCGATGACCGAGGAGTTCGCCGCTCAGTGGATCCACCCGGGGGAGAAGACGCCTGAGGAGCTCGAGGTGCTGCTTGAGCAGCTGCGCGGGGAGGTCCCCGAGGCCGCCTCGGGCTGGGAGATCTACGAGGTGGACCCGGCGGTGGGCAACGTGCGCAACAACGGACCCCAACTCTTGGAACCTACACCGACTCTGTGGAGATGAACGTGCGGTGATCCGCCTTGGCGTCACCACGGCTCCGCCGCAGCGACAAGCACCCCCGGGAACAGCAGGAGCAGACCATGATTGCGTTGGACCTCACCGGCAAGACAGCCTTCGTGAGTGGTTCCACTCAGGGCATCGGCTTCGCAATAGCGAAGCGGCTCGCCGAGGCCGGAGCCCGCGTGGGGATCAACGGCCGCAGCGCCCACAAGGTGGAGGCCGCCATCCTCATTCTCGCCAAGGACGGTCTGCCCGAAGAGCTTCTCATCGGCGCACCCGGGGATGTGACCACGGATGAGGGGTTGACCGAAGCCCTCGGGGCCGTCGGCGAGGTAGACATTCTGGTCAACAACCTCGGCATCTTCGGCGCCCAGCCGGCCCTGGAGATCCCCGATGCCGACTGGCAGCGGTTCTGGGAGGTCAACGTCCTCTCCGCGGTTCGGCTGATCCGCGCCACACTGCCGAAGATGATGGCCCGCGGCTGGGGCCGAGTCGTGAACATCGCCAGTGATTCCGCCGTCGTGATCCCCGCCGAGATGATCCACTACGGAGCCACCAAATCGGCGCTGCTTGCCGTCTCGCGCGGTTTCGCAAAAGAAGCTGCCGGATCTGGTGTGACGGTGAACTCGGTGTTGGCAGGGCCCACCCTCACTGCAGGCATCGAAGACCTCGTCTACCAGCTGGTGGATTCGTCCAAGTCCTGGGCCGAAGCGCAGCGAGAGTTCATGCAGGAACACCGCGCGCAGTCGCTGCTGCACCGACTCATCGAACCCGAGGAGATCGGGAACATGGTCGCCTATCTCGCCTCACCGCTGGCCTCGGCCACCACCGGTGGCGCGCTGCGGGTCGACGGTGGTTACGTCGATTCGATCCTGCCGTGACCGGGGCGGAAGGCGGTGGCACCAGCACCCCTGGAGGAGTCGCCCAAGGTTTCGCGCAGGCGTGGAACGCTGCTGACGCCGACGCCCTGGCCGCGCTCCTCGTCGAGGATGCGAACTTCGTCGACGTGGTCGGTCTCTGGTGGAACAGCCGGAAGCGGATCCGGGCCGCGCATGACTACGGATGCCGGCACCCGGCAGGGTGTCATCTGCTTCACCTTCCAGCGGCAGCCTGGGACAGCAGAGGACGACGACGACGCCTGGCTCGCCGTCATCGCGCAGAACACCGATCGGGTCCCGGGTGCGGAGACGATGACCGCCGATAGCGAGTCACTCCAGGCCACGGCCGATCAGGACCTCAGCGGAAATCTGCGCAGTTGAGATGGGCGCGCCAGCCCAGCTGACTCTCACCCGGGTGCTCAGCCTCGGCGGGGAGCTCCCGATACCGCTAGGCCCCTATCTCGCACAAAGACACCCAGATTCTGACGTTTGACCTGGAACAGTTCTGTCGCCTCGATCAGATCGCTCAGTTTTCGATAGCCGTAGTTTCTCGGGTCCAGCGATGCCTGGTTGCTGATCTGTTGCCCCACGGCAGCGAGATTCGCCCAACCGTCGTCGCCGCGGGCAGCTTCGACAGCATTGCGCATCAGGAGGACAAGGCCGGCATCACCGCCCACGGACTTCGCGACGCTTGGACCACCCGTCGAGGCGCGTGTGCTGCCGGAGAGCTGCCTCAGGCTTTCCACGTAGGTGAACTGAGAACAGGCATTGACGAACGGCTTGGGAGTCTTATTCTCGCCGAAGCCGTACACTTTCAGGCCGTCCGCCAGTATCCGCATCACCAGCGGCGTGAAGTCCGCGTCGCTCGACAGGAGGGCGAACGCGTCGATCGAGCCCGCACGAAGCAGATCCATCGCATCAATCACCATCGCCATATCGGCAGAATTCTTCCCGGTGCTGTAGGCAAATTGCTGCATCGGTCGGATCGCGTATGGATGGAGGGCGGCCTCCCACTGCTGGAGCCGGGGACTCTTCCAGTTGCCGTACGCTCGTCGGACGGTGGCAACGCCATGGCGCGCGACTTCTGCAAGCACAACGTCAACCTTTGAGGCTGGCGCGTTTTCGACATCTATGAGCAACGCGATTCGCTTCTTGTCACTATTCACTTGTTGATCATGGAGCTCCACCTTCTGGTGGTCAACTTCTCACACGAGTTAACATGCTTTCAGGATGGAAGAAACTAACCATCTTCACTCTCTTGAACCACCGGATCCTCCCCGCGCAGGAAATACGCGCCGACGGACCCGGCAAGTGTCGCGAAGACGCCCACGGAGTACACCGCCAGCACCAGGTGTACCACTTTGGAGAACGGGTCCTCGGTGGTTATTCCGGTGCCGGTCACGGTGGCCAGCGCCGCCTCGTAGAGCGCGGTGGTGTAGTCGGTGTGGGATTCGAAGGCGTAGAGCAGCTGACTCGCCGCCAGGATGACGACGGCGGTCACCGCGGCGAGCCAGCCGATGCGGCTGGAGAGCAGCCTCCCGGCTGACCGGGAACCGCGCACCCCGGCGGAGAGGATCCCTCCCACCCGGGCGACGCGCGTCACGCGCAGCACCCGCACTGCCTGCAGCGCGCGGACGAAGCGCAGGAACGGCACCAGCAGGAAGATCACCTGCCACCAGTTCCGCCGCCAGAACGCCCTCTGGAACCCGGCAACATACGCGCGCAGAAGGAATTCCGCGACGAAGACGGCCCAGAACACCCAGCCGGCGACGCTCAGCGCCCGGCTCCATCCGGGCTCGGTGACGAGCATCTGGCCCAGAAAGACGAACAGGAACAAGATGCCGAGCATGCCCATGGGTCGGTCCAGCTGTGCCGCGAGGCGTTCGGCGGCATTCTCCCGCTCGGCCTGCTGCGCCGGTGCGCGCGTGGATCGGCTTCTCACGGTCTGCTGACCTCCATAGGTGATGCGGTGGGTTCCCTCCCGCCACTCTACGAGGGCGGCCGGAGCTGTTCTGGCCGCGAGGAAGATTGACGGGAGCAGGCCTGGGCGATGGAATGATCCGATGGAGCTATTCGCGATCATCCTCTGGGTTCTGGCAGCGGTGCTCTTCACCGCGTCCTTCGACATGCTCCGGAGAGTGAATCCCGACTCCCGGCTGCCGTTCTTCTTCGGCAAACCGCCGATCAATCCACCACAGGTCGCTGTGGTGCGGCTCCTGGCGTTCGTCTGCTTCCTCGCAAGTGCCTGGATCTTCAGTGACGTCTACGGTCGCTCGGCCGGTCCGATCCTGATCCTGCTGGGCACGCTGCCGGGCTGTCTGCGGAACCTCTTGCACAACCGCCGGGTCACTGCAGCGGCCGCCGAAGGTGCTTCATGATCGAGATCCTCAGCGCCACCGGACTTGCCCGCGCGCGAGTCACCGGCGCACTGGTCGCCGACATTCTGCAGACCATGAAGCGCCGCGCGACGGTGGGCACGAACCTGCTGGAGATCGACGACTGGACCCGGGAGATGATCTTCGAGGCCCGCGCCACCTCCTGCTACGTGGCCTATGAGCCATCCTTCGGGCGCGGACCCTTCGGCCACTACATCTGCACCTCGGTGAACGACGCGGTGCTCCACGGCAAGCCGCATGACCACACGCTGGCCGACGGTGACCTGCTCACCCTCGACCTCGCAGTGTCGCTGGACGGGGTGGTCGCGGACTCGGCGATCAGCTTCATCGTCGGGAACTCTGCGCCGCCCGAGGACGTGGCGATGATAGAGGCCACCGAACGGGCGCTGGCTGCGGGGATCGCCGCCGCCGGCCCGGGAGCCCGGATCGGGGACCTCTCCCACGCCATCGGCATGGTTCTCACAGAGGCTGGGTATCCGATCAACACTCAGTTCGGCGGACACGGCCTGGGATCGACCATGCACCAGGACCCGCACGTCGTGAACACCGGCCGCCCAGGACGCGGATATCAGCTCCAGCCCGGCCTGCTGCTCGCGCTGGAGCCCTGGATCATGGCCGACACCGATGAACTGCGCACCGACGCCGACGGGTGGACGCTGCGCAGCGCCACCGGAGCCCGCACTGCCCACAGCGAGCACACCATCGCGATCACCGAGGACGGAGCCGAGATCCTCACCCTGCCGACACCTGGCAGGTTCGACTAGTTGCACTCAGCCACGGGTCACTGCCACCAGAGTGGTTGGGCTCCAGGCTCCCGTTCAATGGTCGAAGGTCAGTCCGGCATTCACCTGTGATGGCGCGATGGTGAGTCGCGGCTGTCTGCTCTCAGGGCAGAGCCGTCGGGCGGTTCTGGGAACTCCACTCGTTCATCCCACCTTGCATGCTTGCAACGGTGAACCCTGCGTCTTCCAGCGTCTGGGCGGCGGTCAGGCTTCGCTTGCCGCTGCGACAGACGGTGATCGTCTCACGCGCCGGATCAAGTTCGGCCAGACGCGCACCCAGCTGTCCGAGCGGAATATGGAAGGCCCCAGGGATCATGCCGCTCGTGACTTCCGAGTCTTCTCGCACGTCAACAAACTGGGCTGTTCCCAGACGATCGAAGGCCGCCGAGGGTGCAACTTCCTGCATAGTGAACTCCTAAGTTCCAAGTATGGCTCGTCGTGGGTCTACATCCGGATCTGAGAGGTACTCAGCCCAGAGCCAGTGATCTGTTACAACTTCCTCGCCACGATGACCAGGTCTTCAAGCATCGCGTCTTCACCGTGCGGTCCGACCACGTTTCGGTGGCGAACCTCGCCCACCTCTACTTCCCAGGCCTTCCGCGGCTCCAGTGCGGCCAGGTCACCGCCGAGGGTCGGCATCTCCGCGGGTCCGTGGCCGTGCTCTGCCCACGGGGGCGCTGTGGCGTGGGAGACCAGGACGAGGTGCCCGCCGACCGAGACCCGGTCGGCGGCGGCACGAAGAATCTTCCGCCGGTCGAGTGCCACCGGGGACTGCAGGAAGGAGGCGGTGATCAGATCGAAAGGCCCCTCCGGCATACCCTCGGGCAGATTCGCGGCCAGGAACTCCGCGCTGCCGCCCCCGAGCCCTTCTTGCTCCGCGTGTGTCCGCGCCCGCAGGACGGCGGTCTCCGAGATGTCGACGCCGAAGGCCTGCCAACCCTGTTTCGCGAGCCAGAGGACATCGCCGCCCTCTCCACAGCCCAGGTCCAAGGCGCGTCCGGCAGGCAGATCAGCGACCAACGAGCTCATGGTCGCATTGACGCGACCGGACCAGACCCGGTCCGAGTCGGCATAGCGGGTCTCCCAGAAGTCTCTCGGGTTGTCATCACTCACAGTAGGACCTCTCGTCTGTCGACATCGTCACGGTCGGTCTTCAAATGGATCCCCCTCGCCCGCATAGTCTTCCGCAGAACCTGGCACTTCGGTGACCAGCAGGATCTGCGTCCCCGTGTCGACGACGCTGGCGCCAGTCTCCGTGAACGCGAGCGGAATGGCAGTTGCACCATCCTCAAGCGGATCGTAGACCCGGGCGGTGTTGCCGGTGACCACGTTGTAGATGTCCAGGTCCTCTCCGTCTGCAAGGAGATAGGCCATCACTCCGCCCACGCCGAGAAGTGTGGGTTCTGCTTCGAGGTCCACGGACCAGAGTTCCCCGCCTGCGGAGTCGAATCCGGCGAGTTCATCCTCGCGGATCGCGACCCAGGTCTCGGACATCGCATCGAACATCGCGTCATCCAGGCCGCCGCTGAGGGGCTCGCCGTCGGTGAGGTCCCATAGGTCAAAACCATCCTCCGATGAGCCGATGAGGGCGCTGCCAGGGGGAAGCCGGTTCGTCGCCGGACTGACCGGGACTTCCCCTTCAGCGGCGGTCGCGGCGCTCGGTGACGCCGCGCGCCACAGCTCGCCGGAACGTCCGCTGGCGAAGGCGGCGAGCTCTCCATCGTCGGCGATGACCGTCGTTCCGAAGAACTCCCCGATGACCTCGGCGCCCTCCGGGCTGCGTTCTCCGGTGGCGGCGTCCAGGGCGACTCGCTGTCCGGTGCCGCCCAGTGGTTCGTCACCGCGTTCGGCAAAGACCAGCCCAGGGCCTTGATGCGGTCCGGGGACCTCCACTGGACCCCAGACTTCCTCCCCGGTGTTCAAGTCATAGGCCGTCGCGGTGGTGGTCCCGAATGAATCACCAGACCCGGTCGGGTCGGCGAGATCGGTGAGCACCGCGAGAGACCGGTCACCCGCGCTCGTCAGGGCGAAGCCGGAGCAGCTCAACGGGCGTTCTGCGGTCCACAGCACGGTCCCATCGGCGGACACGGCGCTGAACACCAGTCTGCCGTCCTGCTCGCCGGGGGCGAGAAAGACGCCGTCGTGAACCTGCGGGGGAGTGTCCCACTGGGGATCCACACTGACGAGACCTGTCAGGCTCACTGGGAGGTGGATGGCGTCAAGGTCAGCTTCCTCGGCCGATGACTGCACCTGGACTGGGTCTGCATCGATGTCGACCGGCGGCGCCGCTGGTTCATGCTCCACGGAGGCTTCCTGGTTCGGTTCAGTCGAACAGGCTCCCAGGGTCAGTGCGAGGACACCGAGGAGTGCAGCTGCCCGAGGCTGTGGGCGACCACGGTGACCGGCGCTCATCGCAGTGTCTCCTTCCGGGTGTCTGGAGCGCGCTCCTGAGCGCGGACGCTGGAGCGACGGTTCACCGCCCAGACGAGAAGGATGGCTGCTGAGATCCCGAGGATCAGAAGGATGTCTGCCACCGGCCCGGAGACCGAGGAGCTCATCGCCTGCAGCCACCCCTGGGTTTCACTGGGGACCAGGGAGGGCGCGGTCACCAGGCCGTTGGTGGTCCAGAACAGGACTCCGACGCCGGCGATCAGGGCACCTGCGATCACGGAGGTGGTGTGGAGCTGACGCCCGAGCACGGTGAAGCCACGTCCGCGGATGAACCTCATCGAACGGGTGCCGATGCGTCCCCAGAGTGCGGCAAGAATGATCAAGGGCACCACCATTCCGGCGCCGTAGACGGCGAGCATGAGACCCGCCAGCGGGACGCTTCCCTGAGCCACAGCCAGGGTGAGGATCGCTCCCAGGATCGGTCCGGCGCAGAAGCCTGCCACGCCGCTCGCAGCGCCGAGCAGGAAGGTGCGGACCAGACCTTTTCTGGTGTGGGCCTGCTGCTGCAGCCGCTGAGTCCCTGGCAGCGCCTTGGAGAAGTCGAAGCCCAGGCCGACCATCTGGGCCAGACCCAGGAGGATGAGGATCACCGAGGTCCCCACGATCAGCGCCTGACGGTGGTCGATGAACAGGGTGCCGACCGCGCCCAGTCCCAGTCCCAGCGGGACCAGCGTGAGGATGAGGCCCAGGTAGAAGATAGACCCGTGGACCAGCAGCTTGAGTCGTGCTCCGACGGTGGAGGCGAAGAACGCTGGCAGCAACAAGGCGCTGCACGGGCTCAACAGCGCCAGCATTCCTCCGAGGAATGCGGTGACCAGGCTGATCTCCATCAGCGGTCCTGTGCCAGTGCGTCATCGACGGCGGTGACGAAGACCTCGGTGGGCTGGGCGCCGATGATCGGTTCCCCCGCCACGATGAAGGCCGGTGTGGAGTACGCTCCGATGTCGAGGCCCTCCTGCGCATTGGCGGCGATCTGCTCGGTGACCTCAGGGGAGTTCATGTCCTCTTGGAACTGCGCGGTATCGAGTCCCGCCTGCTCGGCGAGATCCAGCAGACCCTCATCGGTGAGCCCGGACTCGGGAAGCGTCTCCCCATCTGCGAAGAGCAGCCCGTGGTATTCGGTGAATGCGTCCTGCATCGCCGCTGCGTAGGTGGCCCGGGCCGCGCGTTCGGAGGCTTCGCCGAAGACGTTGACGTCGCGCCACTCGATGCGCAGATCGCCCTCCTCGACGTACTCCATCATCGTGGGCAGCGTCTGGTCGTGCCAGGCCGCGCAGAAGGGGCACTGGGCGTCGGTGAACATCACGATCGCCACTGGAGCGTCCGCGGGACCGACCGCCAGAAGGTCCTCGGGATCTCGGCGTTCGATGTCGCTCATATCTGACTGCTCAGGCTGGGCGCCTTCCTCAGGCACGGCGACCGGCCCCTGACCTTGGGACTCGCCTTCCACACCACTCTGTTCCGTGCCATCCTGCGTCGACTCAGGAGTGTCGTCGCCGATGCTCTGCCAGATCACGAAGCCGATGAGCGCGGCGGCGATGATGATCACGAACAGCGGCAGCAGGGTGTTCTTTCTTGAGCGGGTTTTCGGTTCTGCGGGCAAGGGGTGGGACATCGTGGCCTTTCAAGGACGGACAATCTACTACGGACCATAGTAACTACGAAACATAGTAACTATGCAAGATAGTCGATCTGCGGCATAGTGGTCCCATGACTTCCCTCTCGATCCGACTTGCCCGCTGGAAGGCGTCCACCGCGCTCGCGGTCCAGGCCCTGCGCTCCTGGACGCCCCGGCAGATCATCATTGCCGCGATCGCCGCCGTCGTCGTCGGCCTGCTGGTGGGAGTCGCGACCGTGCTGATTCCCAACTCGTTCTTCGCCCGGGAGATCCCGCCGGTGTGGTGGAACTACCCGGTGTGGATTCTGACCTCGGTGCTCAGCGGCATGCTCATGGCCACCTATGTGCGGACGTCGAGTCCGGTGGAGTCCGGGTCGGAGGATGATCCGGCGACCGCCGAGGCGCAGGACGGCATCTCGCCCGCCGAGGATCGGCGCAGCAGCCGTTTCGGAATGATCGGCATGGTGCTGGCCTGGTTCGCAGTGGGCTGCCCGGTCTGCAACAAGATCGCACTCGTCGCCCTCGGATACTCTGGAGCCATCACCTACTTCACACCGCTCCAGCCGATTCTCGCGCTCGGCGCCATGCTGCTCACCGGCGTCGCGCTGATCTGGCGACTCAAGGGGCAGGTCGCCTGCACCGTGCGCCCGCGGAAGGACCTGGTCAACACATGAGCGAAGAACGCCCGCCCGGGACGCCCGCCGAACGACTCGGCCCCTTGGAGCAGCAGGTCATGGACCTGCTCTGGGACCACTCCGGGCACACCGTCCGTGAGGTCATGGACCAGCTGCCCAGCCGCCCGGCCTACACCACCATCGCCACCGTGATGGGCAACCTCGAACGCAAAGCTCTGGTGGCGCCGACCCGCGTGGGACGCTCCGTGCGCTACCTCCCGCAGCGGACCCGCGAGGAACACACCGCAGGCCTGATGCGCCACGCACTGGGCGTCAGCAGAGACAGAACCGCCTCCATCCTGCATTTCGTGGACACCATGCCGGACGAGGAGCGAGATCTGCTGCGCGCCTATCTCGCTGGTGAGAATTCCCAGGACTCACCGTGAACCCCCTGCTGCTCTCCCTGCTCATGGTCTTCGCGGTGCTCGCCGCAGCCGTGCTGGGTCGTCCGCTGATCCGCGCCGCGGCACCGGCGCTGATCCGGTTCCCACGCCTGGCTGTGCTGGGTCTCGGGGCGAGCCTGGTGCTCTGGCTGACATCGGTGATGGCGGCTGGACTGTTCCTGGCCTGGGCGCTGACCGGACCCAGCCCGCTGCCCGCCCCGGTTGCGGAGGTCTGCCAGCGCTGCCTGGAGGCGTCGAACCCCTTCTCCACCGGCTTTGCGATGGAGACCGGCATCCCCACAGCCGCGTTCCTCTTCGCGCCCGCTGCTGCGGTGCTGCTCGTCGCGGCACTGGGTCTGCGGGCTGCGGCCAAGCGGAAGTCCTTGCTGCGCGAGACCTGCCGCTCCCTGCTGCCAGTGGGACGACGCCAGGTCATCGACGGTCATCTGGTCACCGTGGTCGAAGATCCCCACCCCTCGGCGTTCGCGCTGGGCAGGGACCGCTGGGGCATCGTCGTCTCCACGGGCCTGCTCGCGGCGCTGAACGATCAGCAGCTGCGCGCTGTCCTCGCCCACGAGGCGGCGCATCTGCGTGAACGCCACCACCTGGTCCTGGACTTCATCGGCAGCATCACCGGACCCCTGCGCTGGGTGCCCTTCGCGGGCGCCATCGCGGACGCGGTGCCGCACTACCTGGAGGTCTCGGCGGACAACGCGGCCCAGCGCCGCGCAGGCACCCGGGCGCTCGCCTCGGCCCTGCTGGTCATGGGGGAGGCGAGCAGCGCCCAGCGCACCGCCAGCAGCCAGACAGGAGCGCAGCGCATGATGCTGGCAGCGGGACCGGAGCGCGTGCGCCAGCTGATCTCCCCGGTGAGCCCCCGCCAGGGGATACTGGGGGCGGTCGCGATGACCGCGATCATGGCGGTGCTGATCGTCACCAGCGCCACCGCCCACGGCGCCGCGCTGGCCGCCGTCGTCTCGGGATGCGTCATCTGAGAACCGAGAACGTGCCGACCCCGCCAGGGGTCGGTGAACTGTGAGTCGAAGGAGCAGGCCATGAGCTACACCCACACCACGACAGTCCCGATGCCCTATACCCAGGCGGTGGAGGCCACCCGCGCGGCACTGGCCGAGCAGGGCTTCGGGATCCTCACCGAGATCGACGTCAAAGCCACCTTCACCAAGAAGCTCGGCGCCGAGTCCGGTGAGGCGGTCGGAGACTACATCATCCTGGGCGCCTGCAACCCCACGCTGGCCAGCAAGGCGCTGGCGGCAGAGCCCGAGCTCGGGGCGCTGCTGCCCTGCAACGTGGTGGTCCGCCGCGGCGCCACCGAGGACCACGCGACCATCGACGCGATCGACCCGCAGACCATGGTCCAGCTCAGCGACTCAGCCGCGGTCCGAGAGGTGGCCGAGGACGCTGAGCAGCGCCTGCGCGCAGCCTTGGACGCGATCAGCGCCGCCGCGAAGGACTGAACGCAGAAACTGACCGCAGGAGTGGTCGCAGGGCTCAGCCTCGCCGTGGGCTGAGCTCCGCGCCCTGACTGCTGCGAGGACGCGTGGTGGAATACCAGCCGGCAAAGAGCAGCACCAGCAGGCTGATGTCCACGGCGTCTCCGCCGTAGTACATCAGCTGCGCACCGGCCTGCGCGTCACCGGGTGCCACACCCTCGGGCGGGTGCGCATAGAGCCACTTGGCCAGGATGGAATGCGCCGCGATGAACAGGATCAGCACTGTCGACCGCATCGGCATCGACGCCCGGTGCGGGTCCGGATCGACGCCCACCAGCGAGGCTGTGAACACATAGCCGGCCATGAAGATGTGCAGATGCACCAGCGCATAGGCCACCGGGGAGACGTGCATGACCTGGAACAGGTCCGTGGTGTAGAGCAGCCAGAGTCCGCCCGCGTTCAGCACGCCCGCGACCACCGGATGGGTGAGCACCCGTCCGCCGGGACTGCGCAGGACCCGGGTCAACCCTCGGGCGGCATGCACCGGAAGCGCGCGCAGGGTGAGGGTGACCGGTGCGCTGAAGACCAGCAGCAGCGGGGCGATCATGCCCAGCAGCAGGTGCCCGGCCATATGCGCGGTGAAGCTGGTGTGCGCCGCGGTGGCGACAGGCCCGAGCAGCCCGGTGGCCGCGCAGCCCAGCCCGAGGTAGAACAACACGCTGCGGTGCAACGGCCAGGGAGTACGTCGGCGGGAGGCCCAGAGTGCCGCGGCATGACCCAGCGCCGCGGTGAGCAGCATGAGAACGACGACGACGTCGAGCGCGGCCCAGACCGAGGGGTCCGCCGGCGCGAGACCCGTCGGAGCACCGAGGTGATCCTCCTGGTGACCCATCAGCGGCTCATCGGCTTGTCCGTCCCGACGTTCAGGCCGGGACCGCGGCTGGACGGGTGCGGCGCAGCATGACCAGACCGATCACCAGCAGCACCACCGCGGAGCCGATCCAGGTCAGGTCATAGACGAACAGGTCCACCCCGTAGCGGATCTGGTGGATCCCGAGCAGCTTGTGGAAGACCACCCCGTCGAACAGCTGGAACGCTCCCACCCCGGCAAGCACCGCCCCGGCCCAGCGCTTCCACGCGACCTCGGTCCGGCGTCGCACATCGGCGAGCAGGAACAGGCCCCAGACGGTGATGAACCAGCCGAAGGCGTGGAAGAAGCCATCGGCAGTCAGGGCCACCTCCGTGGTGGAGAGGTCGTAGAAGTGATGCCACTGCAGCGCCAGGTGAAAGATGAACAGGTCGATGATCGAGGCCGCGATCCCGGACCCGAACAGCACCCCCGAGAGCACCGTTCGCCGGTCCAGCTGCGCCTTCGGATCTGTACTCACAGGGCCCAGCCTAGACCTCCACGTCACCTGGGTTCTACGACGATCGCGGCGGCCGAAGCGGGAGAACGTCTGACGGGCTGGCGGATGATGGTGCGCAGCTTCTCAGGCGCGACCCTGCGCGGGTCGCTGAGATAGACCTCGTGGTGCTTACCCGTGGGTTCAAGACCATGGCTCGGCATGAATTCGCTGTGCATCGGTTCGATGGTCCTGGGCTCCTCATCGAAGGGGCCCACGTGCAGGGTCTGTACGCAGTGGCCCTCGGTGAGGGCCTCCAGGCGGACGGCGTCCAGGCGTGCGGGGGAGGACCTCGCCCGGACCGCGGTGACCGCATGGGCGAACATCTCTTGGTCGATCCACTCAGGAACCAGGAGCATCAGCGTCCACTGCCACTTCGACTTGTCCCGCGCGCTGGTGAACACCGACATGTCCTCGGCCCACCACAGGCCTTCCAGCGGCGGGACCACATAGTCGCGCTCAAGCTCGCGCTTGCTGGAGAACTTCAGCGCAAAGGCCAGCGGATACAGCGCCTCCAGCGAGCCCGCGTACTCGGGCGAGGTGTTCGGGTCACCGTGGCCGTCGATCATCAGGTACTGCATCTCGGGCAGCTCGAGGACCTGGTGCATTCCGGGCCTGGCCCGATAGCTGGGCAGCGTCTTCTTGAAGTGGATCTTCTCGATCATGACGGCTGTCGGGTTGACCACACGGCGAGACCGATGAGCGCAGGCTGGAAGGAGAGCCGCACCAGGTGTCTGCGGGAACGACTCAGGCTCCAGCGTCGTCGTCCTTCTGGTCTGCGAAGTCGGACTGATCCGGCACACGGGCCGCGGCGATTCCGGTGTCCCACCCGGGAGCGTCTCCCCCCTCCGGCGGAGCGAGCCGACCGGCATCGATTCCGGAGGACTGGAGGAGCCAGGAGATCAGCGAGTTGGAGTTCCACATGTCTCCGATCCCATAGATGTCGCGCCCCCAGGTCAGCTGCGGGGTCGTGGGGATTCGTCCGATCAGCGCGTCGACTTCGCCGGGAGCGAGCAGGAAGCGAACCGGCGGGCCGATCGCCCAGTCTCGATCGGGTATGGATCCGCCCTTCCAGCATCGGATCTCATAACGAAAGAAGCGGGAGGCGCCCAACCAACGGATACCGACAGGCCCCTGGCCCACCACGCCGCGAGGTCCGGAGGGCTGGCCCCATACCGGAGTCATCTCGATCACGTACTTGCTGGTGCCGTCGAACACCTCGAGCGCGGCATGGAACAACCGACAGGCTCGACGGCGGGCCCTGAGTGCGCGCAGCGACTCCCACCACCTGCTTGTATGGACGACTACGTGCCCACCGGCGCCTACCGGAATCCACCACAGGTCGAGGTGAGGGCCGGTCATGGCCGGACGGGCCCTGTGGTCAGGCTCCGTGACGAGAGTGCCATATCTGTAGGATAAACGTCCCCACAGCACCCGCTCCAGAGCCCGGTTCGCCGAATCCAGAACCGGGTGCCCTGCGCCGCCGCCCCTGGTCGCAGCCAGGTCGCGGGGAAGGCTTGGCGTGTGAACATCCACGGTGGGTGGGCCCTGTCGGGATCGAACCGACGACAACCGCGGTGTAAACGCGGTGCTCTACCAGCTGAGCTAAAGGCCCGTGCCCAGTCACCGCCGTGACGGCGCGATCTGGTGCAGCAAGAAGTGTAGCAACCTGTGCGTGAGGCTCAGGACCGCCCGCGGGACTGGTTCAGCCGGGTCTGCTCGGCGGCGTAGAGCGCCGCCCCGACGATCCCGGCGTTGTTCTGCAGCGCGGCGACCTCGACCTTCGCCCGCAGGTCCTTGATCTCGGGCAGGAAATCCTCGCTGCGCTTTGAGATCCCCCCGCCGATGATGAACAGCTCGGGCGACTGCAGCCGCTCCACATGCTTGAGGAACCGGTTCAGCAGCTGGCCGTATTCATTCCAGGGCATGTCGGTGCGCTCACGCGCCGCGGCGGAGGCCTTCTTCTCCGCCACCTCGCCCTCGAACTCCAGGTGACCCATCTCGCTGTTGGGGACCAGCACGCCGTCGTGCACCAGGGCTGACCCGATGCCGGTGCCCAGGGTGATCGTCATGACCGTGCCCTCGAGCCCCTTGCCCGCGCCGTAACGGGCCTCGGCCAGACCGGCGCCGTCGGCGTCGTTCAGGGTGTGGATCTGCCCGGGCAGGTGGCGCAGCAGCTTCGCGGCGTCGGTGTTGATCCAGGACTGATCGATGTTCGCCGCAGAGAGCACGATGTTCTTGTCCACGATCGCCGGGAACAGCACGCCGACGGACAGCTCTTCCAGCGCCGGGGCCTTCTCCCGGCTGAGCAGCTCATCGAGGATCTGACCGATCACCTCGGCCACCGCCTCCGGGGTCGCAGGCTTCGGGGTCGGGATCCGGAACCGTTCACCGGTCAGGGTGCCCTTGTGCAGGTTGACCAGACCGCCCTTGATCCCGGTGCCGCCCACATCGATGCCGATGGCCCGCTTGGGAAGATCCGTGATGGTCTCGCTGGCGGAACCGAGGGACTGGGCAGCCAGTGGCTGCTCGTGAGAAGAGCTCATAGTGGTGCAGTATCTCCGTGCTGTGGGGGAGGGGACCGGACTCAGGAGCCCGAAGGCAGCGTGAGGATCTCGGCGCCGTCATCGGTGACGACCAGAGTGTGCTCGAACTGCGCGGTGCGCTTCCGGTCGCGGGTCACGGCTGTCCAGCCGTCCTCCCACATGTCCCAGTGGCGCGTGCCCAGGGTGAGCATCGGTTCGATGGTGAACACCATTCCCGGCTCCATCAGGCGCGCGTGGTCCGGTGCCGCATCGAAGTGCGGGATCACCAGGCCGGTGTGGAACGCCTTGCCCACGCCGTGGCCGATGAACTCGCGTACGACACCATAGCCGAAACGCCTCGCATAGGACTCGATGGCGCGACCGATCACATTGATCGGCCGGCCCGGCTTCACCGCCCGGATGGCACGCATCATCGCTTCCTCGGTGCGTTCGACCAGCAGCCGGGTCTCCTCATCGACCTCGCCGACGAAGAACGTGCGGTTGTGGTCCCCGTGCACGCCGTCGATATAGGCGGTGATGTCGAGGTTCACGATGTCACCCTCGGCGAGCACTGTGGAATCCGGGATGCCGTGGCAGATGACCTCGTTGACCGAGGTGCAGATGGCCTTGGGGAACCCGCGGTAGGACAGGCAGGACGGGTAGGCCCCACGGTCGGTCAGGTACTGGTGCGCGTAGGCGTCAAGCTCCTCGGTGGTGACCCCGGGGCGGATCAGCTCGGAGGTCGCGACCATGGCGTCGGCGGCGAGCTGGGCCGCCCGTCGGATCCGCTCGACGGTCTCGGCGTCGTAGACGTCTTCACCGGTGTACTCCGGCGGGGCCTCGAGGCCCACGTAGTTGGGCCGATCGATGTGCGCCGGGACCGGACGTTGAGGGGACACCGTGCCCTTGGTGAGCGTGCCCACGGGGGCACGGGAAGACAGGGGAGCGGACTGCGGGGTAGCCATGAGGTTCATCCTATCGGTCTGCTGCTGCCCGGGGCTCGGGCTGCAGCTGGGGTCGCGGCCGCAGCTGCAGCGCCAGCGCCAGCGCCGCGATGCCCACGATCACGCTGATCGCAACCGGCAGCGAGGACCCCTGGGTCATCACTCCGATGGCCGGGGAGAGGCTGAGCATCACCGCGCGCATCGCCCAGCTGATCCAGGTCACCCCGCTGTGCGCGGGCAGTCCCGGCACCCGGTCCGCCCGGGCGAAGGCCAGCGGCACGGTCACCGCGCAGCCCAGACCGGCCACTGCCAAGCCGACCAGGGTCAGCGCGACACCCGGTGCCCAGGCGGCGCCGAGCAGACCGATGATCACCGCCGAGAGGCTCAGGATCAGCGAGGTCCGTTCCCCGAGCCGGTCGATCACCCGGTCACCGATCATCCGCCCGATGAACTGGGCGGCAAGCAGCACGGTGAGTCCGACGCCGGCCGAGGCCGCGTCCATGCCGCGTTCGGTCGAGAGCAGCACGGCGGACCAGTTGTTGCCCACGTCTTCGACCGAGATCCCGGCCAGCGCGATCAGCGCAAGCGGCAGCAGGATCTTGACTGTGGACCACCCGGAGGGCCTGACCGGGGGCTCTGCGTCCTCCGGTTCCGCGTCAGGTTCGGGCATGAACGCGCGTGCTGAGAGTGTCATCGAGGCCACACAGATCAGCGCCCACACCGCCATATGGGTGGCCAGCGGCACGCCGAGCACCGCGGCCAGGATACCGACGGCGCCGCCGAGAGCAGCGCCGATGCTCCAGCCCGCGTGCATCGAGTTCAACAGCGACCGTCGATACGCCGTCTGGACACGCAGCCCCTGGGAGTTCTGCGACACATCCACCGCGGCATCGCCGAAGCCCGTGATCAGCAGGCCCGCCACCGCCACCCAGGGGTTGCCCAGCGCCACCCCGGCCGCGGCGAGGGTCAGTCCACCGCCCATCAAGAGGGTGCCGAAGCTCGCGGTGCGCGCGACTCCGAGCCACCGGTTGATCACCCCGGGCATGTGCAGCGCCAGTGCGCCGCCCAGCCCGAAGCCCACCACCACGAGTCCAAAGATCGCCGGGCTCAGCTCCAATTCGTCCTTGACCTCGGCGTAGCGGGCCAACAGCGAGGCAGGGAGGGCCCCATTGGTGGCGAAGGCGGCCATGGTCGCGGCCCGGCTGCGCCGCAGAGAGGGGGCGCGCCGTCGTCGTGCTGATCCAGAGGTCGCCGTCGGCGGGGTGCTCTCGTGCATGGGCAGAAGTCTGACACGCTGCCGCCGCGCTGAACTTCAGGATGTGTCAGCCGAGGCCGGGGCGTATTCTGGGGCCATGAGCACCGAATACTGGTTCAACGTCCGCACCGGCCAGGTCGAGGAGGGCGCGCAGTCCTCCTGGAGTCAGCTGCTGGGCCCCTATCCCACCCGCGAAGCCGCCTCCGAGGCGCTCAAACGCGTGCAGGAGAACAACGAGGCCTGGGATGAAGAGACCGAGAAGCACGAGAAGCGCTGACCGTCAGAACTGACCGCCGACGCCGGCCCTCGATCCACCTGGGTGGCCAGCTCGGCGGGCAGCATCTCCGGTCGATCTGAGTCGTCACCATGCGCCCCGGAGACTGCAGCTGTCTGTGGTGCTCCAAGAGACCCCGGGGCGCATGTTCTGACGTCGATGGTTCGGTCCTGGGTCGGCGGCTCAGGTGAACTTAGGTGCGCGCCGCTGCTTGCTCTGCGCCTCGAACGCGGCAGCGATCCGGAAGCCGGACGCCTCATCATACGGGCGGGTTACGAGCTCGATGCCGGCGGGGATGCCGTCCTCGGTGAATCCTGCTGGCACTGTCACCGACGGCAGAAGCGCCTGGGAGGCGATCAGCGTGTTCGTCGGGAAGCTCAGCACGGTCCACTCATCGCGTTCTGTGTTTGAGGGCGCAGGAACTCGAGTTACCGGGTAGGTGAGTGCATCCAGTGAATTCTGTGCCATCACGTCCAGAATCACCCGCGTGAACTCCTCCCGCACGACGAACCGGCGGGAGTAGTCTGGGTCGTCTTCGGGCTGTTCAGGGCCTTCGACAAGTGCTTCGAGCAAGTCAAGCTGCTTGTGGTACCTGCCCTCAGCGACGATGTCCGCGATCCGCAGGTGGTTGAGTGGCTCACGCTCCCGCAGATAGACGTCGACGTCGTGGCGCGAACACGCCACATACTGACTGGTGTCGATCAGATAGTCCATGAGATTGGGAATCTGGACGTCGACGACCTCGGCCCCAGCGTCCTCCAGATCCTCGACCGCTTTCCGCATGAGCAGATTCATGGCTGCTCCGCGCGGATCAGATTCGTCACCCAGAGCGTTGGTGACCAGTCCCACCCGCGCATTCTGCATGCCACCGTTCACCGACTCCAGGTAGGAGGTCGGCGGATTCCCGACTGTCGCGGAGACGGAGAAGGGGTCGCCGTTGTCATAGCCCGCCATAGCGTCGAAGATCGCGACCGCGTCTTCAACCGACCGTGCAAGCGGCCCGACGGTGTCTTGGAAAGCGACGAGGAATCCGGTGCCGGTGCGTGGTACGACCCCTGGAGTGGAACGTATGCCAACGAGATTGCAGAAGGAGGCCGGGATTCGGACGGATCCGCCACAGTCGGTTCCGAGTCCGGCGACAGCCAGGTTGGCCGCGACCGCTGCCGCAGATCCAGCACTGGAACCGCCGGGATCGTGATCCAGGGCGTATGGATTCTTGGTCTCGCCGCTGACCGAAGAGTAGGACCACCAGGAGGTCGCGAAGTCTGGAAGGGTGGATTTCGAGAGGATGACAGCCCCAGCCTCTCTCAACCTGGCAACAGCGACAGCGTCTTTCTCGGGACGGAAGCCCAAGAGGGCCTCGCTTCCACACGTCGTATCCATCTCCGCAGTATCGATGTTGTCCTTCACCACAATGACAACTCCGTGCAGCGGACCTGCAAGGGTGTTCGTGCTTCTCAGGTGTTCGTCGAGCTCTTCGGCCCGAGTGAGGGCGAAATCATTGGTGGTGATGATCGAGTTCAGGCTTGGTCCAGAACGGTCAATCGCTTCTATCTGGTCTAAGTAGTGCCGTACGACATCTTGGACCTTGATGTCCCCTGAGGAGTAAGCATCGAGCAGTTGAGGAATTGAGATTTCGTGCAGCGAGAAAGAATCTTCCGTGGACATCGATCGGGCTCCTTAGAAGTGGGAAGTGTCGCGAGTGCGTCGTCGAGGTGCAGGCGAGGATGAGACTCTCTGCCCCATGTGAGGTCTAGCACACCACCCAACAGCCTACCCAGGACGCGGTTGTTTCTTCGCAGAGGAGTGCCGATGGCTGTCCGGTGCACGCCACGAGTCTAGGATCAGGAGTTCCGTGGGGAGCGGGCAGGTGGAGCTCGCGGGTAGGCTCCCAAGGAGCTCTGGAAAGGAGGCTGTGATGACCGGAACTATAGATCTCAACGTAGACGGTGGAGAAAGTCTTGGACGATGGCGGCTGGGAGCGGACGAGGCCCTGGCCCCGCTGGTCTCTTCTCTGAATGTCGCCTGCGGCTGGCATGCTGGCGACGCGGGGACTATGGCAGCTTCTGTTCGACTGGCGAAGCACCACGGCTTGGCGCTCGGATCCCACCCTGGCTTCCCGGACCTGATCGGGTTCGGCCGTCGCGAAATGGCGTTCTCGCCAGACGATGCCGCGCAGGCGGTCCTCTACCAGACGGGTGCACTGCGAGCTTTCGCTGATCAGCAGGGAGTAGCGCTGGCCCACGTCAAGGCCCACGGAAGTCTCTATGGGTTACTGATGAGGGATGACAATGTGTCGGACGCCGTCGCTGATGCGATTGGCGAGATGGATTCCACGTTGATCCAATTTCTCCCGGCTGGCCACGCGGCCGATCGACAGCGCAGACGGGGCCACCGGGTCGCGGCAGAGGCTTTCGCGGACTTGGAGTACGCCGATGATGGGCGGATAGTCATAGACCCGGAGAATCGTCGCAGGGATCCTGAATGGTGCGCCGAGCAGGTCCAAGCAATCCTCGGCGGGCATGTTCGTACCGCAGATGGCTCAGTGATACCCATTCAGGCAGACACTGTCTGCCTCCACTCGGATCGACCAGGAGCCGAGGCAAACGCCCACGCTGTGACCAGGACAGTCGCTGCTCTGGGGATCGCTGTGCGTCCCCCAAGTCCGTGAAGCTGGCCCGTTCTCATATGCCCTTGCCGTGATGCCGCAGCAAGGAGGTCACCGTATCGGGCAGCTGTGTGCCGAACCTCGTCAGGCCCTGACTCTCTATGCGGCGAACTGATTGATGATCTTCCGATAGAGATTCGTCTAGACCTGTTAGAACTACACGAGGCGAACTCAACGGTAAAGCCATTCAGATACGTCTTTTTAATCGATCTTTAATAATCTTAATCATGATTCGATAAATGCTATCTGATGGGAGTTCTGCAATTCGGAGGAATTCGCCTCTGCGCACGAGCGGGTGGCCCTAATCCTCGAAGCTGTGCTCCGGCGCCGGGAAGCTTCCGGCGCTGACGTCCTTGCGGTACGCCGCAGCCGCCTCGGTCACCACCTCGCGCAGGTTCGCGTACTGCTTCACGAAGCGCGGCACCCGACCCGAGCCCAGGCCTAGCATGTCCTGCCAGACCAGCACCTGACCGGTGGTGCCGTTGCCGGCACCGATGCCGATGGTGGGCACGCGCAGCGCTCGATCCACCTGGGTGGCCAGCTCGGCGGGCACCATCTCCATGAGCACACAGAACGCCCCGGCGGCCTCCAGCGCCAGAGCGTCATCGATCAGTGCCTGCGCGGTCTCCCCGCGACCCTGCACCCGGTACCCGCCGAGGGCATGCTCGGACTGCGGAGTGAAGCCGATATGGGCGATCACCGGGATCCCCGCGGCGACCATCGCGCGGACATGACCGGCCATCGCCGCGCCGCCCTCTACTTTCAGAGCCTGGGCGCCGGCTTCCTTCATGAACCGGACTCCCGTGGTCACCGCCTGCGCCGGGGAGCTCTCATAGCTGCCGAAGGGAACATCGGCGACCACCAGCGCGCGGTTGGCGCCGTTGACCACTGACTTGGTGAAGACCAGCATCTCTTCGACGGTGATCGGCAGCGTTGACGAGTGGCCCATCATCACGTTGGAGGCGGAGTCGCCCACCAGGAGCAGCTCGATCCCGGCCTCGTCGAAGATCGACGCGATCTGCGCGTCATAGGCGGTCAACATGGAGAATTTCTGGCCGGCATCCTTGAACTGCTGAAGGTGCACGGTGCGGACCCGTTTAGGGTTGATCGGCTCGGACATGTGATCAGGCTACCCAATTCCGCGCAGGCCCAGGCTTAGGAGCAAGAGGAGTTGGGTAGAGTGGTCCCGGCGACACCCACTGCATTTCAGGAGGCTTCAACGTATGGATCGACAGCAGGAATTCGTACTGCGCACCATCGAGGAGCGCGACGTCCGCTTCGTGCGCCTCTGGTTCACCGATGTGGTGGGCTCGCTGAAGTCCGTGGCGCTGGCTCCGGCCGAGGTCGAGGGAGTCTTCAACGAAGGGCTGGGCTTCGACGGCTCCTCGATCGAAGGACTCTCCCGGGTCTTCGAATCCGACATGCTGCTGCGCCCGGACCCCTCCTCCTTCCAGATCCTGCCCTGGCGCGGTGAGGAAGAGCCGACGTCGCGGATGTTCTGCGACATCCTCACGCCCGATCAGGAACCCGCCGCCGGGGATCCGCGCAACGTGCTCCGCCGCCAGCTCGACGTCGCCGGGGAGATGGGCTTCACCTGCTACACCCACCCCGAGGTCGAGTTCTACGTGCTCGAGTCCCAGAACCTCAACTCCGACGGCGAGCCGATCCCGGTGGACCGTGCCGGCTACTTCGACCACGTCACCGGCAGCGTCAGCCAGGACTTCCGCCGCCACACCGTCAACATGCTCGAAGCTGTGGGCATCTCGGTGGAGTTCAGCCACCACGAGGCCGGCCCGGGTCAGAATGAGATCGACCTGCGCTACGCCGACGCGCTGACCACCGCAGACAACATCATGACCTTCCGCACCGTGATCAAAGAAGTGGCGATCATGCAGGGCAAGTACGCAAGCTTCATGCCCAAGCCCTTCTCCGAGCACCCCGGCTCCGGCATGCATACCCACTTCGGGCTCTTCGAGGGCGACACCAACGCGTTCTTCGCCCCGAACACCGAGTACAACCTCTCCACCACCGCGCGGCAGTTCATCGCCGGGATCCTGCGCCACGCGCCGGAGTTCACCGCGGTGACCAACCAGTTCGTGAACTCCTACAAGCGCCTCTGGGGCGGGGGAGAAGCCCCCTCGCACGTCTCCTGGGGACACAACAACCGCTCCGCCCTGGTCCGGGTGCCGCTGTACAAGCCCACCAAGGGCGGCTCCGCACGAGTGGAGTTCCGCGGGATCGACTCCGGCGCCAACCCCTACCTGGCCTACGCCGCCGTGCTCGGCGCCGGACTCAAGGGCATCCGCGAAGGCTACGAGCTGATGGAGCCGGTGGGTGAGGACGTGTGGTCGCTGACCACCTCCGAGCGCAAGGCCCTGGGCATCAAGCCGCTGCCGGGCACCCTGCACGAGGCGCTGCGCCAGATGGAAGACTCCGAGCTGATGGCCGAGATCCTCGGCGAGCAGGTGCTGGAGAACTTCCTGCGGAACAAGCAGCAGGAGTGGGACGAGTACCGGGTGAACGTCTCGCCCTTCGAGATCAAACGGTACCTCGGCCTGATCTGATCGTGGCCGACACTGCGCTGACCCGCCGGGAGCTCATCGCTGCCGGGTTCCAGGAGCTGGAGCGCGCCTCCGGGTTCCTGGCCGACGAGCACCTCGCCGGGTTGGAGCCGGCCGTGCTGCTCAAGACCCTGCACTATGCACCCAACCCGGATCAGGCGCTGCTGCTGCTCATCCGGCTGGTGGAGCGCGCCGGCGACGTCTGTGACCTCTTCGAAGTGGTCACCGACGGCGTCTACCTGCGCGCGGTCCCGCTGATCCGGCTGCTCGGCGCCTCCCAGGCGCTGGGCGAGTTCCTCGTCCGCCGCCCAGAGAACTGCGACCTGCTGTTCAGCATCGCCGACACCCTGGAGGCGGACCGTGATGAGCACCAGCACAACCACGCCCCCGACGACGCCGCGGCCATCGCCCTTCCGGAGGTCACCGAGCCCGAGGTGCTGCGCACCCGGCTGATCCAGGCCGTCCATGCCGACCCGACAGCGGAGCTGCCCACCGCGGCGCTGGACTCCGAGTTCAACGCAAAAGCGGCCGGCGTCGCGCTGCGCCGAGCCTACCGGCGCGAACTGACCTCCCTGGCGCTGCGTGACCTCAGTGCCGCTGATCCCGCCGCGTATCAGCCGCTGGCCTCCCGGCAGCTCTCCGATCTGGCCGGCGCGGCCATCGACGCAGCCCTGGCAGTCAGCCGGGCCGAACTCACCGACCGCAACGGGCGCACCGCGGAGATCGTGGAGCTCGCGGTGATCGGCATGGGCAAATGCGGCGCCCGCGAGCTGAACTACATCTCCGATGTGGACGTGATCTTCGTCCACCGCGCCTCCGAAGACATCGACTCCGCGGCTGCCCGCAACACCGCGGTGGCCATGGCATCTGGCATCTCCAAGGTCATCAACGGCACAGGTCCCGAGCCCGGACTCTGGGAGGTGGATGCGAACCTGCGCCCCGAGGGCCGCGAAGGCGACCTCTCCCGCACCCTGGAATCCCACCTGGAGTACTACAAGCGCTGGGCCCACGGCTGGGAGTTCCAGGCGCTGCTCAAGGCCCGGCCCATCGCCGGCAGCCGCAGCCTGGGCAATGACTACATCGAGGCCATCTGGCCCCAGGTGTGGACCTCCTCAGCCCAGGAGCACTTCGTGGAGAACGTCCAGCGGATGCGCCGGCGGGTCTTCGACAACATCCCCGCCGACGAGGTGGACCGAGAGATCAAGCTCGGCCGCGGCGGGCTGCGCGACGTCGAGTTCACCGTCCAGCTGCTGCAGCTGGTCCACGGACGGGTCGATGAGTCCCTCCGGGTGCGGGACTCGCTGACCGCCATCGAGATGCTCGAGGCCGGGGAGTACGTGGCCCGCGCAGACCGGGACGCGATGTCCCGCTGCTACCGGATGCTGCGCCTCTATGAGCACCGGATCCAGATGAGCAACATGCGACGGACCCATCTGATGCCGGTGAAGGCCGATGAGATCCGTGCGCTGGCCCACGCGGTCCACCCGCCGAACCGGCGTCGTCGTCCTGCCGGAGAAGAGGTGCTGACCCAGTGGCGCGAGATCGCCAAGGAGGTCGCCAGCTTCCACGAGCGGATCTTCTACCGCCCGCTGCTCTCCACCACTGCGGTGCTCTCCGACGAGGAGGTCCGACTCACCGCCAAGGCCGCCCAGGACCGTCTCGCGGCGCTGGGCTATCACGACCCGGCCGGCGCGATGCGGCACATCTCCGCGCTGACCTCGGGGTTGTCGCGTCGGGCGAAGCTGCAGCGGCGGATCCTGCCGATGATGCTGGGCTGGTTCGGCGAAGGGGTGGACCCCGACGGCGGGCTGCTGGCCTTCCGCCGGCTCAGCGAGTCATTGGGTCAGAGCCCCTGGTATCTGACCATGCTGCGGGACTCCTCGGTGGCCGCGGAACGTCTGTGCCTGGTGCTCTCCGGCTCCCGGTTCATCTCCGACATGCTCGAACACTCCCCGGAGTCCACCAAATGGCTCGGAGACAATGCGGCGCTGACCCCACTGAGCTACGAGGCGCTGTGGAAGGAGATCAGCAACAAGATCACCCGACACAAGGGCGACCTCGAGACCGCCATGCGGCTGACCCGCCTGGTGCGCCAGCGCGAGACCCTCCGGGTGGCGATCGGCGACGCCGTCGGGCTGCTGGAGATCTCCGAGGTCGGCACCGCACTCTCCGATGTGGACCGCGCCGCAACCCTGGGCGCGATGCGCGTGGCAGAGTCCGAGGTCTGGGAGACCGAAGGTCGGCACGCCGATCTGGCGGTGATCGCCATGGGACGCCAGGGCGGACGCGAGATCGGGTACGGCTCCGATATGGACGCCATGTTCGTCCACGACGTCGCCGAGGGCGGGGATCCGAAGCTCGCCGATGCGCAGGCGCAGAAGCTCGCGATGCGGATCAGCGCCCAGCTCTCCAAACCGCTCAAGCCCGCGATCCGCGGCGAGTTCCCGCTCAAGCTCGACGCCGATCTTCGCCCCGAGGGCAAGCAGGGTCCGCTCTCGCGGTCGCTGGACTCCTACGCCGAGTACTACCGGCGCTGGATGGATGTCTGGGAGCGCCAGGCGCTGCTGCGCGCCCGGCCCATCGGCGGGGACGACGACCTGCTGGACGGGTTCATGGAGCTCGCCGACTCCGTCCGCTATGGCGCCCCGCCGAGTGCCTCGCAGACCCGTGAGATCCGCCGGATCAAGGCCCGGGTGGAGTCCGAACGGCTGCCCCGTGGGGCCGATCCGTCCCGGCACGTGAAGCTCGGCCGCGGCGGTCTCAGCGATGTGGAGTGGCTGGTGCAGCTCTTGCAGCTCCAGCACGCCCATGCGCTGCCGCGCCTGCGCACCAGCTCCACGCTGATCGCGCTCGACGCGATGGTCGATGAGGAGCTGATCAGCCCGATCGACGCGGAACAGCTCACCCAGGCGTGGAAGCTGTGCACCCGGGTGCGTTCCGCCACCACGGTCTGGAGCGGCAAGACTGCCGACGTGCTGCCTTCAGCGCGCCGGGATCTCGACGCCGTCGCCCGCTGGTGCGGGTTCCCCTCCGGCGGCAGCGCGGACTTCGAGGATCACTACCTGCGCACGACCCGGCGCTGCCGACAGGTCTACGAGCGATTGTTCTACGACGAGGCGTAGCGAGGGAGCCGAGCATCGCTGAACTGGCGGGGAGGCCCCGTGGCACCCGCCCGGCAAGGGGCAGGTGCCACCTCGCTCAGGCTGCGAGCTTGGCGATCAGCGCCTCTGCGGTCTCCGCGGAGGACTGCGGGTTCTGACCGGTGATCAGCAGGCCGTCCTCGACCACGTAGGAGCTCCAGTCCTCACCCTTGGAGTACCTGCCGCCGAGCTTGGTCAACTCGTCCTCGACGAGGAACGGCACGACATCGACCAGGTCGACCCCGACCTCCTCCGTGTTGGTGAACCCGGTGACCAGCTTGGCGTTCACCAGGGGAGTCCCGTCCTCGTTGGTGGCATGGCGCAGCACTCCGGGCGCGTGGCAGACCAGCGCGAGAGGCTTGCCGGCACGCAGCGTGGTCTCGATCAGGCGGATGGACGCCGGATCCTCGGCGAGATCCCACAGCGGGCCATGGCCGCCGGGGTAGAACACGGTGTCGTAGTCCGCCGCTGAGACCGTGTCCAGGCGCACCGTGTCTGCGAGGGCGGCGGTGGCGTCGGCGTCGGCCTCGAACCGGTGGGTGTCATCGGTCTGGAAATCGGGCGTGTTGCTCGCCGGGTCAAGCGGCGGCTGGCCGCCCTTGGGTGAGGCCAGGGTGATCTCGTAGCCGGCCTCCTTGAAGCGGTAGTACGGGGCCGCGAGCTCTTCGAGCCAGAAGCCGGTCTTCTTGCCGGTGTCACCGAGCTCGTCGTGTGAGGTGAGAACGATCAGGACCTTCATGTGGATCTCCTTGATGTAGACGATCTTGTGGCGTGGTATGCCGCGCGGCGAGTGCTCAGGCGACCCGGGCGGGGGACTCCTGGGCGGCGGCCATGCTGGGCGCGAGCAGCTCCAGCGTGCGGTGCTGGACCGCTTCCTCGGGGGCCAGGTTCACCAGCATCAGCTCATCGGCCTGGACCTCCTCGGCGAAGGCGTCGAGCCAGGAGACGACGTCGGCCTGGGTCCCGACGGCAACGCGGGAGAGCATGCTCAGCACCTGCTGACCCGCGGGGTGGTCGCGCAGCATCACCACATCCTCGTCGGTGATCTGCCTGTTCCGGCCCAGGTGGTTCTTGATCCAGGCGTTCTCCGCCAGGGTCTTCTGTTCCTGGGCGACCGTGGCGTCGTCGTGGGCGATGACATTGGCCGCGGCGATGAAGTGGGGCTGCGCGTCCGGGCCCAGCAGGGAGTTGGTCGCGTCGAAATGTTCGCGGTAGATGTGAGCCGCCTGGTTGAGCATCTGCGGCGCGAAGTGTGAGGCGAACGCGTAGGGGAGACCAAGCTGCGCGGCCAGTTGGGCGCCGAAGAGCGAGGACCCCAGGATGTAGAGCGGCACATTGGTGCCCAAGCCGGGGTAGGCGTTGACTCCGGGGATGCGGCTGTATCCGGTGAGGTAGCCGCTGAGCTCCATGACGTCGGCCTGGAAGCGGTCGGCCTCGGTGCCGTCGCGGCGCAGTGCGCGCATGGTCGGTCCGTCGGTGCCGGGTGCGCGGCCCAACCCCAGGTCGATCCGATCTGGGTAGAGAGTCGCCAGGGTGCCGAACTGCTCGGCGATCATCAGCGGTGCGTGGTTGGGAAGCATGATGCCTCCGGAGCCGACCCGCAGGTTCTCCGTGGCGGCGGCCACATGCTGGATCAGCAGGGCGGTGGCGCTGGAGGCGATGTTGGGCATGTTGTGGTGCTCGGCGAACCAGATGCGTGTATAGCCCAGCTTGTCTGCGGTCCTGGCCAGCCGGACGCTGCGGGCGATTCCGTCGGCGACTGTCTCTGGTGGGCGCACAAACGCGAGGTCAAGCAGGGACAGCGGGCGCGAGGCGGTGTTGGGCATACCTGGTGCAACAGCATGAGGGAGCGATCTCATTCCGCGAGGTGTGCACCGGCACAGGTTCGGGACCTGGCCACGGGGGCAGAGGCGCCCAGAATTGGTTGACACTCTGAACGATGATGATATGTTCGAGTCCCAATGATCAAGCAGGACCGAGCGTGGCAGATGTGACGATTCCGTCTGCGGAATGCAGGACCAGGCCCATTGCTCCCGCCTGGCATCAGAGACATGAAGGGGGAGTCCCGCCGTGGCGCAGGCCGAGCAGCCCCTTCCGGAGGGCGAGAACCCTGCGAGGTCTTTCCGCATCTCGTTGGCGATAGGCTCTCTGCTTCTCACGGCGCTGGTCTACGGATTCCTCATCTGGTCGAACTGTGCGACCGACGGTATAGCTGCGTTCTCGAGTGACGTTCGGAGCTTCCACACAGCCGAGGGGTGTTGACCCTTCATCCCGGCTCGGTCACAGACTCACGGGGGCTGAAGAGTCTCCGCGTGCCCCCACGGGCGAGCATCAGCACGACGATCAGCGCCGTGACCAGGAAGAAGCCGCCGAGCTGGACCTCGCCGCGGAAGATCAGAGCAGTCAGCTCCAGGACCAGGAACTTGCTGCCCGGCAGCACCAGGATCAGCATCGCCACGTTGAGGGCTCGACGAGCGCCGCGCCGTGCCCGGAGCCGGGCCACCAGGGACTTCTTCGCCCAGGTCACCAGCTCGAGCACGAGTTTCAGCAGCACTGCGGTGAGCAGCGTGATCGAAAACGACTCCGAGATCACTGCCGGGAAGAACTGGACGAAGAGCCCCAGCACCACCGTGTAGACGAAGACGTCGATCACATCCAGGGGTCCCAGCCGTGTCATGGATGTATTTTAGTGAGCAGAGGCTGGTCAGGTAAGGGTGTCCGGGTTACGGTGAGGCCATGGCTCTCATCAACAGCAATGGGTTGGCACATGTCCGGCTCACCGTCACCGACATCGCGCGATCAAAGGCGTTCTACGACCAGGTCTTCGGCTGGCCCTCCGTGGTGGACACCTCGGCCCACGCCGATGACCCCGCGGTCCTTGCCTCTCAGGAACAGTTCTACGGCGGCGTCATCTACCAGACGCCTCAGGGCACGCTGGTGGGTCTTCGGCCGGTGGGGGAGGCCTCGTTCAACGCCGACACCACAGGACTCGATCACCTGAGCTTCGCCGTGGACTCTCGCGCCGCGCTCCAGGACGCCGCCCAGGCGCTGGCCGGGGCCGGCATCGAACATGGCGAGATCAACGACCTGCACGACACCGGGCTCGCGATCCTCTCCTTCCAGGATCCCGACGGGATCAACCTGGAGCTCACCGCGCCCCTGGGCTGATGTCCCGCCCTCTCCAACACGCCTGTCCCGGGCGAACAAGTCCCGGACGCAGGATGCCCGGACACAGCAAGCGGCCCCTCACCGATGACTCGGTGCGGGGCCGCTTGCTGTTCAGGCTCGGTGGGTGATCAGACCGAGTAGTAGAGCTCGAACTCGTACGGGTTCAGCCGCAGGTTCAGCGGTGCGATCTCTTCTTCGCGCTTGTATTCGACCCAGGCCTTGACCAGGTCCTCGGTGAAGACGCCGCCCTCGAGCAGGAACTCGTGGTCAGCCTCGAGTGCCAGCAGGGCCTCTTCCAGCGAGCCGGGAGCCTTCTGGATGCTGGCGGCCTCTTCGGCGGGCAGCTCGTAGAGGTCCTTGTCGATCGGATCTGCGGGCTCGATCCGGTTGCGGATTCCGTCCAGGCCAGCCATCAGCTGCGCCGCGAAGGCCAGGTAGGGGTTGGAGGAGGGATCCGGTGCGCGGAACTCAAGCCGCTTGGCCTTCGGGTTCGCTCCGGTGATCGGGATGCGGATCGCGGCGGAGCGGTTGCCCTGCGAGTAGACCATGTTGACCGGGGCCTCATAGCCCTTGACCAGGCGCTTATAGGAGTTCACCGTCGGGTTGGTGAAGGCCAGCACGGCCGAGGCATGCTTGAGCAGACCACCGATGTACCAGCGGGCGGTGTCGGAGAGGTTCGCGTAGCCCTTCTCGTCGAAGAACAGCGGGGTGCCGTCGGTCCACAGCGACTGGTGGCAGTGCATGCCGGAGCCGTTCTCACCGAAGATCGGCTTGGGCATGAAGGTAGCCGACTTGCCGAACTGATCCGCGGTGTTCTTCACGATGTACTTGAACTTCATCAGGTCATCTGCGGCGTGGGTCAACGTGTTGAACTTGTAGTTGATCTCCTGCTGACCGGGGCCACCGACCTCGTGGTGGGAGCGCTCGACCTCCAGGCCGACGGCGTCCAGGGCCACGCAGATCGCATCGCGCAGATCGGCGCTCTTGTCCTGGGGGCTGACCGGGAAGTAGCCGCCCTTGGTGGCCATCTTGTGACCGAGGTTGCCGCCCGGGATCTCCTCGGAGGACTGCCAGGAAGCCTCATCGGAGTCGAGGGAGTAGAAGGAGGTGTCCGGGCTGGACTGCCACTTCACATCGTCGAAGAGGAAGAACTCGGCCTCGGCGGCGAAGAAGGCGGTGTCAGCGATGCCTGAGGCCTCGAGGTACTCCTCGGCCTTCTGGGCGACGCCGCGGGGGTCACGGGCGTAGGGCTCGCCGGTGCGCGGGTTGACGATCGAGAACGTCATCACGAGGGTCTTCTCCACGCGGTACTCATCGATGTACGCGGTGGTCACATCGGGGATGAGCTGCATGTCAGACTCGGCGATGCCCTGGAACCCGCGGATGGAGGAGCCGTCGAAGAGCTGTCCGTTCTCGAAGAAGTCGAGGTCAACGGTCTTTGCCGGGAGGTTGAAGTGGTGCTGAAGGCCGGGAAGGTCGGTGAAGCGGACGTCGACGAATACGACATCCTCTTTCTCGATGTACTTCAGAACTTCGTCAGGGCTTTTGAACATACGTCCGTGCTCCTCGTCAGGTGTCTGGGCTTGCGTGCGTAACTGGGGTGAACGCTCGGTCCCACGCTATGGGCCGGGCATTTCCCGGCCATCACGCAAATGTTTCCGTCATGTAACTTAAGTTGCTCATGGGCCTGTGACAAGGCGTCCCCGGTGGAAGGAATAGACTGACCGGGGCCGTGCTCGCACGGCCACATGTTCTACATCACTCTCTCATATCCGAGGCAGAAGGAGATCTGTGGCGAAGAGCGACGGCGCATCCCCCAGCGGCTCCGCGGCGGACTCCGGAGAGCCTCGGTGGGCCGGTGAACACCTGGGCCTGCCGGAGTCTGGCCCCGGCAGCATGGCGCCCTGGAGCCGACGCGTCCTGGCCCTGTTCATCGACTGGGGGATCGCCACCCTGATCTCGATGGCCTTCTTCGGCGGCGACGAGCTGGTGACCTTTGGGATCTTCGTGGCCAGCCACATCATCCTGATCGGCCTGCTCGGTGTCACGATCGGCAAGCGGCTGATGCGGATCCAGGTGGTCCGCGGCCAGAACGTCCCGGGACCGATCTGGTCCACGGTCCGCACGCTCCTGCTGCTCCTGCTCCTGCCGGTGATCCTCATCGGCGCCGACGGTCGCGGAGCCCACGATCGGGCGGCAGGCACCGTCCAGCTGCGCATGTGAGTGCCCCCGGACCCGCGCGGGTGAGCCGACTCGCCGATCACCCCGGCCGCGGCCTGGCAGTCATCTGTGCCAGCGCGCTGAGCACCCAGTCCGGCGCCGCCGTCGGATCGCTGGCCTTCAGCAGCCTCACCCCGGTCGGCGTGGTCGCGGCCCGTCAGCTGGTCGCCGCCACCGTTCTGCTCTCCATCGCCCGCCCGAAGTTCTGGCGCTTCACCCGCAGCCAGTGGTCGCCGGTGCTGCTGCTGGCCTTCTTCTTCGCCGGGATGAACACCGCGCTCTACGCAGCCCTGGAGCGGGTGGGCCTGGGCACGGCGGTGACCATCGAGTTCCTCGGTCCGCTCGCCGTCGCCGTGCTCTCCTCTCGGCGCCCCCGCGACGGGCTCTGCGCGCTGATGGCGCTGACCGGGGTGGTCCTGCTGACCCGACCCGGACCCACCAGCGACCTGCTCGGACTGGGCTTCGCCGTGCTCGCGGCAGGTTGTTGGGCCGGTTATATCCTGACCAACAGGGTCGTGGGTCAGCGCCTGGAGGGCGTCCAGGGGGTCGCCGTCGGCACCGCGATCTCGGCGCTGGGGCTGCTGCCGATCGCTGCCGTGATCGTGTGGCACATGCAGCCGCCGCTGGAGGCCTTCCTGTTCGCCGCCGTCGCCGGGGTGCTGGCCTCCGCGGTGCCCTACTCGCTGGACCTGATCGTGCTGCGCCACATCAGCCCGGTGGTGTTCGGCCTCGGCATGTCTCTGCACCCGCTCTTTGCGGCGCTGATCGGGGCAGGCTTCCTCGCGCAGCACCTTCCGCTGGTGGCCTGGGCCGGCATCGTGCTGGTGGTGCTGAGCAACGCACTCACGCTCAGCGGCCCATCCCGGCGCCTCCCCTCTCGTTGAGAAGCGGCGCACCTTCGCGTTGCGGGGCGGAGCCTCCGGGTGGTGAGGGCGTCTTCGGGTCCAGGTGATCGGAGAATCCGCCCCTCAATGCAATCTGTTTCCAGGTTGTAGCCTTGAAAGTAGCTTTTGAAGGCTGTAGCCTGCATCTATGTTCGTCGTCACCGCTGATCAGCATCGCAGCACCGAGATGGGGGAGCGGGTGGACGAGCTCCTCGCTGAGCTCGCGCCCTGGAACGCCCGGTGGGAGGCTCAGATCGTGCTGCCGCTGGAACGCACCGTGGGCGATGAGGTCCAGATCCTGCTGGGCGGCGCGGAGGCCGCGGTGGATCTCGCGCTGACCCTGTGCCGCACCGAACAGTGGGCCGTGGGCATCGGGGCCGGAGCCGTGGAGCATCCGCTCGGCCCCAGCGCCCGGGCCAGCTCCGGGAGCGCCTTCATCCAGGCCCGCTACGCCGTGGAGCGTGCCCGCAGCCGCACCGAACCCGTCCCGCTGGTGGTCCAGGGTGATCACCCGGAGGCAGCCGTGGCCGCCACTGCGGTGCTGCAGCTGCTCGGCGGGGTGGTGCGACGCCGCGCGGACACCGGCTGGGAGGTCAGCGACCTCACGGAGCAGGGACTGACCCGGGCCCAGATCGCCGCAGAGCTGGGCATCACCGTGTCAGCGGTCAGCCAGCGCGCGCGCTCTGCGATGCTTGAGGAGGAGCGGCGCAGCCGTCCCGTGGCGGCGGCCCTGATCTCCGCCGCCGCCGGGGAAGGCAGCTGGAAGGTCGCCCCGCCCCAGGACCAGGAGGACTGACACCCATGACATGGCTCGCGATCACAGCGGTGGTGCTGCTCGCCCTCGCCCTCTCGGCATTCCTGGGCGCGGTGCTGGTGGGCTGGCTGCTGCGTCGGGTGGAACCTGAGGGCTATGGTCCGGGCATCCTGCGCGGGGGCACCTGGATCGGGATCCTGGAACGACTCGCGATCACCGGCGCGGTCTTCGGCGGCTACCCCGAAGCCATCGCGGTGGTGCTCGCCGTCAAGGGCCTGGGCCGCTACCCAGAGCTGCGCTCCTGGCAGGCTGACCAGCGCGCAAAGGCCACCGAGCGGTTCATCATCGGCACCCTGGCCAGCTATATCTGGTCCGGAGCGCTGGGCCTGATCGGTCTGGCCGTGATCCGAGCGATCAGCTGATCGCTCGGCCCCTTCCACTCGGCGACTCCGCGCCGACCGCCAGCCGGTGATCGATGGCGCGAGCCAGCTCATCGGCGGCCCAGGGCGCGCGGTGAAGGTTCAGCGCCGGTTCGAACAGCTCCGCCTCGAGCAGCACCGTCCCATGCTCGGCGGATCGGACCAGATCGATCCGGCCGTAGAGCGGCAGCTCGGTCTCGGTGGTCTTCGTCGCAGTCGCCCGGGCCGCGGCGGCCAGCGCCCGCTCTCCGAAGCTGACCTCGTCGGCCGAGGCCTGCACCAGCTGCGGGTCCTCCAGATAGGTGCCGCCGCGCAGACCCCCGCCACGGGCCAGCAGCGCGCCCTTGGAGATCGTGTGCGTATGGTGGCCATCGATGAAATAGAGCGCCTTCTCCCGGCCCTCACTGAGCTCGGGAACCTCGGGCTGGATCATCACGGTGAGGCCGCGGGCGAGGATCCGCTCCCCCAGGGTGATCGCCCCCGCGGAGTCCGCGCGCAGCAGCTCGGTGTCGAAGGAGCCGGCGGAGATGGTGGGTTTGATGACCACCCAGCCATCGCCGTGCTCGGCCAGCCCGCGGCGAAGCGCGTCGTCGTCGTCGGCCCAACTGGTGGGGACGCTGGCGAGCCCCTGGGCTTCGAGCTCGCGCAGGTAGACCTTGTCGAGGTTCCAGCGGATCAGCTCGGGGCTGTTGAGCACGCGGACCTGCGCCTGCGCCCGCTCCAACCACCCCAGGAACGCCTGCGCGCGGGCAGGGTAGTCCCAGGGGGTGCGGATGACCAGCAGGTCGTACTCCGGGGCCGGTTCCCAGCGGTGCCAGATGACCGGCTCCGCGAAGATGCCCAGCCGCTGCAGCGCAGCGATCAGCGGATCGGTGTCCCGGTCAGGGGCCAGCGGGTAGTCGTCGGTGACCACGATCCCGACCCGGCGCGGCCGCGGCGTGGGGACCAGGCTGTGTTCGGGAAGCCAGCGGAACCGCTCGACGACGATGAGCTCATCCTCGCCCAGGCCCGGCTTCTGCGACCCGCCGTCGCCGCTTTCGCCGGTGCTGCGCCAGAAATCTTCATGTGCTTCACGCCAGGCCGCCACGGAGGCGTAGCCCTCACCTTCTCCGCGGGCGACCACCTGGGTGATCTCACCCAGCGGCACCAGGGACACCTGAACCACCTCGACGACGCCGAGGTTCTCATCCTCGACGCCCAGCAGCCGCTGGAGCCCGGGCGTCGGCAGCGGATCGGCGTCGGCGACGTAGGAGCGGTGCAGGCTGGTGGTCATCGTCTTGACCCCGGTGATGACGGCGCCGGTGAGGCGCGCGCGCAGCTCCCCGGAGGCGAGGTCCATCGCAGGCAGGGAGTTGATCTGTTGCGGAGTCAGGGTCTGTTGAGGTGTCACGGCTTCATGCTTCCGGTGCGCTGGTAGTTCCCGTGCCAGCTCAGCGCCTCGCCCAACAGGTGAGGGGTGTGCCGTCCGCGGACGTTCTGGGCCACTGCGCGGTCGAAGTAGTCCTGGAGCAGGTCCTGGAAGTCCGGGTGGGCGCAGTTGCGGATGATGGTGCGGGCGCGGGCCGCGGGGGAGAGGCCGCGCAGGTCCGCCAGTCCCTGTTCGGTGACCAGGATCTGGGTGTCATGTTCGGTGTGGTCGATGTGGCTGGCGAACGGCACGATCGCGGAGATCGCGCCCTCCTTGGCCGTCGAGCCGGAGACGAAGAAGTTCAGGTAGGCGTTGCGCGCGAAGTCGCCGGAGCCGCCGATGCCGTTGATGATGGAGCTGCCCATGACGTGGGTGGAGTTCACGTTGCCGTAGATGTCCGCCTCGACCATGCCGTTGATCGAGATCACGCCGAGCCGTCGGATGGCCTCCGGGTGGTTGGAGACCTCCTGGGTGCGCAGCAGGATCCGGCCCTTGTACTCCGCAGCGCGGGCGTTGAACTGCGCGGCGCGCTCGGCGGAGAGCGAGAAGGAGGTCGCGGAGACCGCGGTCAGCTTCCCTGTGTCGATCAGGTCCAGCATGCCGTCCTGGATGACCTCGGTGTAGGCCAGCAGATCCTCGAACTCGCTGTGCGCGAGCTCGGCCATCATCGCGTTCGCGACGTTGCCGATCCCTGACTGCAGCGGCAGCAGGTTCTCCGGCAGCCGCCCCTGCTTGATCTCGTAGCGCAGGAAGTCCACCACGTGCGCGGCCATGGCCTTGGACTGCTCATCGGCGGGCTTGAAGGGCAGGTTCCGGTCCGGCGCGTCGGTCTTGACCACCGCGACCACCTTCTCCGGGTCCACGCGCAGGTAGGGATCTCCGATGCGCTGCATCGGGTCGGTCAGCTGGAGCGGGCGGCGCTCCGGGGGCAGCTTGGTCCCGTAATAGATGTCGTGGAAGCCCTCGTAGGCTCGCGGATGCCAGTCATTGACCTCCAGGATGACCTTGTCCGCCAGCTGCAGCCAGGTCTTGTTGTTGCCCACCGAGCTGCCCGGGACCAGAAGTCCGTTGGGCAGGATCGCGGCGACCTCGATGACGGCGACGTTGAGCTTGCCGTAGAAGCCGAACCAGGCCTGCTGGGCGGAGTGGCTCAGGTGGGTGTCGACGTACTCGGTCTCGCCGGTGTTGATGGCCTCACGCATGGTGGGATCTGACTGGAAGGGCAGCCGACGGCGGACGGCGCGGGCCTCGGCGAGCACGCCGTCGAGCTCAGGCGCGGTGGAGGCACCGGTCCAGAGGTCGATGCCGAACTCCTCGCCACGGTCGTGGGCGTCCTTGGCCCGCTCCGCCAGCGCTGCTGGGACCGCTTTGGGGTATCCGGCGCCGGTGAATCCGCTCATCCCGACCCGGTCGCCGTCATTGATGTGGGTGGCGGCGTCAACGGCGGAGGTGACCTTGGCGGCCAGCGTGGGACAGGTGATTCGACTTGGAACAGCGTTCATTCACCCCAGCCTAGGCGACCGCTGGCCCTGCCGGGATTCGGGGCCTGGCGCTAGGCTGGGTGACACGACGCAGGTTCATCCCTGCATCTCAAGTGGGAGGACGCACTATGAATGGATTCGTGCCCTATCCGGTCCGAGACACCTACCGGCTGATCGAGCCAGGACCCACGGTGTTGATCTCCACCTCCGACGGTGTCCGGGACAACATCATGACCAACGCGTTCAACATGCCGGTCCGCCACGACGGGATCCTGGCAGTGATCGTGGGCACCTGGGACGCCAGCTTCGCGACGCTGCAGTCCACCCGGCAATGCGTGATCGGCATTCCCGGCGCCGAGCTGATGCGCACCACGGTGCAGCTGGGCAACTGCTCCGGCGACGACCTCGACAAGTGGGAGCACTTCGGACTGACCCGAGTGCCCGGAGTGAGCGTCGCGGCGCCGCTGATCGGCGAGTGTGTGGCCAACATCGAGTGCAAGGTCGAGGACGACTCGCTGGTGGAGGACTACTCGCTGTGGCTGCTGCGCACCACTGCGGCATGGATCAGACCCGACGCTGCACCCACCCCGGAGTTCCACCACCGCGGCAACGGGACCTTCTCCACCAATGGCGAGCTGCACGACCTCAGCGACGAGATGACGAAGTGGAAGTACTTCACGAACTAGAGCCGCTCCATGAGTCGCAGCGACAGGGTGGGTCGGCCTAGCGCTCCTCAAGTCCCCACGGTGACCCGTAGCCGACCGGCGCGTCTGCGGCGAGCAGCTCCAGAAACGGCCGGGAGTCGAAGGCCTCCGGACCCAGGACGCCGGTGCCCTGCCAGGTTCCCTTCGCGAGCAGCTCCAGAGCGATCACCGGATTCACCGCCGTCTGCCACACCACCGCCTGCGAGCCGAACTCGGCCATCGACCATTCGTTGTCCACCACGTGATACAGGTACACGGCCCGGGGGTCACCGTCTTTGCCGACCCCCGTCACATACAGGCCTGCGCAGGTCTTTCCCGTCATCCGGTCGCCCAGGGTGGCGGGATCGGGCAGTGCCGCTGCGACGACGTCGCGCGGCGACACCGGCACTCCCTTCACCATCAGCGGATCGGTGGAGTCGAGTCCAAGCTTGTGCAAGGTCTTGAGCACGTCGATGAACTCGTCGCCGAGCCCGTACTTGAAAGTCACCCTCCGGGCCTTGGTCCAGCGAGGCATGAGGATGACCTCCTCGTGCTCCACGTTGACACACTCCACCTCCCCGATCCCTTCGGGGAAGTGGAAGACCTCCATTTCACTGAACGGCTCGGTGGTGTACCAGCCGGTTTCACGTTCAAAGATCACCGGAGGGTTCAGACACTCCTCGATCGTGGTCCAGATCGAGAAGGAAGGCGCGAACGCCGGCTCGCCATCGGCTCCTGCCACAACGAGGTTGGCGCCGTCACGCACGCCCAGCTCATCTATCGAGCTGAACAGCTCATCCTCGGCGTAGCGGGCAAAGACGTCCGACAATCCCGGCTCCACGCCCATTCCCACCAGAGCGAGCCGTCCGGCGTCCTCCCACTGCTGGGCCAGGGCAAACTGTTCATCTCCCAGCATCACCCCGGTCTTCGAGTACGGCTCCTCCGGGTGCTTGACCGACAGGCTCATCGCCATGTCGAGGTAGGTCGACCCCGCGGCGAAGCAGCCATCGAAGATCGGCATCACGAACCGCGGATCCACAGCGTTGAGCACATGGGTGATCCCGTATTCGCGGACGACGGCGGCCACCGCCTCCGCCGATGAGGCGTCCACCTGCGTGGCCACCAAGCGGTCGTCGTCGAGGGATCCCACCAGGGCCTGGGGCCGGGCGGGGTCGTAGTCCGCGACCACCAGCAGGTCGAAGAACGTGCGGCGGACCGCGATCCGGACGGCGGCGGATCCCACGCCGCCGGCTCCGACAATGAGAATGCGCATCAGGTCAAGCCTCCATCGATTGAGCGTCGGTCGTCAGTGGGGGAGTCGGGCACCAGCACGGCGGTGTCGGCGTTCAGGCTCTCCCCGCGGAAGAACGGCAGCGACCCGGATCGGGTCCGCCAGAGCAGCATCAGCACAAGGCCCAGGGCCAGGGAACCGATGCCGACGACGAAGGTGCCGCCGACGCCGAGGAGCACGCTGTACCCGTAGTCGACGTCGGCCATGTCGATCGCTGACTTGATGAACGCCGCGGTCAGCAGCAGTGCGCCCAGCAGGGGGAGCAGGAAGCGGAAGATGAAGCTGTGGCGGGAGGTGAACAGCTCCCGGCGGAAGTACCAGACGCAGGCGTACCCGGTGATGGCGTAGTAGAAGGCGATCGCCAATCCGAGCGACAGAATCGAATCAGCCAGAATGTTCTCGCTGATCAGCGTCATCACCACGTAGAACCCGATCCCTGCCACTCCCATGACCAGCGTGGAGAAGGAGGGGGTCTTGAACCGCTGGTGCACCGTGCTGAACCGGCGCGGGAGCGCCTGGTAGACGGCCATGGACAGGGTGCCCCGGGCGGTGGGCAGGATGGTGGTCTGTGTCGAGGAGACAGCAGAGACGAGCACCGCCACCACCAGCAGCCAGGCGGCAGGGCCGAGGACGACATCCTTCAGCGCGAAGAACACGTCCTCAGCGTTGCCCTCGTTCCCGAGGCCGACCCCTTCCTCGCCCACCCCGGCGTACATCATCGCTGCGACGGTCACCCCCACATAGGTGATGAGGAGCAGCACCGTGGAGATCAGGGCGGCCAGGCCGGGAATGCGACGGGCATCGCGGGTCTCCTCGTTCAGGGCCAGGCAGGCGTCCCAGCCCCAGTAGATGAACAGGGCCAGCAGCACCGCCTCGGTGAAGCCCTCGATGCTCTCGAAGGCGAACGGGTTGAACCAGTCCAACGACGGCGTGGTGGCGTTCTCGGCGGATCCATTGGCGATCCCGATCAGCGAGAACACCACAAACAGGCCCAGCGCGAGGTACTGGATTCCCAGGAGGACGTTCTGGAGCTTCGCGCCGATTTCGACCCCGCGGTAACTGACGTATGTCATGGAGGCGATGAAGAAGACCCCGGTGGCGGTCACCAGCAGGGAGTTCTCGGCGAGGGACCCGTCACCGATCAGCAGCCAGAGGTAGATCCCGGCGATCTGCGCCAGGTTGGCCAGCACGATGATGCCCGCGACGGCCACACCCCAGCCGGCCATCCAGCCCACCCACGGGCCGAATGCCTTCGTGGCCCAGGTGAAGGATGTGCCGCAGTCGGGGATTTCGCGGTTGAGCTCTCGGTAGGCGAAGGCGATGAACAGCATGGGAATGAATGCCAGGATGAACGCGATGGGCGCCTGTGCTCCGACCGCGAGGACTACAAATCCGAGGGAGGCCGCCAGCGAATAGACCGGGGCCGTAGACGCGAGCCCGATGACCACCGATCCCCAGACGCCGAGTGTGCCGGTGGAGAGGCCCTTCCCCTGGCCCGACCGCGAGCCGCGGGGATTCTTCCCGAGGGTGGCATGGCTCATGGTGCTCCTCCGATGTCCGGCCGGGTCGGCGTCGGCGACCCGAAGCGATGTAACGCACGTCACTATACCGACTAGTCGGTTTTTCGGGTAGGCCCTACACTCGCTCTCATGGGTCATGCTCCGAGCACCGTTCAGCGGCTGATTGACGCGTACCAGGACATCCTGGTGTCCGACGGCGAACGCAGCGCCACCCTTGAAGCCATCGCCCAGCGCGCGGGCGTCTCCAAGGGTGGGCTGACCTACCACTTCAAGTCCAAGGACGAGCTGGCGGCTGCGCTGTTCGATCGGCTGCAGAGCCTGGTGGAGGCCGATCTGGCGGTGATGCGTGCGGAACCTGCACAGGCTGCCGATTACTACGTCAAGAGCTCACTCGACGTCGAAAGTCCGCTGGAACGCTGCAACATGGCGGTCACCCGCCTGGCCCAGGGGTCGCATCCGGAGGCCAACGAACTCCTCGCCAGATGCCGCACCCAATGGTTCGACGTGTTGATGGACGCCGTGGGAAACGAAGACATGGTCCACCTGGTGATGCTGCTGGGGGACGGGATCTACTTCAACGCCTCGCTCACCGGCACCGGCGCCATGCCTTCGGAAACCGATCCGGCCACGATCGATCGGATCGTCGGCCTGATCGGGACGATCGAATACTGAGACGATTGAACACGCTCTCTGTGGCGGCCCGATTCAGTGCCGACCGACCTTGCGGGCGGCCTCCACTGCGGCCTCCGCGCCGTCGGACCACACCGCTCCGTGGCCGGGCAGCAGGTGGTCGGCTTCGGTGAGTGCGATCGCGTCCAGAGAGCTGATCGCCTGCGCCGTGTCCTTGGTGGCCGCCCCCGCGACGATCTGCGGACCGGTCTGACCGGTGTAGGGGTCCAGGGTCACCAGCGCGTCTCCGGTGAAGACCGCCCGGCGGTCCGGGAAATGCAGGATGCAGTGTCCGTCGGTGTGACCCGGGGTGTGCACCGGGACCGGAAAGCCCGGCACCTCGAGCACGGACCCTGCCGTCATCAGCTGGACTCCGTGGACCCCTTTGACGGCCAGTGCTCCGGAGGCCGCCATCCGGCCCAGCAGCGGCAACGATCGAGGGTGGCCCAGCGGGTAGAGCAGCCGGTTTCGTTCGGTCGCGTAGCGGTAGGGGTTGGCCGCCAGCCGTGCGTCGTCGTGATGAACGATGACCGGGATCCCCAGGCTCTGCTGGGCTCGCAGCGCGAACCCCAGGTGATCGAAGTGACCGTGGGTCAGCACCAACGCCTTGATCTCATAGGGGAGCCGCTGGCGCGTCTTGAGCACCTCCATGACCTCGTGCCACATCCGGGGCAGCCCGGCATCGATCAGGGTGATGCCGTCCTCCGCCTCCACGACGTAGCAGTTCACATTCGCCTGCGACACGAGGTGGATGCCAGGGGCGACGCCATATTCGATCATGAGCTGGGGTTCCGATCCGTGGGGGTTCCGACAATCCTGGGTGTCCACACGGGGGTTGGTCAAGCGTGACGCGGGTCAGCTGCGCCACCTCTCTGGCGGCGACACCCGGCCCCCGCCGATCTCGAGCCCCCGGAGTCCAGGATTCACCGGCAGCGCATCGAGCAGTCCCTGAAGGCGGGGCGAGAGCGGGCCTGTGTGTGCGGCTCCTCAGCGGCGCTTTCTGACCAGTGTCCAGATGTGTCCATTGTTGACCTCGTGGCTGAGCTGGTCCAGGGCCATCTTCGCGATCGCCAGGCCGCGGCCAGACTCGGCCAGCTCATCGGGAAGCTCGGCCTCTTCGAGCGCGACGGCGACCGGTGCGGCGTCGTCCTGGAAACGGGCGGACAGCGCGGCGTCGTCGACCGTCAGATCCGCGATGACGGTGACCTCGGCGTCGCCCTCACAGCCTGAGTGGGTGACGATGTTGGTGGCGATCTCGCTGACCGCCAGCGAGAAGAAGGTGCGATCCTCCTCGGAGATGCCATCGGCCGCGCGGCAGAGCCGCTCCAACGCGTCCAGCACCTGGTCCACGAAGGTCAGCTCGGCGGTGCCGGTCAAGGAGACCCGCGAGATCCCATCACCCATCGCCGAACGCCGCCTCGACGGTGGGGTGGTCGCGCAGGACTCGATCGAGGCTCGTGAGCCTCAGGATGCTCTTGACGGATTCACTGGCGGCGGCGAGCCGCAGATCACCCTCGGCGAGCCGCGCAGCCTTCAATCCGCCGATCAGGGCGCCCAGCCCGGAGGAGTCGATGAACTCGGTCTGGGCCAGGTCCACCACGATGCGCGGGCTGCCCTCATCGATGAGCTTCTTGATCGCCTGCTTGAGCCGGGGTGCACCCGAGGCGGTGAGCCGACCTTCGGGGCGCACGACGGCATGCCGTGTATGGGTGGTGACGTTGAGATTCATGATGCTCCTTCTGCCTCTTCGGCGTGTGCTGCAGGGCCCTTATAGCGAAGGGCTTGGATGACGACGCTCAGCGCGGCCAGCGAATAGGCCACCCAGACGATGTTGACCAACGTGCCGGTGCCATCGGCGGTGCCCATCAGGACCCGCACGACTCCGGTGATCAGCGCGATGATCAACAGTGCGATCGCGGTGAGCTGGGGCCAGACCTCGCGCAGCGGCAGGGAGCCGCCCACACGACCGTCCTTGCGGGTGACCACGAAGCTCAGCGGCTTCTTGAAGACCACATTGGCGAAGGACGACGTGCACGCGCGGATCCAGACGGGAAAGAGCGCCAGCGAGTACTGCTGGCCGCGCCAGGTGCGGATCCCGCGTGACACGATCAGGAAGAACAGCTGATTGATCAGGAAGTACGGCAGGAAGCGGGCGAAGAAGTCGCCGCTCCAAGCGGTCACCGGCATGACTCCGAACATCAGGTAGATGATCGGTGCGGAGAGGTAGACGATCGCGGCGAATCCGGCGAGGTAGCTCCACATGGTGCCGAAGTACATCAGCCGCTGACCGGCGGAGAGTCCCCGTTTGGCCATGGGGTTGTCACGCAGGAAAACCTGCATCGTGCCCTGCGCCCAGCGCAGGCGCTGCTTGAGCATGGTCTGCAGGTCCTCCGGCGCCAGTCCCCGGGCGAGGATCTCGTGGTGGTAGGCGCTTCGCCATCCCATGCTGTGCAGCTGCATCGCGGTGGCCATGTCCTCGGTCACCGAGATGGTGGCCAGCGGCTGGATCGGCTGGGCCTCGCCGGGGCGGTCGACGCGCAGCGCATCCACCAGAGCTCCGACGGACTTCACGGCGGCCAGCGGAGAGAGCTCACGGGTGGTCAGCGCGTCCAGGCCGACCTCATCGACGACGACCACGTCTCGTTCGGCGTCGCGCTGGACCGGCATCGCGTGGATCGCGGCGAGGTCCTCGGCCATCAGGTCCATGTCGTTCTTGACCAGCCGGCGGGAGGCGGCGTCGATCTGGGTGCGGAGCTGGTGGGTGACGTCAGCGATCGGTTCGCCGGCGGAGACGACGAACCTGGCTCCGGTGACCTCTTCGCGCAGACGCGTGAGCTCCTTGTGTAGCTCGGGCATGGCCCGGTGGCGGCCTGCTTCGCGGGCGAGCAGCCGCTCAGCCGCGCGCAGCGTCCGACGAGTGGAGTCCTCGAGCTCGCGCACATAGCCGACGATGCCGAGCTGCATCAGCGCCTCGCGGCGCAGCACGGCATTGGATCCGCAGAAGAAGGCGGCGTTCCAGCCATCCTTGCCCTGCTGGATCGGTCCGTAGAACAGCGGCGCCTGGCTGCCCAGCGGGTCTGCCTCGTCCACATTGATGAACCACTGCGGGGTCTGCACCAGGGCGACCCGTTCTTCGTCGGCGAAGTAGCCCAGGGTGCGGTGCAGGATCAGCGGGTCCGGAATCTGATCGGCGTCGAGGATCAGCAGGAACTCGCCGTCGGTCTCGAACAAGGCGTTGTTGAGGTTCCCGGCCTTCGCGTGGCGGGGCTTGTCGGTCCAGTCTGCCGACCGGGTGATGTAGCCCAGGCCCTCGGCCCGGGCTGCCGCGGCCATCTCCGGGCGGTCGCCGTCGTCGAGGACGAAGGTCTCGTGCGGATAGGCGATGTTCTTCGCGGCCCGCGCGGTGGCCATGACCATGGCGACGGGTTCGTTGTAGGTGGTGATGAAGACGTCCACGGTGCCGGTGGGAGGGGACTCGGGGCCGGACCGTTCCTTGGCCCGCCACATGGTCGTGGCGAAGAGGAAGGTGTCGATCAGGCTGTAGGTCTCGGCGATGACCAGCGGCACCGCGATCCACCAGGCGTCCCAGTTGAGGGATTCCATCCAGCGCCAGGTGAGGTAGTTGACCCCGGTCAGCACCGCGAGGACCGCGAAGACCCGGATCAGGATCAGACGACGAGTCAAGAATCTCTCCTGACCACGAGCACAGTGACATCATCGGCGGCCTTGACCGCGAGGGCGCGGCGCAGGGCCTCTTTCACGGCACCGTCGATCCCATATTCGGCGAGGATCTCATCCACCTGGCCAAAGGGATCCTCCAGGTCCAGGAGGTCCAGCAGGCCGTCGCTGCAGCTCATGAGGGCGTCTCCGGGATTCAGCTGCACCGTGCCCAGTCCGTGGGCGTCTCCCATGCCCATGGCCAGCGGCAGTCCGGTGGAGTTCAGGTGCTCCCAGGTGCCATCGGCGCGCAGGATGAAGCTCAGGCTGTGCCCACCGTCGACATAGCTGACGACTCCGGTGCGGGTGTCGACGTCGGCGCAGAAGAGGGTGACGAACATGTGCAGGTCGCCGATGTCGTGTTCGAGGATCGAGTCGATCTCGGCCACGGTGGTGAGCAGTGAACGTTCAGGGGCAGTGCGCATCGAGGCGCGCACGGCGGATGCGATGATGCCGGCCCCGGTGCCTTTGCCCATCACATCGGCGAGGGTGATGCGGAGCTGATCATCTCGCAGCCTCACGTCGTGGAAGTCCCCGGAGACGCTGCCGGCCGGGGCAGAGCCGGCTGTGACGGTGTAGCCGTCAGGCTGCGGGAGGTCTCGCGGGGTCAGCGCGCGCTGGACGACGGCGGCGTGGTCCAGCTCCTGCTGCTGGGCGAGTTCGGTCTGGACCCAGACGGCGAGGTCCTTCAGGAGGTCGCGCTGGCTCGCATCGAGGGTCCGCGGCTCGGTGTCGAGCATGCAGAGGGTGCCCACATGTTCGCCGCAGGGTGCCTGCAGCGGGTGTCCGGCATAGAACCGGAGGTGCGGATCACCCAGGACGAAGGGGTTGGAGGCGTAGAACGCGTCCTGGGCGGCATCCTCGATGACGAGGGTGCCGGTCTGGGCGATCGTGGCCTCACAGAACGCGTCGGCCCGGGGCACCTCTCTCACGCCGAGGCCGATCTCCGACTTGCGCCACTGGCGATCTCGGTCGAGGAGATTGACGCTGACCATGGGGACGCCGAAGATCTGCTGGGCCAGACGGGTGATCCGGTCCACACGTTCGTCGGGCGGAGTGTCGAGGACCTTCAGGGCGTCGAGCGCACTTTGTCGACTCTCTTCGTCCAAGATTTTCAGCTCCTCCTAAGCTCGCGTACAGCAGCTGCTTAGGATCAGCCTAATGCACAGATGGGCGGGCCCTAGGGCCCACCCATCTGCGGTGTTGTCATTCAGGTGTCATCGTGCGGTGTTCTCAGCGTGCGGGGCGCGGGGACCGTCCTGCTGAGCCTGCGCCGCTGCGTCCCGAGGGGCGACCGCCGCGGGCGGGTCCGGCCTGGCCGCTGCGTGCTGGGCCGCCGGAGCCGCCGCGACCGCCGCGTGCTGGGCCGCCGCCGCGAGGCGCGGAGGTCCCTGGACGACGGCGGGGCTGCTGCTGCTGGACAGGAGCGCGCGGGGCAGGCTTGACGAAATCGGCGGTGGCACCGACGAGTTCGCTCACGGCCTCGGACTCGGAGTTGACCCGGATCGGGTGCACGGCGATGGCTGCCTTGCGCAGCAGCGCCTGGGTGTCGCGGCGCTGCTCCGGAAGCATCACGGTGACCACGTCGCCGGCGCTGCCGGCGCGGGCGGTGCGACCCGAGCGGTGCAGGTATGCCTTGTGCTCGGCCGGCGGATCCACGTGGACCACGAGCTCCACCGAGTCCACGTGCACGCCGCGGGCTGCGACGTCGGTGGCGACCAGGACCTTGATGTCGCCCTCGCCGAAGGCGGCGAGGTTGCGGTCACGCTGGGACTGGGAGAGGTTGCCGTGCAGGTCCACCGCGGGTGTGCCCTGATCGGTGAGCTGCTTGGCCAGCTTCTTCGCCTGGTGCTTGGTGCGGGTGAAGAGGATGCGGCGTCCGGTGCCGGAGGCCAGCTGCTTCACCAGGTCACGCTTGTCGTCGTTGTGGACCTCGAAGACGTGGTGGGTCATCGCGGAGACGTGGGAGGTGGCCTCATCCACGGAGTGCAGCACCTGGTTGTTCAGGAAGCGCTTGACGAGCTTGTCCACACCGTTGTCCAGGGTGGCGGAGAAGAAGAGCCGCTGGCCCTTGGGGTCGGTCTTCTCCAGCAGCCGGGTGACCACCGGGAGGAAGCCGAGGTCGGCCATGTGGTCGGCCTCGTCCAGCACGGTGATCTCGACTGACTCGAGGCTCAGGGCGCGCTGGTTCAGCAGGTCCTCGAGGCGGCCGGGGCAGGCCACGACGATGTCCACGCCGGACTTCAGCGCGTTGATCTGGCGTGAAGCGGTGACGCCGCCGAAGATCGTGGTGGTCTTGAGGTTGTACGAGGCCGCCAGGGGCTCGAGCACCGCGTTGATCTGGGTGGCCAGCTCGCGGGTCGGAGCCAGGATCAGGCCCAGCGGGCGGCCCGGACGGCGGCGCTTGGCCGCGTCCTTCTCGCCGAGGCGGGCGACCATCGGGATGGAGAAGGCGAGGGTCTTGCCGGAGCCGGTCTTGCCGCGGCCGAGGACGTCGCGTCCGTTCAGCGTGTCGGCCAGGGTCTGTTCCTGGATGGCGAAAGCGTCAATCTTGCCGTCTGCAGCGAGAGCGCGCACCAGCGGTGCGGGAACGTTGAGGTCGGCGAAGGTCTGGGTCTCAGAAATGGCGGGAGCCTTTCGGAAAGCGCCAGACGCAGAGAAGGCAAGGGGGTACCCGCCTGGGACTGGTCTGGCAAAGGGCGAAGGCATCGGTTGATGCACTCGGTCGCCGCGAGAAAATCACTGCTGAAACGTGGGCCGGTGGAAAACACGGCCCCGTTGATCAAGGCGTTCTTACGACGCAGGCAACCACACGAGGTGGGCACCAGACTCATCACTCTACCCCATGGGAGCGCCGATCACTTCCCGCTGATCTGGCTGTAGTGCTCCAGCGCCTCCTCGCGCGAGGCCTTGAGGTCCACGATCGGGGCCGCGTACTCGGGGGAGTTCAGCTCCGGGATCCAGGCGCTGACGTAGGTGCCCCTGGGGTCGAAGCGCTCCCGCTGGCGCTCCGGGTTGAAGATCCGGAAGTACGGGGCGGCGTCCATGCCGCAGCCGGCCACCCACTGCCAGTTCGCCGGGTTGGAGGCGGCATCGGCGTCCACCAGCGTGTCCCAGAACCAGGCCTCGCCCTCGCGCCAGTCGATGCCCAGGTTCTTGATCAGCAGGCTCGCCGAGGCCATCCGTACCCGGTTGTGCATATGCCCGGTCTTCCAGAGCTGCCGCTGGCCGGCGTCCACCCAGGGAAACCCGGTCTGCCCCGTGGCCCAGGCATGGAAGTCCTCGGGCGCGTCGCGGCGGGACTTCCAGGGGTAGGCGTCGAACTGGGCGCGCAGATTGGTGTGCGGCAGCTGCGGGAAGTGGAAGAGCAGGTGCCAGCAGAACTCGCGCCAGCCGATCTCGGAGAGGAACTTGTCCACCGCCTCCTCGGTCTGCTGGTGTGCGGCGTCCCACACCTGGCGCGGGCTGAGCTGCCCGAAGCGCAGATAGGGCGAGATCCGCGAGGTGCCGTCCCCGGCAGGGGCATCCCGGGCGTCGTCGTAGTCCTGGACCTGATGTGCCAGGAACTCGCGCAGCCGCTCGTGGCCCCCGGCCTCGGTGGGGGTCCAGTTCTCGCGCAGACCACCGGCCCAGTCCGGTCGGGTGGGAAGCAGCTCCCAGTCCTCGAGGTTCCCGGCGCCCAGGGCCAGGGTGGGAAGTGCGGCTGCCGCATCTTCGAGCGTGCCCAGCGCGGCGGGGCGGGCATGCGGGGTGCCGGGGTCGCGGACGCTGATCTGCTTCCAGAAGGGGGTGTAGACCTTGTACGGGCCACCGGTGTTGGTCTCCACGGTCCACGGCTCATGCAGCAGCGAGGCGTTGAAGCTCTCCACCTCGATTCCATGCTCGGGCAGCGCCGCCTTGATCCCGGCGTCCACCGCGCGCTCGGGACCGCCGTAGCGCCGCGACCACTGCACCCTCTGCGCGCCGAGCTCCTGTGCCAGAGCGGGCAGGATCTCGGCAGGGTCTCCCGCGCGCAGCAGAAGCGGGATGCCCAGTTCGGCGAGATCGGTCGCAAGCGACTCCAGTGCGTGGTGCAGCCACCACTTCACCGCCCCGCCCAGCGGGCGCACCCCCGGGCTCACCTCGTCCAAGAGATAGAGTGCGACGACGTCGCCCGGGTTCTCCGCGCGCTGGCAGGCGGTGAGCAGTGCTTCATGGTCTGCGGTGCGCAGGTCGTCGCGGAACCAGAGGAGCGTGCGGGTCATCAGGGCCCTTTCGGGGAAGCGTCGCCGCGCGAGCGGCCGTCCTGGCTGGCACAGTAGCAGGGGAACCCGCGCGTCAACTGAGCTGGTGAAGGAGATGTCGATGCCTGAAGGTGCACAGTCCGCCGAGGAGTCCGAACGCTGGCTGGTGATCAAGGGGCGGCGCTGGCGCCGGACAGATCCGGCGCTGCCCGAGGAGCTGGTCGCTGCGCTGAAATCCCACCTGGGCCGCGGCCGATCCGGGGTCGGGGCGGGCAAGAAGACCGGCGACGACGAGCGGGTGGCCGCCTCTCGCAGGCGGGTCGGCCTGGCCAAGACCGGGCTGGGGGAGCGCGGCCCGTATTGGTGGGAGCGGCCTGAGGCGCAGCGGATCGCCGCGGCGAAGCAGTCGCTGGCCGAGCTCGAGTCGCTTGACGACCCAGATGAGAGTGCGTCGCAATAAATACATTGCAATCTCTTTATCTATCTGGTGTGCTGAGGTTGTGCGTGACAACCCGGCGGTGATCAGCGCGGCCCAGCTGTTCAAGGTTCTCGGCCACGAGTCGAGGCTCTGGCTGCTCTGTCTGATCGGTGAGTCTCCGAAGACGGTGAACGAGCTGGTGGCGCTGACCGCGATGTCTCAACCGCTGGTCTCCCAGCATCTGCGGACGCTCAAGCAGGCGGGTCTCGTGCTGACCGATCGGCATGGCCGAGAGATCGAGCATCGGCTCGCCGATGAGCATGTCTCCCAGGTGATCGCCGACGCGATCGCGCACGCACAGGAGCCCGTACCCCAGCGATCGGCGGCCGAATCCGCCGCGAAGGAGCATCATCATGACTGAGAACCCTACCGCCGAGCACAAGACTGCTGAGCACAACCACCACGACCACGCCCACGGCGAGGACTGCGGGCATGAGGCCGTGGAGCACGGTGACCACGTGGACTACGTCCACGACGGCCACCGCCATGCAGCTCATGGCGACCACTACGACGAGCACTGAGTCTGGACCAGAGCTGAGTCTCGACCAGAGCTGAGTCTGAGCCGGTGGCGCTTGTCCGCCGCGCGAAGGCAGAAGAGGGAGCCCCCGATCATGGGCGGCTCCCTCTCCGCTCGCGTCCGTTCCTTGACGGAGGAGGCGCTACTGGCTGATCACGTGCGGCTGGGCGACCTCCTTCAGGCCTGCCACGCCGAACTCCATCCCGAAGCCGGATTCGCGGGCTCCGCCGAAGGGGATCCGCGGGTCCACGGCGCCGTGCTTGTTGATCCAGGTGGTGCCGGCCACCAGCCGCGCCGCCACCTCGATCGCCCGGTCGGTGTCCGCTGACCACACCGAGGAGCCCAGGGCCTCATCCAGAGCGTTGGCCCATTCGATGGCCTGATCCAGATCGGTGTACTTGATGATCGGCAGCGCCGGACCGAACTGCTCCTGAACCACCAGCGGGTTCTGCGGGTCGATGTCGGCCACCAGGGTGGTCGGATAGAAATTTCCGGGGGCGTGAGCGTCGGGGTCGCCGCCGAGCAGCACCCGTGCGCCGGAGTCCTTGGCGGCCCGCACCAGCCGGTCCACGATCTCCCACTGCGCACGGTTCTGCAGCGGACCGAGCACATTCTGCTCCTCGAGACCGATGCCCATCGGCATGGTCTTGGCGACCTCGACCAGGGCGTCACAGACCTGCGCGTAGATCGATTCCGGGACATAGAGCCGCTTGAGCGCCGCGCAGGTCTGCCCGGTGTTGATGAACGCGCCCCAGAAGATCCCTTCGGCGAGCGCCCGCGGGTCGGCGTCGTCAAGCACGATCCCAGCGTCGTTGCCACCGAGCTCCATCGTCATCCGCTTCATGGTGTCCGAGGCAGCCTTCACGATGGACTTGCCGGTCTCCGTGGAGCCGGTGAACATGATCTTCGCGACATCCGGGTGCCGGCAGAGCCGATCCCCGATATCACCGCGGCCGGGAACGGCGATGAGCACATCGGCCGGCAGTGCAGAGTTGAGCACCTCCACCAGGGCGAGCACGCTCAGCGGGGTGTAGCCGCTGGGCTTGATCACCACGGTGTTGCCCATCCGCAGGCTCGGCGCGATCTGCCAGATCGAGATCATCATCGGCCAGTTCCACGGACCGATGGCCCCGACGACGCCGAGCGGACGATAGTGCAGGATTGCGCGGCCGGACTCGTCGTCGACGACCACCTCGGGCTCCAGCGGAAGGTCCGCGGTGGTGCGCAGCCAGGCCACGCAGGCGCCGACCTCGAAGCGGGCGTTGGGTCCGTTCAGCGGCTTGCCCTGCTCCCGGGAGAGCAGCCTGGCCAGTTCCTCGGCGTGGGCCTCCACCGCGTCGGCGGCCGCGTGCAGAGCCTGTCTGCGCGAGTCCTCGCCGGTGGCGGCCCAGCCTGGCTGGGCTGCGAGTGCCCTTGCGACGGCGGCATCGAGGTCCTCGGCGGTGGCCTGCGGGGCGAAGCCCACCCGTTCACCGGTGGCAGGATCGAGGATCTCTCGCCCATCTTCGGGATCCTGGACGCGGTCAAGAAGGTCGGTGGTCTGGGTGCTCATCGGGTGACTCCTTTGTCAGTGGCGGATGGTGCTGTGATCAGAATGGGCCCGCCCGTGCGCCTGGATGTTGACTCCGCGTGCAGGGCTCTTCTGCCTGCCTGCATGCTCGGCGTACCGCCGTCTCGTCGCCGCAGCACGATCAGTGCCGCGACTGCCAAGACGATCTCCATGGCTGCCAGACCGGAGGCCAGAGGCAGCAGCACGTGGTGGAAGAGTTCTGCGGGGGTTCCTGAGCTGGTGGTGGCCGCCCCGGCATCCGGGGCGACGCCGACCGCCACGCTGCCGGCCGGACCGTGGAGATGACCCGCCACGAGCGCCTCGTCGGCAGAAGTCAGAACCGCAGGTTCAGGGTGACCCGGTTCAGGTCCGGCGATCACCCAGAGGTGCATGCCCAGCATGGTGGCGTTCATCGCGGCGATCGTGATCCAGGAGCGCGGACTGGGAACTCGCCAGAGGTGTCCGGCACACGGCAGGCAGATGATGGCCATGACGGCCATCGCCAGGGCCCAGCCGAGGTGGGGTCCGTGGCTGAGCATCAGCAGGTGCAGCAGGCCCGAGAGGGCGGCGCCACCGGCCGCCGTCCTGCGGATCATGGTCATCTTTTCCATCTGACCCTTCCGAACCCATGTGAGATGTGTCATATTTATTGTTGAGCGTGCGCTCAACTATAAGGAGGATCACCATGGCTGACAAGACCCCAGACCAGCAGGACCGCCACCCCCTGACGCCCCTCTCGGTCTCCGAGATCGACGCGATGCGAAGCGTCTTGGAGCGCGAATCGCTGCTGAACGATGCGACCCGCATCTCCTACGTGACGCTGCGCGAACCCGCCAAGCACGACGTCATGGCCTGGACGCCCGGGGTGCATCTGCCGCGGGAGGTGGCGCTGCTGCTCACCGACCTGAACACGCTGACACTGACCGAGCTCGTGCTGGACCTGGATCGTGAGGCCATCGTGGCGCGCCGCGACGTCGACGCTGTGGAGAAGGGATCCGCGCCGAGCTTCGACGAGGACCTCGCCGGCGCGGACCCGATCGTGAAGGCTGATCCGCGCTGGGTCGAGGCGATCGCGAAGCGCGGCGTGACCGATCTGGACAAGGTCGTCGTCGTCGGGCTCTCCGCCGGGATCTTCGGCTACGCCGATGAGGTCGGTGTGCGGATGGTCCGCGCGCTCGCCTTCCGCCAGGACTACCCCAGCGATTCGATCTGGGCGCATCCGATCGACGGAGTGGTCGCCCACGTGGACCTGACCCACAAGAAGGTCCTGCGTGTGGTCGAGACCGAGGTCATGCACGTGCCGGAGGAGTCCGGTGACTACCTGGACCCTGCCGTGCGCGGTGAACACCGCACCTCGCTGAAGCCGATCTCCATCACCCAGCCCGAAGGCGTCAGCTTCAGCCTCCAGGACGGGGTGCTCGCCTGGGAGAACTGGAAGGTCCGGGTCGGGTTCAACGGCCGCGAAGGCCTGACGCTGCACCAGCTGAGCTTCCACGACCACGGCGTGGACAGGCCCATCCTCTATCGCGGCTCGATCGCCGAGATGGTGGTCAACTACGGCGACCCCTCGCCCTCCCACGCCTGGCAGAACTACTTCGACGTCGGGGAGTACCAGTTCGGCCGGCTCGCCAACGCGCTGGAGCTCGGCTGCGACTGCAAGGGTGAGATCACCTACGTGGACGCCGTCGTCGTCGATGACCACGGCCAGCCGAAGACGCTGCCCAATGCGATCTGCATCCACGAGGAGGACTACGGCATCCTCTGGAAGCACACCGACGACTTCTCCGGCACCAGCGAGGTCCGCCGCCAGCGCCGCCTCGTGGTGTCCTTCTTCGTCACCGTGGGCAACTACGACTATGGCTTCTACTGGTACCTCTATCTGGACGGAAAGATCGAGCTCGAGTCCAAGGCCACCGGCATCGTCTTCACCTCCGGGATGCCCTCGCCCGACTACCCCTACGCCACGCAGCTCGCCCCGGGCCTGGGCGGGCCGGTCCACCAGCACCTCTTCTGCGCGAGGCTGGACATGACCGTGGACGGGATCAGCAACTCCGTCGATGAGATCGACGCCGTCAGGGTGCCCACCAGCGAGGAGAATCCCTGGGGCAACGCCTTCACCCGCAGCTTCACCCGGCTGCGCTCGGAGAAGGAGGCCGTCCGCGATGCCAAGGGGTCGGTGGGTCGGGTCTGGCAGATCAGCAGTGCGGAGAAGACCAACCGAGTCGGGGCCCCCACCTCCTATCTGCTGCATCCCGAGGAGAGTCCCACCCTCTTGGCGGCTGAAGACTCCTCGATCCGGCGCCGCGCCGCCTTCGCCGGGCACCATCTGTGGGTCACCCAGCATCACCCCGATGAGCAGTTCCCCGCGGGGGATCAGGTCAACCTCAATCCTGGATTCGGCGGCCTGTCCAGCTACATCGAGCAGGACCGGTCCCTGGAGGGACAGGATCTGGTGCTGTGGCACACCTTCGGGCTGACCCATTTCCCGCGCACCGAGGACTGGCCGATCATGCCGGTGGACTATGCCGGGTTCAAGCTCACGCCTTACGGCTTCTTCGACCGCAACCCGACCCTGGACGTGCCACCGGAGACCTCCGGACACTGCGCCACCGGGGAGTCCGGCGTCGCGGGGGAGTCGGGCGTCGCGGGGGAGTCGGGAGAATCCGGGCAGGAGAAGTCCTGCGGGTGCGGCTGCAGCTGAGCTGACCTGCTCTTCCGCCCGGACCTGACGTGGGAGTCCGTCAGAGCTCGACGGCGGCGCGGCCAGCTTGGGTGAGCCAGGAGGAGAGGCAGTGGCGGACAGTCCGCCACTGCCTCTGCGTGTCTGCCAGCGGGGTGCGCAGCGCGCATTCCACCTGGAGCCCGGTGATCAGCACCATGAGCACATCGGCGATCTCCTCGACCGGCGCAGCGGCGGTGAGCTCCCCGGCGTCGATCGCCTCGCTCAGGTGGTCGGTGATCTGCTGGCGCCATTTCACTCCCACCTCGGTCTGGAACTGACCCAGCGCCGGCTTGGAGGAGGCGCGGCCCCAGAAGTTGGTGACGATCAGCGCCTCACGCTCGGTCTCCTCGCCGACCGGAAGGACCTCTTCGAGCAGGGCCATCAGTGCGCGCAGTCCTGAATGGCACCCGACCCCCTCGGTGATCCGCGTGTTGGTCCGCTCGAAGATCAGCGTGAAGGCCCGAAAGACGACGTCGTCGAACCCGGAGAAGTAGTGCCAGAGCGATCCGGTGGAGACGCCCAGCTCCGTGGCGACGGCGCGGGAGGTCGCAGCCTCGAGGCCGTCGCGATCGGCGATGCGCAGATAGGTCCGCACGATCTGCTGGCGGCGGTCTTCACGATCGATCTTCTTCGGCATGAGCTGATTCTCCCGCATCGTGCGCGCTCAGGCGGCCAGTGACCCCCCGGCCAGGCGCTGACGCCGGTACACGCTCGGGGACTCTCCGTACTCGGCCTTGAACAGCCGGGAGAAGTGCGCCGCGTCATGGAGTCCCCAGCGCCCCGCCACCCAGGAGACCGGTCGCTGCGCGTAGATCGGATCCACCAGATCTCGGCGGATGTGTTCCAGCCTCCGCGCCCGGATCCAGGCGGAGATCGTCTCGCCCTCCTCCGCGAAGATCGTGTACAGGTAGCGCAGCGAGACGAAGTGGGCCGCGGCGATCGATGCCGGGGTCATCGTCTCATCACCCAGGTGGTTCAGGATGTACTCGCGGATCTCCCGATGCAGGCTTCCGGTGGGGGAGCTGGGTCCGCCGCTGCGGGTGTCGAGCTCATGGGCGAGCATGGTCACCATCAGATCCAGCGCGGAATGGACCAGCCGGGCGCCATAGGCTCCGGGCAGCTGCTCGATGCTGTTGCACAGCTCGACGAAGAACGGGTTGATCAGTCGTCCGAAGCCCCGGTCGCTGGAGAAGCAGGTCGCGGTGACTCTGGCGATCTGTTCCGCCGTGAGCTCCACCGGCTCCCGCGGAATCACCATCACCATGGTCCGGCTGGGCTCCGGGAAGTGCAGGGCGTAGGGGCGGTGGGTGTCATAGATGGCCAGGTCCCCGGGGCCCAGTTCGGCGCGGCGGCCATCCTGCTCCAGGATGCCGCGGCCGGAGAGCTGCAGGCTGAGCTTGTAGAACTGGGAATCGTCCTTGGAGATCAGCTTCGGCGTGCGGCGCACCGTGTGGGCCGTGGTGAGCAGCTCGTAGACCCCCACGCCGTCAACGGCAGAGCTGCGGATGTGTCCGGCGAAGGTGGTGCCCGGCTTCGCCTGGATCTCCAGCGGCACGACGGCGGCTGCGATGGCCTCGCGCCACGTCGCGAGATCGGAGGCCGGGAGGGGCAGGTCAGGGGAGAGCGGCTCGAGATCGGCGTTCGTCGTGTTGATCGTGTGCATCGTCGCTCCTGTGCAGGGGTTCACACCAGGTTATTGAGCACGTGCTCAAGATCGAGGACACAGGCGTTCCGAACACGTGAACCTTGGTGGCCCTTCAGTGTGACAGTGATCACACAGGCTGTAAAGGGTCGGTGCTGACGGGGTTCGAGAATCTCCGCCCGGATGCGCAAGGCCGCTGCACCGTGATGCAAGACACGCTGGGCTTCGGCTCGAGATACTTCGAGGCACCGGCACCGGCACTTGCACCTGCAACGACACTCTCGCCGGCACCTGCGAGCAGATGGAGCACCCTGATGACTGAGCACACTGCCCCCACCCGGCCCACGGCGGTCGAGGACACCACCCTGGCCAGACGAACACTGGGAGTCCCGGCCCTGGTGTTCCTGATCATCGCAGCCTCCGCACCGCTGACGGTCCTGGCCGGGGGAGCCACCGCGAGCTTCGCCGTCACCGCTGAGATCGGAGTGCCCGTCGGGTACCTGCTGCTCGGTGTGATCCTGGTGTTCTTCGCGCTGGGCTATGGGCGGATGAGCACCTACGTGCAGAATGCCGGCGCCTTCTACGCCTACGTCACAGCCGGGCTGGGCACCCGGATCGGGATCGGGAGCTCCTTCCTGGCTCTGGTGACGTACAACGCGATGCAGGTGGGCCTCTACGGAGTCTTCGGCTTCACCGCCTCGTCGATCGTCAATGACCTCTTCGGCCTGGAGGTCGCCTGGTGGATCTGCGCCCTGGTGGGGTGGGTGATCGTCGGCGCGCTCGGGGTCAATCGCATCGACCTCTCGGCGAAGGTTCTCGCAGTGATCGTGCTGCTGGAGTTCCTGGTCGTGATCGTGGTCAGCGTGCTCTCGCTCTCGACGTCCCCCGAAGGGATCAGTGCCGCACCGCTGCAGCTGGAGAACTGGTTCAACGGCAGCCTCGGGGCCATCCTGGCCTTCGGCATCGCAGCCTTCATGGGGTTCGAATCAGGTGCGATCTACTCGGAGGAGGCCAAGAACCCAGAGCGATCGGTGGCGCGCGCCACCTACATCGCGGTCTCGATCATCGCCGTCTTCTACGCCTTCTCCGCCTGGGCCTTCGCCGTGGGCATCGGCCCCTCGCAGATCGTGGCCCAGTCCCAGGAATGGGGCCCGGACCTGCTCTTCATCTTCCTCGACGGCCATCTGCCTGCGCTGCTGGTGAACCTCGCCGCAGTGCTGTTCATGACCAGCATCATCGCCGCCATGGTGGCCTTCCATAATGCGGCTGCCCGGTACTTCTTCTCGCTGGGCCGGGCTCGGGTGCTGCCACAGATCCTCGGGCGAACCGGAGCCTCCAACGGAGCCCCGGTGGCAGGTTCGCTGACCCAGAGCGTGATCGGCGTGGTCTTCATCCTGATCTTCGCCGTGGCCGGGGTCGGCTCCGACTTCGGTCCGCTCTTCCCGGTGATGACGATGTTCCCCTGGCTGACCAACGCGGCGGGATTCGGTCTGGTGCTGCTGCTGTGCCTGACCTCGGTGGCCATCATGCGCTACTTCAATCGGGATCCGCAGCAGCACCCGTTGTTCGTCCGCACCATAGCGCCGCTGATCTCAGCCGTGGGACTCGGCATCATCGCGGTGCTGATCATGTTCAACTTCGACGTGATGATCGACTCCGACGGCTTCTCCCCGCTGGTGGTCGTGCTTCCCGGTGTGATCGTCGGGGCGGGCATCCTGGGACTCATCTGGGGCGAATACCTGCGCACCCGGCGGCCCGAGCTCTACGCCAGCGTGAGCGGAGCAGACATCGGGTGAATCACAGCCGGGCTCAGACCCTGCAGTGCACTCCGCGCTGCGCGGCCCAGCGCATCGCGGCTCCCCGGGCAGCAACCACGCGAAGGGGTTGTGCGTCGCATCACATACCGTATACGATCTGGAATATCATCTACCGGAGGGATCCGGGCCGGATCGTCGAGGAGACCATATGACTGCGCAGGAACTGGGCACACCCGGCAAGATCGTCGCCGTGCACATCAGCTATGAGTCCCGCGCCGCGGAGCGCGGCCGGCGCCCGGCGACCCCGTCCTACTTCTTCAAGCCGACCAGCTCGCTGGGCGTCTCCGGGGACTCCGTGCAGCGTCCCGGCGGGACCGAGCTGCTCGCCTTCGAGGGTGAGATCGCGCTGATCATCGGCACCGCCGCACGTCAGGTCACCGCCGATGACGCCTGGAGCCACGTCCGCGCGGTCACCGCGGCCAATGACTGGGGGCTCTACGATCTGCGCGCCGCGGACAAGGGCTCCAACGTGCGCAACAAGGGCCGCGACGGCTACACCACGGTGGGCCCCGAACTCATCGATGCCGCGGAGGTGGACCCGAGGAAGCTGCGTGTGCGCACCTGGAAGAACGGTCACCTCGTCCAGGACGGCGCCACCGGCTCCATGATCTTTCCGCTGACCCAGCTCATCGCCGACCTGTCCCAGCACATGACCCTGCAGCCCGGAGACATCATCCTCACCGGAACTCCCGCCGGCGCCTCGGTGGCGGAGCCGGGGGACACCATCGAAGTCGAGGTCGACGCCGCCCGCGGGCTCACCAGCGGCCGACTGGTCAGCCCGGTGACGGAGGGACCAGGGGTGTTCGATCCCGCCCTGGGCTCGCTGCCCAGCGTGGACGACACCCAGCGCGAAGAGGCCTGGGGCTCCCGGGAGGCCGCCGGCCTGCCCCCGAAGCAGGCCCCCGGTCTGGATCCCGAGCTGCGCGCCACGCTGGAACAGGTGCCGGTCGCCGCCCTCTCCCAGGAGATGCGCCGACGCGGGTACAACAACGTCACCGTCGACGGCGTGCGCCCCACCCGCCCCGGCCACAAGCTCATCGGCACTGCCCGGACCCTGCGCTTCGTGCCCCACCGCGAAGACCTCTTCGCCTCCCGCGGAGGCGGCTTCAACGCCCAGAAGCAGGTGTTCGACTCCGTGCACTCCGGCGAGGTCATCGTGATCGAGGCCCGCGGAGAGCGCGGCTCGGGAACCCTGGGAGACATCCTGGCGCTGCGTGCGCTGCATCGCGGTGCCGCCGGTGTCGTGACCGACGGCGGGGTGCGCGACTACTCCACCGTGGCCGAGATCGGACTCCCGGTGTTCAGTCAGGGCCCGCACCCGGCGGTGCTCGGCCGCAAGCACGTCCCCTGGGACGCCGATCTCACCGTGGCCTGCGGGGGAGCGACCGTGCAGCCAGGCGACATCATCGTCGGCGACGACGACGGCGTCATCGTGCTCCCGCCCTCGATCGCCGACGAGGTGGCCGAGGCGGCGCTGGTCAAGGAGGCCGAGGACGCCTGGGTCGCCGAACAGGTCAAGGCCGGGAACCCGGTGGACGGACTCTTTCCGATGAACTCCACCTGGCGCGCCCGCTACGAGGCCGAACAGGGACGCGCCGGCGCCGAGGCCCCCCTCGTCAAGGGAGAGGGCCCGTGATCCGCATCGATGAGCGGATCAGCAAGTCCGAGCTGACCTACGACTGGATCCGCGAGCGCATCGTCGGCCGCGAGTTCAACCCCGGTTACCGGCTGGTCCTCGGCGCCATCGCCAAGGAGCTGGGCATCAGCGTGGTCCCGGTCCGCGAGGCGGTGCGCCGGCTCGAGGCCGAGGGCCTGATCGAGTTCGAACGCAATGTCGGCGCCCGGGTCGCCATGGTCAACCAGGACGAGTACATCGACACCATGCAGACACTCGGGGTGCTCGAGGGTGCGGCCACCGCGCTGGCGCTGCCGCTGATGCTTGACGCCGACCTCGCCCGCGCCCAGGCGATCAACGATTCGATGCGCGCCATGCTCGAGGACTTCGATCCGGTGGCCTTCACCTCGCTCAATGAGAAGTTCCACCGGGCGCTCTTCCAGCGCTGCCCCAATCCGCACATCTCCGAGCTCGCCGACCGCGGCTGGAACCGGATGTCCGGGCTGCGCAGCTCCACCTTCGCCTTCGTGCCGGACCGGGCGCCCCGCTCGGTCCAGGAGCACGACGACATCCTTCGACTCATCCGTGAGAATGCCGAGCCGCTGGAGATCGAGATGGCAGTGCGCCAGCACAAGTGGCGCACCGTCGAGGCCTACCGCCAGCAGCGCACCGACTCCTAAGGAGACCCACCAGAGATGAACGACTACCAGAGCCCCGTCCCGGCCGATCTGCCGGAACGCATCCAGCACTACATCGACGGCGAGTTCCTCGACTCCGCAGAGGGCGGCACCTTCGAGGTGCTCAACCCGGTGACCAACGAGGTCTACATCAGCGCCGCCGCCGGCACCAAGGCCGACGTCGACCTCGCCGTGGCCGCCGCGGCCCGCGCCTTCGAGACCGGGACCTGGCGCGAGACGCTGCCCCGGGAACGCTCCCGGGTGCTGCACCGGATCGCCGACCTCGTCGAAGAGCGCGGCGCCCGGCTCGCGGAGCTGGAGTCCTTCGACTCCGGGCTGCCCATCACCCAGGCCCTCGGGCAGGCCCGCCGCGCTGCCGAGAACTTCCGCTTCTTCGCCGATCTGATCGTCGCCCAGGCCGATGACGTCTACAAGGTGCCGGGACGACAGATCAACTACGTCAGCCGCAAGCCGATCGGTGTGGCCGGACTGATCACCCCCTGGAACACCCCCTTCATGTTGGAGAGCTGGAAGCTGGCTCCCGCCCTGGCCGCCGGCAACTCGGTGGTGCTCAAGCCGGCCGAGTTCACCCCGCTCTCGGCGAGCCTGTGGGCCGGGATCTTCGAAGAGGCCGGACTGCCCAGGGGCGTGTTCAACCTGGTCAACGGGCTCGGTGAGCAGGCCGGTGACGCCCTGGTCAAGCACCCGGACGTGCCGCTGATCTCCTTCACCGGTGAATCAAGCACCGGGCAGACCATCTTCGCCAACGCGGCACCGGCGCTGAAGGGCCTCTCCATGGAGCTCGGCGGGAAATCGCCCGCCGTCGTCTTCGCCGACGCTGACCTTGAGGCGGCCGTCAACGCCACCATCTTCGGGGTCTTCTCGCTCAACGGCGAGCGCTGCACCGCCGGCAGCCGGATCCTGGTGGAGCGCAGCATCTACCCCGAGTTCCTCGAGCGCTACGCCGCCCAGGCCAAGCGGGTCAAGGTCGGACTGCCGCACGAGCCCGGCACCGAGGTCGGCGCGCTGGTGCACCCCGAGCACTTCGAGAAGGTGATGAGCTACATCGAGATCGGCAAGACCGAGGCGCGGCTTCTTGCCGGCGGCGGTCGCCCGGAGGGGTTCCCGAGCGGGAACTTCGTGGCGCCCACGGTCTTCGCCGACGTCGCGCCTGAGGCGCGGATCTTCCAGGAGGAGATCTTCGGCCCGGTGGTCGCCATCACTCCCTTCGACTCTGACGCCGAGGCGTTGGAACTGGCCAACAACACCAAGTACGGGCTGGCCGCGTATATCTGGACCAATGACCTCAAGCGGTCGCACAACTTCGCCCAGTCGGTCCAGGCCGGGATGGTCTGGCTGAACTCGAACAACGTCCGGGATCTGCGCACCCCCTTCGGAGGGGTCAAGGCCTCCGGACTGGGCCACGAGGGCGGCTACCGCTCACTGGACTTCTACACCGACCAGCAGGCCGTGCACATCAACCTCGGCGAGGTCCACAACCCGGTATTCGGCAAGGCCGACTGAGGCTTCACCGCACCCCACACCTTCCACCATCGAGCAAGGACGCTTCTGATGAATGACAACCCCATCCCGGGTCGGATTCCCACCCCCTCTTCACCGGCGCCGGACATCCTGCGCTGCGCCTATATGGAGCTGATCGTCACCGATCTGCAGCGCTCCCGCGACTTCTACGTGGATGTCCTCGACCTCACGGTCACCGCCGAAGACGAGGACGCGATCTACCTGCGCTCCATGGAGGAGTTCATCCACCACAACCTGGTGCTGCGCCGCGGGGAGCAGGCCGCCGTGGCCGCCTTCTCCTACCGGGTGCGCGCACCGGAGGACCTGGACAAGGCGGAGGCGTTCTACCGCGAGCTCGGCTGCGAGGTCATTCGGCGCAAGGAGGGCTTCACCCGCGGCATCGGCGACTCGGTGCGGGTCCAGGACCCGCTGGGCTTCCCCTACGAGTTCTTCCACGATGTGCAGCACGTGGAGCGGCTGGCCTGGCGCTATGACCTCTACACCCCTGGCGCCCTGGTCCGGCTGGACCACTTCAACCAGGTCACACCGGACGTGCCCAAGGCCGTGGCCTATATGGAGGACCTCGGCTTCCGGGTCACCGAGGACATCCAGGATGAGCACGGCACCACCTACGCGGCCTGGATGCGGCGCAAGCCCACCGTCCATGACACCGCGATGACCGGCGGCGCGGGACCGCGGATGCACCACGTCGCGTTCGCCACCCATGAGAAGCACAACGTGCTCGCGATCTGCGACAAGCTCGGCGCGCTGCGGCTCTCCGACCACATCGAGCGCGGCCCCGGCCGACATGGGGTCTCCAACGCCTTCTACCTCTACATCCGTGACCCCGACGGGCACCGGATCGAGATCTACACCCAGGACTACTACACCGGAGACCCGGACAACCCGGTGGTGACCTGGGACGTGCACGACAACCAGCGCCGCGACTGGTGGGGCAACCCGGTGGTCCCGTCCTGGTACACCGAGGCCTCCACCGTGCTGGACCTGCACGGACGCCCGGTGCCCTCGGTGGAGCGCACGGAGAGCTCCGAGATGGACGTGACCATCGGCGCCGACGGGTTCTCCTACACCCGCAAGGACGACGAGGATTCCATGCCCTCCTGGAAACAGGGCGAGTACAAGCTGGGCCACCAGCTCTGAGGCTGTCCAGAGACCTATGACCGGGAGACCTATGATCAGGAGCGCCATGATCCGGAGTGCACAATGCTGACACCAGAGCAGATCACCACCATCGCCGACGAGCTCGCCGAAGCCGAGGCGCAGCGCAGCATGATCCCGCGGCTCACGACCCGCCACCCCGAGATGACCATCGAGGACTCCTACGCGGTGCAGAACGAATGGCGACGCCGCGCCGTGGCGTCCGGACGCCGGCTGGTGGGCCGCAAGATCGGGCTCACCTCCAAGGTCATGCAGGTGGCCACCGGGATCACCGAACCCGACTACGGGGCGATCTTCGACGACATGGTCTTCGAGAACGGCTCGGTGATCGAGCACAGCCGCTTCTCCAACGTGCGCATCGAGGTGGAGCTCGCCTTCAAGCTCGGCAAGCCGCTGAAGGGCCCCGGAGTCACGGTCTTCGACGTGTTGGACGCCACCGACTACGTGGTGCCCGCGCTGGAGATCCTCTCCAGCCGGATCGAGATGCAGGGCCGCACGATCGTGGACACCATCAGCGACAATGCCGCGATGGGCGCCATGGTCTACGGCGGCAACCCGGTGGCCCCGGACGCGGTGGATCTGCGCTGGGTCTCCGCGCTGCTCTACCGCAACGAGACCATCGAGGAGTCCGGCGTGGCCGCCGCCGTGCTCAACCACCCCGCCATGGGCGTGGTCTGGCTGGCGAACAAGCTGGCCCAGCACGGCGACAGCCTGCAGGCCGGGGAGCTGATCCTCGCCGGCTCCTTCACCCGCCCGATGTGGGTGGAGCCCGGAGACACCGTCACCTGTGACTATGGAGAGCTGGGAACCCTGACATGCCGCTTCAACTGAACCCCACCCTGCGCGCGGACCTGGCCGCCGCCGACCGCCCGCTGATCGGCGGATGGGTCTGCTCCGGGTCCCCGGTGATGGCCGAGATCATGGCCGGCTCGGGGCTGGACGTGGTGCTCATCGACATGGAGCACGCACCCAACGGGCTTGAATCCGTGCTCGCCCAGCTGCATGCGCTCTCCGGGTACCCGGTGACCCCGCTGGTCCGGCTCTCCTCCGACGACCCGGTGACCATCAAGCAGGTGCTGGACCTCGGCGTGCAGAACCTGCTGATCCCGATGATCTCCACGCCCGAGCAGGCCCGCCAGGTCGCCGCCTCCACGCAGTACCCGCCCGCGGGGCGCCGCGGGATCGGCAACGCGCTGGCCCGCTCCGGACGCTGGAACCGGGTGCCGAACTACCTCGACGATGCCGCCTCGCATGTGAGCATCCACCTGCAGATCGAGACCGTCCAGGGTGTGGAGAACGCCGAGGCGATCGCCGCGGTGGAGGGCATCGACGGGATCTTCGCCGGTCCCAGCGACCTCTCCGCCTCGATGGGGCTGCTCGGTCAGCAGACCCACCCCCAGGTGGTCGACGCTGTGAAGGCCACCTTCACCGCCGCAGCGCGCGCCGGCAAGACCGCCGGCGTCAACGCCTTCGACCCGGCAGCCGCCCGTGACTACCTCGACGCCGGAGCGTCCTGGGTGCTCGTGGGCGCCGACGTCTCGCTCGTGGCGCGCGGCTCGGAGAAGCTCGCCGCGGACTTCATCCCACGCACCGCTCACTGAGGAGTCATCCATGCAGTTCCACCATCACGGCTACGTCTCCAAGAATCCCCGTGTCCAGGCGCCCGCCGGCGTCGGACTCGACCGTCCGCAGGAGCTCCCCGAGCACATGGACGTGCTCATCGTGGGCACCGGCCCGGCGGGGATGATCGCCGCCGCCCAGCTGGCCCAGTTCCCGCAGGTGCACACTCGGATCATCGAGAAGCGCGACGGCCGACTCGAGGTCGGTCAGGCCGACGGCATCCAGGCCCGCAGCGTGGAGACCTTCCAGGCGTTCGGCTTCGCCGACGAGATCTCCAACGAGGCGTACCACATCACCGAGATGGCCTTCTGGAAGCCCAACCCGGAGGCGCCCGAGAACATCGTGCGCACCGCCCGTCCCGCCGATGACCCGCACGGGATCAGCGAATTCCCGCACCTGATCGTCAACCAGGCCCGGGTGCTGGACTACTTCGCGGAATCTATGGAGAACTCTCCCTCCCGGATGACCCCGGACTTCGGCTGGGAGTTCCTCGGCCTCACCGTGCACGAGACCGGGGAGCACCCGGTGGAGGTCACCCTGCGCCGCGCCGCCGGCGATGAGGCGGGCCAGGAGCGCACCGTCTGGGCCAAATATGTGCTCGGCGCCGATGGGGCGCGCAGCGGGGTGCGCACCGCCATCGGCTGCACCATGGAGGGGGACCGGGCCAATCACGCCTGGGGCGTGATGGACGTCCTGGCCGTCACCGACTTCCCCGACATCCGACGCAAGTGCGCCGTCCAGTCACGCTCGGGCGGCAGCATCCTGCTGATCCCGCGCGAGGGCGGACACCTGTTCCGGATGTACGTGGACCTCGGTGAGGTCCAGCCCGGTGAGGGCGCACAGGTCCGCAGCACCACCATTGAGCAGATCATCGAGAACGCCAACCGGATCATGCACCCCTACACGGTGGACGTGAAGCACGTGGCCTGGCACAGCGTCTACGAGGTCGGGCACCGGGTCACGAACAAGTTCGACGACGTGCCCGCCGAGCTCACCGGTCAGCGCACCCCGCGGGTGTTCATCGCCGGGGACGCCTGCCACACGCACAGCGCGAAGGCCGGCCAGGGCATGAACGTGTCCATGCAGGACGGCTTCAACCTGGGCTGGAAGCTCGGGCAGGTGCTGGCCGGCCGCAGTCCGGCGGCGCTTCTGGACACCTACTCCGGCGAACGCCAGGTCATCGCGCAGAATCTCATCGACTTCGACAAGGAGTGGTCCACGCTGATGGCGCAGAAGCCCGAAGAGATGGAGGACCCGTCTGCGCTGGAGGACTTCTACGTCAAGACCATCGAATTCCCCGCTGGATTCATGACCGAGTACACCCCGTCGTTGGTCACCGGGGAGGCCACCCATCAGCAGCTCGCCACCGGATACCCGGTGGGCAAGCGGTTCAAGTCAGCGCTGGCCTCCCGGGTCTGTGACGGCAACCCGCTGCAGCTGGGACACCTGGCCACCGCCGACGGCCGCTGGAGGATCTACGTCTTCGCCGATGCCCCGGCCGCCGGAGAGCCCTCGGCGCTGGCCGACTGGGCCCACTGGCTTCACACCGACCCCGGCTCACCGGTGCTGCGCCACACCCCGCGAGGCGAGGACGAGGACACGCTCTTCGACATCAAGGTCATCTACCAGCAGCCACATGACCAGTTCGACGTCACCCACGCGCCGCGCGCGTTCCTGCCCACGGTGGGGCCCTTCGGACTCACCGCCCGGGATCGGATCTTCGGCACCCACCCCGAGCATGACATCTTCAGCGAGCGCGGGATCAGCCGGGACGGCTGCGTCGTCGTCGTGCGACCGGATCAGTACGTGGCGCATGTTCTGCCGCTGACCGACACCGCCGCGCTGGCAGAGTTCTTCGCCCCGATCTTCCTGGAGGCCACCCGATGAACCGTTCGAGTTACTCATGGCCGCGTACTTCCGGATGCAGGAGCAGGCCGAGCGGCTGCGCGATCTGATCGTTGCCGGGAACGGAAAGTCCAAGACCGACGCCGCGGCCGCGCAAGCTGCCCTGCCGGAGGGCACGAATGCCGCGTTGCTCGCCCCGACCCTGCTCACCGGGGTGCCTGTGGATGCGGAGATCCGCAGCGGGGAGATCTTCGGACCGGTCGCGCCGGTGGTGGCCTGGACCGGTCTGGACGCGGTGATCGGGCGGGCGAACGCGGTCGAGGTCCGGCTCTCCGGGTACGTCTATGCCGGGAAGCTGCAGACCGCGACGAAGATCGCCGAGCGGCTCGAGGCCGGCATGGTCGGGCTCACCCGCGCAGCACCTTCTCCATCGCCCTGCCCCGGGCCATCTCGTCGATCAGCTTGTCCAGGTAGCGGATCTCGCGCATCAGCGGCTCCTCGATCTCCTCCACCCTGACTCCGCAGATCACCCCGGTGATCAGTGAGCGCGAGGGGTTCATGGCGGGCGCCCGGGCGAAGAACGTCTCGAAGTCGATCCCCTCGTCCAGGACCGCCCTCAGCTGCTGCGCGGAGTAGCCGGTGAGCCAGCAGATGATCGCGTCGACCTCAGCCTGGCTGCGTCCTTTGCGCTCCGCCTTGGTCACATAGTGCGGATACACGGACGCGAAGCTCATCGTGTAGATGCGGTGCTTGGTCATCGGGGGCTCCTGGTCGGACGCGGACCTCTGCTCTGACATCTCGTCTCCACGGTCCCACGGGGTGCAGTGATGACTCAACGGATGGGGCTCCGCTCGGTGGGACCGCGGGCGTGCACCGTCGTCCCAGCGTTGCTCCGCGACCCCAGCCCGACCCCTCGGCTCCGGACCCCCGACCCGTCTCCTTCAGGTGTCGCATCTGCGTGCCACGTCGCATCGTTGTTTCCGTCCAAACCGTGGGACCTGGCATAGAGATGCGACAAACACGGGGGGATGTCCCGTCCCGCCAGCGTTCTGACGACGTCTTGCCGAAGGATGTGCCCCGATTCCGGCATTGGAACGCTGACGAGACGGTGGCAGGACCTATGGCCCTAGGCGGCGGCCCGATACACGCGCCAGAGTGGATCCTGGTGCGCGATATCGTGCCCAGAACCGCGTGAAGGGACTGAAGGACTTTGTCGATCCAGACCTCAGCACAGGCCGAGACTCATGTCAGCACATCCCTCCGGGAGGTCGTGGAGTCCGAACTCAGATGGATCTCGGAGCTGCGCGAGGGCAACGTCACGGCCTGGGTCGAGGATCGTGACGTCACCTTGTTCGGTCTGGTCGACTGGACCTATCAGAGTGAGGCTGCCGAGCGGGCAGTCCGGAACATCCCCGGAGTCGAATCAGTGGAGAACCAGATCGCCACTGCTGCCCGTACGCCGTTGCAGAATGCGGAGGAACGACTCAGGAACGCCGCGTTCCGGGACCCCCGGATCGACGCCGACCACGTCGTCGCCACCATCACCGGTCAGACGGCGGTTCTGACGGGGAAGGTCAAGTCTCTGGCCGAGAAGCGGCAGGCAGGTCTCGCAGCATGGATCTCCCCAGGGGTGATCGAGGTGGACAACCGCCTCGACGTCTGCCCACTATGACCTCAAGAAGGAGCAGAATATGAAGAAGAAGACCGTGATCAAGAAGCACCCCGTGAAGGATGCGAGGAAGTCCCCGAAGAAGCAGTGGAAGGACATGAGCCCGGGCAGGCGGGCCGGGACCATGGTGTTCAGCATCGTCCAGATCTCGCTGGCCGTGGCGGCCTGGGTCGACCTTGCCAGGCGGCCTGCGAATCAGGTCAACGGCAAGAAGGGCATCTGGGCCGCGATCATCGCAGTCAACTACGTCGGACCGATCAGCTACTTCCTCAAGGGTCGCCGGACCGACTGATGGCTGCGCTCTCGGCGCTCAGCCTGCCTCAGATCCTTCACCGAGTTCTCGCTCAGGATGGGGGCCGAACTGGAAGTGGCGGCCACTGATCTCGGTAGGGGTCACCCGCACGTAGTTGTCCTTCACAGAGGGCGCCCAGGGCCGCAGCTCCAGCCTCTCTGCCTCTTCGATCTCTTCAGTTCTCTGCAGCCACTGCGCCTGGCCGCGCACCGTCACCGACCATGCCGTGTCAACAGAGATGTGGTCCGCCTCGAACAGGACCGTCTCATTGATCGCGAGCTTCGCGAGCTTCGTTCCCGGGGCGGTGCGGAAGACCAACGTCCGGTCAGGCGCCGCGGCGTAGTTGATCGGGAAGATGTCTGCGCGTTGCCCGACGACGACGACCAGGCGCCCGAATCGGCCCCGTTCGAGCAGCCCCCAGATCTGATCTGGGTTCAGCGTGAGGATCGGTTCACCGTCTGCGTGTTCGAGAATCATGGGCGTGTCACTTTCAATGCTTGTGAGTGGGCACCACGAGAACGGGGCAGACCGCGCGATTGAGCACTGCCTGGCTGACGGAGCCGAGGAGCAGACCGGAGAACCCTCCGTGGCCGCGGGTTCCGAGGACCACCAGCTCCGCAGTCCTGGAAGCCTCGGAGAGCACGCCTGCGGGTGAGCCGTCGAAGAACTGCCAGCGCACGGGAACCTCTGGGAACTCCTCGGATACCCGGTCGGCTGATTTCTGCAGGTGCTCCGTGTAGGGGCGGCGCAGATTAGGAATCTCGAGATTGTGTTCGATGGTGTTGGGCCACCAGTGCCCCTGTGCGTTCAGGGGAGCGGCCGAGACCAGGGTCAGCGGGTTGTCCAGCAGTGCGGCCGCCTGCGCCGCCAGGTTCACGACCAGCTCAGGGTCGGTCTCGACGTCGATTCCCACCACGATCTCGGAATCGAAGTTGAGATCCGTTTCCACGTTGGCGAAATGGCGGCGCTCATGCGTTCGAGGGCTCGACTCTTCCATCTGAGCCAGCGGCTCGGTGGCGCCGGTCTGACCAGTGGGCAGGTCCTGAGCCGGGGCGAGGAGCTCTGTCGAGGACTCGTTCTCCCACTTCTCGGGGACCACCAGGGTGGGGCAGTGCGCATGAGCGGCAAGCTTGGCCGATACGCTGCCGAGGAAGCGGCCGGCGAAGCGGTTGCGTCCGCGTTTGCCGACGACGACCACCTGCGCGGACTTGGACTCCGCGACCAGCTCGGAGCCCGGGTCGCCTTGTACGGCACGCACGGTGACCTTCACCCCGGACGCCTCCGCCTGTGTCGCGTACCCACGGAGCATCTCGTGCACCTCTTTGACCACGGCCTCGAAATATTCGTCCATCATCGGCACGTAGTAGGCGTCAGTCACCACGGGGCGGGCGAATGTGCCGACCAGGCGCAGCGGGAGGTTTCGTTGCTGAGCGATTCGCAGACCAGCTCGGAAGGCGCGCTGACCGGCGGCTGAGCCGTCCATGCCTACAAGAACACCGGGGTCGTGGTCAGTGCCACTCTCGTGAGAAGGATTCATGGCCCAACCATACGTCTCGTATTCCATCGATCTAGGGTCTTTGGCCTCTATCAATAATCTACTTTTCTGGTATGAAAACATCGTGTCATGAGTGTTTTCTCGGGGCGGAAGCGTCACATCAGGATGAACGGCAGCGCATCTGACGATCTCGGGCAGCCGGCGGGACCAATGGCCCTGCACCACTGGTGAGCCACGCTGGACAGTGGAATCAGCTTCGTGGCTTCGTGAGCGATCACCCTAAGGGCTCCGCCTGTGAAACACACATGCCGAGCTCCACCCGTGCGCGATCTTGAAGCCTCTTCTGACCACCGAGAACTTCCGGCGCCGCAGCTGACGTCGAACCAGGTAAGTCCCCGCTCAGAGAGGCCTCCATCATGAGCTCGCCAGGCAGGAATCTTCGTCTCGTCGCTGCAGCCCTGATGGCGGGTGGTGTGATGATTCTCCCCACGGCGAGCGCCACGGCCTCCGCACCCTCAGAGTCCGTACCCTTGGAGGGATCCCTCGCCACATCTGAGATTGCGTCGACATCAGATGATGGGGAGGGCCCGCAGTTCTTCAGCGGCGTCTCCGTCGAGGTCTCGGAACAGGTCCAGGGCGATGTCTACGTCTCCGGGCAGAGCATCACCATCAGTGGCGACATCTCGGGTGACGTGATCGCGGCAGCTCAGACGATCGACATCACCGGCACAATCGATGGAAACGTTCGCCTGGCGGCCCAGGATGTGTCGATCAGTGGGGAGGTCGGGCGGAGCGGAACCGTCTTCGCCTCAGTCCTGAACCTCGCTGAAGATGGATCGATCGGAGACGATCTCGTCGCCGCGGCAAGATCGGCCACTATCGGAGGAGACCTCGGCCGAGACCTGGTGGCTGCCGTCGACGGTCTCACCATCGACGGGGCCGTCGGGGGAGACGTGACCTATTACAGCGACCGTGACGCGACCATAGCTGAGGGTGCGGTGGACGGCGACGTCGAACGCATCGCCCCGACACCAGCACCGGAGATGGAGCCGTCGCCGTGGGCGCTGTTCATCGGGTGGTTCCTCGGGCTGCTCTACGCGCTGGTTGCGCTGAGCCTGATCACTCTGCTGGCCGGACTGCTGCTTCCCGGCAGATTGACACGGGTCACCGATCAGCTGAGGCACGCTCCCTGGAAGGCGCTGCTCGTGGGGTTCGTCGCCTCGATCGTCGTTCCGGTGATGCTGGTCGCGCTGCTGATCACCATCATCGGCGCCCCGCTGGCTATTGCTGGTCTCCTGGTGTGGCTGCTGCTGACGCTGGCCACGTTCGTCTACGGATCCCACTTCATCGGGCGACTGGTGTTCCGGGACTCCCAGCGACCTGTCGTCATGACCCTGGTCGGTGGGCTGATCCTGATCTTCGCTCTGCACGTTCCGTGGTTGAACATCGTGGTGTGGCTTGCGATGGTGCTCTTCGGCCTCGGCGCACAGCTTCTGGCCTTCTATGCTCAGCGGCCATGGCGGGTGCGTCCCGAGGTCATCGCGGAGCCACCCGGCAGAACAACCGCCAACCCACCCGTGGAACCACCGGGGGAGCCTCTCGGGGAACCGGCGGTCAGGTAGCGGAATGCAGGCCTGACCGGAAGCTTCGCCCGCCACTCTGGTTGTCAACGGGACCTGCGGCCCTGGGACGGCGAGTCCCATTCACGCACAGTGGGTCCAGCGATACACGACCAGAAGTGCCCATCAACTGGCATAGTCAGGACCATCGGCGCGCGCTGGCAACTGCGATGGATGCCGGGGGAGCCGAGTGACCGTGCAGGACGAATCCAGGAGGATCACCATGAAAGCTCTCCAATACGTCGCCATCGGCCAACCGCCGCAGGTGCGCGAGGTCCCCACCCCGGAACCCGGCCCCGGTGAGGTCCGGCTGCGCATCACCGCCGCGGGCGCCTGCCGTTCGGACAGCTTCGTGATGGGACTCAGCGAGGAGCAGTACGCCGCCTTCGGCTACCCGCTGCCGATGACGCTGGGACACGAGGGCGTCGGGGTCGTGGACGCTCTGGGTGAGGGCGCCTCCGGCATCGAGGTCGGCGAGGCCGTCGCGGTCTACGGTCCGCAGGGCTGCGGGCGCTGCCTCAGCTGTGCCCAGGGCATCGAGAACTACTGCCCCCACGCCGCCGCCCTCGGCATCACGCCACCGGGACTGGGCAAGGACGGGGCGATGGCCGAGTACATGATTGTCACGGACCCGCGGCTGCTGATCCCGCTGGGAGATCTGGACCCGTCTGCCACGGTGGCCCTCACCGACGCCGGACTGACCCCCTACCACGCGATCCAGGGGTCACTGGATCTGCTGGTCCCCGGCAGCGTGGCCGTGGTGATCGGAGTTGGCGGCCTCGGCCACATCGCGGTGCAGCTGCTGCGCACCCTGACCTCTTCCACAGTGATCGCGCTGGACATCAGCCAGAGCAAGCTCGACTTCGCCCGCGAGGTCGGAGCTCATCACGCCTTCCTCTCCGACGACCAGGCCGCCGCACAGATCGCCGAAGCCGTGGGGCCGGGCCCGGTCACCGCGGTGTTCGACTTCGTCACCAACGGCCCCGTGATGAACATCGTGCGCTCGCTCAGCGGTCCGCGCACCGACCTGGTGCTGGCGGGAGCCGGATCCGTGGAGACCACGGTGGGACTGCTCGGCCAGCCCTTCGGGTCTCGCATCCGGGCGCCCTACTGGGGCTCACGGCCCGAGCTCATGGAGGTCTTCGAACTGGCGCGCACAGGTCAGCTCGCCGTCGAGACCGAGACCTTCAGCTTGGATCAGGGGCCCGAGGCCTACCGCAAGCTGCACGACGGCGAACTGCGCGGTCGCGCTGTAGTGGTTCCCTGATCTGGGGTCGAGGAATAGGATCGGAAACGAAGCGGGCGAAATCCGACCACGGGGGCGTCGCTCGCATCTGCTGATATCAGACCCCCGGGTGGAGGATTGTCATGGACAACGACGCTCACGCAGCACCACGACCTGTCGCATTTGATCCCGCCACACGTGATCTGGGGGTGCTGGTCGGCTTCGATGGTTCCAAGCAGTCCTTCCTCGCCCTGCACTACGGGGCCCTGGCGGCGCAGCGCAGCGGGCGGGTGCTCACCGTGGTCAGCGCGTTCCACGTTCCGGCCCGGATCTACACCACCCTGATTGCGGTGCCGGAGAAATCCGAGGCCGAGGTGGCCGTCGACGCAGCCAAGACCGTCCTCGCCGAGGCCAGGGAATACCTGAAGGACTACTCAGGCAAGGTGATCTACCGGACCGAACGCGGAGATGCCGCAGGGGTGCTGGTGGATCTCTCCGCCCTTGCGGAGCTCGCCGTCGTCGGCGCTCGGGGCAGGGGAGGGTTCCTGGGCAGGGTGCTGGGATCGGTGTCCTCGGCGCTGCCGGCCCACGCGCACTGCCCCACCGTGGTGGTGCCCCGGCAGTACAAGGTCAACGAGCCTGAGAGTCAGGCTGAGGGCGCTGGTCGGTTCATTGCGGGCAGGGATCGGCGTCCGGTGGTGGTCGGCATCGACGCGTCGGGTCAGAGTCGGGTCGCGATGCTCCAGGCCGCGCTGTCGGCACAGAACCGGGGGGTCACGCTGCATCTGCTGATGGCGCTGCCGTCTCTGGAGGCGTGGCTGGAGTGGTATCCGGAGCTTGATTCCCCTGATGAGAGCGTCACCGAACGGCGCAAGACGCAGCTGGAGAAGACCCTGGAGACCGAGCTCGCCCTGGTGAAGAGGCACTTTCCGGCCCTGGAGGTGACCGCGTCGGTGAAGCCGGGGGATCCGATCGCTCAGCTGGTGAAGCAGACCCGGGAGGCGCAGCTGACCGTGATCGGCACCCGGGGTCGCAGCGGATTCACCGGAGCGCTGATGGGGTCGGTCTCCCGCGGCGTGCTGCTGCGCGCGGAGGGCCCGGTGATGGTGGTCCCTGATCTGAAGGACGAGCGGCTGGAGGACCATCCCGAGCCCTCGCGATGACGTCGTCGCAGTGAGGCTTCCGCTGTGAGCCGCAGGATCATTCTGGTCCGCGCCGTGAACGTCGGCGGCACGGCCAGGCTTCCGATGGCCCAGTGGCGCGACCTGGCCGAGTCCCTCGGGGCCACCGAGGTGTCCAGCCATATCGCGTCGGGCAATCTGCTGTGCAACCCGCCCGGACCGGCTGAGAACTTCGACCGGGCGCTGGAAGCCGCTGTGCAGACACGCTTCGGCTTCTTCCGGGAGGTGATCAGCCGGTCCCGGGAAGAGGTTCTCGCCGCCCTGGAAGCCCATCCGTTCGAAGAGCTCGACCCGCGGTTCTCCTACATCAGCTTTCTGCAGTGCGCGCCGACAGCCGAGGCGGTACAGGCGGCCGCCCTGCTGGAGACCGGCGACGACCGCTGGCAGGTGATCGACCGCGAGATGCACCTGCGCTACGCCGACGGCGCGGGCTCGCCCCAGATGAAGGAGCCGACCATCTCCCGGGTGCTGGGAGTGACCGGGACCGCGAGAAACCTCAACACCGTGCGCAAGCTTCTCGACCTCTCCGATGTCTGACACGAACGCCAGCTGGCCGGATCATCTCCGAACTCGCGGAGCTCCTGGGCGCACCGGCATGCCACGGCGAGCCTGCGCGCAACGGTTCACGGGTGCGGCAGTCCAGGATCACGGCTGGCAGCGGTGGCGGTGCTGCAGCGGCGCCGTCGTCGGGCGCCGGGACTGGAGTCACAGAGGCGTCCGCGCTTACGCTCATGTCATGACAGTCCGCAGCGCGTTCGAGATCCTGACCACCGGCGATCTCGGCGCGGCGCACGCTGGCCGCAGGGGGCGTCAGCGTGCGCCGCGTCGAGATCGGCTTTGGGGTGAGCGGCTCAGTGTCGCTTGGCGCGGTGGGCGGCCTTCTCGTAGAGGTTCTCGACCACACGCTGGAAGTCACGCATGACCTCGGCCCGGCGGATCTTCAGCGAGGGCGTCAGGTGCCCCGAGTCGATGGTGAAGTCATCCTCGAGCACGGTGAAGCTGCGGATGGACTCGGCCTTCGAGACACTTGCATTGGTGGCATCGATGACCTGCTGCAGATGCTCCAGAACCTGGGGGTGCTCGGTGAGCTCGCTCATCGCGGTGTCGGGGTCGAGACCTTTGCTGCGCAGCCAGGCAGGTATGACATCGCCGTCGAGGGTGATCATCGCGCTGATGAAGGGCTTGCCGTCACCGACCACGACTGCCTGGGAGACGAGCAGGTCTGCCCGGATGGCATCTTCGAGCTGCGCGGGGGCGACGTTCTTGCCTCCGGCGGTCACCAGGATCTCCTTCTTGCGTCCGGTGATGATCAGCCGACCCGCCTCATCTAGACGACCCAGGTCACCGGTGTAGAACCAGCCATCGGCGGTGAAGGACTCGGCGTTGAGCTCGGGCCGGTTGCGGTACCCCCGGAAGACGCTGCTGCCCTTGACCAGCAGCTCGCCGTCGGACTCCACGCGCACGGCATTGCCTGGGAGCGGGATCCCGACGGTGCCGATCCGGTAGACCGAGGGGATGTTGCCGGTGACCGGGGCCGTGGTCTCGGTGAGTCCGTAGCCTTCGATGATCTGGATGCCCACGCCGTTGAAGAAGTGGCCCAGCCGTTCACCCAGCGGGGACCCGCCGGAGAAGGCGTGGGTGACGTTGCCGCCCATCCGGTTGCGCAGCTTCGAGTAGACCAGCTTGCTGAACACGGCGTGCTTGAGCCGGAGACTCAGCGGAACGCGGCCCTCGGCGGTGGCGCGCGACCAGTCCACCGCCGCGTCGGCCGCGGCCTTGAAGATGCGCTTCTTTCCATCGCCTTCGGCCTTCAGCGCGGCGGCGTTGTAGATCTTCTCGAAGACCCGCGGAACTCCGAGCAGGAAGGTCGGCCGGATCACGCCGAGATCTTCGATGAGCTGCTTGATGTCGGGGGTGTGCGCCACCCGTCCGCCGGCGGCGATGAAGATCACCGAGATGAACCGAGCGAAGACGTGGGCCATGGGCAGGAACAGCACCGTGGAGGAGTGTCTGCCGACGACGCCGTCCATGGCGGCAAGGGTCTGCAGGCTGTGGTCCACGAAGTTGCCGTGGGTCAGCTCGCAGCCCTTGGGTCGGCCGGTGGCTCCCGAGGTGTAGATGATGGTGGCGAGATCCTCACCGACGGCGGTGGCCCGGCGGCCCTCGAGGTCCTGGTCTGAAACAACAGCGCCGGCCTGCCGGAGCTCGTCCAGTGCGCTGGACTCGATGAGCAGCACCTCGGGGGTCTGCTGGAGTCCGGATCCCTTCAGACCCTCCAGGATGGTCTCCCGATGCCCTGGCGTCTCAGCGAAGACCAGGCTGAGTGCGGAATCCTCGGCGATCCAGGCGATCTGTGCGGCGGAGGAGGTCTCGTAGACCGGGACCGAGACGGCGCCGGCGTACCAGAGCGCGAAGTCCAGCAGGCTCCACTCATACCGGGTCGCAGACATGATCCCGACGCGATCGCCCAGCGTGACACCGCGCTGGATCAGGCCCTTGGCGAGAGCTGCGACGTCGGTGTGGAACGCGGCGGCGGTGACGTCCACCCACTCGCCGGCGGCGTCACGGCGCGTGAACAGGACGTTCTCAGGGTCCTCGGTCCGCTGCTGCTCCAGAAGATCGGTGATGTTCATATCGGCCGGCACATCGATGAGCGCCGATATCGCGGTTTCCTGCACGGAGTTCCTCCCGGTGTGGTGACGCGTTCTTCGGCGAGCGCTGCTGGTGATCCGGTGTTGACCACCGCCTTAGGAAGAATATCCTGCCCGCGATGAGGTGTGCTCAGAGGCGAAATCCGGCGACGCCGTGTGAAGCGCCCGAGGGACGGTTTCAGACCGACGGCAGGTCCACGTGGTTCATCGCGCCGTCCTGCAGGCGCAGCAGAATGCTGCGGGGTGCCCGGCCGGACGCATCCTGATAGCGGATGCTGAACGGCTCGCCTGCCACCAGGGTGATCGGAAGATCCAGCGGGTCCCGCTTCAGAGACTCGGCCAGGCTGTCACCCTCATTGAGGATGGCCACGACCTTCGCGTCCAAGCTGCTGGTCAGGGTGATGACTCCGGGCTGATGTGACGCGGTGATCCGTGCGTCCTTGCCGGCGTGTCCCCGAGCGATGGCCACCACAACGGCAGCCACCGCCAGTATCGCGATCGCGCCGGCGGCGAGCCAGTTCGCGGAGAGAAAGTCCATGCCCCAACCCTACTCACCGTGCTGGGCTCCGATGGCAACCGGGCCTGATGGCAGCCGGGGTGATGGCAGCCGGGGCGACGAAGCCGATCACGGCAAGCCAGGCGCGGGAAGGAGATCTCTGGCTGCGTTGAGCGCGGAGTCGTTTCGGTGCCCTGGTCTCCCACGCTTCGACCAGGAGCTCGGAGAGCTCATCGGCCTCCTCCTGCTGAGCCTCGCAGATGAGATCGCATGAACCCTCAAGGCTGATCTGCGGGGACGACTCCGGGCGGAGTGCTGCAAAAAACTTGCAGCGAAGCGTGAACGAAACCGGGTCGAGCGGCGTAACCCCTAGAAACACTCCCATCCAGCGACCGAGGGGACGCCAGGACATGAGCAGTCGAGCTGAACTCGAGGACCAGGCCCATTTCGCCCTGATGGACGTCAACAGGCACTGGTTGGAAGCACTCACCGCGGAGCAGGCAGGGGATCTGATCAGATCCCACTCCGCATTCGATGACATGATCACTGCGGCGCGCGCAGGGAAAGCCGCACTCGAAGCCGTGGAGAGCATGGTCGAGGAGCGCCGAAGCAAGGAACACGCAGCATAGGATCTGGCACCGGTGGGCAGTGGCGCGCTGTTCACCGCATAGAGACTTTTCCATCCGCGTACGCGTGCCGCGTGGACTTCACCGTACCCAAGCTCCACCGAGGCGCATGCTGACCCAGGAGCGCCAGGGTCTCGGCCCTCGGTCCGCCTTCGCGCGCGCAACGAAGAACGGCCCTGGTCGGATGACCAGGACCGTTCCATGGGGTGAGCGACGGGGCTTGAACCCGCGACCCTCGCGACCACAACGCGATGCTCTACCAGCTGAGCTACGCCCACCATGTGGAGCCGAAGCCGGCTCCCGCACTCGCTGCTCATCAGTCTTGAACGCCTGAAAGCAACGCATATCAGTCTACACAGACTCCGGCCGAATCCGGAAATCGGCTCAACTCTGCTTGAAGACCGTCCGGCGGTAGTGCCGCAGCTCTTCGATGGAGTCCTGGATATCTCCGAGCGCCCGGTGGTTGCCGGTCTTCGCCGGCGCGGACTCCTTCGCCTGCGGGTACCAGCGGGAGGAGAGCTCCTTGATGGTGGAGACATCGATGAGTCGGTAGTGCAGGTGCTTCATCAAGTCCGGCATGGCCACACGCAGGAAGGCCTTGTCCGCGTGGATCGAGTTCCCGGCCAGGGGCGCCACACCCGCCTCAGGGATCCAGGCCTTCACATAGTCCAGGACCCGCTCCTCGGCGACCTGGACCGAGACGCCGTTCTTGAGGTCCTCGAGCAGGCCCGAGGCGGTGTGCATCCTCTGCACGATGGGGGCCATCGTCTCCAGCCGCTCGGCCGGGTCCGGGCTGATGACCACCTGGACCCCTTCACCGAGGATGTTCAGCTCGGCGTCGGTGACCAGCGCCGCGATCTCCACCAGGACATCGTGATCGGGATTCAGTCCAGTCATCTCACAGTCGATCCACACCATCCGGCCCGCCCAGGAGCCACCCGGGCTCACCGGCACAGACGTGATGGATGAGGCGTTGGTCTCAGTCTCTTCGGAATTCACGGTTCTCACTCTACCGACAGCCCGCCAGGCGCCGGGGTGACAGCGACTGTGGGTGATAAATTCAAGGGCGATGAGCGCTGAGGCTGGAGCCACCGAGAACAGCCCTGCACCGCGCGGTGCCGAGGGCGCCGTCGGGCTCGGCAACCCCGATCAGCGCCCCCAGACGGACCCCGATCCGCGCCCGCCGCGCAAGCGGGACATCTGGCTGCACATCCTGCGGTCCTCCACCCGCCCCAAGAGCGTCTGGTCCCCGATGGTCGAAGGCCTGCTCGGGTCGATGCTGGTCCTCCTGGGCTCCTTAGGCGTCGGATGGCTGGTCAGCGTCTCCCCGCTGTCCCGGCAGCCGTGGATCATCACGTACCGCACCGAGACGGTCGGCGTGGTCGTCGCCACGATCGCGCTGACCCTGGGCTGCTGGGTCATGCTGCGCGCCTGGCTGCGGCTGGGTCGGGTGCTGGAGAACCCCGATCAGAGCCAACAGTGGCCCACTCGCTCGCTGCGCACGGTCAACGCCGCCGTCGTGCTCTGGTCGCTGCCCCAGCTGGTCGCGCTCCCGATCTTCTCCCGCGACGTCTTCGCCTACCTGAATCAGGGCAGGCTGGTCCTGGCCGGTCAGGACCCCTACACCACGGGCGTCTCCACCCTGGACAACTGGTTCCAGCTGGGCACCGACATCCTCTGGGCCGAATCCGAGACGCCTTACGGTCCGCTGTTCCTCTGGCTCGAGGCCGCGGTGATGAACATCGCCGGAGACAGTCCCGACCTTGCGCTGTTCCTCTTCCGGCTCGCCTGCGTGGGCGGGGTGGTCATGATGATGATATTCGTGCCCAAGCTCGCCCGGATCCACGGGATCGACCCTGCCCGGGCGCAGTGGATCACGCTGGCGAACCCGCTGCTGATCATCAGCTTCATCTCCAGCGCCCACAACGACGCGATCATGGTCGGCTTCGCCCTGGCGGGCATCTACGCCGCGGCCCACAGCAGGGGAGTCCTCGCCACGCTGCTGGTGGTCGTCTCGATCGGGATCAAGCCGATCACCATCGTGCTGCTGCCTTTCATCGGGCTGCTCTGGGCCGGACCGGGGGCCTCCTGGTCGCGGAAGTTCACCTACTGGTTCCTCACCGCTGGCATCGCCGCCGCCGTGATGATCACCATCGGCCTCATCCAGGGCTACGGCTTCGGCTGGCTCGCCGTCCTGGCCGGCACCGGCACCGGAAGCGTCTTCTGGTCCCCGATCGGGATCGCCGACGGCTGGCTCGGCACGTTGCTGCGCTCCTTCGGACTCGACAGCAGCTGGACCCTGGAGGTGTTCAAGGTCGCAGGCCGGCTCCTCTCGGTGGCCGTGGTGCTGTGGCTGATGTTCCGCGGCAGTGAGAAGTTCGTCGTCCAGCGGATGGTCTGGGCGTTCACCGCCCTGGTGGTGCTCTCACCGATCATCCAGCCCTGGTACCTGCTGTGGCTGCTGCCGCTGTTCGCGATCACCGGGATCCGCAAAGACTGGCAGTTCAAGTGGGTGGTGTTCACCATCGCCTTCTTCCTGACCTTCGGCGCCTCGGACCAGCTGTCCATCTACCAGTTCCTGCAGCTGGACGCTCAGATGCTCGCTCTCTCCGTCACGGTGTCCTGGATCTGCATCGTGTGGCTGGCCCTGCTGGACCGGCAGACCCGCTGGGTGGTCTGGGAGGGCTGGGGCCTGCCCGCGGTCCGCTGGGAATGGCCCCGACTGCGCGGCCGCCGATCCTCCCAGACCGACGACGGCGCACGGGCCAGCCCCGCCGCCCACGACGCCGCCGCACCGGCCGACGCCGCCGCACCGGCCGCCGAGCCCGGGGGAGAGGAGACCGCTCCAGGTGCGCGCTAACCTCGTCTCCCGCAATGCGCTGCGCGCGCGCTCTTTCCTCGGCCAGTGGCGGCCGACCGCCTGGTTCATCGGCGGCGAAGAGGCCGCCGCCTCGCACACCGCCCGTCAGGGACTGCTCGCCTCGATCATGATCATGTTCGGCTCCTGGGGCGTGGGCTGGCTGGCGATGACCCCGCAGTCGCTGCTCGCGCTGAACCCGGTGCTGCTGCCGCTGCGCACGACGACGGCGGGCGTGGTCACCTGCACGGTGCTGCTGGTCTTCGGCGCGCTGCTGCTCGTGCGGTCCTGGCTGCGCCTGTCCCAGCGGGTGGGGTCCTGGTCGGCGCGGGCGACCCCGGTGATGCGCCGGACCCTGTTCATGTGGGCCACCCCGCTGATGTTCACGCTGCCGATCTTCTCCCGCGACGTCTACTCCTACCTGGCCCAGGGCCGGGTGCTGCACGCCGGACTGAACCCCTATGAGCACGGCGTCTCCGAGCTCCCCGGATGGTTCATGGAGGGCGCGGACGGGCTCTGGGCGGAATCCCCGTCCCCCTACGGACCGCTGTTCCTGGTGCTGGCGCAGGTCGTCTGGTTCGTCTCCGGCGGCGTCCCAGAGATCGCGATCCTGCTCTTCCGCGGCCTGTCCCTGATCGGGATGGCACTGATGCTCTACTGCATCCCCCGGCTGGCCAAGGCCTTCGGCTCTGAGCCTTCCTGGGCGCTGTGGCTGTGCCTGCTGAACCCGATGACCCTGCTGGTGTTCCTCCCGGCGGCCCACAATGACGCGCTGATGATCGGGCTGATGCTCGCCGGCACGCTCGCGGGGCTGCGCCGGAGACGGGTGCTGTGCCTCGTGTTGGTGGTCGCGGCGATCGCGGTGAAGCCCATCGCGATGGTGGTGCTGCCCTTCATCCTCCTGCTGCCGCTGCGCAGCACCGCCGCGCTGCGGCACCGTCTCCGAGAATGGGCCGTCGGGGGCACCGCCGCCGCCGTGCTCCTGGTCGCCGGTGGCGCGGCGCTCGGGATCGGCCTGGGCTGGATCGCAGCCGCCCTGGGTGCTGGCGCCGCGGTGCTGCAGGCCGCCCCGGTGGGACTGCTCGGGATCGGCCTCGGTGCCGCGCTGCAAGCGCTGACCGGGGTGGACGCCGCCGTGGTGACCGAGATCGTCTACACCCTGGCGCGCGCCGCGGCCGGCGCGATGCTGGCGTGGATGCTGCTGCGCCGCAACGTCGGCAACCCGGTCCTCTGGGCCGGCTACGGGCTCACCCTGGTGGTGCTGACCTCCTCGATCATCCAGCCCTGGTACCTGCTCTGGCTGCTGCCGTTCTACGCGGTGGTCCACGTCTACCGCGGACGAGTCCTGGTGCTGGTGACCACGGTCTTCACGGTGATGGTGCTCCTCTCGATGGTCGGTCAGCTCTCGGTGGCGCAGTGGATCGATGCGGCCGCGATCTACACCATCGCCATCGCCGTGGTCACCCTGTACCTGATCTATGTGGTCTTCCTGGACCCCAACACCACCGAGTTCTTCGACATGCGGCGGCGCTCCCAGCGCTGGAATGCACAGCACGGGTGGGAGCGGCTGAGAGGATTGACCCCGCCGCGCACCTCCTGGGCGGCCGAGGACATCTACGAGAAGGACACGACGTGAAGCTCCCCGGCTCCCGACTGCTCTGGCTGCTGCTGGCCGCCACCACCCTGGGCGCCGCGCTCTCCGTGGCGGCCGTGCAGTGGTGCCGGATCAACGGCTGGACCGACCCCGATCAGCACATCCACATGTGCTACTCCGACTTCTCCCTGCTGTTCAGCCAGCGCGGGCTCGCCGAGGGACTCTTCCCCTTCGTCGATGACGTCCCGGCCGATCAGGTCATGGAGTACCCGGTGCTGCTGGTCATGGTCGCCGGGGTGCTCGCGCTTCTGGTCCCCGGAGAGGGCATCACCGACGAGCGGATCCTGGCGTTCTACGACCTCAACCACTTCGCGGTGATCCTCTGCTGGCTCGGCGTCGTACTGGCCACCGCGTACTCCACCGCAGGTCACCGACGCCAGGACGCGCTGATGGTGGCCCTGGCTCCGGGGATCATCCTCTCGCTGTCGATCAACTGGGACATGTGGGCGGTCTTCCTGGGCGCCCTGGCGCTGCTGCTCTGGGGCCGCTCGCATCCGGTCTGGGCCGGGGTGCTCATCGGTCTGGGCGCTGCGATGAAGCTCTATCCGCTGTTCTTCCTGGGCGCGATCCTGGTGCTGTGTCTGCGCAGCGGGCGGCTGCGCTCCTTCGCGGCGACGACGATCGCCGCAGTGCTGACCTGGCTCGCGGTGAACCTGCCCTTCATGCTCCTGCAGTTCGAACAGTGGTCCACCTTCTACCGCTTCTCCTCCGAGCGCGACGTCAGCTTCTCCTCGGTCTGGCTGTTCTTCAGCTGGCTGCCGCTGGACGGCGCCGGGTTCTCGCTGCTCTCCAACGGGCTCTTCCTGCTGTGCTGCCTCGGCGTGGCCTACCTGGGCTGGGCGGCTCCCACCCGGCCGCGGATGGCGCAGCTGTGCTTCCTGATCGTGGCCAGCTTCCTGCTGCTGGGCAAGGTGTACTCCCCGCAGTTCGTGATGTGGCTGATCCCGCTGCTGGTGCTGGCGCGCCCGAAGGTCCGCGGATACCTCGTCTGGCAGGCCGCGGAGGTCTACCACTGGGTCTCGGTGTGGATGATGAGCGCGAAGATCACCTCCGGCGGGGAGTTCGCCGGCGGCACCGAGCTCATCGACTGGGCCTACCACATCGGGATCCTGGCTCACATGGCCACCCTGATCTACCTGATGGTCCAGGTGGTCCGCGAGATCCTGGACCCCGAGAAGGACATCGTCCGCTCCCAGCCGAGGGATCGGGACCGGGCGGCCGCGAGAGCAGCAGCGACCGACGACGACGCGCGCAGCTCCCAGCAGCGCACCTCCGCACCGCGCCATCCAGATCCGGATGGCACGGTGCTGGGGGAGACAGACCCGCTGGCCGGTGTCACCCGCGGGCGACCCGATGCGTTCGGGCTGCCCGGACTCGGCCGGACGACCTCCTTGAAGCTGCGCTGGTGACCCGCCGGCTGCTGCCGCGGGCCGCGCCGGCTGCGCCCGCTGGTCTCTTCCACGGCGGGGGAGACCCTGATGCTTGACATGCTCGCCGTCATCGGCCCGATGTTCCTGGTGATCGGCGTCGGTTTCGCCGCCGGATTCATCCCGCGCTTTCGCAGCGGGCAGGACCACCTCAACGGCTTCCTGTTCTACTTCGCGCTGCCCACCTTCATCTACACCGCGATGATCACCGCCCCGCCCACCGCCGGCTTCCCGCTGCTCGCGGTGGTCATCGTCGCCGTCGTGACCCCGCTGGTCTCCATCGCCCTGTACTACGGCAGCCGCCTCTTCGGCGTCCGCGGCCACGAGGGCGCCGCGGCGACCTCGCTGGCCGGCAGCTTCGGCAACGTCGGGTACTTCGGAATCCCGGTGTCGATCAGCGTGCTGGGCCCCGAAGCCGGCCTGGCCGCCGGGATCGTGCACATGATGCACAACCTGATCTACCTCAACGGCTACCCGCTGGTCCGCACCGTCGTAGCTTCCCGTGCCACACAGACCGGGGACGCGCAGATCGGGGATGCGCAGGCCGGGCACGCGGAGCGGGCCGGCGGCATCGGGCACCTGCTGCGCACGCAGATCGGGCCGATCCTGAAGCGGGCGCTGCTGCTGAACCCGGTGTTCATCGCCATGGCGCTGGCGCTGCTGGTGGTCTTCAGCCCGCTGAGCCTGCCCGCGCCGATCAACGAATCGGCGAGCCTGCTCGGGCAGACGGCGGTCCCGCTGGCGCTGTTCTGCGTCGGCCTGGCGCTGCACCCGGCGATCGAGGGGATCCGCAGCGGGGGAGTGCCCAAGCGTCTGATCGGACTGGGCACGGTGGGCAAGATCCTGGTGCTGCCGGTGCTGACCTGGCTGGCGGTGCTGCCCTTCTATGACCAGCTGGGACCGATCTGGGCGGGCACGCTGATCATCATCGCCGCGATGCCGTCGTCCACCACGGTCTATGTCTTCGCTCAGCAGTACGAGGGCGACGGCCGGCTGGCCGCCTCGATCCTGGTGACCAGCACGCTGGCCTGCCTGATCACGCTCCCGCTGCTGGCAGAGCTGCTGCTCTGATCTTCCCCGCGTCGATCTCGTAGACGCTGCCCACATGGCGCAGCACCGCGCTGCGGTGGGCGATCATGATCACCGTCGCGTCGGTGGCCTCAGGCATCCGGCGCAGGATCTCGGCCTGGGTGAGCGGATCCTGGGCCGAGGTGATCTCGTCGAGGATCAGCACCGGGCTGCCCCGCAGATACCCGCGAGCAAGCGCCAGCCGCTGTGACTGACCCCCGGAGAGCCGGGCGCCCTCGCTGCCAAGCTGCGTGTCCAGACCTTCCGGCATCGCCTCGATATCGGCGGACAAGCAGGCGGAACGGCAGGCGGCAAGGATCTGCTCCTCGGTGGCCGCCGGGCTGCCCAGCAGCAGGTTCTCCCGGATGGTGCCGCTGATCATCACCGGGCGCTGCTCCACCACGGTGATGTTCGCGCGCAGCGCGGCCAGCTCGAGATCACGCACATCGGTGCCCCCGAGCCGCACCTCACCGGCCTGCGGGTCCCAGACTCGGGTCAGCAGCGAGGCCAGCGTGGACTTTCCCGACCCGCTGACCCCGACGACGGCGGCCACCTGCCCGGCTTCGACGTGAAGCTCCACGTCGCGCAGCACCTCTCGCTCGGTGCCGGGGTAGCCGAAGCTGACCCCGTGGAAGGACACCGAGGCGGCGCCGTCGCGCTCGGTGCTCACCGCGACGGGGTGGGTGGGCTCGGCGACCTCGTGCGTGCTCTCCTCGAGCTCGCGCAGGTTCGCCGCGGAGGCCAGCGCCGCAGGCAGCGAGATGCCCAGCGCCTCGATCGCGGCGAGCGCGGGGGCGGTGCCGGGCACCAGGGCCAGCACCAGCAGCAGCTCGGTGTAGCCGATCACGCCCTCCTGGGCCTGGGGCAGTCCCAGCAGCAGCAGGATGAACAGTGCGAGCACCTGCCAACCCTGACCGGCAGCCGCGCGCAGTCCCTGCAGCACCGAGGCGCCGCGGGAGCCTTCCCCGATCTGGGCGCCGATGTGGTCCACCCGCTGAGCCCGCTGTTCCTGGGCGCCGAAGATCGTGATCTCCTGAGCCCCGCGGAGGTCGTCGCTGATCTCCTGGGCCAGGGCGCCCCGCGCACGCACCTGAGCGGTGCTGTTGGCGCGTCCGCCGCGGCGACCGATGCCGATCAGCGCGGCAGCGGCCGCCAGGTAGATCAGCAGCAGCCCGAGTCCCAGCGCTGCGCCGGTCAGGTTCCAGGTGAGCACGACGGCGGCGGCGGGGATCAGCACCGCAGTCACCACCGGGGCCAGGGTGTGCGCGAAGAAGACCTCCACCCGGTCCACGTCACGCGTGGCGGCTGAGAGCAGCCGGCCGCTCCCGCGGGAGGCGGTCACCGCCGGGGCCAGCGGGATCAGCTTCTCGTAGAGCCTGACCCGCAGCTGCTCGAGCAGCGCGAAGGCCGCGGTGTGCCCGGAGAGCTGCTCGGCGTAACGGGTCAGGCCTTTGGCCGCGGCCAGGGCGATCATGACCGCCACGACGGTCCCCAGCTGCGGGATGTCCTGGCCGTCGGCGAGACGGCCCACCAACCAGGCCGGATAGACCAGCAGAGCGGCGCCGCAGAGCAGGGTCAGCGTCCGGGCGAGGGCCGAGAGCGCGAGCAGCCCGGCGGATCCCTTGGCCAGCGTCAGCAGATGCATGATCATCGGTCTTCACCTTCTCCTGCAGTGGCCTGCGCGTAGTAGCCCTCCTCGGCGAGGAGCTCCTCTGGGGTGCCCAGCGCCGCGGTGCGTCCGGCTTCAAGGACCAGGACCTGATCGGCCCAGCGGGTGGTGGCCAGCCGGTGGGCGATGATGATCAGCGTGTGGTCTCCGGCGAGGCTGCGCAGCGATTCGTCGACCAGTTGTTCGGCGCGCCGGTCCAGGTCAGCGGTGGGCTCGTCGAGGATCAGCAGCTTGGCCCCGGAGAGCAGCGCGCGGGCGATCGCGAGTCGGCGGATCTGTCCACCGGAGAGCGAACCGCCGTCCTCACCGACCTGGGTGGCCAGTCCTCTGGGCTTTGCGGCGATCTCCGCGTCGAGGCGCGCCTGGGCGAGGACCTCCCAGAGCTGGCGATCGGTGGCGTCGGGACGGGCGAGGCGGAGGTTGTCCGCCACGGTGCCGGAGAAGATGAACGGCTTCTGCGGCACGGTCACCGCCGCCTGCTGCAGCGCCGCAGAATCGGCCGGCTGACCCTCGAGCAGCAGCTGACCGGCCGCCGTCGGGATCAGGCCCTGCAGCACCGCGGCCAGGGTGGACTTGCCGGCTCCGGAGGGACCGACGACGGCGACGGCGGTGCCGCGCGGGACGCTCAGCGTGACTCCGCGCAGGACGCTGCTGCCGCCGCGGTCCACGCCGAGATCCTTCAGGCGCAGCAGTTCGACGGTCTCCGCCGCAGGTTGTGCACGCGCAGCTTCCGACGGGGCCTCAGCGACCGTCGTCGGGGTCGTCAGCGTCTGGGTGAACAGTCCCTGCTGGGTCCGTCCGGCCATCGCGACGTAGAAGGAGCGGCCGAGCTTGTCGATGGGTTCGTAGAGCAGCGTGGCGAGCAGCACCACGGCGAGGAATCCGCCGGCGGTGATCGCACCGACGTCGAATCGCCACAGGGCCAGCCCGACCGCGGCGGTGATCATCACCAGCGAGAAGAGCGCGTCATTGACCAGGATCATCAGCTGGCTGCGCTTGAGCAGCGTCACCGCCTGGACCCGCAGGGCAGCGGCGGCCTCGGCCACGCTGCGCCGGCCGGCGTCTTCAGCGCCCAGCAGCACCAGCCCGCCGAGGGAGCGCAGCACCTCCTGGAACTTCGCGGTGGCCTGTCCGGCGAGGCGCCGGTAGGCGGCGGTGGGGCGGCGGAAGCGCGCCAGGAAGAACCGCACCAGCACCGGGACCAGCAGCACCAGGACCAGCAGCACGACGGCGATCACCGGGTCCACGAAGATGCCCAGCATCAGCAGCACCAGGGCCGGGGCGGTGAACGCCGCCAGCGCCGGCCCCAGGAACTCCGCACGGTATTCCGCGATGCGTTCCACCCCGCCGGTGAGCAGCTCAGCCTCACCCGTGCCCGGGCGGCCGCCGCCAGGGCGCCCACCGGGACCGCCGCCGCCGGGGCCAGCAGGTGGCCCTGACGGAGCGGCCGGGTCACGGCCCAGCGCGGCCCGGATCCCGCTGGCCCGCCAGCGCTGTTCCTCGACCGCGCGCAAGCGAGGCGGCACGGCGGCGGCGATTCCGGCGCAGATGACCGCAGCGGCGCCGGCGATCGCGCCGAGGACCAGCGCACCGGTGGGGTCCGTCTCGCCGAGCGCCGCATCCAGGACCTGGCCCAGGGCGAGGAACAGCGTGGCGAGCGCGATCGTGCGGATCCATTGCAGCGCGGCAGCGATCCACGCGCGGGGAGGCATATCTTGCAGAAGCACGCCTCAGATCATTCCAGGTTCAGCGGACCCCCGTGGGCCAGTGCAACATTTGCGAAGCGCCGTCCGATGCGCTGATCGAGCTGCCGTGATGCAGCCACCGGGTCACGCCCCCGGCCGGGACAGCAGTCAGCGCGGCGTCGGACTCCATCGCGATCAGCTCGGAGGCCTCGGTGCGGAGGTCCAGGTGAACGCCGCTGGGCTCCGCGGACACGCGCTCGACACCGATCTGCGCCGACCGGTGCCGCGGATGACCTGATCTGGCTGAACAGGACCAATCGGCTGACCGGGGCTGTTCAACTTCTGTTAACCTTCCTGCTCGAGTGTGTGCGCAGATGACTGAGCACGCAGAGGACGACGCCGGCCCCGCCGTCTCCCGACACCCCGGCACCGTGGCAGAGGTGTTCCTGGTCTTCCTGCGCCTGGGGCTGACCTCCTTCGGCGGGCCCGTGGCCCACCTGGCATATTTCCGCGAGGCCTTCGTCACCCGACGCCGCTGGCTCACCGAGAAGGCCTACGCCGACCTGGTGGGGCTGTGTCAGTTCCTGCCCGGCCCGGCGTCGAGCCAGGTCGGCATGGCGCTGGGCCTGCAGCGCGCCGGCTACCCCGGGATGATGGCGGCCTGGTTCGCATTCACCATGCCCTCGGTGGTGCTGCTGGTGGCGTTCGCACTGGGAGTCCAACACGCCGGGGACCTCACCGAGGCCGGCTGGATCGACGGACTCAAGGCCGCCGCGGTGGCCGTGGTGGCCCACGCGGTGCTCTCGATGGCCAAGGCGCTGACCCCGGACGCTCCGCGGGCGTCCATCGCGGCGGCCGCGATGGTGCTGGTCCTGCTGGTGCCGAATCCCTTCATCCAGGTCGTTGCGATTCTCGCCGCCGGGGTCATCGGGGCCCTCTGGCTGCGCCCCCCGGAGACCGGACCGAAGCCCGAGGACGCGTTCACCGTGCGGGTCTCCCGACGTGCCTCCTGGACCGCGGGTGCGCTCTTCGCCGCGCTGCTGGCGGGCCTGCCGATCCTCGCCGCCGCCAGCGGCACCGGATTGGCGGCCATGGTCGACTCCTTCTACCGAGCCGGGGCGCTGGTCTTCGGCGGCGGCCATGTGGTGCTGCCGCTGCTGCAGGCCGAGACCGTCCCCGCCCTGGTGGACCCCGAGGTATTCCTGGCCGGCTACGGGGCCGCGCAGGCAGTCCCCGGCCCGCTGTTCACCTTCGCCGGCTTCCTCGGCGCCTCCAGCACCGGCACGCCCACCGGCCTCGCCGGCGCCGCCGTCGCGGTCCTGGCCATCTTTGCGCCCGCCGCGCTGCTGGTCATCGCGGCGCTGCCATTCTGGGAGCGGCTGCGCAGCAACACGTCCGCGCAGAAGGCGCTGATGGGGGTCAACGCCGGAGTGGTCGGCATCCTGGCCGCCGCGCTCTACACCCCGGTCTTCACCGCTGGGGTGCTCGAGGTGGGAATCGAGGCGCTGGTGCTCGCTGTCCTGGCCTTCGTGGCGCTGAACAGCTGGCGGGTCCCGGCCTGGGCCGTGGTGCTCGCCGCGGGCCTGCTCGGCTGGGTGCTGCTCTGAGACCCGGCTGACGGGAACCTGGATGTAGAGCAAAAGCGCAGGACCGAGAGGTACAGTTCTGAGGTACTTGACTGCTATGGCGAGGAGGACCCTGCCGCATGCTGAGCTCCCAAGCTCGCGGGCTGAGTCGTCTCTATGCCCTCGACGTGGCGCGCGCCGCCGCCGTCTTCGGCATGATCATCGTCAATGTCGGTCCTTACAACACCGACGGATGGGCCTCCTGGATCGTACGGGCCCTCAATGGTCGCGCCTCCATCCTCTTCGTGGTGCTCGCCGGGATCGGCGTGACCTTTCTGGCGCGCCGCTCGCTGACCAAGGGCATCACCCGGCGCAGCACGCTGCTCTGGCGGGGCCTGCTGCTGCTGGCACTGGGCCTGGGACTGCAGACCCTCGAGCACGGGGTCAACGTCATCCTCACCACCTACGCGGCGCTGTTCTTCCTGGCGGCGTTCATGGTCAAGATGTCCACCCGCTGGCTGTTCTGGTCCGCGACCGCCTCTGCGCTGCTGGGACCGGTGCTCTGGATCCTCGCGCGGCAGACCACGCACTTCCACATCGAACCCGCCCAGATCGGGGACTCTCCGTTCCAGATCATCGGCGCGATCCTGGTCTCTGGCCCGTATCCGCTGGTGGTCTGGATCGCGCCGTTCTTCCTCGGGGTCTGGCTGGGCCGGCAGCCGCTGGGCAACGCGAAGCTCCAGTGGCGCCTGGTCTACCTGGGAGCCATCGCCGGGTTCGGCGCCTTCGGAGCCTCCGAGGTGCTGGTCCGGGTCCTCGGCGAGCCGGACACCACGCAGGTCGGCTTCGATCGGATGATCTCCGCGGTGGGACATTCGCAGATGCCGCTGTGGCTGATCAGCTCCAGCGGCACCGCGGTCATGCTGCTCGGCATCCTGCTGATCGCGGTGCCTCATTTCAACCAGGGCATCCGGCCGCTCGTCGTGGTCGGGCAGATGCCGCTGACCGCCTACACCGCGCACCTGGTGATCATCGCGCTCTTCATCTACCCCGGACCGCAGAAGCCGCTGGAGGGCTTCTTGATCAGCTGCGCGATCATGCTGGGGCTGATCCTCTTCGCCGTCGTGTGGATGGCGAACTTCCGCTACGGCCCGCTCGAGGCGCTGCTGCGGATGACTCCCGCATTCCTGCGCGTCACCTACCGCCTTCCCGAACGTCACCGCCGCCGGCAGCTCGCGCGCCCCTACCCGCGCCGGGCGAAGCCGGGGGCATCCATGGAACAGAAGCCGACGCCTTCCTGAGGGAGACGAAACATGCAGCCGAAGAACCCCCTGTCGCACCGCGACGCACCGATTGACGTCCACGCACCGCCCCACCTCCTTGAAGCGCCCCACACCGTGCGCCTCCGGACGCTGCGCAGGCGGGCTGCGAAGACCACAGCGCTGCTCGCCGCCTTCGGGCTGCTCGTCGCCTGCGCCACCGAGGAGGAGCCCCCACCGCCGCCCCCGCCGGCGCCCAGCGAGGAGCCGCAGGAGCCCACCAGCACCCCCGAACCGGTGGAGGACACCCTCACCCAGCAGGGAGTCAGCGCCGGGCATCCGCTCGCCGTGGACGCCGCAGAGCAGGTCCTCGCCGACGGCGGCAACTCCGTGGACGCGGCCATCGCCGCCGCCTTCGTCATGTCGGTCGTGGAGCCCTTCGCCTCTGGGCTCGGCGGCGGCGGCTCGGTGGTCATCGCCGGCCAGAACGGTGACCCGCTCTTCTACGACTACCGCGAGATGGTCGGGGTGGACGGGGAGATCCCCGAGACCGGCATCGGCGCACCGGGCTTCGTCGCCGGCATGGGACGCCTGCATCAGGAACACGGCAGCCTGGACTGGGAGCGGCTGCTCCAGCCAGCCCAGCAGCTCGCATCCGAGGGCTTCGAGGTCTATGACTTCCTGGCCAGCCGGATGACCGAGGACCTCGGGCCCGAGGCCATCGAAGGGGTGGAACCCTTCGAGGTCGACGGCGAGGCGCTGGCCAGCGGAGACCAGCTGGTCCAGACCGAACTCGCCAGCACCTTGGAGACCCTCGCCGCGGAGGGCTGGGATTCCTTCTACACCGGCAGCCTCGCCGAGGAGCTGACCCAGGTCGAGGGCATCGATGCGCAGACCCTCGCCGACTACGAGGTCACCGCCTCCGCACCGGTCTCCGGGGAGTTCGGCGACTACGACGTGCTCGCCGCGGCGCCGGCGCTCCCCGGCCCGGCGCTGGTGCAGCTGCTCCAGATCGCTGAGGCCCAGGGCATCGCCGAGCTGGAACCGGGCTCTGCGGAGTACATCGAGACCCTCTCTGAGGCCTGGCTCGTCGCCGAGGAGACCGTGTTCACCCAGATCGGCGACCCCGCCTTCGTGGAGGTCCCCGTCGAGGAGCTCACCGACGCGGCCGCCAACGCCGAGATCGAGGTCTCCGCCCAATCCGCCGCGCAGGATGCCGCCCAGGACTCGGAGGAGCAGCCTGCCCAGGCTCAGGCGGACGCTCCGCAGGATGCCAACACCACACACATCTCGGTGATCGATGACGAGGGCATCATGGTCTCGATGACCAACACCTTGACGAACTTCTGGGGCGCCGGGGAGGTCAGCGGAGGCTTCTACCTGAACAACCAGCTCAGCCGCTTCGAGGCGGTGGACTCCCCGGCGAACCAGCCAGAGCCCGGCCGCAAGTCGGTGACCTGGTCGATGCCCAGCATCGTCCTCGATGACCAGCAGCGACCCGTGCTGGGCATCGGCACCCCGGGTGGACACCAGATCCTGAACATCATGGGCACCGTGCTCACCCAGTGGGGCCTGCAGGACGCGCCTCTGCAGGAGGCCGTGGACGGGCTGCGCTTCCGTCTCATCGAGGAGGACGAGCTTCTGGTCCTCGACGATGAGCCCGACGAGGAGACCCGGGAGGCCCTGGAAGACCTCGGCTGGGAGCTGCAGGTCTGGCCGGACGAATGGGGCGGCTTCGGCTCGGTCCAGGCGCTGGAGGTCGACTACGAGACCGGCGAGGTCACCGGCGCCGACGATGACCGGCGCGTGGGCAGCCACACCGTCATCGACTGACCTGGGACCTGCCTGCATGATCCGGCCCGCGCCCCGCCGATGAGAGCGGCGGAGGGGAGCGGCGCGGGCCGATTAGCATGGAGCCATGAGTCTCCCGTCACCGCGCAGCATCCCCAACATCCTCTCGATCGCCGGAACCGATCCCACCGGCGGCGCCGGCATCCAGGCGGACCTGAAGAGCTTTGCGGCGCACCGTGGATACGGCATGTGCGTGGTGACTGCGCTGGTGGCACAGAACACCCAGGGGGTGCGCGGCATCCACCTGCCCCCGGCGAGCTTCCTGCGCGCACAGCTGGATGCCGTCTCCGATGACGTGGCGCTGGACGCGATCAAGATAGGGATGCTCGGCACCGAGGAGATCATCACCACGGTGGCCGAGTGGCTGGACGCGCTGGGGCTCAGCGGTGATCACGACGACGCCGGGATCCGACCCGTGCTGGTGCTCGACCCGGTCATGGTCGCCACCTCCGGGGACCGGCTCCTCGACGCCGCCGCGGAGTCGGCGCTGATCCACTTCCTGCACCGGGCGGACCTGATCACCCCCAACGTGCCCGAACTCGCGCTGCTGGCCGGGACCGAGCCGGCGACCGACCCCGCGGGGCTCATCTCTCAGGCGCGCACCGTGGCGGATGCACATCAGGTGGTGGTCCTCGCCAAGGGTGGACATCTCGACGACGCCTCGGCGAAGGAGTTCGTCGTCGACACCCTGGTCTACCCCGAGCAGTCAGGAGCGCGCCAGGAGGAGGAGCAGTTCCTCTCGCCGCGGATCCACACGCAGAACACCCACGGGACCGGTTGCTCGGTCTCCGCGGCGCTGGCGACTCTCGCCGCCCGCGGCCACAGCTGGTCGACCGCGCTGCCGGTGGTCAAGGACTGGATGACGGCCGCGCTCCAGGACTCTGAACGCCTCGACGTCGGCAAGGGTCACGGCCCGATCCAGCACTTCGCGCAGCTCTGGCGCTGAGCTTCCAGCGCGTACCTGCCGGCGTCGGGCTGGCGCAGATGCCTCAGCCCTGCGGCGTCTCGTGCGGTCCACCGGCGTGCTTGGCGATGTCTTCCCACTTCCAGGTGGTCCCCATCGCGTCATCCGAAGGGAACCAGGCCCCGGTGGTCGCGCGATCACGTGGAGTCGGCCCGGTGGCACCCTGACCCGAGACCGGCGCCTGATCCTTCAGCGCGGTGACCCGGTCCCTGATCGAAGCCATCTGCTGATCCAACGCCGCGGCCTGGACCGCGGCGTCGCGCAGCTCATCGAGGATGTCGTCGGGCACCTCGCCGTCGTAGGTGTAATAGATCTTGTGCTCCAGCGAGGCCCAGAAGTCCATCGCCACGGTGCGGATCTGCACCTCCACGTAGACGAACTCGGTGCGGTTGGAGAGGAAGACCGGCACCTGCACGATCACATGCAGGCTCTGGTACCCGTTGACCTTGGGCGTGCGGATGTAGTCCTTGACCTCGACGACCCGCAGGTCCGGCTGGCTGCACAGCATCTCCGCGACCCAGTAGGCGTCTGAGACGAAGGAGCAGGTGATCCGGATCCCTGCGATGTCCCGGATGGAGTGCCGGATGCTCTCCAGGGTGGGTTCACAGCCATAGCGCTGCACCTTGTCCAGGATCCGGTCCAGGGATTTCAGCCGGTAGTTCACATGCTCGATGGGGGAGTAGTCGCGGGTGTGTTCGAACTCCTCGCGCAGCACGTTGATCTTGGTGAGCACCTCATCCATGCCGAACTTATAGTGCAGCTGGAACTCGGTGAGCTGCCGCCGGATGTCCACCATCCGCACCGCCACGCCGTCACCCTCCTCTCCGGCGCTGCTGTGCAGCTCCGAGAGCAGCGCTCGGTAGACATCGGACTCGCTGCGCTGCGCCTTCTTCGCCAGCGGCGCCTGCTGGGCCAGGTCCTTGCCGGGCGGGACGCGGACCCCGGCGCTCAGCGAGACTCGGTCAGGGGCATCGACGGGCAGGAAATGGCTGTCAGTGGCAGGAGCGCGTCCAGCGGACATGGGGGAAGTTCTCCTAGGGGGTTTCAGGGGTTCACAGCGCGGGGCTGGGAGACGACGGTCACGGGACCGGTGATTCTGATTCTCGACCCTAGGTGCACTCTCTGTGAAGTCCCTCTACGGAATCGTTGTGATCGCCCAGACAGCTTCCGCCGACAGCCGCGAAGCCGCGATACTCTGCAGGACCCATGTTCGGGCGGTATTGCTCGTCGATGGGATCCTGGATGAGACCCCAACCACAACATCTGGTGAATGATCGAGGGCGCAGACGCAACATCTTCCGATTTCACGGTCCAGACACGCCGAGACACGCGGTGGTTCAAGAAACTTCTTCTCGGGAGTATCGAACTCCACAGCTGTGGAGGAAGAGCGGGTGAGGGCGCCGCTTCCGCGCCATTCCAGGGGAGTCATGGTCCACAGGTCCTGTGGACAGTCGGTGGAGAACTACACGGGTGCAAGTACATCATCTAGTGCCTGCTGATATCTCCGAACCCAAGATGTAGTATTGAGGCATAGCCAAAACGTCACGTTTGAATCGGGGAGCCCATGTCTGTCACTGTCTACACCAAGCCCGCCTGCGTCCAGTGCAACGCCACTTACCGCGCCCTGGACAAGAACGGCGTGACCTACGAGACCGTCGACATCACCCAGGATGCCGAGGCCCTCGAGCGGCTGCGCGGCCTGGGCTACATGCAGGCACCCGTGGTCATCACCGAGTCCGACCACTGGTCCGGATTCCGTCCCGACAAGATCTCCGAGCTGACCGTTCAGCACGCTGCGATCAGCTCGGTCGCCTGATGCAGCCGTGAGCACCTCGGCGAGGCTGATCTACTTCTCCTCGGTGTCGAACAACACGCACCGATTCGTGGAGAAGCTTCAGCGCGGGGCAGGGGAGGTTGCGAGGCTTCCGCTGCTCACCAGAGATGAGACCCTCGAGGCGGAGCAGCCCTTCGTCCTGGTCCTTCCCTCATATGGGGCCGACGCCGGCGAAGGCTCGGTGCCGAAGCAGGTCATCAAGTTCCTCAATGTTGAATCCAACAGGAACCTCCTGCGCGGAGTGATCGGCGCGGGCAACACGAATTTTCATGAGAGCTACTGCATCGCAGGCGACATCGTCGCCGCCAAGTGCGGAGTCCCTCATCTATACAGATTTGAACTGATGGGCACACCAGAAGACGTGGCCACGGTCGAGATGGGATTGGAAGAGTTTTGGAAACAGCAACCAAGCCGCTGAACGCGGCGAGCACCGCACAGACCCAGCACGGCAGGGACTCCATGGACGCACCGCTGGCCAAAGTCATGCCCGCCCAGTGGCAGGGACTGAGCTATCACGAGCTCAACGCCATGCTCAACCTCTACGGCCCCGACGGCGAGATCCAGTTCGAGGCGGATCAGCTCGCGGCCCGCCAGTACTTCCTGGACCATGTGAACACCAACACGGTCTTCTTCCACAACCTGGAGGAGAAGCTGGGCTACCTGGTCGAGAACGACTACTACGAGCCCGAGACCCTGGAGCAGTACTCCAAGGAGTTCACCAGGGCCATCTTCGACCGCGCCTACGCCGCGAAGTTCAGGTTCCCCACCTTCCTGGGCGCCTTCAAGTTCTACACCTCCTACGCGCTGAAGACCTTCGACGGTGACCGCTACCTGGAGCGCTACGAGGACCGCGTGACCATGGTCGCGCTGCACCTGGCCCGCGGCGACGAGCAGCTGGCGAACAAGATGGTCGACGAGATGATCTCCGGCCGCTTCCAGCCCGCGACCCCGACCTTCCTGAACTCAGGCAAGAAGCAGCGCGGTGAGCTGGTCTCCTGCTTCCTGCTGCGCATCGAGGACAACATGGAGTCGATCGCCCGCGCCATCAACTCCTCCCTCCAGCTCTCCAAGCGCGGGGGAGGCGTGGCCCTGTCGCTGACCAACATCCGCGAGAACGGCGCCCCGATCAAGCACATCCAGAACCAGTCCTCCGGTGTGATCCCGGTGATGAAGCTTCTGGAAGACTCCTTCTCCTACGCCAACCAGCTCGGCGCACGCCAGGGCGCCGGCGCGGTCTACCTCAACGCCCACCACCCCGACATCTTCCGCTTCCTCGACACCAAGCGGGAGAACGCAGACGAGAAGATCCGGATCAAGACCCTCTCTCTCGGCGTCGTCGTCCCGGACATCACCTTCGAGCTCGCCAAGAAGAACGAGCCGATGTACCTGTTCAGCCCCTATGACGTCCAGCGCGTCTACGGGAAGGCGTTCAGCGAGATCTCGGTGACCGAGAAGTATCACGAGATGGTCGACGATGCGCGGATCCGCAAGACCAAGATCAACGCTCGCGAGTTCTTCCAGACCCTGGCCGAGATCCAGTTCGAGTCCGGCTACCCGTATGTGATGTTCGAAGACACCGTGAACCGGGCGAACCCGATCGCCGGACGGATCTCCATGTCCAACCTGTGCTCGGAGATCCTCCAGGTCTCAGAGCCCAGCGAGTACGCCGACGACCTGAGCTACTCGGAGATCGGCAAGGACATCTCCTGCAACCTTGGCTCGATGAACATCGCCAAGGCGATGGACTCACCGGACTTCGGGCAGACCATCGAGACGGCGATCCGCACCCTGACCGCGGTCTCGGACATGTCCTACATCAACTCGGTCCCCTCCATCGCTGAGGGCAACCGGCGCTCCCACGCGATCGGTCTGGGGCAGATGAACCTGCACGGCTACCTGGCGCGGGAACGCGTCTACTACGGGTCCGAAGAGGGCATCGACTTCACCAACATCTACTTCTACACGGTGCTCTATCACGCCCTGCGCTCCTCGAACCAGCTCGCGATCGAGAGCGGCCAGAGCTTCGACGGCTTCGAGAACTCCCAGTACGCCACCGGTGAGTTCTTCGAGAAGTACACCGAACAGCTCTGGGCGCCGGCGACCGAGAAGGTCCGCACCCTGTTCGGCCACGTGGCCATCCCGACCCAGGCCGACTGGCTGGAGCTCAAGGCCTCGGTCATGGCCCACGGCATCTACAACCAGAACCTGCAGGCGGTGCCGCCCACCGGCTCCATCTCCTACATCAACAACTCGACCTCTTCGATCCACCCGGTGGCCTCGAAGATCGAGATCCGCAAAGAGGGCAAGCTCGGGCGCGTCTACTACCCGGCGCCCTACCTGACCAATGACAACCTGGAGTACTACCAGGATGCCTATGAGATCGGGTACGAGAAGATCATCGACACCTACGCCGCTGCGACCCAGCACGTGGACCAGGGCCTGTCCCTGACGCTTTTCTTCAAGGACACCGCCAGCACCCGCGACATCAACAAGGCGCAGATCTACGCATGGCGCAAGGGCATCAAGACGCTCTACTACATCCGCCTGCGCCAGCTCGCGCTCGAGGGCACCGAGGTCGACGGCTGCGTCTCCTGCATGCTGTGACCCTCGCGCCCACCGGGGCCGTGATCATCACGGCCCGTCCCGGAACTCCACGCTTCTTCTAGAAAGAGACCCCTGACGTTGACACCATCTAAAGCGCTCCTCGAGCACGTCGAGGCGATCAACTGGAACCGCCTCGAAGACGAGAAGGACAGCGAAGTCTGGAACCGCCTGGTCAACAACTTCTGGCTGCCGGAGAAGATCCCGCTGTCCAACGACGTCCAGTCCTGGGCGACGCTGACCGAAGAGGAGAAGACCCTCACCATGCGGGTCTTCACCGGGCTGACCCTGCTGGACACCATCCAGGGCACCGTGGGTGCGGTGGCGCTGATCCCGCACGCACTGACCCAGCACGAGGAGGCGGTGATGACCAACATCTCCTTCATGGAGTCGGTCCACGCCAAGTCCTACTCACAGATCTTCTCCACGCTGTGCTCCACCAAGGAGATCGACGAGGCCTTCCGCTGGTCCAAGGAGAACGCGAACCTGCAGCGCAAGGCGCAGATCGTGATGGACTACTACCACGGCGATGACGGGCTGAAGAAGCGGGTGGCCTCCACCATCTTGGAGTCCTTCCTCTTCTATTCCGGGTTCTACCTGCCCATGCACTGGTCCTCGCGCGCCAAGCTGACCAACACCGCAGACATCATCCGGCTGATCATCCGCGACGAGGCCGTGCACGGGTACTACATCGGCTACAAGTACCAGCGGGCGCTGGAGCGCGAGACTCCGGAGCGCCAGCAGGAGCTCAAGGACTACACCTACGAGCTCATGTACGAGCTCTACGAGAACGAGCTGCAGTACACCCACGACCTCTACGACGGCGTGGGCCTCAGCGAGGATGTGAAGAAGTTCCTGCATTACAACGCCAACAAGGCCCTGATGAACCTGGGCTATGAGGCGATGTTCCCCAAGGAGCTCACCGACGTGAACCCCGCGATCCTCTCCGCGCTGAGCCCGAACGCCGATGAGAATCACGACTTCTTCTCCGGCTCTGGGTCCTCCTACGTGATCGGCAAGGCCGAGGAGACCGAAGACGACGACTGGGACTTCTGATCCGCCCACCGGCTGACAGATCTCACCAGACACACATCGCATGACAGACGCAGGGCCGCTCCAGGTCTACCGACAGCGCGCAAGCCACGGCGCCGAGGCCGACCTCGAGCTGGCCCTGACTCTGCTGCAGCGCACGCGCGCCGCGAAGGCCCTCCGCATCCGGGACTCTCAGAGCGACGGCGGGATCGCACCGTTGTTGCGGCTCTACCGTCCAGAACCCACGGTGGCCTTCGGACAGCGCGACCAGCGGCTGCCGGGATTCGCCGCAGCTGCCCAGGGCTGCCGCGAGGAGGGCTTCACTCCGCTGGTCCGGCGCGCCGGGGGTCGTGCGGCGGCCTATCATCCGGGTTCCCTGGTCATCGACCACATCGAGCCGGACCCCGATCCGATCCGTGCATCCCAGACCCGGTTCACCGAGTTCGGCGAGCTTCTGCGCGAAGCACTGGAGACGGCGGGGGTCTCGGCCCGCCTGGGACCCATCCCCGGCGAATACTGCCCGGGCGACCATTCGATCCACGGCATCTCGCGGGTGGATCCTGACCTCAGGATCAAGCTCATCGGGACCGCCCAGCGGGTCATCAGCTCGGGCTGGCTCTTCTCCTCCTCGATCATCGTCGAGGACGGAGCATCGATTCGTCGGGTGCTGTCCCGCGCCTATGCGGCTCTGGGGCTTCCCTGGGACCCGCTGACCGCCGGTGCGATCACCGATCTCGGCGTGGACACCACCGTGGAGAACATCGAAGCCGCGGTGCTTCAGGTCTACCGCCGGCACTGGGCGCTGGAAGAGATCGACGAACCCTCGCCGACCCCTCCCAGCGTCAATGCGCGCCGTTGATCAGTGCCCGCAGCTGATCACTCCCTGCGGCTGATCACACTGCGCGTCCGATCACTCTCCGCGATCGATCCATTCCTGCAGCTGCGGCGACTCGGCACCGATGGAGGTCGACGGGCCGTGCCCGGTGTTGACCACCGTCTCGGCCGGCAGCTCCTGGAACAGTCGAGTCCGGATCGACTCGATGATCGTCTCGAAGCTGGAGTAGGACCGACCGGTGGCGCCGGGACCGCCGGAGAACAGCGTGTCTCCGGAGAACAGCACCGGTTGTGTTGCGCCGTCGGGGCCGGTCAGCGCCTCGGAGTAGAAGCAGGTGGACCCGGGGGAGTGGCCCGGGGTGTGGATCGCCACCAGGGTGGCGTCTCCCACGGTGAACACGTCGCCATCGCCGATGTGCACATCCGGCACGGTGCCCCCATGCACGGAGTCCCAGAGCATCTGATCCTCCGGGTTCAGATGGATCCTGCCGCCCAGGCGCTTCTGCACCTCCAGAGCCTGGCTGATGTGATCGTCATGCCCATGGGTCAGCAGGATCGCGCTCACGGCCCGTTCCCCCACGGCCTTGGCCACGGCGTCGGCGTCGTGGGCGGGATCGATGATGATGACCTCGTTCGCATCGCCGATGATCCAGACGTTGTTGTCCACATCCCAGGTTCCGCCGTCGAGCGAGAACGTTCCGGAGGTGACGAGATTCTCGAAGCTGGTGCTCATGGGATTCCTCAATTCTGGGTGGAGGACTGAAGCTCGACGACCGAGCGCAGCACCTCGCCGCGGTTCATCGTGTCGAAGGCTTCCTGGACCTGGTCGAGGCTGACGCGTTCGGTGACGAAGGCGTCGAGGTCGAGGTTGCCGTTGCGGTAGTGGCTCACCAGCATCGGGAAGTCCCGGGAGGGCAGGCAGTCGCCGTACCAGGAGGACTTCAGCGATCCGCCGCGGCCGAAGAAGTCGGCCAGCGGAAGCTCCAGGGTGTGTGAGGGATCGGGAACCCCGACGAGCACCACCCGTCCGGCGAGGTCGCGGGCATAGAACGCCTGCTTATACGTCTCTGGTCGGCCCACGGCGTCGATGACCACATCAGCGCCGAAGCCGCCGGTCAGCTCGCGGATGGTCTCGACCGCGTCGGACTCTTTCGAGTTGATGGTGTGGGTGGCGCCGAGGTCGGCCGCCTTGGCAAGCTTCCGGTCGTCCAGGTCCACGGCGATGATGGTGGTGGCTCCGGCCAGCTTCGCGCCGAGCACCGCGGCGGTGCCGACTCCGCCGGCGCCGATCACAGCGACAGACTCGCCGCGCTTGACCTCGCCGGTGTTGATCGCTGCGCCGATTCCGGCCATGATTCCGCAGCCCAGCAGGCCCACGGCTGCATTGGACTCGGCGGGCAGGTCCTGGATCACGGTGCACTGTCCGGCGGCGACCAGGGTCTTCTCCGCGAAGGCGCCGATTCCCAGCGCGGCCTCCAGCGGGGTGCCGTCGGTGAGCGTCATCTGCTGCTGCGCGTTGTGGGTGTCGAAGCAGTACTTCGGCTCGCCCTTGCGGCAGGCGCGGCACTCGCCGCAGACAGCGCGCCAGTTCAGGATGACGGTGTCACCGACAGTCACATTGGTCACGCCTTCGCCGATCTTTGAGACCCGGCCGGTGGCTTCGTGGCCCAGCAGGTACGGGAAGTTGTCGCCCACCTCGCCCTGCTGGTAGTGCTGATCGGTCTGACACACGCCGCAGGTGAGGACATCGACGACGACCTCACCAGCGATCGGGTCCGGCACGATGATCTGCTCGAGAACGGCGGGGCCGTTCTTCTCTTTGACGACGACGGCACTAACGGTCTGGGACATTGCCAGCTCCTAAATATCTGCAGGTCACACGTTCGGCGTGTCTTGCACGCCGGTTTCCACGATATCTCAGGAGCCCGACGGTGCTCCTCAGCCGGTGAAGACCTGAGGGAACTGCACGATGATGCTGCCCAGCACCACCAGGTAGATCAGCGCGATGACCACCCACCACCAGTCAGCGGAGAGCTTCTGCAGTCCGGTGCCCGCGGGCAGGGCGCCGGTGGCGATGTTGCGAGCGGTGACGACCACGAACATCGGGATGACCGCTGCCCAGACCACCATGCAGTAGGGGCAGAGCGCGCCGATGACGAACACCGCCTGGGACCACAGCCAGATGCAGAAGATCAGCGCGAAGGTCACGCCGGCCTGCAGCCCCAGCCAGTACCAGCGCGGAAGCGGGACCCGGCTCAGGATGGTCACGGCGACAAGGATCGCCATCGGGAAGCCGATCACGCCCAGGAAGATGTTCGGGAAGCCGAAGCTGGAAGCCTGCCAGGAGTCCATCACGAGCCCGCAGGAGACCCAGGGGTTGATGTCGCAGGCGGTGGTGTAGTCAGCGTCGCGCCAGAGCTGGACGCGCTCATACATCAGCAGCCCGCTGGCCACCGCGGCGATGACCGAGGTCAGCAGCAGCCAGAGGCCCACCGATCGTGTGGAGGCGACGGCGGGACGAATCAGCTGCTCAGTCGGGTAAAGGGCCATGCGGGGATTCTACGCAAGATATCTGGAGGGGTATGCGATACTGAGTTGCATCGGCGAGCGGACCACACCCGCAGACCGAGAAGGCTTGCACGCCATCACCTGGGCCTCAGCGATGCCGCTGTGAGAAACGGTCACAGCAGAGGCCGGGGAGTGATGAGCAGCCACTGGAAGGCCGCGCAGAGCGCGCTCCGAGAATGGGAGCAGCGCCCGGAAAGCCAGTGCAGCTAGGAACATAGGTTTGAGACAACATCAATAAGTGGAATGAGCAGGTCGCACCCTTTGTGAGAGCCAGGGTCAACGCGACCGGCTGAATCCACCTAAGCAGAGCCGCAGACGCGGTGAGTGTGGCACCGTGGGAGCGGTCAGGAGCAACTCCATAATGTCCCACCCCGAGACCCCCGCAGACGACGCAGCGGGCAGCAACGACATCTTCAATCCCTTCAGTGCGCCGCAGCCGTCGCCGGAGAGCTCCGAGCCCTCCCGCAGCGCCGCAGAGGCGGAATCGGCCCAGGAGCCCCGAGCAGCCGTTCAGGACGACGCCGTCAACGTCCTGTTCCAGGCGCCGGATCTGGCCACGGTCAAGCCACGGACCCCGGCGAAGACCCGCAGCGCCGACACCGAGGACTCCGACTCCCAGGACGAGGACCAGCCTGAGTCCGGATCACGCCGGCGCGGTTCGCGACGCAGCGGCTCCAACGCGGGAAGCCCGTCCAAGGACGACTCCGCTTCGCGCAGGGGTGACCGGTCCGCCAGTGATGGTGACCCCAGCTCTGGCGCCCAGGACCGTCCAGCGCAGGGCGGTGACTCGGCGAACAGCGATTCCCAGGGCCGCGACTCACAGAACAGCAGCTCCCAGGATCGGGACTCCGAGGACGACGAGTCCCAGGACTGGGATGCGCAGTCCGAGGACGACCAGGACGGTGACGGCCAGGGCCGTCGCTCGCGCCGCAAGCGTCGCCGCGGCGGTCGGAACAAGAACCGCAGCTCCGAAGACTCCAGCGACTCCGACTCGTCGGACTCGCAGAGCTCAGCGGGGGACTCCGCGGACCAGCGGGACTCTGCGCGGCAGAACGGCTCGAAGAACTCCGATTCCAAGAACGGCGACTCCAAGGACAGCGAGTCCGGCGACGGGTCCGGTTCGCAGAGCCGCTCCGAGCGGGAGACCAGCTCCGCGGACGATGACGAGCCGGTGATCCGCAAGCGCCGTCGTCGTCGTCGCGGCAGCGCCGACCTCGAGGTCGAGTCCAACGAAGATGACGCCCACACCGTGACCCGGGTCCGCGCGCCGCGCGAGGCCGCTGAGGCTCCCGTCTCGGACAAGGTCACCGGGCTCAAGGGCTCCACCCGGCTCGAGGCCAAGCGGCAGCGCCGGCGGTCCTCCCGGGACACCGGACGCCGCCGCCAGGTCATCACCGAGGCCGAGTTCCTGGCGCGCCGCGAGTCCGTGGACCGCAAGATGATCGTGCGCCAGCGCGGCGAGCGGATCCAGATCGGCGTGCTCGAGGACGGCGTGCTCGCAGAGCACTACGTCTCGCACACCACCCAGGATTCGCTCATCGGCAACGTCTATCTCGGCAAGGTCCAGAACGTGCTGCCCTCCATGGAGGCCGCCTTCGTGGACATCGGCCGCGGCCGCAACGCCGTGCTCTACGCCGGTGAGGTCGACTGGGCCGCGTCCCGTCTGAGCGGAGGCCCGCGCAAGATCGAGAACGCGCTGAAGTCCGGGGACTCGGTGCTCGTCCAGGTCACCAAGGACCCGGTCGGACACAAGGGAGCCCGGCTGACCAGCCAGATCTCGCTGCCCGGTCGCTACCTGGTCTTCGTGCCCGGCGGTTCGATGACCGGCATCTCGCGGAAGCTGCCCGACACCGAGCGCGCCCGGCTGAAGAAGGTCCTCAAGGACCACATGCCCGACAACGCCGGCGTGATCGTGCGCACGGCTGCGGAAGGCGCCTCCGAGGAGGAGCTGACCAACGACATCAACCGGCTGCGCTCGCTCTGGGAGCAGATCCAGCGCCAGTCCGATGACAAGAAGGTGCTGGCACCGGAGCTCTTCTACGCCGAGCCCGACCTGACCATCAAGGTGGTCCGTGACGTCTTCAACGAAGACTTCTCCTCCATGGAGGTCCAGGGTGACGAGACCTGGGACAACATCGAGGCGTACGTCACCTATGTGGCTCCGCACCTGCTCGACCGGCTCCAGCAGTGGATCCCGGAGGAGCAGCAGGCCGACGACATCTTCTCCCACCACCGGATCGACGAGCAGCTGAACAAGGCGCTGGACCGCAAGGTCAACCTGCCCTCCGGCGGCTCGCTGGTCTTCGACCGCACCGAAGCCATGACCGTGGTCGACGTCAACACCGGCAAGTTCGTCGGCTCCGGCGGCAACCTCGAGGAGACCGTCACCAAGAACAACCTCGAAGCCGCCGAAGAGCTCGTCCGGCAGCTGCGCCTGCGCGACATCGGCGGGATCATCGTGGTCGACTTCATCGACATGGTCCTCGAGGTCAACCGCGATCTGGTGCTGCGCCGACTGGTCGAGTGCCTGGGCCGAGACCGCACCAAGCACCAGGTCGCTGAGGTGACCTCGCTGGGTCTGATCCAGATGACCCGCAAGCGCATGGGCACCGGCCTGCTGGAGGTCTTCTCCGAAGACTGTGAGCACTGCGCTGGACGCGGCGTGATCACCCACGCCGAACCGATCGAGCACGGTGGATCCTTCACCTCGCACGGGGACCCGCAGAAGGCCCGGGCGCCGAAGAAGCGGCGCAAGGCCAAGGGTCGCCGCCCCGAGGATGACAACGACTCCCAGCAGTCCACCCCCGAGGTCAGTGCCGAGGAGAAGGAGCGGCAGGAGAAGGCCCGCCAGGCACTGGCCCAGGTCGCCGCGGCCACCGCGTCGAAGCACGCCGAGGAGGAGCAGCGCTCCTCCGGGGATCGCGACAAGAACACTGACGCCGGTGCCGAGCAGGGCTCCGCGAAGAACGCCGAGAAGGGTGCTGACCGCAACGACGGCGACCGCTCTGCCGAGAACGCTCAGTCCGGCTCCACGTCGGGGTCCCGTCCGGCACGCCGCAGGGGACGACGCAGCGCCAGCCAGCCCGCTGGCAGCGCGGGGTCGAGCACTCCGGCTGACTCCGGTGCAGCTGATTCCGGTGCAGCGAAGACCGACAGCGTGAAGACCGGCACGGCCAAGTCCGACGCCGCGGCAGCGGCTCCGGCCGAGGCCTCCGGCGAGAAGGTGCTCAAGATCGGCGGCGAGGAGGTTCCGCTTCCGCGCGCCGAGAAGCGCGAGCAGAAGGCGCCCGCCTCCGCAGGCGCCTCCAGCCAGGACAAGCAGGCCTCGCTCGACACCCTGGGTCAGGCGCTGGACTCGCGTGAACCGCGCAGCCCGGCACCGGCCCGTCGCCGTCGTCGTGCCGCCGGATCGGTCCAGGGCGCCTCCGGCGAGGTGCAGCAGATCGCCGCCGCGCAGAAGCCTGAGGGCAAGACCTTCTCCTCGGCGCAGGCCGAGCAGGGATCTGCCGAGACCGCGACGAAGAAGCCGGCGACCGAGCCGGTGATGCTCGGCGTAGGGGTCAAGGCCGAGGAGATCTCCCGCCCCGAGTAGCCAGCGGGCCGGGCCTGCTCCACCCGCTGGGTGGATCGGGCTCGGCCAACTTGCTGTCCCAGGGGTCCTCGCGTAAGGTTGACCCTTGGTGTTATAAGCACCAACATGTCTTCCGCGCAGATCGGCGGAGAATCTCTGCAGAGAGAATTCACCGCTGATATGCGCGATTGGTTTAGTCCGAAATGATCATCGAGAGAAGTGAGTCCCAAGTGGTGTACGCGATTGTCCGCGCTGGCGGCCGCCAGGAAAAGGTTTCCGTTGGAGACCTCGTGACCGTTGACCGAGTTCCGGGCGCGGCAGGCAGCACCATTAAGCTGCCGGCAGTGATGCTGGTGGACGGGGACAAGGTCACTACCGCAGCAGATGAGCTCGCCAAGATCTCGGTCGAGGCCGAGGTCCTGGAGAACTTCCGCGGTAAGAAGATCGTCATTGAGAAGTTCAAGAACAAGACCGGCTACCGCAAGCGCCAGGGTCACCGTTCTGAGCTCACCCGCATCAAGGTGACCTCGATCGCCTGAGGCGATCAAGGTTCGCAGTTTCCCCGTTCTTCCCGAGAGGTAGGCAGACCCAATGGCACATAAAAAAGGTGCGAGCTCGACTCGCAACGGCCGCGATTCCAACGCCCAGTACCTGGGCGTGAAGCGCTTCGGCGGTCAGAACGTCTCCGCTGGTGAGATCCTGATCCGCCAGCGCGGCACCAAGTTCCACCCCGGCGTCAACGTCGGACGCGGTGGCGACGACACCCTCTTCGCACTCGCAGAAGGCGCCGTCGAGTTCGGCAGCCGTCGCGGTCGGAAGGTCGTCAACATCGTCCCAGCAGCCTGATCCAGGCCTGCACAGACGTTTCGCACGTAAAGTCGAGGGTGGGCCCACTTGATGGGCCCACCCTCGACTTGTCTTAAGTCAGAATTTTCTTCAAGGAGTCTCCAGCCATGGCACATTTCGTCGACCGAGTGGTCCTCCACACCACGGGCGGTAACGGTGGCCACGGCTGCGTCTCCGTGCACCGCGAGAAGTTCAAGCCCCTCGGCGGGCCCGACGGCGGCAACGGCGGCGACGGCGGCTCCGTGGTCCTCGTGGTCGACCCGCAGACCACCACCCTGCTGGAGTACCACCACCGTCCGCATCGCCACGGCGAGAACGGCGGCGTCGGCCAGGGCGACCTCCGGCACGGCACCCGCGGTCCCGTGCTGGAGCTGCCCGTGCCCGAGGGCACCGTGGTCAAGGACCGGGACGGCCGGGTCCTCGCCGACCTCGTCGAACCCGGTGCCCGCTACACGATCTCCGAAGGCGGACAGGGTGGTCTCGGCAACGCCTCACTGTCCTCGAAGAAGCGCAAGGCCCCCGGCTTCGCCCTGCTCGGCACCCCCGGTGAGGCGAACGACATCGTCCTGGAGCTGAAGTCCGTCGCGGACATCGCCCTGGTCGGATTCCCCTCCGCCGGCAAGTCCAGCCTGATCGCCGCGATGAGCGCCGCGCGGCCCAAGATCGCTGACTACCCCTTCACCACCCTGGTGCCCAACCTGGGCGTCGTCGAAGCCGGTGAGACCCGGTTCACCGTGGCTGATGTGCCCGGACTGATCCCCGGCGCCGCCGAGGGCAAGGGCCTGGGACACGAGTTCCTGCGCCACGTGGAGCGCTGCGCCGCGCTGGTGCACGTGCTCGACTGCGCCTCGCTGGAGAGCGACCGCGATCCGCTGGGCGATCTCGACGCCATCGAGGCCGAGCTTGCCGCCTACGCCCCGGACAAGGTCGAAGGCGCCGGCGGCACCGAGGACAACTCCTCCAACGCGGTTCCGCTCAACGAGCGCCCACGCCTGGTCGCGCTGAACAAGACCGACCTGCCCGACGGTGCCGCGATGGCTGAGATGGTGCGCGCCGAGCTCACCGGCCGCGGCTACCGGGTCTTCGACGTCTCCGCACTGAACCGCGACGGACTGCGCGATCTCGGCTTCGCCATGGCCGAACTGGTCCTCGAGGCGCGCGCCCAGCGCGAGATCGAACCCGCCCCGGTGCCGGTCACCGTGCGGCCACGCTCGGTGAACCGCAAGCAGTTCACCGTCACCGCGGAGTCCAAGGGCGGCGAGCCGCTGTGGCGCGTGCGCGGGGACAAGCCCGAGCGCTGGATCCTGCAGACCGACTTCGGCAACGACGAGGCCGTCGGCTACCTCGCCGACCGCCTGGTCGCCGTCGGCATCGAGGACGAGCTCTTCAAGCAGGGCGCCAAGCCCGGCGAGGCCGTGGTCATCGGCTCCGAGGAGGACGGCGTGGTCTTCGACTGGGAGCCCACCATGGCTGCCGGTGCCGAGCACCTGGGCGGTCCTCGCGGCACCGATCTGCGCCTGGACGACCATTCCCGGCCCACCCGTGCGGAGAAGAAGCAGGAGCAGGCAGACCGCCGCGCCGCGAAGGTCTCCACCCGCGCCGAGATGGACGTGGAGTACCGCTCCCAGGCCGGCGCGCCCACCAAGCGCAAGGACGACGGCGCGCCCACCAGCGTCACCGATGAGGACGGCGTGGAGATCTTCTACCCGCACGGCAATCCTGACGACCTGCAGGACGAGGGCTTCGGCACTGATGAGGCGGAGGCCGACCAGCGATGAGCACGCCCCGGCTGACCGAATCGATGGTCACCGCCCGCACGGACCTGGTCAACGCCAGGCGCGTGGTGGTGAAGATCGGCTCCTCCTCGCTGACCACCCTTGACGGGGGGATCTCCGTGGACGCGCTGAATCGGCTGGTCGCGGATCTGCAGGTGCTGCGTGCGCGCGGCACCGAGGTCGTGCTGGTCTCCTCAGGTGCGATCGCCGCGGGCCTGGCCCCGCTGGGTCTGGGCACCCGGCCGGCCGACCTCGCCACCCAGCAGGCTGCGGCCGCCGTCGGCCAGGGGCTGCTGCTGGCGCACTACACCCGGGCCTTCGCCCAGTATCAGACCACCGTCTCGCAGGTGCTGCTGACCGTGGAGGACCTGATGCGGCGCACCCAGTACACCAACGCGCTGCGCACCCTGGAGAAGCTGCTCAGCCTCGGAGCGGTCCCGGTGATCAACGAGAACGACGCGGTGGCCACCCACGAGATCCGCTTCGGCGACAATGACCGGCTCGCCGCGCTGACCGCGAACCTGCTCCGCGCGGACGCGCTGATCCTGCTCTCCGACGTGGACGCCCTCTACGACGGGCCGCCGGAACAGGGCGGCTCACCGGTCTCCCATGTCTCCGGTCCCGAGGACCTGACCGGGGTGACACTGGGCCGCCGCGGGAAGGCCGGCGTCGGCACCGGGGGCATGGTGACCAAGGTCGAAGCCGCCCAGATCGTCGCCTCCAGCGGCATCCCGGCGCTGCTGACCTCCGCGCCGAACGCCCGCCGGCTCTTCCACGGCGAAGACGTGGGCACCTTCTTCGAGGCCAGGGGACGACGCCGCGGCGCCCGGTCCGCCTGGATCGCCCACCTGGCCCACCCCAAGGGCCGGCTGAGCATCGACGACGGGGCTGTCGCCGCCGTCGTCGAAGGTCGACGCTCACTGCTGCCGGCCGGGATCCTCGCCCTGACCGGGGACTTCGAGGCTTCGGACCCGGTGGAGATCACCGACCGGGCCGGCACCGTGCGGGCCAGGGGACTGGTGGGGTACTCCTCCACCGAGCTCCCGCAGATGCTCGGGCGCTCCACCGCCGAGCTGGGCACCGACCTGGGGCCGGAATATGAACGTGCAGTGATTCATGCAGATGACATCGTCCGCATCGAGACTAGGCTGTGAGCATGGCAGACCAGCAGAAGACCCAGCAGCCCGAGACCAGCTCCGCGAAGGACGACTCCGAGGAGACGGTGAAGGACGTCCCGGGTGAGACCCCGAAGGACGTCCCGCAGGAGGTCGCCGACGGCATCAGCGCAGTCGCCGAGCGCGCCCGCGAAGCATCCCGGGGTCTCCGCGGCCTCGACCGCGAGCACAAGGACCGGACCCTGGCTGCAGTGGCCTCCGGCCTTCGCGAGTCCGTCGTCTCCCTCACCGAGGCGAACCATGAAGACCTCGAGCGAGGCCGCGAAGCAGGACTCAGCCGCTCGCTGCTGGACCGGCTGGCGCTGAGCCAGGAACGCATCGAGGCCCTCGCCGCATCCGTGGAAGAGATCATGGGCCTCAGCGACCCCGTCGGTCGGGTGCTGCAGGGCCGCACGCTGCCCAATGGGCTGCGACTGACCCAGGTCAGCGTTCCGCTCGGAGTGATGGGAGTGATCTACGAGGCCCGCCCCAACGTCACCGTGGACATCGCAGCCCTCGGGCTCAAGTCCGGCAACGCCGTGATCCTGCGCGGCGGGTCCGCCGCGCAGAAGACCAACGAGATGCTGCTGGCGATCATCCGCGACGCGCTGCGCACGACCGCGGTGCCCGTCGACGCGGTGCAGTCCATCGACAGCTTCGGACGCGAGGGTGCCACCGCGCTGATGACCCAGCGCGGCTCCGTCGACGTGCTCATCCCGCGCGGAGGCCGGGAACTGATCCAGCACGTGGTGCAGAACTCAAGAGTGCCGGTGATCGAAACCGGTGAGGGCAACGTGCACATCTACATCGACGCCCACGCCGACGCCGAGACCGCACGCAACATCGTGGTCAACGCCAAGACATCGCGGCCCAGCGTCTGCAACGCCGCCGAGACCCTGCTCCTGCACGCCCACGCCGCCGAGGCCGGCCAGGAGGTCCTGCGCGGGCTGCTGCGCAGCGGCGTGAACCTGCACGTGGACGCGCGTGCCCGCGAGTGGCTGCCCGCCACCCAGCCGGAGAGCCTCACCGAGGATCCGGTGAAGTTCGGCACCGTCACCGAGGTCACCGAAGACGACTACGCCACCGAGTACCACGACCTGGAGATGGCCGTCGGAGTGGTGGACTCACTCGATGACGCCATCGCACACATCACCCGCTTCTCCACCGGGCACACCGAGGCGATCGTCACCGACTCGGTGGCCAACGCCGACCGGTTCGTCGCCGAGGTCGATGCCGCGGCCGTGATCGTCAACGCGTCCACCCGCTTCACCGACGGCGGGCAGTTCGGCCTCGGTGCGGAGGTCGGCATCTCCACCCAGAAGATGCACGCCCGCGGGCCCATGGGAATGGCCGAGCTGACCACCACCAAGTGGATCGTCCGCGGCGAGGGCCAGGTCCGCGCCTGATTCCCGTACACTGGGGATCGATAAATCCACGTTCATCCCACCTGAGGGAGAAGCATGTTCAACCTGCACGTCATCGCCACAGTTCTCGGCGCCGAGGAGCCCAGCGCGCTGCCGATCGAAGCGCACTGGTTCGGCATCATCATGTTCGTCCTGCTGATGTTCCTGCTGCTGATCACCATGAGCTTCGCCGATAAGGGCCGCCAGCTGCCCGCGGCACCGCACAGCGATCACTGACCCTCTTGGCGCAACGTCACCCGCGCGTCGCGGCGACCTCTGAGCGTGCTCCAGGTCCGCTGCGACTGGGGATCATGGGTGGCACCTTCGACCCGATCCATCACGGTCACCTGGTCGCGGCCAGCGAGGTGGCAACAGAGTTTGCCCTCGATGAGGTCATCTTCGTCCCCACGGGGGAGCCGTGGCAGAAAGCGGGCCGTGAGGTCGCGCCCGCTGAGCATCGCTACCTGCTGACCGTGGTCGCCACGGCCGCAAATCCTCGTTTCACCGTGTCCCGCGTGGACATCGACCGCGGGGGAGCGACGTACACCATCGACACCCTGCGCGACTTTCGCGAGATGTACCCCGATGCTGAGCTGTTCTTCATCACCGGTGCCGATGCGATGGCCCAGATCATGTCCTGGAAGAACGTCGATGAGCTCTGGGAGCTCGCGCACTTCGTCTCGGTGACCCGTCCCGGGTACATCTCCGAGGACTTCGGCCGGACCGATGAGATCTCCCTGATGGAGATCCCGGCGATGGCGATCTCCTCCACGGACTGCCGCGAACGCGTCCGCGCCGAGAAGCCGGTCTGGTACCTGGTGCCCGACGGCGTGGTGCAATACATCGCCAAGCACCGGCTGTACCAACCAGATTCAGCGGACCCCGCGCGTTGAGTGCTCCGCACCCTCACGCCTCGGCATACGATGGACATCGGTGCTCCACCATTGAGACCGATTTGATCCAGGGCAACGTCCCTACTCGGGCAGCACTGTCTGGCCGGGGACTTCAGGAGGCCGCACGATGACCGCAGAGAACACCGAGCTGAACGACGCGTCAGACGGCGAAGATCTGCGCGCCCGGTACCTTCCGGTCTCCCGCAAGGAGCTGCGCCGTCAGCGCGAAGCTGAGCTCGCCCAGAAGCGCACCGGAAAGCGTCGTGCGCCGAAGCGGGTCATCGACGGGGTCTCAGCCGACGCGACCGCGCCGGAGAGTGGCCTTGGATCCCCCGAGGCCGCTGAATCCCTCAACGACCCCGAGCCCGGCGCCGTCGGCGGGTCCGGCACAGCCCCCGCGTTCACGACCGGTTCCGAGTCCACCAGCGGATCCAGCTCCAGCACAGCGCCTGCCGCCGCCTGGGAATTCTCCCTCCCAGCGCCTTCCACCCAGGACTCCACACCCGTTTCGGCAGCCGTGGCGGCTGCTGAGGCTGACCACTCGGAATCTCAGCAGCCTGAAGAGGCCGAGTTCTTCGGTGCCGAAGAGGGTGAGACGCCTGAGGATCGGGCAGAGACCGACTGGTCCGAAGCTGATCTCGCCGCCGAGGACAGGATCGCGGAGCTGCGGGAGCTCACCCAGGCCGTGGTCGCCGCCGATGATCCAGACCGAGTGGATCCCGAGCTGCTGAAGAAGCAGCAGGCCCTCGCAGCCCGGGCGATGCAGGCCAACCAGGAACGGCTGCGCAGGGAACAGGTCGAGGCGGACCGGGATGATGAGGAGCGGCGGCGTCCTCTGCGGCCCGAGTCCGACGTGATCACGCGCAAGACCCTGCGGGCTCACCTGGAATCTGATGAGCCCGCGGAGCCGACCGTCTACGCGACCGGATCCATCGAACCGATCCAGGCGCGCGGAGCCCACGGTCTCGAAATCGACGCGATGGTCGAACACAGCACACGTCAGGGAGCGCGTCAGTCCATGATGGGCTGGCTTGTGATCATTCTCGCCCTGCTGCTGATCATCACGGTCGGTGTTGTACTCTCATTCATCCTCTAAGCTTGGACGTCATGGCTATCACCGAACTAGTGCTCTCTGAACTCCGCACCGCGGCCTCTGCGGCTGCGGACAAACTCGCGACAAACATCGTCGGGCTGGACGTGGGGGAGCGGCTCGGCATCACCGACGCTTTCCTGGTCTGCTCGGCACCTTCTGAACGGCAGATCGGCGCCATCGTCGACGAGGTCGAGCGCCAGCTCAAAGAGGTCCACGACTCCTCACCGCTGCGCCGTGAAGGCCGCGGCACCGGTACCTGGGTGCTGCTGGACTACGGACACATGGTCGTCCATGTCCAGCATGAAGAAGAACGCGCGGTCTACGGCCTCGACAGGCTCTATGCCGATGTTGCCAAGGTCGACCTGCAGCTTCCTGATGCACCGTAGGTAGGGGCGCATAGCCCCAGGTCAGCGGCTGGGCCAGGCAATTCTCTGGTAGTTGGACGCCGATTTGCGCAGCGATTCGGGTTCACAGTACAGTAGGGGAGTTGCCGCGGCGCAGTTGCTGAGCCGGGGTGATGATCTGGGGGTATGGCGCAGCTGGTAGCGCGTCCGCATGGCATGCGGAAGGTCAGGGGTTCGAATCCCCTTACCTCCACCAGAGCGAAGCAGGTCCGGAGTCCAACAGGACTCCGGACCTTTTTCGTATGCCCGCATGCCCCCCCGCTGACCTGGCTGTTCTCTCCGCGCCAAGCCGGCGCGCCGGGACCTGAGACGTGTCCTCGGTGAGGAGTAGGCTGGTGTCGATCGTCACAGCTGTCTCAGATCACAGCCAACCTCGGAGGTTTCCCTATGCAGCATCGTGTCCTTGGCCGCACCGGTCGCGAAGTATCCACCATCGGTCTCGGCACCTGGCAGTTCGGCGGGGACTTCGGTCGCGTCGAGGAAGCCGACGCCTACGCCGTCATGGATGCCGCAGCTGAGCAGGACGTCACCATGTTCGACACTGCAGACGTCTATGGCGACGGCCTCAGCGAGCAGCTGATCGGCACATGGCTGGGCAAGAACCCTGAATGGACCGGACTGGTCGCCACCAAGATGATCCGCCGCGCGGAAGAACCCAGCCTCGAGCACGCCACGGCTGAGAACTTCCAGGCCTGGATCGACCGCTCCCGGAAGAACCTCGGCAGAGACACCCTGGACCTCGTCCAGCTGCACTGCCCCAACGATGATGTCTTCAGCTCAGATGCCGTCTTCGACCGCCTGGATGCCCTCGTGGAATCCGGCGCCATCGCCCACTACGGCGTCAGCGTGGAGACCACTGACCAGGCCCTGAGCGCCATCGCCCGCCCCAATGTGGCCTCGGTGCAGATCATCCTCAACGCCTTCCGGCAGAAGCCGCTGGAGGCCGTGCTGCCGGCCGCACAGGAAGCCGGAGTGGGCATCATCGCGCGCGTCCCGCTCGCCAGCGGACTGCTCAGCGGCCGCTACACGAAGGACACCACCTTCGAGGAGACCGATCACCGCAGCTACAACCGCTCCGGTGAGGCCTTCGACATCGGGGAGACCTTCTCCGGCGTGGACTTCGCCACCGGGGTCGAGGCGGCCGCGGAGTTCTCAGAGCTGGCCAAGCAGGAGGGGCTGAAGCCGACGACGGCGGCCCTGGCCTGGGTCGTCCAGTCCTCCGGCGTGAGCACCGTCATCCCCGGGGCGCGCAATGCCGAGCAGGCCCGCCAGAACGCGCAGGCCGGTGGAGTGCCGAAGCTCTCCGAAGACTTCCGGGCAGCGGTGAGCAGGCTCTACGCCGATAAGATCGCGCCCTCGGTCCACGCCCGCTGGTGAAGACCGCGGGGCGTGCGCTGAACTGAGCACCCAGACCAGATACCACCGAGCAGGAGGACCTATGCGCATCGCCGTCATCGGAGCCACGGGCAACGTCGGAACAGCGGTGCTGAGGCACCTGAGCAGCCGCACCGAGGTGGACAGCGTGCTGGGGATCGCACGGAGACTCCCCGACACCGACGCCGCCCCGTATGCGGACGCGCAGTGGCATCGCGCGGACATCCAGTACAGCGAGGTCGTGCCCGAGCTGGCCGAGGCGCTCTCCGGCTGCGACGCCGTGATCCATCTGGCCTGGCTGATCCAGCCCAACAAGGAGCGCACCCTGCTGCGCCGGGTCAATGTCGACGGGACCCGGCACGTGCTGGAAGCCGCGGCCCAGGCGGGGGTGCGCCAGGCCGTCGTCGCCTCCTCGGTCGGGGTGTACTCGCCAGCCGAGGATGACGTCGCGCACGATGAGCAGTGGCCCACCGAGGGCATCCCCGGGTCCCACTACAGCGAGGACAAGGTGGCCCAGGAGCGCGTCATGGACGAGTTCCTGCAGGCTCATCCTGACTTCTCACTGGCCCGGCTGCGACCCGGGCTGGTCTTCCAACGCGAAGCCGGCTCCGAGATCCAGCGCTACTTCGCCGGAAAGCTGGCACCGGTGCAGCTGCTGCAGCTCTTCCGGCCTGCGGTGGTTCCGGTCCCCGGCGGCATTCGCACCCAGGCTGTGCACGCCGATGACCTGGCTGCCGCCTACGCACAGGCCGCGATTCTGGGGGCACAGGGCGCATTCAACATCTGCGCCGATGACCTGCTCGACGGGGACGCCATCGCGAAGGTCGTCTCCGGTGAGAAATCCCCAGGAATCGCGCTCCCGCTGCCGGCTGCTGCGCTTCGTCCGATGATCAAGGCCGCCCACCGGGCCGGGATCCTCCCGACGGATGAAGGCTGGCTGGACATGGGCCGCCACGTGCCGGTGATGGACAACTCCCGGGCGAAGAAGGAGCTCCACTGGGCACCGGAGCATTCCGGTGCCCAGGCACTGGAGGAGCTCGTCCAGGGCATGGCCGCCGGGGTCGGCGCCCCCTCGGCGCCGCTGCGCCCCCGGGACCTCGACGCCGCGGACCGGCCGGAACTTCCATCTGCTGAGCACGAGCTGGGCGGAGAGGTCGACGCGCTGCTGCTGCGCCAGTACATGTCCGACCATCTTGCCGGAGCCACCGCGGGAACGAATCGGATCAAACGCATGGCGGCCGACTACGTCGACACACCGGTGTTCCCGCAGATCTCCGAGGTGGCCGAGGCGATCAGGCGCGAACGCGGCTTTCTGGTCAAGCTCATCCAGCGTCAAGGCTTCTCGACTCCACCCGGGTCCACCACCATCGCGTGGCTGGGGGAGCGGGTGGGACGGCTCAAGCCCAACGGCAGACCGCCGGGCGGCCGATCGCCCTCCACGCTGGTGCTCGAAGCGGAGATGATGATCACCGCGGTCACCGGCAAGCTTCACGGGTGGTCTGTGATGAAGGACCACGCCCACGCCCTCGGGGTGGATCCGCAGGTGTTCCAGGGGTTGATCGAGGATGCCGAGGCCCAGCGCGAGCAGCTGGAGACCGTCCACGAATACGCCCGGCACCGAGCCTTCCGCAAAGACCGCGACACGTTCGAGAAGACACGCTGAACCACTAGTTCTGAACTACTCGTAATAACTTCTTGATCTTGCTAAGCTCAGAGAGTCCACCCCATAAGCCTGCCCGCCTCATGTCGGGCAAGTGAGGGTCCTCTTCAGTCCATGAGACGCAGGGGACCTCGCTGCAGCGAAAAGGAGAGCGAATTGGCACAGACCGATCCGATCCTGACCACTCGACAGGGTCACCCTGTCACCAATAACCAGAACCAGCGCACCGTGGGCAACCGCGGGCCCGCCACGCTGGAGAACTACCAGTTCCTCGAGAAGATCAGCCACTTCGACCGGGAACGCATCCCGGAGCGTGTGGTCCACGCCCGTGGATTCGTGGCCTACGGCGAGTTCGAGGCCACCGGCATGATCGGCGACGAGCCGGCGTCGAAGTACACCCGCGCCAAGCTCTTCCAGGAGGCCGGCAAGAAGACCGACCTGGCGATCCGCTTCTCCACCGTCATCGGCGGCCGTGACTCCTCAGAGTCCGCCCGGGATCCCCGCGGCTTCGCTGTGAAGTTCTACACCGAAGACGGCAACTGGGACCTGGTCGGCAACAACCTTCCGGTGTTCTTCATCCGCGATGCGATCAAGTTCCCCGATGTCATCCACTCGCTGAAGCCGGACCCGATCACCTTCCGCCAGGAGCCCAACCGCATCCTGGACTTCATGGGCCAGACTCCCGAGTCCATGCACATGCTGACCCACCTCTTCAGCCCCCGCGGCATCCCGGCGACCTACCGCCACATGGAGGGCTTCGGCGTCAACACCTACAAGATGGTCAACGCCGAGGGCGAGACCGTCCTGGTGAAGTACCACTTCCACCCGCGCGCCGGCGTCGCCTCGATGACCGAGGCAGAGTCTGCCAAGGTGCAGGGCCAGGACCTCGGCCACGCCTCGAAGGACCTCTTCGAGTCCATCGAACGCGGCGAGTTCCCACAGTGGGATGTCCACGTCCAGATCATGGAGGATCACGAGCACCCCGAGCTCGGCTGGGATCCGCTGGATGACACCAAGATCTGGCCCGAGGACCAGTTCCCGCTGCGCAAGATCGGCGTCATGACGCTGAACCGCAATGTGGGTGACCACCACAACGAGAACGAGCAGATCTCCATGGGCACCGGTGTCCTGGTCGACGGCCTGGACTTCTCCGATGACAAGATGCTGGTCGGTCGCACCTTCTCCTACTCGGACGCGCAGCGGTACCGCGTGGGACCGAACTACCTGCAGCTGCCCGTCAACCAGCCCAAGGGCCGCGACGGCAAGGTCTACACGAACCAGCGCGGCGGACTGATGTCCTTCGGCAACGACGTGCATCCCGAGCAGAACCCGCACGTGAACTACGAGCCCTCCATCCACAATGGACTACACGAGTCCCCGGGGCCGCAGCCGAACAACGCTCCGGCCGTCGGCGGACAGCTGGTGCAGGAGAACCTCGATCGCCGCAATGACTACCTGCAGGCACGCGGTCGCTACAACACCATGATGGACTGGGAGCGCGATGAGCTGATCAACGTGCTCACCGGCATGCTCGAGCAGTCCGAGCGCGACGTGCAGGAGCGCATCGTCTGGCACTTCTTCATGATCCACGATGACTACGGTCAGCGGATCGCGAAGAACATCGGCCTCACCGTGGAGGATGTGTCGCACCTGTTGCCGTTGGCGGTGCAGAACTTCACCGAGGAGGAGGAGCAGCGCCTCGCCAACCTCGGCAACAATGGCGACACCATTGACCCCGAGCAGTGGGGCACCTGGACGGCGTCCGTCGAGAACCGCCAGGCCTCGGCCGAAGACGTGCTCGCCGGCAACCTGGGAAGCCCCAGCTACAGCAAGTGATGCTGCACAAGAACTGAGCGTCAGCTGAGACGGCAATGGCCGGGAACCCGACGGGTTTCCGGCCATTGCCGTCTGCTGGCCTGCTGGTCCCGCTGAGAACCTCAGTGGTTGCGCAGCGCGTCGATCAGTTCAGGCTTGTTCATCTTCGAGTACCCGGTGAGACCGAGCTCCCTGGCCCGATCCTGCAGCTGCGCCACGGTCCGGTCCTGGTAGTTCGACGCCTCCCCGCCCTTCTCGCCTTCGCTGCTGCGGCCTTCCTTGGCAGCCGCGTTGGCGATGCGAGCGGACTTCTCCTTGGAGTTGCCCTCCTCGCGGAGGCGTTCGTAGAGCTCCTCATCCTTCACGCTTGATCGTGCCATGGAGAGAATCCTTCCGTCGGCTCATGCTGGACTCAGGTGCTGCGGCTCAGAAACCCTTGCCGCCGGTGACCGGGATGACCGAGCCGGAGACGTAGGAGGCCTCCTCGCTGGCGAGATAGACGTACGCCCCGGCGAGCTCCGCGGGCTGCCCTGGGCGGCCCAGGGGAGTGTCCTGACCGAATTGAGCGACGCCGTCGAACCCGGTGGCCGGGATCAGCGGAGTCCAGATAGGGCCCGGTGCCACACCGTTGACGCGGATGCCCTTCTCGGCCAGCTCCGCTGCCATCGACTCGATGAAGGCGACCTGGGCAGCCTTGGACATCGCGTAGTCGAAGAGCACGGGCTTGGGGCCCACCGCCTGGATGGAGGTGGTCACGATGATCGAGGCCCCGGGGTTCAGATGGGGCACCGCCTCACGGGTGATCACGATATGCGCGATGAGGTTCGTCTCGAAGACCTTGCGCACCTCAGCGGTAGGTGTCGAACCGACGCCGTCACGGGCCCGCTGGTAGGCGGCGTTGAGGATCAGCACGTCGATCCCGCCGAGGTCTTCGACGGCGCGGCGCACGATGCCCACGGCGCTCTCCTCGTCGGTGATGTCCACCGGGTAGGTGGCGCACTGACGGCCGGCCTCGCGCACGTGCTGAGCCGTGACCTGGGCGTCCTCCTCCTCCTCTGGGAGGTAGGCGATGGCGATGTCCGATCCCTCGCGGGCGAAGGCGATCGCGACGGCGCGGCCGATGCCGGAATCGCCGCCGGTGATCAGGGTCTTGCGCCCCTTGAGCCGTCCGTGGCCGACCCAGCTCGCTTCGCCGTGATCCGGCTCCGGACCGGTCTTGCCGGTCAGCCCGGGCTGGTCCGGCTGCTCCTGCTCGGGGAGGTCGCTGTGACGGTACTTCGTCCGGGGGTCCTGCTGGGTGTATGGATCGCTCGTCATGACTGATGTCCTTCGAGAGAGGTGTGTCCGGCAGGCAGCCGGCTCAGGTTGGTGGCCGCCGCTCAGACTGCTGACCTGGTGGGATCCAGGACGACCTTGATGCAGCCGTCTTCCTTCTTCTGGAACATCTCGTAGGCGCCGGGAGCGTCGGTCAGCGGCAGCGTGTGCGTGATGAAGTCGTCCACAGCCAGGGGATCTGCGGGATCTTCGACCAGCGGCAGGATCTTGTCGACCCAGTTCTTCACGTTGGCCTGGCCCATCTTCACGGTGATCTGCTTGTCGAACATGGTGATCAGTGGAAGCGGGCTGGCGGCGCCGCCGTAGACGCCGCTCAGCGAGATCGTGCCGCCGCGGCGGACGAGCTCGATGGCCGAGTACAGGGCAGCCAGGCGATCCACGCCGACGGTCTGCATCATGGCCTTGCCGAGGGCGTCGGGCAGGAACTGCGCGGAGATCTGGGCTGCCTTGGCGATGGGGGAGCCGTGGGCTTCCATGCCGACCGCATCCACGACACCGTCGGGGCCGCGGCCGTCGGTGGCCTCGCGGATCTGGTTCAGCGATTCCTCGCCGGTGTCGAAGACCATGACGCCGTGGCGGGCGGCCATCGCGCGGCGCTCGGCCACGGGATCGATGGCGTAGACCTTCATGCCCTGGTGCTTGGCGATGCGCGCCGCGAACTGGCCGATCGGGCCGAGTCCGATGATCGCGATGCTGTCACCGCTCTTGAGTCCGGTGTAGGCCACGCCCTGCCATGCTGTGGGGATGACGTCGGAGAGGAAGAGGTAGCGGTGGTCGGGCAGCTCGTTGCCGACCTTGATCGGGCTGTAGTCCGCGTGGGGGACTCGCAGGTATTCGGCCTGGCCGCCGGGGACGGCGCCGTAGAGCGCGGAGAAGCCGTAGAGGGCGGCGCCCATGCCCTGCTCGCGGACTTGGGTGACCTCACATTGGGTCTGCAGGCCGCGCTGACACATGAAGCAGCTGCCGCAGGAGATCTGGAAGGGGATGACCACTCGGTCACCGACGGCGAGGTTCGAGTCGGGACCCGCCTCGACGACACGACCCATCGGCTCGTGGCCCAGGATGTCGCCGGGGGTCATGAACGGGCCGAGCACCTCATAGAGGTGAAGGTCCGAGCCGCAGATCGCGGTGGAGGTGACCTCGATGATCGCGTCGTTGGTCTGCTGGATCTGTGGATCCGGGACGGTCTCCACACTTACCTTGTTATGGCCCTGCCATGTCACTGCTTTCACGTCACGTCTCCTCAGAAGTTCTTCTGCGCGGCATATCTGGGAGAGATGTCATTCTTCACTCCCGGAATCACCCTTACAGGGTCCACATTATCGACTACCACCTGGCAGTGAGCTGGACATGAACCCCACGTTGGCCTCAGCGCGTCACGCCGCGACGCGTGGGTCGGCCAGTGAGCAGACCACTGACCAGGCGTCTGCCGAGCAGCAGGGTGCCCAGTACGCCGAGCGCCACCAGGATGAAGGACCATTCCGCGCCGCCGCCGCCGCTGAGCACGCGCACAGTCATGCCCAGAGCCACGGTGCCGAGGATCACGACGACGGCGTCCGGCCAGAGCCGCGAGGGGCTGCGCCAGAAGCGCACTGCCAGCGAGCTGACCAGCAGTGCGAGCAGGAACGGTGCAGCGGTGCCCCACACATCGCTGAAGGCCAGTCCGGTCTCGTGGGAGCGATTGCCCGTGGCGGCGAAGGCAAGCACCAGCAGGCCGTCCAGCAGCAGGAGCAGCCAGGGGAGTGCGGCATGGCGGGTCGGCGCTGCCTGCGGGGAGGGGGAGGAGTGCATGGACCGAGTCTAGGACTATGCCTCTGCGTGCGTCGGGGCTGCCCGATCATCTATCGAGGCGGTGCAGGCATCGATGCGGCTGATCGCGGTGGTCAGCGTTTCTACGGTGGCCCAGAGGTCGGGGTGCTGATCCTGGATCTCCTCGAGTGTGGAACCTGAGGACTTCAGGGTGGCCAGATCGAAGCTGGCGTTGGTGCGTGCACCCGCGACGGCGGCCCGAAGTGCCCCGAAGGCGACGACGACGTCGGCGATCACGGCTCGCTTGCCATGTTCTGCCAGCCAGGACAGGTCGTCGATGGCCGAGACGGCGTACTCGCCGAGTTCTGCGGAGGTCTGCGCCGCACCGATCGCGGCCTCACGGATGGCCTTCTCGCGCTTCGGTCCCCGCTCCAGCTTGAAGGCTGCGCCGAAGGCGTGGGAGGCGGTGGCGTCGTCGTCGGCCAGCTGCAGGGCGGTCTGCCGAAGATCGCCGGCTCGGGCGAGGATGGCGGCGAGCGTGTCCCGCCGTTCTGGATCGGCTTCGGTGTACCCGGCGACCATGGAGGTCAGCGACGCGGCGATGGCAAGCATCGTCCCGGCCCCGGCGCCGCCGCCCGGGGATCCGGTGGACTGGGACAGGCCTTGGGTCCATTCGGCGACCGTCGAGCGTTGCGTGGTGATCTCTTCCGCATCAGTCATGGGTCGAGTCTGTCCTACGACTGGTAGGAATGAAACGCAGGCTGCAGGGGAGTGCAGGTCCAGGCAGAGGTGGAGTGGGCCGAGAGCTCCCTGTCATCGACACATGTCGATCCCGCTCAATACGGGTATCCGTAAATCTAATTTATAGACATTATCTTCACTGCTAACTCAGTGTAGAAACTAGGATCGCTGGTCTCGACTCATGACAAGTCGACCGTCGTCCCACCGGGGACCCTCTCGCATCTGCGCGCCGACATGGTGACTTACGCAGCGTGATTGCTGAGCGCAGAGCAACTCGTGATCCGCCTGCTGGCCGAGCCGGTCGAGAACGGCGCCACCGTCGATGATGTCGCTGCAGCACCAAGCCTGTCGCGCGCCGATGCTGAGACGCTGATCGCAGGCTCAGACTCACCGAACCCGGACTCAGCTGAGTCGCTGCTAGGCACCCGAGCGATGAGGACGGTGGGTGCGGGCACGAGGCATGCCAGCAGTTTTCATCTGTCTCCAGGGACAACCTGACATAATGTAGATTATCGGCGCTTTATCCGACGGGCCCAGTCGGGGCAGGATCATTGTCTAGTCCTATAGAACCTGGCCACTATCCTACGAAACCTGGTGTCGCTACGATTGTCATCTTAAATCCTGCGATTCATGGCCACTGAGGAGAAAGCATGATCCGCCGGAGTCGACAGCCAGGTTACGCAAACTCGACTGACCGTACCGTGATCTCGTATCGGGACGGTCTCTTTCGAGTCAGTCCTGCCCGTCCGCATTGTGCTCTCATGGAGTCGGTGCGTCACGCCGCTGCGGTGAAGATCCCGACCTGTGACGAGATGATCCAGAACGCATCATCCGTTGTTTAACGTCACCCACATTGATTTCGCCCCTGTGTTTCCTGGGTTCTAGTGGTGACCATGGCCGAACTTTGACGGAAATGAATGGACCCGGCGAAGACTCCTTGTGTCCATAGCTCAAGATCAGGCAAAGAGGACGGTGACCACGACCGGGCCGACCGCGGTTAGTGCAGTGATCGCGCTGACCCCTATTCCGATGGCCGTGATCATGTGGTTCCGCTTGGCGCGCAGCGCTTCAATCCGTTCGCCGCCCGGCTTGCTCGCGTTGAGGCGCAGGACTTCCATCTGGGTCTGCCGCGCGGAAAGGTGACGTCTTGACCTACCCACAGTTTGGGCTCCACTATTCCTCGCTAGCCGATGGCCTTCATGGAATGCTGATGAACATACCACCCCCCCCTACCCTCCAGAGTTCCGGGCCCGCGCCATCGCACTGGTCCGCGAAGGACGACCGATCAAACAGACCGCGGCCGACCTCGGCATGCACGAGGTCACACTGCACTCCCCCCTTAGTCAGGTACAGCATTCTCTGACTAAGGATGTTCGATGCCGCGAATTTCACCTCCATCACAGCTGCCAAAGTAAGCGGCATCCCCTCGGCGCCAGCATCCCCCGCGGCGGAGACTCCCGGATTCGTGATCAACTCCAGATCCGCTGAGCCGGCGATGCTTCGCGGGCCGTACAGCACAATTGCTCGTCCGGTGACCTAATCCCTGGGGACGGAAGGCCGGCCTGGAACCCCTGCCTGCCGCACGATGGTGTTGTGTCTTAATCGATCCTTACTCAATTAACACACACTCTCCTTGCGTATCTTAAGGTAGCCTCATAGCTGTCCAATCAGGCCTCACGTCCGAGAGCCCTCCACTCAGATCCGAAGGAACACTACTCATGCGCAGAACCTCTATGGCGGTCACCCTGGGCGCACTTGTCGCCCTGACCGCGACCTCCTGTGGCGATACCACTGAGCCGGCGTCGAACGGTGACGAGACCACCGCCGAGCAGGAGAGCCTGGTGCTCTATTCCGGGCGCAACGAGGAACTGATCCAGCCGCTCATCGACACCTTCTCGGAAGAGACCGGCATCGAGGTCGAGGTGCGCTATGGCGACACCGCCGAGCT